>CAUAJK010000081.1:0-2538 GCA_958429345.1 uncultured Collinsella sp. | reverse complement strand
AACCGTATTTGAGCCGAGCGATCTGCCCTTTGACATCGTCATCGGTCACTGAAGAAGATGTAAGCTCAAGCGATGGCGAAGGAGACGAGCCCTCCTCGACCGTTTGGAGCGTATTGCCGCCCAGGAAGGCAAGTGGATCGGATCCGTTTGCATACTGATATGCGGACCATCCGCAAAAAGCGATTACCAGAGCTGCAAGCACAGCAACGACAACGCGAACTGCCTGCGCGGCGCCCGAATTCCTACGGGCAGAATTTGCCATGCTACTCACCGCCTTGCTTTTTGCGCTTAAGCACTGCAAGAACAATCACGCAGACGCCCAAAGCGATGCCGATAAACGGCCAGATGGGTAGATCGACTTTCTTTTTCTTAGCGGTTACCACAACTGCCCCGCGATCGGACGACTTCTCGACGGAAGTCTCGAGCTCATCGGAGCCAAAACCGGCAAGAAGCGACTCATGCTCGCCGGTCTGCCGCGCCGCATTGCTCTTGAGGACCCCTGCCAAAGACACAGTAGCGTGCGAAGTAAGGACGAGAGAGGTCGAAGAGGCGTTGCCCTTGGTCGAGACCGGGCGAGACGAAGGAACCGGCGAAGGCACAGGGCTCTCGTTCTTTGTCCACTTGGCATAAAGCGTCATATCGGCCGTCACGACGTCTTTGGAGAAATCCCAAGCCTGAGTACAATCGACATCCTTATACCAGCCTGCAAAGGTGTAGCCGGCATGCGTAAGCTGCACTGAAGGCTCAATGGCGAGATGACCCTGTTTAACGCGCTGCGAGGCGGGAAGCTCAACGTCTTTGCCGTTTGCGTCGAAAGTCACCGTATAGCGCTTGAGGCGCTCACCATTTCCCTTGATAGCAAAGAGCTTGCCAGAGTCGTTGGTGTAGTAAAGGGAGCCATCAGATCCCACCGAGACGGACGACATACAGTAGTTCTGGTTTGCGGTGTCGGGTGTGTAGAGGAGCTCCGCCTCTTTGTCGCCAACACGGTAACGATAGATGCCGCCGGGGTTGTTGTTGGAGGTAAAGTAGACGTAGGTCTGGCCATCCTGAACCGAGACGATGGGCTGGGACTTGACGTCGCCGCCCGCATCGTAACCGTACTGCCGGATATAGTTGCCGTCGGCCTTGCACACGGCATTCTCGACCTTCATGGTCGCCGCGTCGATAACGGCGATCTGACCGTAGTGGTACTCGTACTTCCCCTGATAGCCGCCTGTAAAGCCGTCTGCAGACGCGCCGCCCACGACGATCTTTCCGTTGGCGAGAACCGGGGTGGATGTGGAGCTGAACCCAAACGAAACCTTATCAAGCTCAGAAAGGCCGCCATCACTAGCCACCGAAAGCTTGTGGAGAACGCCGTCGTTGCTCACTACATAGAGCGTGGAACCATCCGCCAGAACCGTGGAACGTACACGGTTGGCAACCTTAAGGGTCGAGACGACGTCGCCCGTTGCCGGATCGACGACGCTCACCGTGCCGGAATCGTCGGCGATGACACCGTAACCGCCAGCGAACGCCATGCCAGACCAGTAGTAACCCACGGAGTTCTGGTTAGCCTTGTTCCACATGACCTGGCCGTCGGACAGGCGGACACACAGCAGGTATCCGCCGTAGCTGTTAGACCAATCAGCGTCTGCTGACCCGAAGTAGGCATAGCCGTCACGCACCGTAACGGACGAGAGGGACTGTTGCTTACCCTGGGTTCCATCAGGTAGCGCGTCGGTTACCCACTTGGTAGTAAGCGTGTCGACCGTGAGGGCCTGAAGGCGACCGGAGCTCAACGGCACCAAAATCAAGCCATTTACGTAGACCATTCGCGAACTCGAATCGATCGCAGCGGCAAGAGCGGCCTCGCCAGCCTCGACCGTCTCGCCCGTTTCGACATTCTTCTTGTAGAGCTTGGAACCCGCAGCAATATACACGTAGTCGCCAACGAGTAGAGGATCGGACACGTAGGTGTTGTAATCGTTGGGGTCCTTGAGGGCCGTAATCCACTTGGCCTCGGCGTCCTCGGTGGGAACTGGCGCATCCGTTACCTTGTCGGCACTCGTATAGCCAGACCAGTCGCTATCCCAGTTGGGACCGTTCACAAACGGATTGACGATGAGGCCCTCCAGGGGCTTCTCTTTATCTGCAGCGTAAACCCACTGAACCTTGTCTCCCGGCTTGAGGGTAACCTGGCCCGCCATCTTCTGAGAATACTGGCCGTTGATATACAGCTGCCAGTACCTGCCGGTCGACTGGTCCCATCCATACGTCTTACCTGCGCGCGTAATGCTGGCAAGGTAGAACGATGCACCGGACGTACCCTTGCTGTCATAGGTGAGACCTGCGGCCTTGAGCTCCTGCTCGGTAAGGTCGGCTGCGGTGGAACCGTCAGACATCTTGACGTCGGTGGCGGATGCCCACACGGTGTTGGTACCGTTCTCATCCGGTCCGATAAAGCTCACCGAAGCCTTAACGGTGGCCTTATTCGCATCGTCGAGGCTTGCACCAAAGGCGGAGTAGTACAAAGCGATAGAGTCGCCCGCACCA
>CAUAJK010000080.1:0-2551 GCA_958429345.1 uncultured Collinsella sp. | reverse complement strand
TCCAAGGGTTATACCCTAAGAGCAAACCACCCCTTTTAGGGGTGGTTTTGATTTCCAAAGACTTTGCATGACAAAGGGGCGTTCCTTTGCTGCGTTCACTGTTGACGGCTACGCTCAGAGAGCGTCCCAAATTAGCTATCATTTTATTTGGCAAGCAATATCTGCAGGTAATCGCGCTTTCTGTGGAGGACGCGGTCGATATAGACCTTCTGGTGATAGCGGTAAAACGTGAGATAATTGTCACAGATCACGAACCGGTAATCGGAGCGTAGGGGATGGATCGATGAAAGTGGCGTGCCCGACTCCGGGAAGCTGGAGAGCAGGTCTATCCGAGCGAGGATGCCCTCTACGATTCTCTCCGCTGCTGCGGGATTGTCCTTTTCGACGGCAATATAGTCCCAGATGTCGTCGAGATCTTGCAGAGCCAGCGGAGAGTAGACGACCGCGCAGCTATGCATGGCTTGCGGCCTTGCGGCGGAAGTGCTCGGCGACGTTGTCCGACGAGACCCATCCGCTCTCATCACCCGAGCTGCGCCCGCGCTCAAGCTCCGACATCAGCGTGCTGATGGCGCAAAACCGGTCGTAATCTTTCATGTCGAGCACAGCGTAGCAACCGTGCCCATTTTTGGTCAGAAACACCGGGGAGCCCTCGTGGACATCGGAGAGCACCTCGTTGTAATTGCGCAAATCGGAAACAGGTTTAATGGCAGGCATGTAAGGCTCCAATCGATGTACGGGAACTTACGATAAATTATACGAATAATATACAGCACCTGCCAGCCAAAATACCCCCACACAAAACGAGCCCCTGGCCAATCGGCCAGGGGCTCACAATCTTTTATTCCGCTCTAAGTGACGGGCTGATTGTGCGCAGGAGGGTGCCCCGGGGGCGGCGGGGCATTTCCTCCGCGCGCAGTTTCGCAGCGCAGCGAGAATGTTTGAGCACGGAGGAATTGCCCCGCCACCCTCGGGGCGCCCTCCGTCAGTAACCGGTCCTACTCGAGCTCAAACGCACCCGTGTACAGCTGGTAGTAATACCCGCGCTTGGCGATCAGCTCGTCGTGATTGCCGCGCTCGATGATGCGGCCGTGGTCCAGACAGATGATCGCGTCGGAGTTGCGCACGGTGGACAAGCGGTGCGCGATGACAAATGTCGTGCGGCCTTCCATGAGCTTGTCCATGCCGGCCTGCACGATAGCCTCGGTGCGGGTGTCGATGGAGCTCGTGGCCTCGTCCAGAATCATTGCTGGCGGATCGGCGACGGCAGCGCGTGCGATCGAAATCAGCTGGCGCTGGCCCTGCGACAGCTGTGCGCCGTTGCCGGTGAGCATGGTGTCGTAGCCGTCGGGCAGGCGGGTGATAAAGTCGTCCGTGCCCGCGAGCTTTGCCGCCGCGATGCACTCCTCGTCGGTGGCATCCAGGTTGCCGTAGCGGATGTTATCCATCACGGTGCCGGTGAACAGGTTCACGTCCTGTAGCACGACGCCCAGCGAGCGGCGCAGATCGGCCTTGCGGATCTTGTTGACGTTGATGCCGTCGTAGCGGATCTTGCCGTCGGCGATGTCATAGAAGCGGTTGATGAGGTTGGTGATGGTCGTCTTGCCGGCACCGGTGGCGCCGACAAACGCGACCTTCTGGCCCGGCTTGGCAAACACAGACACGCCGTGCAGCACCTCGTGGTCGGGCGTGTAGCCAAAGTCGACGTTGTCCATGACCAGGTCGCCGCGCAGCGGCACGTACTCAATCTCGCCGGTTGCGCGGTGCGGATGTTTCCATGCCCACATGCCGGTGTGGTGGTCGGCCTCCTCGAGCTGCCAGGTATCGGGGTTCACCTGCGCGTTGACGAGCGTCACATAGCCTTCGTCGGCCTCGGGCTCCTCGCCGATGAGTTCAAAGATACGGTCGGCGCCGGCGAGGCCCATGACCACGGCGTTGATCTGCTGCGAGATCTGACCGATCTGTCCGCAGAACTGCTTGGTCATGTTGAGGAACGGCACCACGACGGCGATGGACAGCGCCATGCCCGAGATGCTCAGGTTGGGCACGCCCAGCGCCAGCAAAATGCCGCCTGCCAGTGCGACCAGCACGTAGAGCAGGTTGCCCAGGTTCATAAGGATAGGCATGAGGATGTTGGCGTACATGTTGGCCTTCTGCGAGACCTCGAAGAGCTTTTCGTTGCGCTCGTCAAAATCGGCCTCGGCGGCAGACTCGTGGCAGAATGCCTTGACGACCTTCTGGCCGTTCATGACTTCCTCGATGTGGCCCTCGACCACGCCGAGCTCGGTCTGCTGCGCAATAAAGAAACGCGCGGAGTTGGAGCCGAGCAGCTTGGTCATAAAGGTCATAAAGGCGACGCCTGCCACAATGACCAGGCACATCCAAACGCTGTAGTACAGCATGATAAAGAACACCGTGACGATGACGATGGTCGTCATGAGCAGGTTGGGCAGCGACTGGCTGATCATCTGGCGCAGCGTGTCGATGTCGTTGGTGTAGTGGCTCATGATGTCGCCGCGCTGGTGCGTGTCGAAGTAGCGAATCGGCAGGTCCT
>CAUAJK010000079.1:0-2616 GCA_958429345.1 uncultured Collinsella sp. | reverse complement strand
CCCTGCCGGGGCGAGAGGCGTAGGGACTACCCACACGAACTCACGAAGGCTCCAAGAAAGGCCAGGGTTTCCAGACTCGTCTTGTCGTCCCGATAGTAACCGTCAATGGCAAACCCTTCGGAAGCGCACTCCTGCATATAGGACGTTTCTCGGCTTATAGCAAACAGCCCTGTAGCGCCCAGGAGCACAGCCAGGCAGACCACTGCAAGGGTTATCGAAATAGCACGGCGGCCCATGTTAGCCCAACCGATAGTTGTTTAACGGAGCGTGAAACATACCTGGAACCTCCGATATCAGGGGGAACGTCGCCAGCAGGCTGGCGGCAACTATATGTTTCTGACATCAAACCATATGGCTGCCACTCGCGGAGGGGGCATCGGCGAACGGCGTGTTTTCATACTCCATTGGTCAAACCTAAGCACAGTGCTACAGCTCGTACTTGTACACGCGGTAGATGTACTTTTCGGCTTCCATCTCGTAGGTGGCGATGAGTAGACCGTAGCGATCGTACTCGGTGAAGGTCTTGGCCTGACCCGATGCCACGAGCATGCTGTTCAAATTGCCGACGCGCTGCGCACTGCTAACGTAGCCCGAGAACGGCACTGCGATCTGGTCCACAAGCTCGTAGGTGCGCGCGGTCTCATCCACCGTAAAGATGCGCCCAAACGAATGCGTTCCCTTGCTGTAGTCGGTCACCACCACGGCGCCCAGCTGGCCCCAGTCGAACTTGGGATAGCTCTCGGCCGCACCAAAGTTGTTGTCGTACAGCAGTACCTGGTAGCGACCGGTTGTTACCGTATCGTCGTTTGGCAGATAGGTCACACTGTGCTGGCCCGCATTGAGCGAAAAATCGCCTTGGGCCTGCAGCAACTTGTCTTCAAAGCCCGAGCCAGCCCATTGCCACTCCTTTCTATTTCTGGGTCCATCTTCTCACTGCTGGCGGCCGGAAATGATCCGTTTTCCTCCGACCCCGAGGGATCGTTCTTAGTACTTGAAGAAGCCCTCGCCCGAGCTTTCGCCCAGCTTGCCTTCGTCGAGCATCTGCTTGAGGACGGAGGCCATGGCCTTAAAGTTGTAGGGCATCATCATCTTTTTGAGCAGCGGGCTCACCAGGCCCGGGACCTTCTGATACTGCATAACGATGTTGTAGGCCGTCTGGATGCCCACCGTGTCGAACACGCGGAACGGACCTTTGGGCGCGCCAGTGCCGCGCGTCCATGCGAGGTCGATGCTCTTGGGGTCACTCACGCCCGAGACATACAGGTCGAGGCCCGAAAGCAGCCACGGCACCAACATGGAGTTGAGCAGGTATCCGTTCTTTTCCTTGTTGACGGGAAGCGCCAGCATGCGGATGTCGTTGGCGAAGTCGACGAGCTCGTCGAAGTAGCGCTTGTCGGTTTGGCTCTGGGCCATGACCTCGGTCATGTTGTTCTTCCAGATGGAGTTGGCAAAGTGCAGCGACAGGTACTTCTCGGGACGGCCGGTGTACTTGGCAAAGGTGCTTGGCAGCAGCGTGGAAGAGTTGGTGACGATGACGGTCTTTTGTGGGAGAACCGGGGCAAGCTTCTTGTAGAAGTCGATCTTTGCCTGGGTGTCCTCGGCCATAGACTCGATGACCAGGTCAGCGTCGGCCACTGCCTTGGCAAGATCGAGCTCCAGCTTGAGTGTGGAGTAGGCACGCTCGACGGCGGCGAGTGCCGCCTCTTTGTCGAAGGGCTTGCCGCTATCGGCGATACCGGCACACCACTCGCCCGTGCCGTCCGCCATGCCTTCGATAGCAGCGATGTACTCCTTGCGCACGTGATCAATCTTGGGTTGGGTGCGGCCGATGCTGCCCTCGCTGCGCAGCCAGATCGTCACATCAAAGCCGCAGTAGGCAGCCTGAAAGGCAATCTGGCTTCCCAACACGCCGCCGCCGGCGACGCAAACGGTCTTGTAGCTCATGGAACGGTCCTCTCTTGCGTAATTCCATAGATGCGTATTTATTCAACCGTAAGAGGGCTGCACGTCGGGCATGGGTTCTATAAACGGACGGTAATTTGCGGCAAACGGCTACATATGTTCATTATCTCAGGGTTCCGAGGGCGATTTTTTGTGCCACCGAGACGTCGTTTGCGGAAGTATGCGGCAAATTCCGGAACCCTTGAGCACACCCCGGTTTTCCGCCAATAAAACCGCAGGTACAGGGCTTGTACATATCCGGTATGCTCGGCCTATTCAGATTTTGCCGCATACTTCCGAAATCTAAGTTCGCAAGGGGTAATAGCTGGGGTGTTTACGCAACATATGTCCAACAAAAACGGGTGGTAGCCGGTACGGCTGCCACCCGTTTGCCCCATATCTAGCCCATAGCAGGCCAGTTACTTCTTAATGCCGCGTCCCAGGCGCTCAGCGACCGACGCCACGGCACTCTCGTCGACCGAGCCGCAGCTCACACAGCCGTCGTGGGCACGCATCTGGCCGGTGACCTCGTCCATCGCGAGCGGCGCCACCTTCTCGAGCTTAAAGCCCTTGCCGGCGCGCATGTTCTCCTTTGCCACGCTGATCATGAGTTTAATGCGGTTGAGCTGGTTGACCTCGGATGCACCGGGGTCGTAGTCCACCGCGACGATGTTG
>CAUAJK010000078.1:0-2692 GCA_958429345.1 uncultured Collinsella sp. | reverse complement strand
AGGCCCTTGCGGCCTAGTCGCTATTTAGGGCGTCCAAGATTTGGGGCGCGGTTCAACCCGCGACAGGGCTTTTTCTGTCCTCCTCCAAGTTGCGGTGAAATAGGGACTGAATAGGGGCCGACGGGCGCAAAACAATCCCTATTCAGATAGTCATTGGGGACGTTCTTAAACGACTAGTCATTGGGGACAGTCTTGGTGCGCTCCGTTCGTCCTCCCGTTCGATTTTTGCTCGGTGGGTATACTTCCTTTCGCATTAAACGCCGGACTGAGGAGGTATCCAAATGCCGGATAACGGGTCAATACAAAAAAGAGGCGCGCACGAGATGGCTCATGGGCGTCCTGTCCAGATAACCGAGCACACGACGGTAACCGAGCTGCAGCCCAGTCTGTCCGATGTCGTGTGCGCAAACAAAAAGCTGCAGATTGGCTTTATCGTTGCGCTCGTGGTACTGGCGCTGCTGTCGGGCTTTGTAGCTCGTCCGCATTTCGCCGATACCAAAACTTGGGACTCCACCATCGAGGTCATCGACCAAAAGAAGGGTAACGTACTGGCGCTCACGGCTTCATGCGTGGCGCTGTCTGCGGGTATTACGGCGCTGCCGGGTGATACGGGAACGCCGGTTGCCGAGCAGCTCGCACAGCTTTCAGGCAACCTTGGTATCGTGCTTGCCGTGCTCTATCTCGAGAAATACCTGCTAACCATTTTGTGGTCGGTTGGCTTGGGCATCTTAATCCCGTTTGCGTTGGTGCTCTTTGCGGTGTCGCTCGGCATTCACGGGCGCTGGAGCACGAGCGCTGTCCTGCGCCGTGTGGCGACACGCGTACTGGTGGTTGCCGTGATCGGCATGGCGCTCGTGCCCGCGAGCGTATGGGTGTCGCAAAAGGTCGATGAAACGTATCGCGTAAGTATTGAGCAAGCTGAGCAAAAGGCTGCGGACGCTGCGGACGCGGCCGACACCACGGACAAGTCAGCCGAGACCAGCTCAAAATCGAACAAGAAAAAATCCGAGGCCACGGAGTCCAAAAACGTGCTCGAGCAGTTGACTGATGGGGCCTCGAGCCTTGTTACGTCGGTGACCAGCGGTGCCAAGCAGATGACCGACGAGATCGTGCAGCAGGTGACCGACCTCATCGAAGGCGTCATCGTGATGATCGTGACCTCGTGTGTGATTCCTCTACTGGTGCTCGTGGCGTTCCTATGGCTAGGACACGTGCTGCTGGGGATCGATATCTCCGGTCCCGCAAACTATCTGACGGGTCGTTTCTTGAGCGCTCCGTCCAGACATGCCAAGAAGAGCGGGCAGTCTGAGTAGGCGGCAAAGCGATCTTTGGAAGATCAACCGTGAGAAGGGCGGCCGAGACACGTTCTCGGTCGCCCTTTTGTTTGTTGAACACATGGTCGCTACGTCCGCGCCCGGCTCAAACGGTCAGCAATCATCCGTGAACGATATTTGTTCAAAAAAGAACAAAGATAAACAAATAGTTGTTGCAGTTACTGTTCGAATGTGTTCAAATAAACATGAACAGTGAAGAACCGCACATTCAGATGCCCGGACCTGAACGCGATTCAACACTTCCAAACAGAAACTACGCACCTGCGTATCTCTCAAGGAGGATGTCATGAGGGTTGTAATCGCTTCCGATGCCGACGGTATGTCGATGAAGGAGTCCATCAAGGAGATGCTCATCGCCGACGGTCACGAGGTCGTCGACTATTCCGAGACCCCTGCCGCGGACTTTGTCGATTCCGCGACCGCCGTTGCCAAGGACCTGCTGGAGCACAAGGATTCCCAGGGCTTCGCATTCGATAAGTACGGCGTCGGCTCCTATATGGCCGCCGTCAAGATCAAGGGCATGGTCGTCGCCAACATTTCTGACGAGCGTTCCGCCTACATGACCCGCGAGCACAACGGCTCGCGCATGGTCACCATGGGCCCGGGCGTTGTGGGCACCGAGGTCGCCAAGAAGATCGCCCGCGAGTTCCTGCGCGCCCAGTACGCCGGCGGCCGTCACCAGATCCGTGTCGACATGCTCAACAAGATGGCCTAACGAGAGCCACCGAGAACTCGAACTTCTACCTCAACTTGTGAATTCAGACGAAAGGACGTTCTGATGAAGAAGACCATCGCAATCGGTTGCGACCATATCGTTACGGACGAGAAGATCTATCTGGCCGACCGCCTGGAGCAGGCTGGCTACAAGGTGCTCGACTGCGGCACCTACAGCCACACCCGTACGCACTACCCCATCTACGGTAAGGCCGTGGGCGAGGCTGTTGCCAGCGGCAAGGCCGACTTTGGCGTGGCCCTGTGCGGCACCGGCATCGGCATCACCAACGCCGTCAACAAGGTTCCCGGCGCCCGCTGCGCCCTGGTTCGCGACATGACCTCTGCCCTGTATGCCCGTCGCGAGCTCAACGCCAACATCGTGGGCTTTGGCGGCAAGATTACCGGCGAGTTCCTGATGGCCGATATCATGCTTGCCTTCCTGGAGGAGCCCTACGAGAAGACCCCCGAGCACGATGCCCTGATCGCCAAGATCGATGCCTGCAATAAGGCCGACGCCGAGGCTCAGGCTGACCCGCACTTCTTTGACGAGTTCCTGGAGAAGTGGGACCGCGGCGAATACCACGACTAATTAGGGCTCTTCGGGGGTTTGTGTGGGTTAGCCGCCCGGTAAAAGTGCCCGCCTA
>CAUAJK010000077.1:0-3549 GCA_958429345.1 uncultured Collinsella sp. | reverse complement strand
CGATGGCGCCCTCGATGGGCACCGGGCGACGACGGCCGGACTCGTCGGGCTCGCCGAGCTCCATCTTCTGGACCTTGACGGCGCACACGGAGCCGTCCTCGCCGGCGACAAACTCGAGCGGGGAGACGAGCGGCAGAACCTCGACGCCCTCGGCCTTAGCATGGTGCAGCTCGGCGCGACGGCAGGGCATCTCGTCCTCGGTACGACGGTAGGCGATAATGGCGTGCTCGGCGCCCAGGCGCTTGGCGGTACGGACGGCGTCCATAGCCACGTTGCCGCCACCAAAGACAACGACGTTCTTGCCGTGCTTGGTGGGGGTGTCGTACTCGGGGAACTTGTTGGCCTTCATCAGGTTCACGCGGGTGAGGTACTCGTTAGCGAAGAAGACGTTGGGCAGATTCTCGCCGGGGACGTTGAGGAACTTGGGCAGGCCAGCGCCGGTCGCCACGTAGATGGCGTCGAAGCCCTGCTCGAACAGCTCTTCGGCCGTGGCCATGTTGCCCACGACGGAGTTGTACTCAAACTTGACACCCATGTCCTCCAGGCCGTCAATCTCGCGCTTGACGACTGCCTTGGGCAGACGGAACTCGGGGATGCCGTAGACCAGCACGCCGCCGCCGGTGAAGAAGGCCTCGAAGACGGTAACGTCAAAGCCGTTGCGGGCGAGCTCGCCGGCGCAGGTGATGCCGGACGGGCCGGAGCCGACGACGGCGACCTTCTTGCCGTTCTTGGGGGCCATCTTGGGCGTGGAGGCGAGCTCGGGGCGGTCACCCAGGAAGCGCTCGAGCTGGCCGATGGCCACGGGCTCGGACTTCTTACCACGGATGCACTTGCCCTCGCACTGGTTCTCCTGCGGGCAGACACGGCCGCAGATGGCGGGAAGCATGGAGTCCTCGCGAATGGTATCGAGAGCGCCGCCAAAGTCCTTCTCGCGGATCTGCTCGATAAAGCGGGGGATGTTGATGTTGACAGGGCAGCCCTCGACACAGAACGGCTTCTTGCAGTTGAGGCAGCGCTCGGCCTCGGCCAGCGCCATCTCCTCGGTGAAGCCCTTGTCGACGGGACGGAAGTCGCAGGCGCGCTCGGCAGCCGGCTCCTCGTTATCGGGGGTGCGGGGCGACTTCATATCGGCAACGAAACGACCGTTAACTAGTGGCATGCGCAGCTCTTTTCCTCATAGGCCTTGAGGGACTCGCCCTCTTCGGAACGATAAGCGGCCTGGCGGGCACGAAGGTCATCCCAGTCGACCAGGGTGGCATCGAAGTCGGGGCCGTCGACGCAGGCAAACTTGGTCACGCCGCCCACCTCGACGCGGCAGCAGCCGCACATGCCGGTGCCGTCAACCATGATGGGGTTGAGGGACGCGGTGATGGGGGTGTCGTACTTCTGGGCGGTGAGGGTCGAGAACTTCATCATCGGAACGGGGCCGACGCAGAAGACCTGGCTCACGGCCTTGTCCTGCAGCAGGCGCTCCAGCGGAGCGGTGACAACGCCCTGCTCGCCGTAGGAGCCGTCGTCAGTGGTGATGTGGATGTGGTCCTCGTCGAGGAGCTCGCGGAACTGGTCCTCCATGAGCAGGAGGTCCTTGGTGCGGGCGCCCATGATGGCGTGCACCTCGTGGCCGGTCTCGACCAGGTGCTTGGCGACCGGGAAGGCAATTGCCAGGCCGACGCCGCCGCCAATGACAGCGCAGGGGCCCTCGGCCATCTCGGTAGGAACGCCCAGCGGGCCCACGACGTCGCGCAGCGACTCGCCGGCCTCGTAGGTGGACAGCATCTCGGTGGTCTTGCCGATCACCATGAAGATGAACTCGACCCAGCCCTCGTCACCGTTCCAGCCAGCCAGGGTAAACGGGACACGCTCGCCCGTCTCGTTGGCGCGGACCATGAGGAACTGTCCGGCGTGCGCATGTTTGGCGATTGCAGGCGCCTCGATGCGGAACTTGAACACCTTCTCAGAGAACTGCGTCTTCTCCAGGATCTTATACATAGAACCCCTCTCTTGTTAGGGCTACCGAACCGTGCCTCCACGGAAAAGGACGGTGGCCCGAATAAAACCGTACGCGCACAGGCGTTGTGCAGACATACGGTGCAAATTATACCCTCATGGACATGTCACTTACGTGTGTCTTCGGCTGTTGGGAGCAGGGTTTATCCACTTTGGCCTACCAAAGGGGGAGAGGTTTATTTTGGTCGGTTTTATCAGGTAAAACGGCAAATGGGGCCGGCCTCGGGTTGTGATGAGGCCGGCCACCTTTGGGGTGCTATGCATGTATGTCGGCGCGCGGTTGATTGCGATGCCGCAACTGGGGCGTTTCCGCAGGTAAAACCTGCCAAAATAAACCTGTTCCTAAATGATAGGTTTTAGTGCTTGCCGTTGGCGGAGGCGGCGCCGTTGACATGGTCGCGGGCATAGACCACGCCGTGCACGATCGCCAGGCCGGCGGCGTCGGCCGCGCGGGCGCAGGTGTCCTGGAAATCCTCGGCCTCGCGGGCGCGCAGCTGCTTAAGAACGTAGTCGGCGACGGCCATCTTGCCGGGAGGGTTGCCGATGCCGGTGCGGATGCGGCTGAAGTCGCGGCTGCCCATCTTGTCGATGATGGAACGCAGGCCGTTGTGACCGGCATGGCCGCCGCCCACCTTAACACGCACGTCGCCGGCGGGAATATCGAGCTCGTCGTGGATTACGAGCAGCTCCTCGGCCTTGATCTTGTACTCGCGACAGAGCTTGGAGATGGGGCCGCCCGAGGTATTCATGTACGACTGCGGCTTGACCAGCACAATCTGGCGCTTGCCACCCTCTTCCTCAGCATCGTTGATATTGATGAGCGCGACCTCGGCGCCTGCTTGGTTTTTCCAGTACGTGACGCCGGCCTGACGGGCCAGCTCGTCGATTGCCTTAAAGCCGGCGTTGTGGCGGGTCTCGGCATATTCCTCGCCCGGGTTGCCAAGCCCGGCAACCATGCGAATCTTAAGCGGCTGTGCAGCTGCCATATTTGTCCTTCCGTTACACAAATAGTTCAATCAACGACAAAGGCTACCACGCCCGCCGAAGGCGAGGCTTTGCTTCAGCGAAATCCCACCAGACAAAAGCGCGGCCGCGGCAGAGCGAGCCGTCGGAACAGAAGAAACCCCCGCGCGACCTTTGCGAAGCAAGGGGGAGCGCGGGGGTTTCTTCTGTTCCGACGGCGATGCGCCGGGTTACAAGGACGATGCGACTACAGCGCGAAGTCGCCGCCGACGAGCGTGGAGACGGGCTCCTCGTGGTAAACGGCGGAGATGGCCTGAGCGAACTCCTCGGCGACCGAGATGGTCTTGATCTTGCCGCCGACCTCGACGGGAATGGCGTCGGTGACGAGGCACTCGACGATCGGGGCGTCGTTCAGACGCTCGATGGCCGGACCGGAGAAGATGCCGTGGGTGGCGCAGACGTAGATGTCGCCAGCGCCCATAGCCTTGAGCTCTTTGACGTTGGCGCACAGGGTGCCAGCGGTGTCGATCATGTCGTCGTTGATGATGCAGGTCTTGCCCTTGATGTCACCGATGATGC
>CAUAJK010000076.1:0-3611 GCA_958429345.1 uncultured Collinsella sp. | reverse complement strand
TGCCGGGGCGAGAGGCGTAGGGACTACCCACACGAACTCACGAAGGCTCCAAAAAAGCCCCGTCCCAAAAAGACTACCCCTACCTTACACAACGGTAAGGCAAGCGTAAGCCATATCGATGGTAGCCGACTCGTCTTCTTGCGACTATAGATGCCGTAGACTAATTGCAAGAAAGGACTCGGTATGCAAACCACGCACATGGCGACTCCGGTACTGGAGGTCGCGCATCTCGAAAAGGTATATGGAGCGCTGGGCAATGTGACCCGCGCGCTCAACGACGTCAGCTTTACCGTCAACCGCGGCGAATTCGTTGGCATCATGGGCGCCTCGGGCTCGGGCAAGTCGACGTTGCTCAACTGCGTGTCGACCATCGATAGCGCCACGAGCGGCACCATCCGCATCAACGGGCAGGACGTAACACGCATGAAGCAGGCTAAGCTTTCGCAGTTCCGCCGCGAGGAGCTCGGCTTTATCTTCCAGGACTCCAACCTGCTCGATACGCTCACGGCACGCGAGAACATCGCCCTGCCGCTCACCATCGCCCGCACAAACTCGGCAGAGATCTCGACCCGAGTGCAGGATGTGGCCGCGCGCCTGTCCATCAGTCAGGTGCTCGACAAGTATCCCTACCAGATGTCCGGCGGTCAGCAGCAGCGCGTTGCCGCGGCTCGCGCGCTCGTCACCGACCCCACCATGATCATGGCCGACGAGCCCACCGGCGCCCTCGATTCCAAGAGCGCTCGCCTGCTGCTCGAGAGCCTGGAGGCCCTTAACCGCCGCCTACGCGCTACCGTGCTCATGGTCACGCACGACAGCTTTGCCGCCAGCTACACGAGCCGTGTGCTGTTTATCCGCGACGGCAAGATCTTCACCGAGCTGCGCCGCGGCGACACCGACCGCCGAGAGTTCTTCGACCGCATTATGGAGGTCGTTGCCATGATGGGCGGTGAGGGCTCCGATGCTCTGTAAACTCGCTTGGGGCAACGTCCGCCGCGCCGGCCGCGACTACCTCGTCTACCTTTTGACGCTCACCCTGGGCGTCACGGTCTTCTATGCCTTTAACACCATCTCGATGCAGGTCGACATCGCCGGCATCGATGAAGAGGGCTTGGCGCAGGTTATGGGCAGCATGCTCGGCAACCTGACGTACTTTTTGGCCGGTGTCATGGCCTTTTTGATGGTGTATGCCAATAACTTCATCATGAAACGCCGCAAGAAGGAGTTTGGCCTGTACCAGGTGCTCGGCATGGGGCGCGGGCGCGTCGCCACGATCATGGCGCTCGAGACCGTGATCGTCTCGGTCGGCGCTTTTGTCGCCGGCATTGTGCTGGGTGTGGGACTCTCCCAGCTCATGACGTTCTTTACGGCCTCGCTCTTTAAGACACAGATCGCCAATTTCCACTTCTTTTTCTCAGTGCATGCGTTCAACCTGACCCTTACCTGCATGCTCGTAATGTTTGTGCTCACGCTACTGCTGAACCTTCGCGCCGTGCGTCGTACCAAACTCATCGAGCTTATGGGTGCCGAGCGTCGCAACGAGAGCATCAAGACACGCAACCCCTGGATCGCGATTGCCATCTTTGCCGTGGGCGTGGTGCTTGTGGGCGTGGCCTATTACCGTCTGCTACGTGATGGGTTCCCGCTAACCGCGACGGACAGCAAGCTGCAAGAGGCCATGAACCAGTTTGGTATTACGACCGCTATGGTTACCGTGGGCACCTTTGCCCTGTTCTGGGGACTCTCGGGCATGCTCATCAAGCTGCTGCAGAGCCTGCGCAGCGTGTATTGGCGCGGCCTCAACATGTTTACCGTGCGTCAGCTTTCGGCCAAGGTCAATACGGTGTGCTTTTCGATGGGCGTCATCGCGATGCTCCTGTTCCTCGCCATTACCTCGGTGACGTGCGGTATGTCGATTGCCAACGTGATGAACGAAAACCTGGAGCGCTATAATCCGGCCGACATGTCGCAGACGTATATCTATTACGCGCCCGATACGCTCGACTACTACAAAGAGTATGTCAATCCGTCTGAGGCCGATCGCATGGTGCTGGCCGATAGTACGGTCGATTTGTACTCCGCATGGCACGGCGATCGCGTCGACCCCGATAACGTTGCAGACGGTATTAAAGGCAAGTCAGCGGACAACAACGACGAGACCGGCAAGAAAGTCAATATCGCCGATGTTGCCGGCGAGCATGTACAGATCGATTCGTATCTGAGCTACCCGTTTGGCGGCTCGAATCCTTCGGTGACTCCAAGTGAGATGTGCAAGACCATGGGCGAAAAGCTCCCCAAGGCGTTCGAGGGCAGCAGCGCCGACATGACAGGCCTGTCTGTGACGCCGGCAAGTCAGTACAACAAACTGCGCCAGATGATGGGCAAGGAGCCGGTGCACATCGGTCACGACCAGTATCTGCTCACGTGTGATATGGGCGGCGAGCTGGTCGACCTGTACACCAAGTATATGGCTGGCGGCCATACCCTTACCTTGGGCGGGCATACGCTCAAGCCCGCAACCGATAAGTCGGACGAAGATACGGCGGCCATCGCCAACTCGGCGATGGGCAGTAATGGGGGTACCGTCGTCGTTGCCGACGAGCTGTTGTCCCAACTTAATCTGCAGCCGTATTCCAGTAGCCTGCTCGTTAACTACAAACAGGGGATGGATACGACCGAGGCAGACGAGAGCATTAAATACACTGTGCTCGACAATCTGCTCGTTGACGGCAAGGAGCCGGGGTCGTGGGGAACCTTCATCACACGCTCCGAGATGTACACGCAGGCAGCGC
Organism: uncultured Collinsella sp.; assembly: GCA_958429345.1. Classification (GTDB taxonomy): domain Bacteria; phylum Actinomycetota; class Coriobacteriia; order Coriobacteriales; family Coriobacteriaceae; genus Collinsella. The sequence goes on along the minus strand of CAUAJK010000076.1, from coordinate 822 downwards.
AAATGAACGGTCTTATTAGCTACCTAGCCATCTACATCGGCTTTGTATTGGTCGTTGCATGCGCGGCGATTCTGTCGATCCAGCAACTCTCCAACGTGGCCGACGGCAGCCGCAGCTATCGTGTGCTGGCACAGATTGGCTGCGACGACCGCCAGATTCGCCATTCGGTGATGGCGCAGCAAGCGGTATTCTTTCTGTTCCCGCTGGCAGTGGGCTTGGCGCACTCCTTTGTGGCACTTAAGGTGATCATCGAGCTGGTGAGCATTTTCGGAAATATGAGCATCGGCGGCACCGTGAGCCTCACCTGTGCAATCTTCCTGGCAGCATACGGTGGCTACTTCCTGGTGACCTACCTCATGAGCACCGGCATGGTGCGAGCCGCCATTGCCACCCGCTACAGCGAGTAACAAGCGGACAAAACCGTCGCAAAATCAGAGGCGTATGACCGCCGCGAAGGGACCAGGGGCCCTTTCGCGGCGGTTTTTGCCAATCTGGTGCGTCTCAGATACAAGTGAGTAGACTTTTTTGAACTTGCCGAGCACATCGCGACAAATGATCTATAAAACTGCAGGTCAGAGCTGTGGCGTTTTGGGGCGTGCTTGCCCTCCTGCAAAAAGCCTACTCACTTGGTTTTTCTGCTAGAAGACCGCCACGAGGGAAGGCAACTCCCCCGGGTAGTCGTTGGGGACGTTCTTAAACGACTAGTCAAACAAGAACGTCCCCAACGACTACTTTGCGGGCAGCTAAAAGAGCCCCATCCTAAATTAGAGCCTTCGTGAGTTCGTGTGGGTAGTCCCTACGCCTCGCGCCCCGGCAGGGCCG
>CAUAJK010000075.1:0-3898 GCA_958429345.1 uncultured Collinsella sp. | reverse complement strand
TTAACGCTCGCGCCCTGCACAGAGTTCGATTCTCCGCGGTATCTATAAGTAATAAAAAAGCAGGTAGAGACACTTCTCTACCTGCCTGTAACTATTGGTGGAGGCGCGGAGAATCGAACTCCGGTCCACGAAAGCCCCCTGATTGGCATCTCCAAGCTCAGTCGCTGGTTTAGTCTCGGACGCTTTGCGCGCAGCGACACGCTCGCGGTGTCCTAACCGGTTCGGTCTTAGCCCGCGCCATACCGATTACGTGCGCAGGAGCATTCCCCTAAAATGACGTCGCGCCGGTGTCGGGGAAATCACCGGGTTGACGCGCCGCTATAAACTAAGCAGCGAGAGCCATAGGCTCAAAAGAAGAGTTGTTGTCAATTCAATTTGACGGTACCCCTGTTTAACGAGGCGAGGAGACCTCGGCTTGCTTCCTCTCTCAGAGCTATCGTGTCGAAACCAGTCGCCCCCGAATGTCGGGAAAGTCTGGATGGCATTGGGCACGAGCACCCAACACCCGTCGACTTTTCAAGGAACATACGGGGCGAGCCCCGCTTGTGAAGTGTTATCTTACCACGTTCTGAAAGCGGACAGCTGTTCTATGCACGAGCTGTGAAGACCCCAATGTGCGCCGCACTTCGCACTTTTGCTACCGATCGCGTCACGTATATTTTCGCCAAGCAAAATTGACCCGTCGAAAGGACCGTTATGGATACCAAACAGCAACTCGTCAATGCCCTCGCGGGCCTGGGCTCAACCATTACCGAAGCTATGGATGTCATCGAAGGCTTTGTCCCCTGCGGACATCCCGCCCTCACGGTATCGAACGCACTCGTCGCGCTGGACGCTGACGATGATGCAGCTCTCGCCCAGCAGCTTGAGACCGTCGAGGGCTTTATCGACCACGTGAGCGAAAACCGCGGCGTGACCGCCTACCACGGCGTCGAGGTCGAGCTCGCGGGTCCCAAAGCCGATCTGCTCGCAGCAATCCGCGAGGTAGGCGCCCTTATGCAGACCGCAGGCGTCAAAAACACCCAGGTCAACGAGTGGGTCTACCGCAGCCTGGCAGCACTCGACAGCTCCGACGAAAAGGCAGCCGAGCAGCTCGCAGAAAGTCCCGCCATTAAGGCCGAGCTTTTGTAAATAGCAGACGCGGGCCCCTTGGCGCAGCGTCGTCCAAGAGGCCCGCAAACGGTTCGCGTCAACCGATAGCCGCGACGCCGCGTGCGGTCAAAGCCAGAATTGGCATCATTTGGCGCGGGGTCTTTGCTGCAAGATCGGCATGTTCGAGCAGCTTACGATCGTTGGTCACCAAGTAATCGACCTGTGCGCGCTTGCACGCGGCGAGCACCAAGTTGTCCTCGTAATCGCGATGGAGCGCTAAGTATTTGTCGGCCAGCCAAAGGTCCGACGCATCTGCGCCCACGGCCGTGGCGTTTTCGGTCATGTTCCGAACAAACGCCAACGCCGCATCGCCAATTGCACGGGCAGATGCCTCGTCGAGCGCTCCCCCGCTGGCAAGAACGCTGCGCTTCAGTTCGTGTTGGACAACGTACAGCACGTCCTTGGCGATATGCACCGGAAAGAACAGCAATGCCCCCGCCTCCGTCGCCTGTCCAATAAACGCACGCGCGGCAAGCGACTCGGCATGGTCGACGCAAAACGAATCAACCCATACGTTGGCGTCCACCATAATCTTGAGAGGCGCCCCGCTCACAGGATCATCCCCTTTTGGCGATAGCGCTCGTCCATGGCTTCGGAATAGATTGCGTCCCAATCGCGATCGTCGGACACGGACGACGTAGCGATGCCCAGGTCCGCGTAAAGCTGATCCGCCGCCGCCCATGATGCGGCGAACGGAGTATCGTGCGCGACGGTCTGCTGCCGGTCGTCGACGGCCGCAAGCACTTCCTCGCACTGCCCGCCACCCTGCGCGACCTTGGCCACCACCTTTTTGATGAGCTCGGGCAGTGACCTGCCCGAAAGCTGCAGCGCCTCCTCGGCGCGCTCTTTAACCGAGCGATCTACGCGAACATTCACCTGTGCCATGCTGCCAACGGTAGCCATCTCAACCTCACCTTCAGCATTTACTAGCATTGCTAGCACGAGCATATATCTGAGCTAGCCTCTCGTCAAACAAAAGAAGGCCTGCACCCTGGCGGCTGCGGTGCCGCCCGAATGCAGGCCATATACTCAATCGAAAACGCTAACGCAGGTAAGCCTTTGCGTTGCCCAGGCTGTAGGCGATCGTTGAGCCGTTGTGCAGCAGTGACGAAGTCTGCGGAGTGATCATGCCGGTAATACCCAATGCCAACAGCGCCGAGTTGGTGAGCATCACCTTGGAATACGAACTCGTCAGACGGTCGATAAGCCCCTGACTCATGCGGCGCAGACGCACGATCGCGGCAAGATCCGTATCGGTCAGGATGATATCGGCGACCTCCTTGGCGATGTCGCTTCCGCCGCCCATGGCCAGCCCCACGTCGGCTAAACCGAGCGCCGGCGAATCGTTGACGCCGTCGCCCACCATGGCAACATGGCGCCCCTCGCCCTTAATGCGCTCCACATACGCGTACTTGTCCTCGGGCAGCAGCTCGGCCTTAAACTCGTCGACACCTGCCTCGCGAGCAATGCGCTCGGCCGTGCGTTCCGAGTCGCCCGTGAGCATGACCACGTGCTTTACGCCCAACGCGTGCAAGTCGGCAATGGCTTCACGGACCCCGGGTTTGAGCGGATCCTCGATACCGAGCACGCCGACGACCTTGCCATCGACCGCCAGATACAGCGGCGACAGCCCCTGCATCTGGGACTCGATTTGCTCCTTGATGTCGGATTCGAGCTGTGCGCCCTCGTCATCGAACACAAAGTGAGCGGAGCCGATGATGGCGCGACGCCCTTCGATGGACGAGGCAATGCCGTGTGCCACGATGTACTCGACCGCAGCGTGACGCTCGCGGTGCTCGAGCCCACGCTCGCATGCCGCAGTGACCACGGCACGTGCCACCGGATGCGGGAAATGCTCCTCCAGGCAGGCAGAAAGGCGCAGGACCTCGTCCTCGCTCCAGCCGTCGGTCGTGAGCACGCAAGCTAGGCGCGGCTGTGCCTCGGTGAGCGTACCGGTCTTATCAAACACAATGGTGTCGGCCTTGGCAAACGACTCAAAGTACTTTGCGCCCTTGACCATGACGCCCATCTTGGCAGCATCGCTCATAGCAGTCATGACGGCGACGGAACCCGTGAGCTTGAGTGCGCACGAGTAGTCGACCATCAGCGCCGCCGAGGTCTTGATGAGGCTGCGGGTGGTGAGAGCGACAAGGCCCGCGAGCAGAAAGTTCCACGGGACAATCTTATTGGCAAGGTCCTCCATATGCGACTGGCCCTCGGACTTGAGCGAGTCGGCCGTCTGCACGAGCGAGACGATCGAGCGGAGCTTGGTCTGAGCCGTGTTGGCGCGCACGCGCACCAAGATGCTGCCATCTTCCACGACGGTGCCGGCAAACACGTCGTCGCCCACGCTGCGCTCGACGGCCAGCGGCTCGCCAGTCAAGGTCGCCTGGTTAACCATGGCGCTCCCCTGCTCGACAACACCGTCGATGCAAATGGACATGCCGGTGCGCGCGGCTACCAAGTCGCCAGGCTCAAGCTCGGTCGCGGCAACGCTTACCTCGGTATCGCCGACGACCTTTTGCGCCTTGTCGGGCACATCGAGCAGCGAGTTGATGAGCTCGTTTTCGCTCATGGCGCGGGTGTAGTCCTCGAGCAGCTCGCCCACGTTGAGCAGGAACATCGTCTGGCTCGCGGTGTCGACATCACGTTTGACAAACGAAATACCGATGGCCGAAGCGTCGAGCACAGGAACGGTCAGGCGCGGCTGCGCCAGCTCATGAAGGGCAGCGCGCAAAAATGCCAT
>CAUAJK010000074.1:0-4007 GCA_958429345.1 uncultured Collinsella sp. | reverse complement strand
ACGGGTGCATCATCGACGTCTTCAATACAGAAAATATCAGTGCGGAATGTTCTGAAAAGTAACTTCAGGGCGGACCCTGCGGTAACTCGGCAGGGGGAGTGCGATTCCTCGATCGCTCACTTAATCTAATAGGAAAGTTAGTGAGGCCGGAGCTTTAGCTCCGGCCTCCTTATATAAGGGCTCGGCTTAGCCGAGCCACCAAATTTGCATCAGCCCCCAGAACATGTTTGAGAACTGTGCCTGAAGTATATATTTGCAGGCCCCGAATCGGTGTTGCCTCCCGGCGCATTCCGCAGGGGGAGCGATATTTTGCAGCACGAAGTGCGCAACAAAATATCGCTCATGCCCGAGGACGCGCCGGGAGGCAACACCGATTCGGGGCCGAACATATAGATCTACCAGCGCATTTACAAATTCGTAAACTTTTTTGAAAAAAGTGCTTGCACAGTTCTCGAATCATAGGTTATTATCTTCCTCGTTGAACGCGCGGGTCCAACAAAACGGACCGCGAATCAACAACATAGCATGTCGGAGTGGCGGAATTGGCAGACGCGCTAGCTTGAGGTGCTAGTGACCGCTTTTTGGTCATGCGGGTTCAAGTCCCGCCTCCGACACCATCGCATTTGAGAAGCCTCTTCGGAGGCTTTTTTGTTACCGATAGACGGTGGGGTCCACGATGGAAACGCTTGAACGCAACGAGTGGGCAGACGTTGCCCAACTAGTCGAGATCACGAGCGATGCTGTCATCATCTGTGAGCTCGACGGAACCATTCTGCATGTGAATAACCGTTTGCTCGACCTGATGTGCGAGGAACGTTCCGACGTCATCAGCGGTGATGTCAAAGACGTTCTGTACTCGTCTGCCTTTGAGCGCGCGACCGAACATCGTCTGCCGTTTGAGACCGATGGCTCCGAGAGCGAGCTGATGCTCAAGCTGAGCGACGGGTCTTTTATTCCCGTCTTGGTTCGCGCGGGTTCCGTTACGCCTCCGCGTATCTTTGGGCGCCGCGCGCCACGTGTCCTGGTGGCGCTCCATAGCATCGAAGAACAGTATTCGCACGACCGTCAGCTCAAGCGTGCGTTATCGGAGCTTAGAGTGGCGAACAAACGCCTCTCTGGCACGCTCTCGGTCATTATGAGTACCGTGGGCTCCGATGAGCTGCCCAGCCTACTTGATACCGTTTTGAACCAGCTTGTAGGAACGCTCGATGCTTCGGGTGCCGCTATCTATTTTTCTGAGAGCGGCGGTTTTAAACTTCGCGGTGTTTCCAAGGAGCTGTACGACAGCTACCTGCCTGAGTTTTTGCCGTATGGCGCTGGCATTCCGACGTATGTTCTTCGTGAGTCGCGTGCCTGTCGCTTGTCGATTCAACAGGACCTTGAGGGTGATAAGGCCGCCTCCGGTATGTTTATGGACTTGGACAATCGTTCTAAGCACCTGTTGCGCATGCAGGATATGCCTCCGTACCGCAGCGAGATCTGTCTTCCCGTTTTTTACGGTACGCAGATTCTTGGCGTGCTGGAAGTTGGTTGGAAACGCCCTCAAGCACCGCTCGCCTATGACGTTAATGTACTCGAGGTCATTTGCGATTACCTGTCTATCCAGCTGGTCGGCATGGCATCGAGCCTTCGCTCCCGTCGCACGGCCGAGCTTGGCCGCTCGCTCAATGTCTTGCGTGATGAGTTGTTTGCCTTTCTAGACGATTCCGCCGCGGCTACCCAGGCGGTATCGTCCGAGATCTGCAATATGCTTAACTGCCATTTTTGCCCTGTTGAGTATGACGCCAGTCTGGATTCCTACGTCATAGATTTTGAAGGCGGCAGTCGCGTTGCTTTGCCGGACGATCCCGAGAAGCTTTTCTTTTCCACGACGGCGCCAGCGGCACGTCTGGGGGCTGGCCCTGATGGCTTTGAGGCATCTGTTTTGGGCGGTACGAGTGCCGAGGACCTTAAACACGTCCGTATAACTCGCGTTGACGAATCGATGCCTATGGGAGGCTGGCTTAGGGCGCACGGTCTGCCTTGTCAAGGTCTCTACGTTGACTCCGGCATCGAGGCGGGGCGCCCGCGCTCTGAGGGTGATGGCAGGCACAGTAACGACGCGATTGTTCCTGCTTCTGTTGCGAAGAGCCCGACGACGCGCGCGCTGCTGCTTCGTGATGGTAGCCAAGAGCCGATTGATGACCTTGAATATGACTACTTGGTGCACTTAGCGCATGACTTTGAACTGATCTACGAGGGCGAATCTCAAAAGCGCGAGGAGCGCCATATTGCTCAGACCCTTCAGATCGGCATGAGAAATTCCCTGGGGGATGTTCCGGGTATCGCAACCGATTCGGTGTACCTGTCGGCCACGAACTCGGCGTTGGTCGGCGGCGATTTCTATACGCTCATCCGTCTTCCCGACGACTGCGCCGTCATGATTCTGGGCGATGTGTCTGGCAAAGGCATTGAGGCTGCATCGATGTCCGCGCTCGTCAAGACGGCCCTGACGGCATATGCCTGGGAGGGCGCTGGACCGGCCCGCATGGCACGCTCCCTTAACAGCATGCTCATGGGCTTCTCGAGGGTCGAGACGTTCGTGACGGCCTTTATCGCCAAGATTGACCTTAAAGCCGGACGCGCAACGTATTGTTCGGCGGGCCATCCTCCGACCATGGTCATCAGGCCAGAGTCGATGCCGCTGGGTGGCGGCGAGGCTCGTGGGGGAGAGGTCGAGCTGCTTGGGTGCCAATCGGGCGTGATCGGTGCCTTTGAGAGCATGGTCTACGAGACGGGCGTGTTTACGTTCGCTCCTGGTGACATGCTCTTCATGTATACGGATGGAACGATTGAGGCCCGCGACCGCACCGGAGCGTTCTTTGGCGAGCAGCGTTTGCGCGATCTTCTGCTTTCTGTTTCGGGGGAGGGCGTATCGGGAATCTGCGGCAAGGTCTTGGGCGAGCTTGACCGATTTACCGAATCGGCGCTGGACGATGACATCGCATTGGTGTCCCTTGAGTTTTTACGGGGTCGTTCATAGACGACGCTGGGCGGGCTGAATCCGCACGGTTGGGGAAACGAATGCATCGAGTGGGCTTTTTTGGGGAACCATGGTCGTATGAATGAGTGGAATGACATAGCGGTTTTGACGCCACCAGGCGATATCGACATCGCCACGGTGCCTGCGCTGCGTCGGCGGTTGGATGCTTTGATTGGCCACGGCGTGCGTCGTGTTGTCATCAACTGTCAGGCTGTTAGCTTTATCGATTCGACGGGCTTGGCATTCCTGCTTACGCGCGCTCGTGAGCTCATGAGGCGAGAAGGCCTGCTTTCGCTCGTCAATGCATCAGGTGAAGTTGTTCGCTTTTTGGAGATTGCTCGTCTTGTCGATATCCTTCATGTCGCGGGGCCGGCACGGGAGTCTATTCCCGCCATTCCGGTGGGGGAGCTGCCTCGCTGGAGTAAGAGCGTCGAGGTCCGTCAGGGTATCGAGAATCTTCCATACTACCGACATCGCATCGCCGAACTCCTTGAATCGCTTCCGTTGCGCCGTGACGAGCGCTACGATGTCGCATTGGCGTCGGGGGAGGCGCTGGGTAATGCCTATGACCATGCAGGCGGTATTGGGTGCGTCCTGACGGTTCAGGCCTATGGCGATCGCGTTGTGGTTGAGCTGCTTGATCGAGGTGCCGGCTATTCTATCGATGAAACGAGCGAACCGGTCGCATCTGAGGAGCGCGGCCGTGGTATCAAGCTTATGCGTATGCTCGTCGATAACGTGGAGGTTGCTCGTCGTACGGATGGCGCCGGCACGCGCGTGCAGATGGTGAAGCTGTTTAGCGGAGCGCTGGAATCGTGTGCCTAGCCAATCGCTTTAGCGCGTTTAGCTACTAAGAACATGCGGCAGACAAGTTTTTTGAAAAAAGTACTTGCGTCTTTTGGACAACTCGCGTAAATTAATAACCCGCAAGCGGACATGGCTCAGTTGGTAGAGCACAACCTTGCCAAGGTTGGGGTCGCGGGTT
>CAUAJK010000073.1:0-4185 GCA_958429345.1 uncultured Collinsella sp. | reverse complement strand
GTCCCTGGTGGCGTAGTCTTTATTTAAGCCGTCCAAGTTTTGGGGCGCAGTTCAACGGAGCGGACCCTTGAGGGGAGTGGGCGAAGCTACGTCGTATCGCGCAAGGCGTTAGCGCCGATGTCGTCCGTAGACGATGAAGGCGATTCCCGCGATGGCGAGTGCTGCTGCGATGACCATGGCCACCGCAGCGGTGTCACCAGTCTGGGGCAGGAAGCTTCGAGTGACGATGCCGCCAGATTTGCCTGGCTTGCCGGGTCCCTTGGGCATGGTCGGCGGTATGGGCGTATCCGGTTTTACCGGGGGCTTCTCGGGAGTCTTCTGCTCGGTGAAGGTATTGCAGAACTCAATCGCCTCGACAGCCTCCCCATTCTTGGTGTAGCTGAGGGACGCCTCGAGCTGACCTTCTCCGTTGTCAACAACGGCGACCGTGATCGTATAGACACTCTCGTCGTAAGTCATTCCCTCTTCGGTACCCTTGACCTCGGAAATCCTGAAGGTGTAGACGCCGGGCGCCTCAAACGTCAACTCGTCGAACGATACGTTGCCGCCCGCATCGTTCTTGGCGGTTCGACTTATATCCACCGCATCGCCCTCGCCCGTAAGCGTGAAAGCGAACTCGCCATCTCTGAGGTCCCGCCCGACAAGCGTCTTAATCGCTGTAATCTTGACGCTCGCAGGAGCAGCACGATAGACGTTGGTGAAAGTCACCTTCTTCGTCTGAGCGTCTTCGAACGCATGCTTCACCGAAAGCTTGCCCTCTCCGTTGTCGCTAACCGTGGTCACCACAATATAGGAGGCACCGCTAAACGTCATGCCGCGATCGTGCTTTCCCGCGTCGTGTTCGCGGAGAGTATATGTATGCGTGCCGGGCCTGTCGTACGTGATGGAACTCAACGCGATGCTGCCGTCCTTGGCATTGGTGCCCGTCGCCACCACGGTATCGCCCTCGACGAGTTCGAACGTGAACTCTTTGGCGACAAGGGCACGGCCTTCGAGCTTCTTGGTAACCGTGAGCTGGTCGGTCACGCTCGAGCTAACCGACTCTACGCTATAGCTGTTGGTGAACGTAAAGGCCGGACCCTCTGCGGGGTCACGCGTGACCGTCAGACACCCTGCGCCGTCGTCAGTCACGGTAAAAGAAACCGTGCGCGTGCTCGCGGGGTCGTTGGCGACGCCGGGGGCGCTTCCGCTCTCGCGGATGGTATAGACAAAGGTATGGGAGCGGGGTTTCGTTGCCGCAGGTGCTGCGGGATCGGCGATCTTATGCGCCACGGTCTCAATTTCGGGCATGCCGAGCAACATGGGCTCATCGGATTCAATGATGGTATCGCCAACGGGACCGGACTTCTCGACAGGAACCGGCGCCACGTCCCCGCTGCCCTCATCGGTAGCAGGAGCGTCGCTCACTGAGGCCTCGTCCGATGCCGCAGGTCCCTCGAGCTCGAACGTCGTATCGTCCCCTGCGGGCGCGCTTTTTGCAGTAATGCCGTCGGCTCCGTCAAGCGCCTGGGCATTTTCATCACCGGTCACTGCCGCGTCAAGCTCCAAAGCGTCCTGATCCGCCGTGCCATTGTTACCAAGGGCACGGTTGAGGTCCGCAAGGGTGAAGGTGATGTCACCGAAATCGATGTTGCCGTCGGCATCGTTCGTTGCGGTCGCGCACTCGGGCATAGGCGCTCCGTCCTCCTTGGGCGTCACGGTAAAGGTGAACTTGTCCTTGATGCTCGCCGGCGTGAGACCATCGGTCGAGGTCAGCAACTTGGTGCCGTTAAGCCGCATGGTCACTGGATCTCCCGTGGAGTACACATTGCGGAATACGCATTTGCCCTCACCCTCAGTCTGTACTGTCGCCTTAAGACTGCCGTCGCCATTGTCAACAATGTGCACGATCACGGTGAAGCTCGCAAGCTCAGCACTCACGCCCTTGGGCAGGCTGGACTCATCCTCATATGCCACGTACTCAACGGTCCACTCAAAGTTGCCGTCTTTGTTCGTACTCTTGGTCGCGTGGCCGCTTTTGACCAGGTCTGCCAGCATGGCGGTGTCATAGGAGAAGGTCCCAAAGCCAACGGTGCCGTCCTTGCTGTTGCGCACCGTGCGGAGGGGAGTAGTGGTGCCGGCATAGGCCAGATGGAACGTGAACTCGCCGTCAGTAAGCGGGCGTCCCTTCATCTCCTTGACGGCGATGATAGCCGCAGTCGATCCGCCCTGGTTCTCGGTTGAGGCGGAGTAGCTGTTGGTAAACGGGACCTTTGCCTTTTCGGACGTCTCACCTGTGGCGTAGGTGTAGGTCTTGCTGCCCGTGGCGCCACCGGTAACGGTCGTGGTAGCCGTGAGCTTGCCCGCACCGTCGTCGGTCACGGCAATAGTTATCGTGCGCTCGGCGGTGTCATAGGTATAGCCCGAGGCGCCGCCATTTTTCTCGCTAACGGTATAGCTGTAGATCTTGCCGGCATCTGCCTGCGTAAACGTAACGTCACGCCCGCCGAGGACATCGATGGATACCGTCACGCCGTCTGCGGCAGCTGGCGTCATGAATGTGTTGTCGCCCTCTGACAGGCCAAGCGCCTTGGCAGAGGCGGCGTCCTGGGGTTTCACGGTAAACGCAAACTGCCCCTTCGCCATACTGTGACCGTTGAGCGTCTTGGTGATAACAAGGCCGCCGGCGGCAGAATAGCTCAACTCGGAGGTATATGTGTTGGTGAATGTGGGATTCTCGACCTTAGTGACGGATGCAGAAAGCACGCCGGCCTTATCGACGGTGACCACCACGGTGATCCTGGCGCGGTTGGTACTGTAAGCAATACCGCTTGCGCCTCCATCCTTCTCAAAGACCTCGTAGACATAGGTACCGGCCTTGGTGTAGGTGATGGCGCCGAAGTCGATAGCGGCGTGACCCTGTCCGTCTGCGTCGCTCTTAGTCAAGGTAACGCTTGTCTTAGGCACACTCTGGGCATCGCGGTCACCGGACGCGAGACCAATCTCGAACGTGAACTTGTCGGCATCGGTCCACGCGCGACCCTCGAGAACCTTGGTCAGGCCGAATCTTGCCTTGGTATCGAGCGCGGCGGGCTTGGTGCCTAAACCAAACGTAATTTTGCCGTTGTTGCCCAGATGGGCGTTGACCTGCGTTGCGCGGGCCAGGCTCGAGCTGTCATTCCACTCGGGATTGAGCACATCGCGGGCGGTGCCGGTGGCGTTACCACCCACGGCGGTCTTTTCGGTGTGCAGCTGGTCGATGATGAGCAGGCGCGCGGTGCCCTTGGCAAGCGCATAGCCGGTACCGTCGGAGGTAAGGGCCCCCTCAAAGCTCGAGATCATGCTGCCGCCGATGGCAACCGCGATGTAGGCATCTTTTGGCTTTCCGTCATCACCACGGATAACGTACTCGTCCTTGTAGTAGTACGTCGCGGCGTCTTCGAGGCTCCCGGTTGCACGCTGGGTGCACGCCTCATCAGTGTAGAGAGGCGTCACCTTCTGGAGATAGTAGTAGCTGTTGGCAGAAGACGGACGGAAGCTGGCGTACGTATCGCCCAAGTCTCCGCCGGACCACTTGTTAGCCAAGAAACTTACTGTGTTGGCGTCGTGATCTCTGTTGGCATCGATATAGTCAGTGAGCCCGGCGACGTTTGCGGGCGTGAAAAGGTTGTCGCGCACGACGCCCTTGACGCTCGAAGCATACGTCACGCGCAGAGGCTTGACGGCATCGATGTCCGCCACCTCAAAGGTGCCCTTTGCCTTATCGATCTTGTACTCGCGCAGCGGGATGAGCGATGCCGGCACCTTGACGGTAACCTTATCGCCCTGGCGCGGGTTCGCTTCGCCCGCGCGCTCGACGGTGACGACTAGGTCCTTTGCCGTACCCTCAAACGTATAGGTGTCGGTGTTGCCCTCGGTGAACATGCCGGCGACCGGGAAGGACGTGCCGTTAATCTGGACGCTGTGGAAGCCGTCAACCTGCATGAAGTCGCCCAGAGTGTCGGTAAACGTAATGTAACCGGCCTCATGCGCGCCAAACCCGTCCTCGATGTGAGTGGGATAGCCCGTCCCCGTGGTGATAGAGCTTGAGATGCCGCTGAAGACCTTCTCGAGCTCGGAGGCCGTGGCCGCAGACTGGTAGTAGTTGGAGTTCTGCGCACGCGAGCCGAGCGATCCTGCAGCATATGATGTAGCGAGCGGGTAGTT
>CAUAJK010000072.1:0-4231 GCA_958429345.1 uncultured Collinsella sp. | reverse complement strand
GGCCGCGGCGGCCCGCGCTGCATGAGCATGCCCTTCTGGCGCGAGGACCTCTAAGGTCTTCAAGGACCCGTACAGGTCATAATACATACATCTAGCTGCCATTAGATGTCTCCCATTGGGGCGGTGCGGGTTTTCGCACCGCCCCAATCTTGTATGAGGAACGTCAACACGATTGGATGACTGCTTTTGTAAGGAGTTTGGCCATGGACATCAAGACGATTGGCGTTGAGGAATGGCTCAACGTTTGGGAGAAGAGCGCCACGTGGGACATCGCCCAGTCGACGATCTCGTCGCTCACCATGGGCGAGCTGCGCGCGCTCGATGAACGGGACGGCGCCACGTTCTACGAGCGCCTGGACCGCGAGAAGATGAACTACGGCTGGATCGAGGGCTCGCCGGAGTTTAAGGCCGAGGTTGCCAAGCTGTATCGTCGGGAGGTCAATCCCGATCACATTCTGCAGACCAATGGCTGCACGGGCGCTAACCTCAACGCCATCATGGCTGTGGTCGAGCCCGGCGACCATGTTATCGCCGAGTGGCCCACCTACGCGCCGCTCTACGAGATTCCGCGCACGCTGGGCGCCGAGGTCGAGTATTGGGAGCTTCGCGAGGAACTCGGCTGGAAGCCCGATATCGAGGAACTCAAGCGCTTGGTGCGTCCCAACACCAAGCTTATCTGCATCAACAACGCATCTAACCCCATCGGTACGGTGCTCGATGCCGATATGCTCGGCCAGATTGCCGAGATCGCCCGTTCGGTGGGCGCCTACGTGCTGTGCGACGAGGTGTATCTGCCGCTTGAGAACACCGAGGCCTTTATGTCGATGGCTGACGTGTACGAGAATGCCATTGTCACCAACTCGGTGTCCAAGACCTATTCGACGCCTGCGGCCCGCGTGGGCTGGGTCGTGGCAGACGAAGAGGTGTCCAACCGCATCCGTACCTATCGCGATTACACCATGATCTGCGGCGGTGTGTTCAACGACGCCCTGGCGACCTATGTGCTTGAACACAAGGATAAGATCCTCGAGCGCAATCGCAAGATCGTGTTTGACAACCGCGATATCGCGCAGGCTTGGATCGATACACAGCATCGCGTTTCCTGGACGGCCCCACAGGGCGTGTCTACCTCGTTTATCCAGCTTGATATTCCCGAGGACGACGAGGAGTTCTGCAAGCGCCTGCTGTCCGAGAGGGGAGTGCTGCTGGTGCCCGGTAGCCGCTTTGAGCTTCCCTGTGGCGCACGCCTGGGCTACTGCGCGAGCGAGGACGTTCTGCGTGAGGGCCTGAGGCTTTTGGACGAGGCGCTGGCGGAGTTTGATCGCTAGGATTCCGATGGTCTTCGAGGGCCTTATCTAAATTGGCCGAAGATAATCGAAAATGGACCCGTTTCCCTAGGGGAAGCGGGTCCATTTTTCTATACCGAGAAGTCAAGTTGTTACAAATGGAGCCGTAAAGCGAGTCGGTATCCGCTGGGCCTTATACTGAGTTTCCGGTGAACGGTATCAAGCGTCTGGTAAACGGTAATTTATTTACCAGAAATGAATAGGACAAACTTTTTTCTGAATAAAAATGAAAATGGTTGAGACACGGTATGAACCGCTAATTCTATTCATAGCTTTATTGGAAATATGCAATATGAGGGTGGTTTAGCAAAGTTTAGTTCCATTTGATTTTAGGATTAAAACGCGTTTAAGCACGTAAATACGCTTTATTAAGATGAAGTGTGCCATGCGTGAAGTATATGTGTATGCCGTTCACCCCCTATAAAAAACCGTTCGGGGGCAAGGTGGAAGTATGAGCTGATTTTGGATATAAATATGTCGTCAGCAATAACGCCTCACACGGAGGGGCGCTAACGAATCGGCCCTGACAAGGGCCCGAAAGAAAGGTAGGAGGCCATGACGAAAGGTCTGCACGTGCCTTCCGAGATCGGCAAGCTCAGGAAGGTCTGCCTGCACCGTCCCGGCGACGAGCTCCTCAACCTGCCGCCCGACGAGCTCGAGCGACTCCTGTTCGACGACGTCCCGTTCCTGGAGGTCGCGCAGCAGGAGCACGACACCTTCGCCCAGATCCTGAGGGACCAGGGCGTGGAGGTCCTCTATCTCGAGAACCTCGTCGCCGAGGTGTTCGACCAGGTCCCCGGCGCCCGCGCCGAGTTCACCGACCAGTACATCGCCGAGGCCGGCATCCGCGGCCAGCACATGCCGCAGATCGTCCGCGAGAAGCTGGACTCCATCGAGGACAACCTCGAGTTCGTCAAGAAGACCATGGCCGGCATGACCAAGTCCGAGATCGACATGCCCCTCACGGCGTCCACGACCCTCGACTCCCTGGTCAACTCCGAGTCCGAGTCCGACCTGATCATCGACCCGATGCCCAACCTCTACTTCACCCGCGACCCGTTCGCGGTCGTCGGCGAGGGCGTCAACCTCAACCGCATGTACTCGGTCACCCGCAACCGCGAGACCCTGTACGGCAAGTACGTCTTCAAGTACCACCCCGACTACAAGGACGTCTCGCTGTACTTCCGCCGCGACTGCCAGTTCCACACCGAGGGCGGCGACGTGCTGAACATCAACGAGAAGACCCTCGCCGTCGGCATCTCCCAGCGCACCCAGGCCGCCGCGATCGACGTCATGGCCCAGAACATCTTCTGGAACTCCGACTCCAAGGTCGAGCGCATCCTGGCCTTCGACATCCCGGTCTCGCGCGCCTTCATGCACCTCGACACGGTCTTCACCCAGATCGACGTCGATAAGTTCACGATCCATCCCGCCATCATGGGCACCCTGCGCGTCTACGAGCTGACCGCCGGCAAGAACCCGGGCGACGTGAACATCCGCCTGATCGAGGACACCCTCGAGCACGTCCTGGAGGCCGCCACCGGCGTCGACCAGGTCAAGCTGATCCCCTGCGGCGGCGGCGACCCGATCGCGGCCTCCCGCGAGCAGTGGAACGACGGCTCCAACACCCTGTGCGTCGAGCCCGGCAAGATCTGCGTCTACGCCCGCAACACCGTCACCAACGACGTGCTGTACAAGGAGGGCCTGGACCTTCTCGTCGTGCCCTCCGCCGAGCTCTCCCGCGGCCGCGGCGGCCCGCGCTGCATGAGCATGCCCTTCTGGCGCGAGGACCTCTAAGTCTTTCCGTTTCCGGTGCGGTCCCCCTACAACCGCACCGGCTTCGCCCGTTAAACGGGCACCACTAATACTTACGTAATTCATTTCTTCGAAAGGAATCAAACCATGGGTGTTAACCTTTCCGGCCGTAGCTTCCTCAAGCTTCTCGACCTCACCACCGAGGAGATCGAGTACCTGCTCAAGCTCTCCAAGAACTTCAAGGATATGAAGCGCGCTGGCGTTCCGCACCGCTATCTCGAGGGCAAGAACATCGTTCTGCTCTTCCAGAAGACCTCTACTCGTACCCGCTGCGCCTTCGAGGTCGGCGGCATGGATCTGGGCATGGGCGTCACCTACCTCGATCCGGGTTCGTCGCAGATGGGCAAGAAGGAGTCCATCGAGGACACTGCCCGCGTTCTCGGCCGCATGTATGACGGCATCGAGTTCCGTGGCTTTGCCCAGGACGACGTCGAGGAGCTCGCTGCTAAGTCCGGCGTGCCCGTGTGGAACGGCCTGACCACCGAGTGGCACCCCACCCAGATGCTCGCCGACATCCTGACCGTCCAGGAGAACTTCAACTACGACATCAAGGGCAAGACCCTCGTCTTCATGGGCGACTGCAAGAACAATGTCGCTCGCTCCCTCATGGTCGTCTGCTCCAAGCTCGGCATGAACTTCGTGGCCTGCGGCCCCGAGGAGTGCATGCCCGCTGACGACGTTATCGAGGCCTGCAAGCCCATCGCCGAGGCTAACGGCTGCACCATCAAGCTGACCACCGACGTCAAGGACGGCGTCACCGGTGCCGACGTTATCTACACCGACGTGTGGGTCTCCATGGGCGAGCCCGACGAGGTCTGGGCCGAGCGCATCGCTCAGCTCACCCCGTATCGTGTCACCTCCGAGGTCATGGCTATGGCCAACCCGGGTGCCATCTTCCTGCACTGCCTGCCCAGCTTCCACGACACCAACACCACCATTGGCGCCGAGAAGTGCGAGCAGTTCGGCATCACCGAGCAGGAGGTCACCGACGAGGTCTTCGAGAGCCCCGCTTCCAAGGTCTTCGACGAGGCCGAGAACCGCATGCACACCATCAAGGCTGTCATGTACGC
>CAUAJK010000071.1:0-4363 GCA_958429345.1 uncultured Collinsella sp. | reverse complement strand
GTGGCGAAGGACTTCGACTTCTGCGACATCGACACCTTCGACATGTCCGACCCGGCGGCCTACGCGCAGTACGACTGGTCGCTCTACGGCGCCGTGATCAACTGCGGCGCCTACACGGCCGTGGATAAAGCAGAGACCCCCGAGGGACGAACCATCGCCTGGAAGGCCAACGCGACCGGGCCGGCCCTGCTCGCCCGCACCTGCGCCGAGCACGGGATTACGCTCGTCCACGTGTCCAGCGACTACGTCTTCGACGGCACCGCCGAGGTGCACGACGAGGAGGAGCCCCTCAGCCCGCTGTCCGTCTACGGCCAGACCAAGGCCGCCGGCGACATCGCCGTGGCGGGGTGCCCGCGCCACTACATCATGCGCAGCTCCTGGGTCATCGGCGAGGGGCACAACTTCGTCAAGACCATGAAGGGCCTCTCCGACCGCGTCGCCGACCCCGAGGACAGGCTGGAACAGGTCACCGTGGTCGACGACCAGCTGGGCCGCCTGACCTTCACGCGCGACATGGCCGAGGCCATCTTCCACGTGTTGGACTCGAAGGCCCCCTACGGCACCTATAACTGCACCGGCTCCGGCGCGGTGAAGTCCTGGGCCGACATCGCCCGCACCGTCTTCGAGGCCGCCAACGGCAACGGGGACAAGGTGGTCCCCGTCGGCACCGCCGACTACTACGCCGGCGCCGAGGGGCCCGTCGCCCCGCGCCCGGTCCACTCCGCGCTCGACCTGTCCAGGCTCGAGTCGGTCGGGTTCCACATGCCCGACTGGGAGGAAGAGCTGGGGGAGTACCTCAAGACGCTCTAGCCGCTATTAACTTTTCGAGAGCAAAAGCCGCCGCTTGTTAACGGCGGCTTTTCTTGTTGGTGGCTATCTACGCAGTGGTGCCAATAGTATTTTGCGGAAGATCTACCTCTCGCTTGGCGTGGTGGCGGACCTGCCAGGCTGGTCGTCGTAGGCGTATTTGCTGTACACGTTGACCTCCCACTGCTTTTTTTCGACCTTTGCCACGGAATCGAGGATGAATCCGGTTGCAAGGCTCAGGCCGCACAGGAACATAAACGACGCGGCGAGCATGGCGGTGTGGAAGCGCGGGACGAGGCCGGTCTGGAAATATTCGACAACGATGGGCATGCCCAGGGCGAGGCCGAATACCGCGAACAGAAGCGCAACGAGGCTGAAGAACTTCAGCGGGCGGTAGTCCTTGAACAGCGTGCCGATCATCGCAACGACTTTAATGCCGTCGCTCACGGTGTTGAGTTTGGACTCGGAACCCTCGGGACGGTCGCGGTACTCGATGGGCACATCTTTGATGCGCCAGCGGTGGTCGACGGCGTGGATCGAGAGCTCGGTTTCGATCTGAAAGCCCTCGGAAAGCACTGGGAAGGTTTTAACGAACGGGCGGCTCATGGCGCGGTAGCCGGTCATGACGTCATCGAAGCTGTAGCCATAGATCCACTTGATCATGGCGCGGACCAGGTTGTTGCCAAAGCCGTGGAAGGCGCGCTTGTTTTCCTCGGCGTAGGTGCCGTTTGAAAGGCGATCGCCTACGGTCATGTCGGCCGTACCGTTAAGGATGGGCTCGCAGAGGGCCTTGGCCGCCTCGGCAGGGTAGGTGTCGTCGCCGTCGACCATCAGGTAGCAATCGGCGTCGATGTCGCGAAACATCTGGCGGCATACGTTGCCCTTTCCCTGACGGGGCTCAAAGCGGACCGTGGCGCCGTGCTCGGTGGCGATGCGTGAGGTATCGTCTGACGAGTTGTTGTCATAGACATAGACCGTCGCTTGCGGAAGCTCGCGGTGAAAGTCGTCGATGACTTTGCCGATCGTGGGCGCTTCGTTGTAGCAGGGGATGATGACGGCGATGGATTCAGAATTCACTCAATGCTCCTTACACATTCAATCCTTGAAAGTATAGCCGTTTGGACTTGTCATCCTTAGATGTGGGTTAGTTCTCCAGTTTTGTTGCGCGAATCGTTTGCAGGGCCGTCGGGTCTATACTGTTCGTTTGTCAACGATTACGAGTAAAGGAGTTGCATCCGTGTCGGATCAGACAAAGCAACAAGAAACTCGCAGTCTGCCTGCGACGTTTGCTAAGAACGAATTTGAGAAGGACGCGTTTATCCTTCGTCAGCTGGTTACCAAGGATTTTAAGATCAAGTATCGCCGTAGCGTTCTGGGCGTCGCATGGTCGGTGCTCAATCCGTTGCTGATGATGATTGTCATGGCCATCGTGTTCTCGACGATTTTTGCCCAGGGCCGCAATGGCTCGATTACGCCCGAGATGTACCCGCTGTATTTGATTGTGGGTAACGTCACCTTTGCCGTCATGTCCGAGTCTACGAACCAGGCTCTGACGTCGATCGTGGGTGCTGCCCCGCTGCTCAAGAAGGTTAAGGTGCACCGCTGGGTCTTCCCGGTGCAGAAGGTGCTCTTCTCGCTGGTTAACTTTGCCTTCTCTCTGGTCGCCGTAGCTATTGTTATGCTGTGGTTCCGTGTTATGCCCTCTTGGCACCTTATTCTGCTGCCTGTCTGCCTACTGCTGCTTATGTGCTTCTGCATGGGCCTGGGCATGATGCTCTCCGCCCTCACGGTCTTCTTCCGCGATGTCATGCATCTGTGGAGCGTCGTCATTACGGCGTGGACTTACATCACGCCTATTTTCTGGACGACCGACTTCGTTGCGCAAATGCCGCATCTCGTGCGCATTCTGGTCTATGCGAATCCCATGTATAACTACCTGCAGTTTATGCGCGATATCTTCCTGTTCCAGACTACGCCCTCGCTTATGACGTTTGGTATGTGCGTCGCTTGGGCGGTTCTTGCGCTTGTTATTGGCTACACCGTGTTCCATAAGTCCGAGCGCAAGTTCATCCTCTACATCTAAGGAGTGCTGTGATGACTGAATCTGTTGTTGATTACAGCGAGCAGCCTCTGGCTGTCGAGGTCGACGACGTCACCATGATCTTTAACATGGCGTCCGAGTCGCTGACCAACCTCAAGGAGTACTTCATCAAGCTTGCCAAGCACGAGCTGTTCTTTGAGGAGTTTAGGGCGCTCAAGCATATCTCGTTTGATATTCATCGTGGCGAGGTCGTGGGCCTGGTCGGCACCAATGGCTCCGGCAAGTCCACGATGCTCAAGATCATCGCCGGTGTGCTTGAGCCCAGTGAGGGCAGCGTTAAGGTGCACGGTAACATCGCGCCGTTGATTGAGCTTGGTGCCGGCTTTGACCCCGAGCTGACCGCCCGCGAGAACATCTATCTGAACGGCGCCCTGCTCGGCTATACCAAGGAGTTCATCGACGCCAACTTTGACGGCATTATCGAGTTCGCTGAGCTTCAGAACTTTGTCGATATGCCGCTTAAGAACTTCTCCTCGGGCATGGTGGCGCGTATCGCCTTTGCAATCGCGACGATTACCGAGCCCGATATTCTGATCGTTGACGAGACGCTGTCCGTCGGTGATGTGTTCTTCCAGCAGAAGTGTGAGGCCCGCATCCAGCACTTTATCCAGAGCGGTGACGTGACGGTTCTGTTTGTTTCGCACTCCATGGAGCAGGTTGAGCGCATCTGTCAGCGTGCCGTTTGGATTGAGAAGGGTGACCTTCGCATGGACGGCCCAGTCGATGAGGTCTGCAAGGCGTATCGCGAGCAGTTCAACTAGGTTATAATTACTTGCGCCTGACAGGCTTGCGCTTGCTTGGGCGTGCGGTTATTTGCTCCATTAGCTCAGTTGGATAGAGCAGGGGACTTCTAATCCCAAGGTCGACGGTTCGAATCCGCCATGGAGCACCATCGTTTGTTAAGCCCGGACCGCTTGGTGGTCTGGGCTTTTTCACATGCCGGTGTTCTTTGTTCTTGCCGGGTATACGTTTAGGCCGAAGCCGTGGCGTGAGCTGCTATTGTGCTGCTGATGTGGATTGGTTATACGGCGCGCCAAGGGGGCTGGAACCGAGCGTGAGCAAGCCTCTGCTTATGACGCTGCCAGCATCGTGGTTCTTCGCGTCAATCGTACGCTGTGCCTGCGATATTGGATTGGCGTACGTGATCAAGAAGGCGTAACAAAAGCGGGGAGGACCAACTTGGCCCTCCCCGCTGTATCTAGTCTGCCTTCAGGCACTCGGGCAAGACGTTTGCAACTGCATTCATCGCCTGCGGCCTCAGGTACTGCTCATTGAGCTTTGCCTTTCTGTAGGCGTAGCGAGTGTCTGCCGAGTATTTGATCAACACATCGGTGAAGAACCGCTCCCAGCTCAGGTAGTCGCGGCTTTCGATATAGCTTGAGGGATCCTCGAGGATTTTTAAGGTAGTGTCGAGAAAGTTGGTGTAAGGGCCCTTGCGGCCCCTGTGTCCGATAT
>CAUAJK010000070.1:0-5036 GCA_958429345.1 uncultured Collinsella sp. | reverse complement strand
TTGAGCGAAGGCGGTACGTATGAACATCCAGATATTCGGCACGAAGAAAAGCTTCAATACTAAGAAAGCGCAGCGCTATTTCAAGGAACGTCGTGTGAAGTTCCAGTTCATCGACTTGAAGGAAAAGGGGATGAGCAAAGGCGAGCTCGAAAGCGTGGCGCGCGCCGTCGGCGGGATCGACGCTGTGATCGATCCAAAGGCGAAAGATGCCGACACGGTTGCGCTCGTACAGTATCTTGCTGCCGACCAGAAGTTCGAAAAGGTGCTCGATAACCAGCAGATTCTTCGTGAGCCCATCGTTCGCAACGGCCGCCAGGCAACCGTTGGCTACGAGCCTGACGTGTGGAAGGGCTGGGAATAAAGTGAAGCGCCCACGCCCGTGGTTTTATCCACGGACGCGGGCGCTTGCGTAAGACGTCTCTTGTCGTTTGAGTGGAGCGCCCCGGCGGCGCTGAACAACGCGCCCCGGTGACGTGGCTCGGGGCTCTTTGTGCCGCGCATCTATGAGAGGAGATATTTGATGCGCATGGGCGCTACTCCATGTAGCCACCCTGAATGGCGGAAACCGCATGCTCGGTAAAGAACTTGAGCGTGCCGGAGGTATATCGATTAGCCTTGGGCTTCCAAGCGGCTCGACGCTCGGCCAGGACGGCGTCGACCTCGGCCGGCTCCATCTTCTTGCCGGCGATGCCCACGATAGACAGCGAGCGCTCGGGGATGTTGATCCGGATAAGATCGCCCTCCTCAATCAGGGCAATCGGACCGCCCACGGCAGCCTCGGGCGAAACGTGACCGATAGCCGGGCCCTTGGAGGCGCCGGAGAAGCGGCCGTCAGTGATCAGGGCAATGCTCGCGCCCAGCTCGGGGTCGCTGGCGATAGCCTCGGTGGTATAGAACATCTCGGGCATGCCGGAGCCCTTGGGACCCTCATAGCGGATGATGACGGCGTCGCCGGGCTTGACCTCGTGCGTCAGGACGGCGTGGATAGCGTCCTCCTCGCAGTCGAACGGACGCGCCTTAAGCGTGGCCTGGAACATCTCGCGCGGAACAACCGTGTGCTTGACGACGGCGCCCTCGGGGGCAAGGTTGCCGTGGAGGATGGCGATGGAGCCGTCGGTACCAAAGGCCTGGTCAAACGGGCGAATGATGTCCTCGCGCTTGAGATTCCACTTCTCAAGGTAACGACCGCACTTCTCGTAGTAACCGTTGTTCTTGAGGTCCTCGAGGTTCTCGCCGAGAGTCTTGCCGGTGACGGTCATAACGTCGAGGTGGAGCATCGACTTGATCTCCTCCATGATGCGCGGCACGCCGCCCGCATAGTAGAAGAACTGCGCCGGCCACTCGCCCGCGGGGCGAACGTTGAGCAGGTAGTGGGCGCCACGGTGCAGGCGATCGAAATCGTCGGCGGACATCTCAATGCCAAACTCGCGGGCGATCGCGGGAATGTGCAGCAGCGAGTTGGTGGAACCGGAGATGGCGCCGTGGACCATGATGAGGTTCTCGAAGGACTCCTTGGTCACGATGTCGCGCGGGCACAGGTTGTGTTCGGAGAGCCACACGGACTGACGGCCGGCCTCGCGCGCAAACTCACGCAGATCGGAGCTGGTTGCGGGCAGCAGGGCCGTGCCGGGGAGCATAAGGCCCAGGGCCTCGGCGGTAACCTGCATGGTCGACGCGGTGCCCATAAAGGAGCAGGCGCCGCAGCTGGGGCATGCGTTGTGCTTGGCAAACTCAAGCTCCTCACGGGATATCTCGCCGCGCTCGTAGCGGGCAGAAATCGCGCCGAGCTGCTCCAGAGTCAACAGATCGGGGCCGGCATCCATGACACCGCCGGTAACGACGATGGAGGGGATGTTGATGCGGCCCATGGCCATGAGGTTCGCAGGCAGGCCCTTATCGCAGCTGGCGACAAAGACGCCGGCGTCGAACGGGGTGGCCTTGGCATGGATCTCGATCATGTTGGCGATCATGTCGCGGCTGGGCAGCGAGTAGTTAATGCCGTCGTGGCCCTGGGCCTCGCCGTCGCAGATATCGGTGCAGAAGTAACGGGCACCGTGACCGCCAGCCTCGGCAACGCCAGCACGGACCTCCTCGACCAGCTCAAACAGGCCGGCAGAACCCGGGTGCGAGTCGCCGAACGTCGACTCGATAATGACCTGCGGCTTGTCCAGATCCTCGATGGTCCAGCCAGACCCCAGACGCAGCGGGTCCATCTCGGGGCTGATGGTGCGAAACTTGCCGGAACGCGGCTGCAGCTTGGCAACCAGGTCGGCTGCCTCCTGCTGAATCTGTGCCTTGGTCTTCTCGTCCATGATGCTCTCCTCTTTTGATTTGAACGGTTGTACCAATCGTTGGTTAATGAATCAGGTGTAAATTGGTACCGAGCGATGCACTCGGCAAAAGATGCTTAGCTACGCGAACTAGGCGAAGAACGAAATCACCAGGGCGCAGGCAAGACCCGAAAGGCCGATGAGCGTCTCCATAATGGTCCAGGACTTGAGGGTGGTTTTCTCGTCAATCTCCAGGAACGAGGAGCACATCCAAAAACCGGCATCGTTGACGTGCGAGAGGGCCGTGGCGCCGCCGCAGATGGCACGCATGGCGGCCGAGCACGCAACCAACGACCAGGTCGTCTGTATCAAAGAGCTCTGCGACGAATCCGAGCGCCTGGCCGAGGCCGGTGAGGATTACTCCGCCGCCGACACCGCGTTCCACAATGCCATTGCCGAGAGCTCCAGAAACCTCGTCGTTCCCCGCTTGATGGGCGTGCTCAAGGCATCCGTCCCCCTCTTTATCGACGTGACCGGCAAAAAGCTCGTCGAGGAAACTATCCGCACGCACCGCGATGTGGCCGACGCCATCGCCTCGCGCAATCCCACCGCCGCGCACGACGCGATGTATCTGCACCTGGTGTATAACCGCAACATGATTGCGGAGGGAGCAGAAGCAAAGGGCATTTAGGGCCCGACAATAATCTTTCTTTGGCAAAACACAGGCGGCGGCTGCCCAACACACAGGGCAGCCGCCGATTTTTGCAATCGATTGGTGCAAAGGGGTTGACTAGAGCTCGCAGGCAATCTTGTAGCCGTCGCCGATGGCATCGCGGATGTTGCCGCACTTCTGGGCATCGCCCAGTACGTGGGCAGCAACGCCAGCAGCGGCAAGGTCGTCGGCCAGCTTGGTATTGGGACGATAGCCCATGGCAAGCACCAGCGTATCGGCACCGGTGATGGTGCGGACCTCGCCGTCCTTCTCGTAACTGATGGTGTCCTCGGTGATCTCGGTCACCTTGGCCTCGGTCAGCACGTGAACGCCCTTGGAGAGCATGCGCGTGATGAGCACCGCGCGACCGGCGCCGCCCTCGTTGGCGGCGAGCGTCTTGGTCATCTCGATAACGGTGACATCGCGATTGGCCGGCGAGAGGTCATTGACCAACGGGGCCAAGTAATCGGCCGTCTCGCAGCCAACGGTGCCGCCGCCCACGATAACGATCTTCTTGCCCGGGAAAGCCTTGCCACCCAGCAAGTCGTCAGCCGTCATAACCTGCTTAAAGCCCTGCATGAAGGCCGGAGCGATGGGCTCGGCGCCATAAGCTAGGACGACCTCGTAGCCGGCGTAGTCACGCTGAATGTCCTCGGCAGTAAGCTCGGTGCCAAATACGCACTTCACGCCGGCCTCGGCCAGGCGACGATACTGATACTTGATCACGCGGGTGAGTTCCTGCTTTGCCGGCGGAACGGCTGCGATACGCATCTCGCCGCCCGGCTCGTCCTGCTTATCCACGAGCACCACGTTGTGACCGCGCTTGGCGGCAATGAACGCCGCCTCCATGCCCGCGGGACCGGCGCCCACAACCAGTACGTTCTTGGCCTCGGCGGCAGGCTCGTAGCCGGCCTCGTCGCGCTCCACGTCCGGGTTGACGGTGCAGGAGATGCGCTTGCCGAACATAATGCCGTTCAGGCAGCGCAGGCAGCCAATGCAGGGGCGGATGTCGTCGGCGTTGCCGGCAGCGGCCTTATTGCAGAACTCGGCATCGCACAGATTGGCGCGGCCCATCATGCAGATGTCGGCAGCGCCGTCCTCGATCAGCTCCTCGGCGATCCAGGCCTCGTTGATGCGGCCGACGGTGGCGACAGGAATGTTGACGTGCTTTTTGATCTCGCGCGAGCAGGCAGCGTGCGAGGCCTGCTGGGTACCGGCGGCAGGAATCGCGGAACCGCGCTTGATGGTGGTGCCGCCCGACACATGAATCATGTCGACGCCGGCCTTCTCCAGGCGACGCGAGACGTAGATCATGTCGTTGAGGGTCAGGCCGCCATCGGTGTACTCATCGCCCGAGATGCGGACGTCGATGATAAAGTCCTTGCCGCAGCGCTCGCGAATCTCGGCGATGACCTCGAGCAGGAAGCGCATGCGAGCGTCGAGCGAGCCGCCGTACTCGTCGGTACGCTTGTTGTAGAGCGGGGTCAAAAAGCCGCCGAGCATGCCGTGGGCGTGCGCCGCATGGACCTCGACGCCATCGACACCGGCCTTCTGCATACGCACGGCAGCGTCGCCAAACTGATGCGTGAGCTCGTGAATCTCATCGACCGTGATGGGGCGCGGTGCCTCGCGGGCATAGGACGGGCCCACAAAGGACGGAGCGATCAGGCGCGGCGTGCCCGGAATGTTAAAGGCCATGTAGGCGGGGTGGAAGAGCTGCGGCATAATCTTGCAGCCGTACTCATGCACGGCGGCGGCGAGCTTTTCCCAGCCGGGGATGAACGTGTCGTCGTAGCAGCACATGTCGCCCGGCAGATAGGTATAGGTGGGCTCGACCGTCACGACCTCGGTGATGATCAGGCCAACGCCGCCCTTGGCACGGGCACGGTAATGATCGACCAAGTCGTCGGTCACATATCCGTGATCGGCCAGGTTGGTAGATACCGGCGGCATAAAGACGCGGTTCTTAACCTCGGTCGTACCGACCTTGATCGGGCTAAAGAGCATCGGGTAGGCGGAGGACTCCATACAGGGTTCCTTTCGTTTGAGCCGCT
>CAUAJK010000069.1:0-5484 GCA_958429345.1 uncultured Collinsella sp. | reverse complement strand
GCTAGGCGGGCACTTTTACCGGGCGGCTAACCCACACAAACCCCCGAAGAGCCCCAAAAAGGGACAGGTTTATTTTGGTCGGTTTTATCTGGGCAAATGCAAGCGCCCCGCAACTGGAATTGAGCCAGTTGCGGGGCGCTTTTCGTACATGTGACAAAACCGCAGGAAAAACCTGCCAAAATAAACCTGTCTTTTTTGGTCGGTTTTATTGGAGAGTTGCGTCAATTGCCTTGACCAGGGCGCTGCGCATGCCGGCGTCCTCGAGCGCAACGACGCCCTTGATGGTGGCGCCACCGGGCGAGCATACGGCATCCTTCATCGCCGCAGGATGCTGGCCAGTTGCAAGCTGCAGCTTTGCCGTACCCAGCACCATCTGGCTCACAATGCGATAGGCATCGGCACGCGGGATACCGTGCTTGACCGCCGCATCGCCCAGGGCCTCGATTGCCATGGCGACAAATGCCGGAGCGCAACCACCCACCGTGCCGCCCACAAACAGCAGGCTCGTATCGAGCTCGACCACCGCACCGAGCTTGCCAAGCAGATCAAGCACCACTGCGCTCTGCTCATCACTAAGCGTGGAAGCCTTCTCGCAAGCGATGACGCCCTCGCCCACCGAAACCGGTGTGTTGGGCACCGTCGAGACATGTGCGACGCCCGGCAGGACCTGCTCCCACTTGGCACTATCCCAGGTCCAGGCAACCGACAGAACGACCTTTTTGGCAAGAGCATCCTTGAGCGGGGCGAATACCTTCTCGATCATGTACGGTTTGACCGCAGCGACCACGATATCGGATGCGGCGACAACCTCGGCGGCATCGTGGCAAGCGGCCATCCCACGCGCCTCACAGCGCTCAACCAGTGCGTCGTAGCGACCCGCACAGGCGCACATGTCGCTCGCAGCTACACCGGCAGCGATCCAGCCATCGGCCATGGCGCTCGCCATATTGCCAAAACCGACAAATCCAATCTTCATATCGCATAGTCCTTTCAGACACATTCCTCAAAACGAAAGGTATTGTCCCACGCCATTGTTTCGTATTGCCGACCTATTTGTGATACGGCTCGCCACGACTGATCTTGCAGGCACGGTAAATCTGCTCTAGCAGCACCACACGCGCCAGGTTATGCGGCAAGGTAATGCGTCCAAAGCTGAGCATCTCGTCGGCGCGGGCGCGCACGTCATCGCTCACGCCGTCCGATCCGCCGATCACAAAGGCGATGTCGCTGTTACCACGCAGCATAAGATCGTCGAGCCGCGCCGAGAGCTCCTCACTCGAACGCTCCTTGCCCTCGATAGCCAGCAGGATCACATGCGCCCGAGACGGCAATGCAGCAAGAATTGCCGCCCCCTCCTTGTCGCGCGCGGCATCCACGCCGCCCGCCTTAGCCGGGTCGATATCGGCCACCTCGCGGATATCCACCTTGGCATAGGCACCTAGGCGCTTGGTGTACTCAGCGCACGCGTCCTTCCAAAAGCGCTCCTTGAGCTTACCGACGCAAACGACGGTGTATTTCACGCGCGTCTACTCCTTCGAATCGTTTTGAACTTTGCCGGCGGTCAGCATCTGCTCGAACATCGAGGCCGACTGCGAGAAGTCGCTCGGCAGCACGACCGTCGAGGTTTTACCCGTGCGAGCGAACTCCGTCATCATCTCGGACCACTGCGTAAACATGAACAGTTGGTTGGCCTCGTCATTGCCGACACCCGTCTCCTGGATGATCTCGAGCGAATCTTTGATACCCAGCGCGATGGCTTTGCGCTGGTTGGCGATGCCCTCGCCCGCCTTTTCCATTGCCTCAGCCTCGGCGGTCGCCTCGGTGACGCGCTTGATGCGGTCGGCCTCGGCGAGCTCCTGTGCCGCAGCGCGCTTGCGCTGGGCGGCGTTGATGTCGTTCATGGAGTTCTCGACCTCGGTCGGCAGTGCGATTTTGGTGATGAGCGTCGACACGAGGGTGAAGCCGTAGGCGGCCATCTGCTCGGAAACGGTAGCGTTGACATCCTTGGCGATGTCATCCTTCTTGGCAAAGACCTCATCGAGTGTGTAGACGGGAATCGAAGAGCGCAGGGCGTCGGTGATGAAGTCACGCATCTGGTCGACGGGCTCCTGCAGCATATAGTAGCTCTTGTAGATGCCCGAATCCGCCGGGCCGGCGCCCATGTCATAGCTCACGTGGTACTGAGCAGAGACCTCAAGGCCGATGGTCACGTTGTCCTGGGTCTTAACGTCGATGCCAAAACCGTTTTTCATGGTGCGCAGACTCACCGTGGCGGCCTTGCGGTCGATCACGGGCACCTTCATGTGGAAGCCCGCGTTGACGATGCGGTTAAACTTGCCTAAGCGTTCGATGATCACAGCATGCTGCTGTTCAACGACATAGCAGGCGCTGGGAAGCAGCAGCAACAAAATGATGATGGGAATCAAAAGGCTCGTAAGGGCGGCAATGATACCGGACAACAGCATGGTCTCTCCTCTGATAGGCACACGTTGGCACTAGGATACCCGTCCAAGGAGATCGTGCATAACAAAAAAAGCTCCCATTGCTGGGAGCTCTTTCATTTAATGGTGCGGGCGAAAGGACGTCCGCGTATCCGCTTCGCGGATCCGCACCGGCTTCGGCCGCCTGCCGGCGTCCTCGCCAGCTCGCTAAAAACGCTCCGCGTTTTCTTTACGCTCGCTCCTTCACAGGTTCAAGTCCCTGTGATGAGCCCATAACAAAAAAAGCTCCCATTGCTGGGAGCTCTTTCATTTAATGGTGCGGGCGAAAGGACTTGAACCTTCATGGGGTTGCCCCCATACGGACCTGAACCGTACGCGTCTGCCAATTCCGCCACGCCCGCGTGCAGGAATTAGAATAACGGAGCGCCACCACGAACGCAAGAACTATTTTTGAAAAAGTTTGCAGGCATTTTCCCAAGCGGCTTGCGCGATTGTTTCGGCGTCCTCACCTGTGCAATCGACACGGTCGTTAACCAGCGCGTTTGCCGTAATGGAGATCATTGCGGGCTCGCATTCAAGACCGCGGATGGGCTCCGGAGCCATATACGGGCAATCCGTCTCGAACAAAATTCGATCGAGTGGGGTTGCCGCAAATGCCTCGCGCACGTCGTCGTTGCGCTTAAAGGTGGCCGCACCACCATAGGCGATATAGCAGCCCAGCTCCACAAAGCGCTCCATCGTGGCGCGGTCCTCGCCAAAGCAGTGCAGCACACAACCGGCCTGGGGCACGCCCACCTCACGAAGCACGTTGTAGGCGTCCACGTGCGAGGTGCGCTCCTGGTCCGCGTCCTCGTGACGCAGATGTAGCTCCACCGGCACGTTACGGCACACGGCAAGCTCGAGCTGGCGCGCCATGCAGTCAATCTGCACGTTATGGGGTGCCGGCGCGATATCGTCGTCATAGTCCATGTGGTAGTCCAGGCCGATTTCGCCAATACCGGCGCATAAGGGGTCATCGAGTGCGGCAACGACCTGTGCGTGAACGTCGTCGGTATAGTCCGGCGCGCCATACGGATGCACGCCGGCAAGATACTTGATCTGCGGGATATCCTGCATCGGCAGAATCTCGCGCGTCAGCCAGTCGCTATAGTCCGTCACGCTGCGCTTATCGGCAATGGGATCGAAGATCGTCACCAACAGGTCGATGCCCGCCGCTTTGGCACGCACGAGCGTCTCGGGCACTTCCTTGCCCCAAAATGAGAGCAGGTGTGCATGCGTATCAGCAAGTGGCGCCAAGGGCACGGGACAAGCAACCGTCTTCTTTTTCTTGGTAAACGTCACGCGTTCGGCATTAAGCGTCATGGGAAAGCTCCCGAGCCAGGCACACAAAGTCGGCGACGTCGAGCGTCTCGGCGCGCGTAGTGGGCGCGATACCGCAAGCCTCAAAGGCGGCATCGAGTACGTCCTTGGCAAAGCCGTTGACGCTCATGGAGTTGCGAATAGTTTTGCGGCGCTGGGCAAATGCAGCATCAATCACGCGGGCCACAAATTCGCAATCGAGTCCTTCGGGTACCACGCCGTCAACACGGTCGATACGCACGACGGCCGAGTCCACGTGCGGCGCCGGCATAAAGCAGCGCGGCGGCACCTCAAAGCGACCCGTCACCTGCGCATACAGGCCGAGCTTTGCCGTATAGCCGCCATAGGTCTTGTTGCCCGGCACTGCGGCAATGCGATCGGCAACCTCCTTTTGCACCATGACGACGGCACGTTTGAGCGCGGGCATCGTCTGGAAGAACTGCAGGATGATCGTCGCCGCCACGTTATAGGGCAGGTTCGCGACAAACACCGTCGGCTCACCGCCCGCAGCCTGCTCAATCTGCTCCGGGCCCACCCTGAGCGCGTCGCCCATGATAAAGCGGAAGTTGGCATAGTCGGCGGCATGGGCGTCGAGCACCGGCTCGAGCTCGGGGTCGGCCTCGATCGACGTGACGCACGCCGCCTCCTGCAGCAGCGCAAGCGTGAGCGTACCAACGCCCGGGCCAACCTCGAGCACGCGCTCATCGCCCGTGAGCTCGGAAAGCTCGCAGATGCGCTCAATCACATGGTTGTCGATCAGAAAGTTCTGGCCCAGGCGATGCTTGGTCGCAAGGCCAAACTCCTCCAGCAGCTCCCTTGTTGCCGTGGGGTTTGCCAAAGGCGAAGTTGTCATAGTTGCCTCCTTAGCATGATGGCGGCGTCTTGAAACAAAAGGGCATGGACCGTTGCGGCCATGCCCTTACATCTAAACAGCAAATTGCCGATATGGCGCGGCGTCTTAGCCCAGACGCGGGAACAGCGGATCGCCCTTCTCGACGGGCTGACCGCCGGCAAGCAGGCCCCAAGTGCAAATGCCCTTGAGGTCGTCGCTCGCGGCCTCGCCCTCACAGGACAGACGGCGCAGGGCCTCGGCAGAAGTCTGGGGCATGAGCGGCATTAGCAGGTGAGCGGCAATGCGGATGGCCTCGAGCAGGTTGTAGATCACGAACGCCAGCTCGTCAGCCTTGGCCTCGTCCTTGGCAAGCGCCCAGGGCTCGGAGTCCTCGATGTAGTGGTTGGCGGCATGGATGAGCTCCATGACCTCATCCTTGGCTCCGCCGTAATCGAGCACGTCCATCTTGGCCATGTAGCGCTCGACCAGGCCATCGGCGATCTTTGCCAGCGGGTTGTCAAACACGTCGGCAGACGCCGGTTTAGCCGGGGCGCAGCCGTCAAAGTACTTTGCGCTCATGTTGAGCGAACGCGAAATCAGATTGCCCCAGCTGTTGGCCAGGTCGGCGTTGTAGACCTGCTCCATGCGATCGAAGCTGATGGCGCCGTCGGTACCGGGAACGACGTCGGTCATGAAGTAGTAGCGATAGCCCTCGACGCCCAGCATGTCGATAACGTCCTGCGGAGCGATGGCGTTGCCGCGGCTCTTGGACATCTTCTCGGCCTTGCCAGTCTCGGCATTGCGCACGGTCAGGAAGCCGTGGGCAAAGACGTGCTCGGGCAGGGCCTCGCC
>CAUAJK010000068.1:0-5515 GCA_958429345.1 uncultured Collinsella sp. | reverse complement strand
TCGTTGGGGCCAGGCCCGATTTTGCCTCTTGACAATGTCCTGCTCATATTAAAAGCCAGGCACAACTGGCACAACCTAGGCGGTCGCTGAATGTGACAAAGAGGCTGCCCCTTCGTCACATCCCAAATATTGCCTTTACGTGTTGATGCACACGGTGTGCAATAATACTCGCACTGTGCAATAGCGCACAGGCTGAGTAACAAGGAGGACGTTTGTCCCAGCTCGAGAAATGCGATCGCCGGTCCCTTCGCTCGCAGCGTGCCCTTCGCCAGGCACTTGCCAGCGAGCTTGCCGAAAGCGGCGACCTTTCGCGCATTAATGTCGCGTCGCTCACCGAGCGCGCTGGCCTTACGCGCCGCACGTTCTATTCGCACTACCGCGATATCCCCGACTTTATCAATCAAATCGAGGACGGCTTGCTGGCCGAGATCCGTGAGCGCATTGAGCTCATCACCGCAGCTCAGCTGCCCGATCTCTATCACAACATCGATGAGCTCGAGCCGGCACCCGGTTCGGTTGAGTTGCTGCGCTACCTTGCGGCCAACCGCGATTTAATCGGATCGCTGCTGGGCCCGGGCGGCGACCCCGCCTTTATTAAAAAGATCATCGATACCGCACGCGAGGCCGTGGTGCCGCGTGCACGGACGGGCATCTTGGGCCTGGCACTGGGCACCTTCTTTGACTACTACGTTACCTATGTCGTGAGTGCCGAGGTCGGCCTGATTCAGCGCTGGTTTGAGCGTGGGCTCACCGAATCGCCCGAGACCATGGCGCGCATTATGACGGTTATCGCCTTTGTGCGCCCCGGCGACCTGTATGGCCAACCCATCGATATCAACGTGCCGGAATACGGCATGAAGCTATTGAATCTGCAGCTCGAGGACGCGGTCGACACCACCGCAACCGTCGAGTCCAACAACTAAGAGGAGAGACAATGAGCAAACTCGTTGAGGGCATCAAGGACCGCATGGTCGCTGCTGCGCGCGAGGCTGCACCCGCCGTGGTGGATGCCGCGCAGAAGGCCGCGACCGCGGCTGCCGAGAAAGTTGTCGAGGCGGTTGCCGATGCCAAGAACGCGGCAGGGGAGACGTCCGCCGCTAGCGAGGCCGTCACCGCCGCTGAGCCTGTAGCCGCCGCCCAGGCCCCCGAAGGCGCAATCTTCAACCCCGAGGCCGCCCACGGCAACCTGCACCTGGGCATCGACGTGGGCTCCACCACCGTTAAACTTGCCGTGCTCAACGACGACAACCAGATCGTCTACGCCAAGTACCAGCGCCACCACACCGACGTCCGTGCCTGCGCCCGCGACCTGTTCGAGGGCGCTGCGACCGTGCTGCCGACGGCCCAGATGACCTGCGCCATCACCGGCTCGGGCGGCCTTCTGCTGTCCCAGTGGCTCGACCTGGAGTTTGTCCAGGAGGTCATCGCCAGTAAGCGTGCCGTCGAGACCCTCATCCCGGCCACCGATGTCGCTATCGAGCTGGGCGGCGAGGACGCCAAGATCATCTACTTCGATAACGGCATCGAGCAGCGCATGAACGGCACCTGCGCCGGCGGCACGGGTGCGTTCATCGACCAGATGGCAACCCTGCTGCACACCGACGCCAGCGGCCTCAACGAGCTCGCGGCCAACGCCACCACCATCTATCCCATTGCCAGCCGCTGCGGCGTCTTTGCCAAGACCGACGTCCAGCCGCTGCTTAACGAAGGCGCCCGCCCCGAGGACGTCGCCGCCTCCATCTTCCAGGCTGTCGTGACCCAGACCATCTCGGGCCTGGCGTGCGGCCGTCCCATCCGCGGCAACGTCGCCTTCCTGGGCGGCCCGCTGCAGTATCTCTCCGAGCTGCGCCACCGCTTCTACCTCACGCTCAATCTGGACGAGGGGCACCGTATCGTGCCCCAAAACGCTCACCTGTTTGTGGCGAGCGGTGCCGCCATGGCGCACGAGTCCAACAAGCTCAGCACATTCCCGCAGCTCATCGAGGCCATCGATGCTCTAGGTGACACACAAGGTGCCGAGGTCGAGCGTCTGGATCCGCTCTTTGCCAACGACGAGGACTTTGCCGAGTTCAAGACCCGCCACGACCAGGAAGTCGTCCCCAAGGGCAAGCTCGACGGCTACACCGGCCGCGTGTTCATCGGCATCGACGCCGGCTCCACCACCATGAAGGCCGCGCTCGTGGGCGAGGACGGTCAGCTGCTGCACACCTGGTACGGCAACAACAACGGCGACATCCTGGGCACGGCCAAGGTCATCATGGCCGATTTCTACAACCACATCCCCGCCGGCTGCACCATTGGCCACGTGACCACCACGGGCTACGGCGAGGCGCTGCTCATCGAGGCCCTCAAGGCCGACTCCGGCGAGATTGAGACCGTCGCGCACCTGCGCGGCGCCAAGGCGTTCCTGCCCGGCGTCGAGTTCATCCTGGACATTGGCGGCCAGGACATGAAGTGTCTGCGCGTCAAGGACGGCGTTATCGAGCACATCATGCTCAACGAGGCCTGCTCGTCGGGCTGCGGCAGCTTTATCGAGAGCTTCGCCGTGTCTATGAACATGGACGTGCGCGCGTTCGCCGATGCCGCCATCCATGCTAAGGCCCCCGTCGACCTGGGCAGTCGCTGCACGGTCTTTATGAACTCGCGCGTCAAGCAGGCGCAAAAGGAAGGCGCCACGGTGGGCGACATCGCGGCCGGCCTGTCCTATTCCGTCATCAAGAATGCCCTGTTCAAGGTCATTAAGCTGCGCGACCCCAAGGAGATCGGCAGCCAGGTGATCGTCCAAGGCGGCACCTTTATGTCCGATGCCACGCTGCGCGCGTTTGAGCAGCTCACCGGCGTCCACGCCGTGCGTCCCGACATCGCCGGCTGCATGGGTGCCTATGGTGCTGCCCTGCTCGCCCGCGATCGCGCCGGCGCTGACGGCACCTCGACCATCCTTTCGGCTGAGGACATCGCGCACCTTACCGTGACGCAAAAGCATGTCCGCTGCGGCCGTTGCTCCAACAACTGCCAGCTCACCGTCAACGATTTTGGCGGCGGCAGGCGCTTCATTACCGGTAACCGCTGCGAGAAGGGCGCCGGCCACAAAAAGCAGAAGACCGAGGCCCCCAACCTCTTCAAAAAGAAAAACGAGCTGCTCTTTAACCGCGAGGTCCTGAGTCCCGACGAGGCCCCGCGCGGTACCGTGGGTATCCCGCGCGCACTCAACATGTACGAGAACTACCCCTTCTGGCACGCGTTCTTTACGCGCCTGGGCTTTAGCGTGCAGCTGTCCGACCAGTCGAGCAAAAAGACCTACCAGGCGGGCATCGAGTCCATGCCGTCCGAGAGCGTGTGCTATCCGGCCAAGATGAGCCACGGCCACGTGATGAACCTTATCGACCGCGATGTCGACTTCATTTGGATGCCGTGCGTGCGCTGGGAGCGCAAGGAGGATCCGACGGCTGGCAACTGCTATAACTGCCCCATCGTCATGAGCTACCCCACGGCGTTGGCACTCAACATCGACGAGATCCGCGAGCAAAACATCGAGTTCCTGTACCCGTTTGTGCCCTATCACGATAAGACCGAGCTCAAGCGCCGTCTGTACCAGGTGCTCGCCGTCGACCGCGTGGCCGATGCCGAGGCCGGTCGCGGTCGCGTGCGCGGTCCCAAGATCACGCGCTCCGAGGTCGATGCCGCCGTCAACGCTGCTTTTGAGGCCGATGCGCGTTTCCACGAGGACATTCAGACCATGGGCGAGGAGGCTCTTAAGTGGGTCGAGGACCACGGCGGTCACGGCATCGTGCTCGCCGGCCGCCCCTACCACAACGACCCCGAGATCAACCATGCCCTGCCCGAGCTGATCTCGAGCTTTGGCTTTGCGGTCTTTACCGAGGATTCGCTCGCGCATCTCGTGAAGCCCGAGCGTCCGATTCGCGTCGTTGACCAGTGGATGTACCACAGCCGCCTGTACGCCGTCGCCCGTTTTGTGACGATGCGCAACGATCTGGACCTGATCCAGCTCAACTCTTTCGGCTGCGGCTTGGACGCTCTGACCACCGACCAGGTGCAGGAGATTCTGGAGGCCAGCGGCAAGATCTACACCGTGCTCAAGATCGACGAGGTGTCCAACCTGGGTGCCGCGCGCATCCGTATTCGCTCGCTCATGGCCGCGCTTAAGGACCAGGAGGCCGAGCGCTTGGCCGAGGCCACGGCCGCGGGCGAGGCCTACGAGCAGGGCGATGCCGCGCCGGTGGCGCCCTCCACGGATGCCCCCGCGTTCGCGAGCCGCAAGTACACGTTCGAGGCGCAGCGCGAGAGTGCTTCGACCGCGTGGCTCAAGGTGCCCTTCACCGAGCAGATGCGCGAGGAGGGCTACACCATCCTGTGCCCGCAGATGGCGCCGATCCACTTTGACCTGGTCAAAGAGGTGTTCCGCGGTGCCGGCTACAACTTGGAGCTGCTGCCCTCGACTGATCACGATGCCGTCGAGGCTGGCCTGCGCTATGTGAACAACGACATCTGCTATCCGTCGATCCTGGTGACGGGCCAGATTATGGAGGCCATCGAGAGCGGTCGGTACGACCTGTCCAAGACCGCCGTGGTTATCAGCCAGACCGGCGGCGGCTGCCGTGCCACCAACTACATCGCACTCATCCGCAAGGCCCTGCGCGAGAGCGGTCACCCCGAGATTCCGGTGATCTCGCTTTCGGCCGTGGCGCTCGGCGAGGACAACCCTGGCTTTAAGATTACGCCGGCGCTGCTTAAGCAGGCAGTCTACGCGGTGCTCTTTGGCGACGTGATGATGCAGATGCTCTATCGCTGCCGCCCGTACGAGGCCACGCCCGGTGCCGCCAATGCGCTCTACGAGGAGTACATGGCGCGCGCCCGCAAGCTGGCGCCCAAGTTTAACCGCCACAACTACACCAAGCTGTGCCGCGAGGCCATCCGCGCGTTCGACACCATGCCGCTTGTGGGCGAGGGCGCCAAGCCCCGCGTGGGCGTGGTCGGTGAGATCTTGGTCAAGTTCCACCCTACGGCCAACAACCACGTGGTCGACGTTATCGAGCGCGAGGGCTGCGAGGCAGTGGTGCCGGGCCTGCTCGACTTCTTCCTGTACTCCATGAGCAACGCCGAGCTACAGAAGGACGAGCTGGGTAGCTCTGCTACAACGCGTGCGGGCATGCAGGCGCTCATCAAGCTCGTGGACTGGATGCGCACGCCGGTGGAGGAGATGCTCGAGAAGTCCCGCCGCTTTGAGGCGCCCGAGCGCATCGGCACCATGGCCGACAAGGCCCGCACGGTGCTTTCGGTGTGCAACAACATGGGCGAGGGCTGGCTGCTCACGGCCGAGATGCTCGACCTGATTGACCACGGTGCGCCCAACATCATCTGCACGCAGCCCTTCGCGTGCCTGCCCAACCACGTGGTAGGTAAGGCTGTGATCAAGGAGCTGCGCCGTCAGCATCCCGAGAGCAACATCGTCGCGGTGGACTACGACCCCGGTGCATCCGAGGTCAACCAGCTCAAC
>CAUAJK010000067.1:0-5832 GCA_958429345.1 uncultured Collinsella sp. | reverse complement strand
AAGATCGCCGAGACCATGCGTCCCGAGTGGCCCATCAAGATCCACGGCGTCGTGCGCGCTCGTGGTGAGGAGACCACTAACACCAAGCTCGCGACCGGCGAGATCGAGGTCCTGACCGACCACGCTGAGGTGCTCAACACGTCCGTCACCCCGCCGTTCCAGATCGAGGACGGCATCGAGACGAGCGAGGACACTCGTCTGCGCTATCGCTATCTGGACCTCCGCCGTCCCGAGATGATGGCCAACCTCAAGCTGCGCTCCGACTTTACCTTTGCCATTCGCGAGGCGCTGCACAACCGTGAGTTCATGGAGGTCGAGACGCCCTCCCTGTTTAAGTCCACGCCCGAGGGCGCCCGCGACTTCATCGTTCCCAGCCGTATTCAGCCGGGCAACTTCTACGCTCTACCGCAGTCCCCGCAGCTCCTGAAGCAGCTGCTCATGGTCGGTGGCGTCGAGCGCTACTATCAGGTTGCCAAGTGCTTCCGCGACGAGGACCTGCGTGCCGACCGCCAGCCCGAGTTCACCCAGGTCGATATCGAGATGTCCTTCGTGGACCAGAACGACGTCATGAGCGCGCTCGAGGAGGTCCTGGCCGATGCCTTCGGCCGCATGGGCGTCGAGATGCCCACGCCGCTGCGTCGCATGGACTACTGGGAGGCCATGGACACCTATGGCTCCGACAAGCCCGATACCCGCTATGGCATGCACCTGGTCGACCTGACCGACATCTTTGCCAACTCCAAGTTCAAGGTCTTTGCGACCGCCGCAAACGAGGAGGGCTCCGTCGTCAAGGCCATCAACGCCAAGGGTGCCGGTGCCTGGGCACGTGCCAAGATCGATAAGCTTGCCGGCGTGGCTTCCACGTTTGGCGCCAAGGGTCTGGCCTGGATCGCCTTCCGCGAGGACGGCTCCATCAACAGCCCCATCGTCAAGTTCTTCTCGGACGAGGAGATGGCAGCCCTGCGCAAGCGCATGGACGTCGAGCCCGGCGACCTTGTGATGTTTGCCGCCGGCCCGCGCCTGCTCTCTGACGAGATCCTGGGCGGCATGCGTTCCCACATGGCCAACGCGCTCGAGATCAAGCGCGAGGGCCACGACTTCCTGTGGGTCGTCAACTTCCCGCTGTTCCACTGGGATGAGGACCGTAAGGCCTATGCCGCCGAGCACCAGCCCTTCACCCTACCGACCGAGACCGACATCGCCAAGATCGAGGCCGACCCGTTGGCAGCCGGTTCTTGCACCTACGACTTTGTCATGGACGGCTTTGAGGCCGGCGGCGGCGGTATGCGTATCCACAACGCCGAGATGCAGATGTCCATGCTCAAGCTCCTGGGCTTTACCGAGGAGCGCGCCGAGTCGCAGTTCGGCTTCCTCATGGAGGCGCTCAAGTTTGGTGCGCCCCCGATGGGCGGTTTTGCTCTGGGCCTGGACCGCGTGTGTATGCTGCTTACCGGCTCTGACTCCATCCGCGACGTCATGGCGTTCCCCAAGACGGCCAGCGGCTCCGACCTCATGTCGGGCGCCCCGAGTGCCGTTAGTGGTGCCCAGCTCAAGGACGTCAGCCTGCGCCTGATGTAGGCGAGCGGCTACTTATTGCTTGCAACGAGGGAAGGACGTGTGCCTTCCCTCGTTTTTTATGCGCGGGCGTTGCGAGGGCATAGGTTGACTGGACGTCGCGGAAACTGCGACCCGGAATTTGCGCCCAAAACGGGTCGCAGTTTCCCAAACAGGGTCCTTTTGGAAACTGCGACCCAGAATCCAGCCAAATAATGGGACGCACTTTCCGGTTGAGCCTTCTGGCGGAAACTGTGTCCCATCATTGACGCTCGAAATGGGATGCGGTTTCCGTCCCACCCTCAACAAGCATCTAACGCTACAATAACTACCACATGGCTGGGTTTTGCCGGCCGATGTGCGATGTCGCGGGAGGGGACATGGTCGAGTTTACAAAGACGATTAAAGATCCGTTGGGATTGCATGCCCGCCCGGTTGCGCTGCTCTATGACATCATTGCCAAGCATCGTAGCGACGTGTCAGTCAGCATCGGCGATCGCCACACGGATGGCCGCGATGTCATGGGGCTCATGGCCCTCTATGGTGAGTGCGGCGAGAGCGTCGTCTTTCGTGTTTCGGGCGTGGATGAGGCCTCCTGTGTCACATCGATCAGAAATCTCTCGCTCTAAGCATGATAGGGCGCGGTAAAGGATGGTCCTTTGCCGCGCCTTTTTGTTTCGTATAGGAAACTTTTTCGAAATCTGAATGGGGACCCTTTCCAAAAAGTTAACCACGTGCTAGTTTACTATAGCGAACATAGACGTGGTTAACTTTTTACGCGTCGATGTTGAGGACGAACTGACGTTAGGAGCAACTCATGTCTTGCGGACCGCAGATGCCGGCCATGCCGCTTTCGATGGTAAAAGCGGGCGAAACCGTGCGCGTGTCTCGTGTAAAGGGCAATGAGGACATGAAACACCACCTCAAGGACCTCGGCTTTGTCGAGGGCAACGAAATCCACGTGGTGAGCTCGAGTGGTGCCAATATCATCGTCACGGTGCTGGGCGCACGCTTTGGCATCGATTCCAAGGTTGCCATGCACATCATGACCGTCGGTTAGTCAGCAGCATTTCATAAAAACCGAAAGGGGGACAAGAGGATGAAGACGTTGGGTGACGTTAAGGTGGGCGAGAGCTCTACCATCGTCAAGCTTCACGGTGAGGGTGCGCTTCGCCGCCACCTTATGGACCTGGGGCTCATCAAGGGCACTTCGTTCAAGGTCGTGAAGGTTGCACCGCTCGGTGATCCGATCGAGATCAACGTGCGCGGCTACGAGCTTTCCATTCGCAAGGAAGAGGCAGCCGTCGTCGAGGTCCAGTAAGGGCTCCGGTGTATATTTCTGCAGATAAAGTTAGGTTTTTCTAACTTAATGCAGCAACTTTAAAGCACATTATCCAGCCTGCGCGGAGAAAGCAGCGCAGGCACACAAGGAAGAAGGATTGAATGGCGGATTCTCAGATCCATGTCGCGCTGGCGGGTAACCCCAACTGCGGCAAGACCACGCTTTTCAACCTGATCACCGGCGCCAACGGCTACGTTGGCAACTGGCCCGGCGTCACGGTTGAGAAAAAGGAGGCCAAGCTCCTAAGCGACAAGAACGTTACCATCACGGACCTCCCCGGCATCTACTCGCTTTCCCCCTACAGCCCCGAGGAGCAATGCTCGCGCGACTACCTCATGAGCGGCGAGCCCGATGTGGTCGTCCAGGTTGTCGATGCCACCAACCTTGAGCGCAACCTGTACCTGGCGCTTCAGGTTATCGAGACCGGCCTGCCCGTGGTCGTTGCCCTCAACATGGCCGACTTGGTCGAGAAGAACGGCGACAAGATCGACACGAACAAACTCTCCAAGAAGCTCGGCTGCCCGGTCATGATGATTTCGGCTCTTAAGAACAAGGGCATCAAGGAGCTCTTCGAGCAGGTCAAAAAGTCCGCTGCTTCCAAGGGACAGGTGCCGGAGCACAAGTTCGACTCCTCCATCGAGGACGTTCTGACGCACATCGAGAACAATCTGCCGGCAAGCGTTCCCGCCAACAAGCGCCGCTATTACGCCGTCAAGCTGTTCGAGCGTGATGCAGACGCCTGCAAACTCATCAACCTCACCAAGGAGAAGGCCGCTCGCGTGGAGGAGCTGGTCGCCCAGTGCGAGCAGGACTGCGACGACGACGCCGAGTCCATCATCACCGGTGAGCGCTATGGCGTCATCGCGCACATCATCGATGAGTGCCTCACCAAGGCCCCGGCCAAGATGAGCACTTCCGAGAAGATCGACCGCGTGGTTACCAACCGTATCCTGGGCTTGCCGATCTTTGTCGTCATCATGTTCTGCGTGTACTACATCGCCGTTTCCACCTTGGGCGGCACGGTGACCGACTTCACCAACGACCAGCTCTTCGGCACCGACGGCTGGTATGTGCTCGGCCAGGGTCGCGACGCCTACGACGCAGCTGTCGAGGCTGCGGGCGACGATGCCGACTCGGTCGACCCGGCGCAGTACGGCCCCTATGTCCCGGGTATCACCACCGTGGTGCACGACGCCCTTGTGGCGGGCGGCACCGAGGACGGTGGCCTGGTCGATTCGCTGGTCTGCGACGGCATCGTCGCCGGCCTGGGCGCCATCTTCGGCTTTGTGCCGCAGATGTTCCTGCTCTTTGTGATGCTGTCCTTCCTGGAGGACTGCGGCTATATGGCCCGCGTCGCCTTCATCATGGACCGCGTGTTTCGCCGCTTTGGCCTGTCCGGTAAGTCCTTTATCCCCATGCTCGTGTCCTCGGGCTGCGGTGTCCCCGGCGTCATGGCCACCAAGACCATCGAGAACGAGAAGGACCGCCGCATGACGGTCATGACCACCACGTTCATTCCCTGCGGCGCCAAGCTGCCGATCATCGCCCTGCTCATGGGCTCCATCATCGGCGATTCTTCCACCACCGCGAAGTGGATCAGCCCGCTCTTCTACTTCCTGGGCGTCTTTGCCGTCATCGCCTCGGGCCTCATGCTCAAGAAAACCAAGCTCTTCGCCGGTCGCCCGACGCCGTTCGTTATGGAGCTCCCTGCCTACCACTTCCCGGCGATCCGCTCTTGGGCGCTGCACGTGTGGGAGCGCTGCTGGGCCTTTATCAAGAAGGCCGGCACGATTATCTTCGCGTCCACCGTCGTCGTTTGGTTCCTCTCCAACTTTGGTAGCTATAACGGTGCCTTTGGCTTCCTGCCTGCGATGGACGGCATCCCCGAGGAGTATATGGACTACTCCGTGCTCGCCATGCTGGGCAACCTGGTTGCCTGGATCTTCGCCCCGCTCGGCTTTAGCACCTGGCAGGCAGCTGCGCTGACTTTCTCTGGCCTTGTCGCTAAGGAGAACGTCGTTGCCACCGCCGGCTCGCTGCTGTCCGTCGCCGATGCGGGCGAGACCGACCCGAGCCTGTGGACCGCGTTTGCCGCTATGTTCCCCACCATGGGCGCCTGCGTCGCCTTTGGCGCGTTCAACCTGCTGTGCGCTCCGTGCTTTGCCGCCATTGGTACCATCCGCAACCAGATGGACTCCGGCAAATGGACCGCGATTGCCCTCGGCTACGAGTGCGCCTTTGCTTGGGTCATCGGCCTGTTCATCAACCAGTTCTACAACTTGCTTGTTCTGGGGCAGTTTGGTATCTGGACGGTTGTGGCCATTGTGCTGCTCGTTGCGATGCTCTTCCAGATCTTCCGCCCCATGCCCAAACATGCATGGACCGACGAGGACGAGACCAACACTGCTTCCGCCACAGTTTCCGCTTAAGTCAGAATAAGGATTAACCCCTTTCCACGAGCCCGGGTGTCTCAGCGACACTCGGGCTTTTTGGTGGGGGAGATGTGGCGTTTCCGCAGATAAAATCGACCAAAATAAACCTGTCCCTTTTTGGTAGGTGGAGAATGGGGTAAAGTAAGTGGTGGTTAACTAGAGGAGGCTTGCTATGGCACCTATCGATATTGTTGTACTGGCTGTTATCGGTATTGCGTTTGTCGCGGTATGCGTGCGCATCTACCGCAAGGGCACCTGCGCTGACTGCGCTCAGGGTGGCGTTTGCACGGGGCATTGCTCCAACAAAAAGACGTGCGCCGCACTTAAGGGCGTGGACAAAATCGCCGAAGACTTGGGCCGCGGTATTCATTAGCCGACCGGCGTTTGGGTATGTTTGACTGCGAATGCGGCGGTTGCTGATACGATAAGTACGTTAGCAACTGCCGCCCAGCGGCTCAAACGAAAGGAACCCTGTATGGAGTCCTCCGCCTACCCGATGCTCTT
>CAUAJK010000066.1:0-5880 GCA_958429345.1 uncultured Collinsella sp. | reverse complement strand
TAGGCGGGCACTTTTACCGGGCGGCTAACCCACACAAACCCCCGAAGAGCCCTAAGTTGCGGTGAAATAGTCCCCGATTAACCTGCCAAAAAGGAACAGGTTTATTTTGGTAGGTTTTATCTGGGGAAACGCCGAATAGCCCCACATCAACAACTGCCGCAGCTCCATATGAGACAAATGAATCAGTAGCGTTTGTCTCAAATCTTAAGTATTT
This sequence comes from uncultured Collinsella sp., assembly GCA_958429345.1. Classification (GTDB taxonomy): domain Bacteria; phylum Actinomycetota; class Coriobacteriia; order Coriobacteriales; family Coriobacteriaceae; genus Collinsella. Next base: position 5,666 of record CAUAJK010000066.1, on the reverse strand, counting down.
GTTCGACAGAACGGCCCTTGCCGGCTCCTGCTAGACTGGTAGATTCCCAACCGTCCATCCAGGAGCCTCAATGTCGCGCAAGCCCGCCTACAAGCAAATACTTTCCATCGGCACCGCCGTGGTGCTAGGGTTTGCGCTGTTTACGGGATCGCTTGACGGGGCGCCCAAGCTGCTGTCGCCGCAAAGCGATGAGCAAGCGGCGGCTCTGGCCGAAAAACAAAACGAGAGCCCCAGCCGCACCGACGACGAGGCAGACCTGGTTGCCCGGCTCGAATCGGGAACGGCGAGCCCCCCGGACCCTCAAAACAGCCAGGACTCTGGCGATGGCTCCGATTCCGCCGCAACCGACACCGGCGATGGCGCTTCCGCGGACAGCGCCGCCACCCCCATCGACGAGGTCGAAAACCCCGACCTCAACCGCGCCCGCGGTGTTTATCTCAGCAGCATTCCCGACTACGCCGGCAACCCCTACGTTGCCCTGCGCGCCGACAGCACGCACCCGCTCGGCACACCATCATTCACGCTCGATGAATACGAACGCGCTACAGAAGAGGGTTGCTTTAAGAAGTTCTCCAAGCTTGACAGCCTGGGCCGCACCCGCAAAGCGCTCGCCTGCGTGGGCCCCGAATCACTCGGTCAAGGCGAGCGCGGCGATATCTCGCGTATCCATCCCGCTGGATGGCGCCAGCAGCGCTACGACTTTATTCCGGGCCAGAGCCTCTACAACCGCTGCCATCTCATCGCCTGGTCGCTCTGCGGCGAAAACGCCAACCGCAAGAATCTCCTCACCGGCACGCGTTATCTCAACGAGACAGGCATGCTGCCGTTTGAGGAGCAGATTCTCGGCTACATCCGCGAGACGGGCAACCACGTGCTCTATCGCGTCACACCCATGTATAACGAAGAGGAACTTGTCTGCCGCGGCGTGCGCCTTGAGGCGCAATCGGTCGAGGACCACGGCAAGACCCTCTGCTTCCACGTGTACTGCTACAACCTGCAGCCGCACGTGCAGATCGACTACGCCACCGGCCGCAACCAGGCATCCGGAGACTAGTGCCGACCGCACCGCCCGTAACCCAAAAATGATTCGTTTTCCTCCGTCCCCATAGGATCAAAAAAGGCCGCCCTGGATTACCCAGGGCGGCCTTTTCGTCAGCGTCCACATTGCAGGCAACGCCACACGCTACTTGGCGCGACCCTCCTCATAGCGCTCGACCAGCTTGGCCTGAACGTTATAGGGAACCTGCTCGTAGCCAGCGGGCTTCATGGTAAAGTCACCCGTGCCGCGCGTGATAGAGCGCAGGCGCGTCGAGTAATCCGTCAGCTCGGCGAGAGGTGCCTGGGCAATGACCACGGTGTCGCCGCGCTCATCGGTCTCCATGCCCGTCACGCGACCGCGCGATGCCGAGATGTCACCCATCACGGCGCCGGCGTAGCTCTCGGGGATAGTCACCGTGATTTCCTCGATGGGCTCCAGCACCACTGGGTCGGCATCGGCACATGCCTTGCGCAGGCCGATGCGAGCCGCCGCGCGGAACGCCATCTCGTTGGAGTCGACGCTGTGATACGAGCCGTCGTACACAGCCACGCGAATGCCCGTGAGCGGATAGCCGGCAATAATACCGTCCTTCATGGTCTCCTGGACACCCTTGTCCACGGCGGGGATGAGCGAGCGCGGGATGCGACCACCCACGACTTCATCCACAAACTCGTAGCCGTCGCTCGTGCCGTCGGGCCCAATGAGCGGCTCAACGCGCAGCCAGCAGTCGCCATACTGGCCGGCACCGCCGGTCTGCTTCTTGTGGCGACCCTGGGCGCTCGCCGTGCGGCGGATGGTCTCGCGATACGGAATGCGGATCGGCACGCTCTTGGCCACGACCTTGGTGCGATCCTCCAAACGGTTAAGCAACACCGAAACCTGCGCCTCACCAACGGCGGAGATAATGGTCTGGCCGGTCTCCTCGTCGCGGTCGATGCTCATGGTCGGATCGGCCTTGCAGGCCTTCTCGATAAACGTGTAGAGCTTCTCTTCGTCGCCGCGATTCTCGGCCTCGATGGCAATGCGGTACTGCGAGTTGGGGAACTTAAACGCCGCAGCCTCGACCTTGCCGGTAATCGAGAGCGTATCGCCCGTCTCGGCCGCCAGCTTGGGTGCCACGATAATGTCGCCGGCATAGGCGTGACCGACCTCGGTCATGTCGCGGCCGCACATCACATACAGGTGAGCCAGACGGTCGCCCTTGCGGGTACGCGCGTTGATCAGCTCAAGACCCGGCTCAAGCGTGCCCGTCAGCACCTTGATAAAGCTGATGCGACCCTGCTGCGGATCGGCCAGGGTCTTAAACACAAACGCCACCGGGCGGTCATCGTCACTCGAGATTTTGAGCGAATCACCGTCGATGAGCGGCATCTCGCCGTAGTCCGTCGGCGCCGGGAAGTATGTGGCGATGTCGTCCATCAGCGAGTTGACGCCCTGCTCCTTAATGCAATCGCCCGCAAAGACCGGCACAAAGATACGCTCGGCAATCGCCTTCGACAGCAGGCCTTCAAGCTCCTCCTGCGTCAGCGTCTCCTCGCCTTCCAAGTACTTCATCATCAGCTCATCGTCGGCCTCGGCCACCAACTCGCACAGATGGTCATGGGCCTCCTCGGCCTGGGCACGATACTCCTCGGGAATCTCCGACTCAATGGCTTCGGTGCCGTTGCAGTGGCGTGCCTTCATGCGCACCAGGTCGATGATGCCGTCAAAGTCCTCGCCCTCGCCCCAGGGAAGGGTCACGGCGCCTAGGCGCGTGCCAAAGCGCTCCTGCAGCAGGTCCATCGTGGTCGCAAAGCTGGCCTCGGAGCGCGACAGGCGGTTTACGAACACCGCACGCGCCAGGCGCAGGTCCTCGGCGGCATACCAGAGCTTAACCGTCGTAGGCTGTGGACCGGCCTCGGCATCGACCACAAACAGAGCCGTCTCGCAGACGCTCATCGCGGCAAAGGCGTCGCCGATAAAATCGGGGTAGCACGGGGCATCGAGCACGTTGATGCGGGCGCCCTTCCAATCGATCGGCGCGATGGTCGTCGAGATGGAAAACGCACGCTTGACCTCTTCAGGGTCATAGTCGAGCGTGGGCTTGGTGCCGTCGTGGCCGCCCAGGCGGGCTGTCTTGCCAGAAAGGTGGAGCATGGCCTCGGCGAGTGAAGTCTTGCCCACCCCGCCTTGGCCTACGAGCACCACGTTCCTTACATTGCCGGTCTTGGGAGCACCCATGATGACCTCCTTGCAGGGCCGCGCGCATTGCGCGACGCCAACGGGGAGAGTTCGCGGTCGGTGCCATCCCGGGAGCAGCATGGTCGGCAGCCGAGCCGACTCACCCTCCAAATGTCCTATGTCACCACCCTACCCTCACGGGCGACCGTCCATGCACACCTTTCGGCACACGTATGAATACAGGCGGCGAGAGGAAGAGACAAGCTTGTGAGGCGATTATTGAGCCCCGTCGATGCAAACAAAAAGCCGCCACAGACCGTAAGACCTGCGGCGGCTTCGCCTCAATTAATGTTGAGTAAATACCTGAGCCTATCCCTCGATACGGCTCAAGAACTCACGGGTGCGCTGCTCACGCGGATGGTCGATGACCTGCTCGGCAGGACCCTCCTCGACAATGCGGCCGCCATCCATAAAGACCACGCGGTCGGCAACATCGCGCGCAAACTGCATTGCGTGGGTCACAATCACCATCGTCATATTCTGCGCGGCAAGGTCTTTAATGACACGCAGCACCTCGGCCGTCAGCTCGGGATCGAGCGCCGAGGTCGGCTCGTCAAAGAACAGGATCTCCGGGTCGAGCGCCAAGGCGCGGGCGATACTCACACGCTGTTGCTGGCCGCCCGAAAGCTCACATGGCACCTTGTTCTCGTTGCCCGTAAGCCCCATCTGCGCGATCAACTCGCGCGCACGAGCTTCCGCCTGTTCGCGCGGGCGCTTAAGCACGCGGATCGGCGCGTCGATGAGGTTTTTCATCACGGTATAGTGCGGGAACAGGTTGTAATTCTGGAACACCAGGCCGAATCGCGAGCGTGCCCGCTTGGGCACATCGCCCTTCGCATAGACCGCGCCCGAACCCGCATCCGTCGCAACGGCAAGGTCGCCAAACGAAAGCGAGCCGCCGTCGAGTGTCTCGAGCAGCGTGGCACACCGCAGCAGCGTGGACTTACCGCCACCCGAAGGTCCGATAATCGCCACGACCTCGCCACGCTTCACCTCAAGCGAGATATCCTTGAGCACCTCATTGCCGCCAAACGCCTTGCGCGCGCTTTCGATTTTCATCACCGAGTTAGTCATGATAATAGTCCAGCTTCTTTTCGGCGGCGCCCAGCAGCATCTCGACCACAAAGTTAAAGACCCAGTAGATCAACGCCGCAATCGCAAACGGCACCATGCTCACTTGCGAGGCGACCAGCGCCTTGGCCGTCGAGAACATCTCCCCCACGCCGATGGCAAACGCCAGCGACGTGTCCTTGACCAGCGTGATGATCTCGTTGCCCATCGCCGGCAGAATACGCTTGGCAACCTGCGGCATCACAATGTACAAAAACGTCTGCAGGCGCGAGTAGCCCAGCACCTCGGCGGCCTCGTATTGACCGCGCGGAATGGACTGCAGGCCCGAGCGATAGATCTCGGCAAAGTAACCGGCGTAGTTGATGATGAACGCTACGACGCACGCCGTCCACTTGGAATCGGGCGTGAGCGAAATGCCGAACACGTAGTACGGGGCAAAGTAGATGGCAAACATCTGCAGCATGAGCGGCGTGCCGCGCATAACCGAGATATAGATGCGCGCAATCCAGCGGAGCGGCGCAATTTTGCTCATGCGCATAAACGCCACGGGAATTCCCAGCGGAATCGACCCGAGCAGCGTCAGTACAAACAGCTGCAAACTGACCAAGAATCCCTGGCCAAGCATCTGCATCATGACCTGAATAGACAACCTAAGCTCTCTTTCGCAACAACAGAACAGCAGACCCAATGCTAAAGCGGGTTTTCCAGGTGCTCGAGTTTGCCGTGAAAGAGGAGCGCCGCGTACTAAATGTACGCAAGCGACGGTTTGAACGGCAAAATCGGGTGCCTGGGAAAGCCGCTATTTCAGAACCCAGTTGTCGAAGGAAAGACCGTAATCCGCATACTTGTCGCACAGGTCCTTAACCGTACCGTCCTCGTAGAGCGCCTTGAGCGACTCGGTCACGGCATCGGCGGACTTGGTATCGCTCTTTTTAAAGCCAACGGCGTAGTGCTCGCTGGACAGCGGCTTGTCGAGCTGCGTATAGGCATCGGGCTTGGCGGCAAGCTGATACTGGGCAATCGAAAGGTCGCAAGCCACGGCATCGACCGCGCCGCTCTCGAGCTGCATAAAGGCCGTGTTGTACTCGCCGATCGTGTCGAGCGTGGCAAACGTCGCCGCCAGATCCTTCTGGTCACCCTCGAGCACATCCTGCGCAGCGGAATCGGTCTGGGTAATCACGGTCTTGCCGGCAAGATCGTCCCAGCTCTTGATGCCCGCATCCTTCTTTACCACCAGCACCTGCTCGTTGAGCATGTACGGCTCGGAGAACGTGTAGTCGTCCTCGCGGCCCTCCATGGTAAAGCCGTTCCAGATGCAGTTGATGGCGCCGGAGTT
>CAUAJK010000065.1:0-5891 GCA_958429345.1 uncultured Collinsella sp. | reverse complement strand
CAACGCAGAGTTTACCTCAGAGCTTACCTTGGAGGTGTTCCAGCCGGAGAGGTCGAGGGACGTCAGGCCCGAGCAGTCCTCGAACATGTTGCGCATGTCCCTCACGCTCGAGGTGTCGAGGTCGGAGAGGTCGAGGGACGTCAGGCCCGAACAGCCGCGGAACATGTTGCGCATGTCCCTCACGCTCGAGGTGTCGAGGCCGGAGAGGTAAAGGTACGTCGGGCCCGAGTAGCCGTCGAACATGCCGAACATGTTGCTCATGTCCGTCACGCCGGAAGTTGACAAGGACCCCACGATTGAGATGAGGCTCACCCCCTGCAAAGGGTACATGTTCCAGCAGCTGCTTGCCTTGCACCCATCCTCGAGCTCAAGGTACTTGGCGCCCGTCTCGCGCACCTGCTCCATCAATTCAGACCACTCAAACGCAAACATGCCCGCGCGCACGCGCATGGTGCCGTCTTCGTAGAGGTACCATTGGTTGTAAGTCACCCAGCCGAGATCCTTGATCGCGCCGTGCACCGAAGCGCCAGGCAGCGTTACCTTTTTGTCCTTGTAGAGGCCGTTTTTGAATTCTCCGTACCATTTCTTGATATTGGGGTCCTCGGCGGCAGCCGCCTTTGCTTTTGCCCTTGCCCTTGTGGGTGCCTTTGACATATTCGTGGATGAATCGCCCACTCCTGCAGAAGCCTGCTCGGATTCGGCAGCCTCACCGACTTCATTGTTAGTGCCGGCGGCGGCAAGTTGCGCCCCGAGCGGCTCAACCGCACTCGCGGATGCTTCAACAGGCTTTGCCGCAACGGCAGCTGCGCCCGGGAGGGTGCTCAGTGACCGTCCGTCCGAGCTCAAAACCATTTCTGCGGCAGGAGGTTCGCTCGACGAGGCGGCGGCAGTCGCCGCCTCGTCCGCGGCGTCGCCCTCGCCGGTATAGGCCTCGCGCTTAAAGGAATACGAGCCGTCCTCGGGCAGGTTCTTGCCGGTGAGCTGCACGCGGAACGTGAACTCCTTGTTGGGATCGGGATTGTCGCCTGCCATCGTCTTAGCGATGCGCAGCTTACCGTCTTTGAGTTTGTTCTTAAAGACCGGCTTGGCATCGGAGCTTACGTCAAAACCCAGCGTGCCGTCGCCGTTGTCCACCAGCTTCACGGTATAGACGAACGAGCTCTGGCTGTCGTAGTCCACCGTGGGATCGGCATCTTCGCCCGCGGGCACAACCTCGCTCACGCGGAAGCGATAGGTCTTGCCGGCGTCCGCCTCGGTAAACTGCAGCGCCTGGATGCTCTCATGGCTAAAGACGATCTTGCCGTCGGCCGAGTTGGTGGCAGTGCCGACCGCTTCGGCCTGCTCGCTGTCGCCCTCACCCGTCAGCTTCTCCAGCTTAAAGGTGAATTCATTGTCCTTGAGGTCGCGGCCTTCGAGCGTCTTCCATGCCTTGAGGTCGACAGCTCCTGACGCATGGTATGCGTTGGTGAACGTCGGCGCAGAACCATCCCACGAAGAACCATCCCAGTAGGAGACGTCGCACGCAAGCGTGCCGTCACCGTTGTCGGTCACCGAGACCTTGGCCTTGGCGGCGGCATCGGAATAGGTGTAGCCCGCGGCTCCGGCATTTCGCTCACGGATGGTATAGGTGTATGTTTTGCCCACGTCGGCCAGACCATACTTAATGGCCCCGAAGTTCACCGTACCGTCGGCGCCGTTGCGCGCGGCCGTCACAGTGTTACCGGCCTCGTCCAGTACGTCGAACGTAAACTGTTTAGCCTTGAGCTTGCGCCCCTCGAGCACCTTCGTGGCCCTGAGATACGCCTTACCAGTGGCGTTATACGTATTGGTGAAGCTCGCAGTGGCGGCGCGCTCCTCGCCGGCACGAATCGTGCCCGTAGCGCCCGTGGAATCGGTCTTCTTAAAGCCCGCGGCCTTGGCCTCGGTCACCTTATAGGTAGTCTCGGAGGGAATACCCGTGATGGTCGCCGTCTGGCCGCCGCGCAGCTTAATGGTGTCGCCGTTGCCCACCTTGCCCGTGGCGACCTGCGCGCCTGCCGCATCGGTCACCGCGTAGGCGAACATGCCGCCCTCGGGCTCGCCCTCGGGGGTGGTCAGCGTCAGCTTGAACGAGAACTCCTTCTGTGCGCTCACGTCCGTGGCGCCCTGTACGGACTTGCTGATCTTGAGCGTACCGTAAGGGTTGTACGTGTTGGTTACATCCGTGCCGGCAACGCTCGTCACGTAGCCCCCATAGTAGGTGTCCTCGCGTACCTCGTATGCAATCTCTATGCCATGGTCGCGATACTTGGGTAGGCTACCGAAGCTGTAGTTCCAATCGTCAGAGTCCGCGGCCTTGACGGTCTTGCTCTTGACCAGCTCACCATCGGCGTAGAGGTCGAGCTTGACCTCCTTGGGGCGCTTGCCTGCGGCGTCGTTGGCGTCGTCCCAAATCTTGCGGCCGGCGATCTCGACCGTCTCGACCCCATGCTTGTTGGTGACCGTAAACTCATAACCAGTATCGGTGGGATTCATGCGCACGTCGGCCAGATAGCCCTCGGGCGTCTCTTCCTTGACGCTGTAGGCGATGGTATCACCCTCGTCATTGAGAACGCACAGTCCATCATCAGACCCAAAACTTGCCTGCCAATTGTTAGCATCACTCAGCACGGCGCTCTTGCCCGTGTCCTGCCCATCGGCGTACAGATGCACCGTCACGCTCTGGGGGCGCTTGCCGTCCCGGTCATCGCTATCGGACCAAGCCTTCTTTATCGTGATGCCAAAAGGCTTGAGACCAACCTTGGTGTAGTCTTTGCGGATCACCTGGTTGGGCGACTCCACGCCCACGTTACTGATTGTCGTGCAGCGCAAGATGGCGTTGTTGTAGGCATGAGCGCCGCCGGTGAGACCGGACTCGCTCTCCCCCTCTGTCAGGTTGGTATCGAACCACTTGCCGTACGCGGCGGGATCTTGCTCAAGGTCTTTGGCCTCGGGCGCCCGCATGCGAATCGTAAACGCCGCCGTATCGCCCTCGCCCACCACAAAGTCGCTGCCGTCGGTCTTTTTGGTGGCGTCCACGGCAACCGCGGTCACGTCATCGAGGCTCCCCTCATACGATTCCGCCGGCGTCCAGATGGAGCGATCCTTGAGGTCGGCTTGAGCCTCCTTGCTCTCGGAATCGAGTGTAAGCTGGTCTGCCGGCACCGTCGAATAATACACATGCGGATCGGCACCCGCACACTCGAGAGCGCTCACGTCCACACCCAGCAGGTGACCCTTCCACATGGCATCGCCTGCATCGGGCTTGTCTCCTTGGATGGTCTTGCTCGCCGGGTCGAACGCATCGACTGCATCGAAGAAGCGAATGTCCTTGGCACTCGAGTTGTCAGGGTTATTGAGCGAGATGCGATAGCTGTATACGCCGTTCTCAAAGACGTTGCGAGAACCGTCCTTGTCGAGGCCCGAGCTCCACGCGCCCTCGTCGTTGGTATCGACCTTCTTGTCGAACTGTGCCACCGACCACGACAGGTGGTCGAGCTTGACCGATACGCGGGCATATACGAACGACGAGTTATCGCTCTCGGGATCAAGGTCGGTCATGGCATCCTCGACGCTCTTGACCGCATCCTTGGACGCCTGGTTGTTGCCCGCAAGCGGGTTGTCGGGCTCGCCCTTGTAGCCGGCGATGGTACCCCAGCTGGGCTCCGCGCTTTCGTAGGCAATGTTGTTGACGAGCGTGGATCCATAGTCGCGCTCGGTGTCGAACGAGTAGACGGCGTCGAACGTCAGCGTGATTTTATCGCCGTAGCCCTCGTAGGGCTGGTTACCGGCGCTCCAGCTGCTGCGGTACTCCGGATTGAGGGCAACGCGAGCTTTCACCGTCATGAGCGTACGCCCGGTGCCCCTATAGTTGCGCTTGAGGCCCACACTCTCCACCGCGTTGTCGCCATTGAGCTTGACGGTGCCCAGTTTGGGCTCAACGCCCTTGGGCAGCAGATCATAGAAGGTGCCGGCCGTATCGGGCGTAAAGATGCCCGTCGCCGCGGCCTCGTTGTAGTCGGAAAGGGTCGTGAGGTTGGTCTGCTCGTACACATTGGCCGTGTAGTGGAGCGTGGTTGTCTGCCCGTCCTTGTCGGTATCGTATTTCACGCCCTTGTCCATGCTGATGCCCGATGCCGCGCCCGTCAGGAAATCATCATCGCTCTTGGGGCCGCACTCCACGATCAGATTGCCCTTGTAGTCGTAGTTGTACGACTTGGCAGTGTTGCGCAGAATCGTCTCGGGCGTGTCGGAGTCCTTAAAGAGCTGGTCCACGCGCGCACGGATGCGCTCCGTGGGCTTAAGGCGCACGTAGGAGTGCATGGTATAGGTGACGCCCGCCGTCTTGGTGCTCAAGCAGGTCTTGATATCGGTCACGCCGGCGTCCTTGGGGAACAGCAGTCGCGTTCCGTCTGCACTCACACTCGCACCATTTTGCGGCTCCACGGCAACTACACCGGAACGGTAGCTGACGGTGCCGTAGCGCACCCAGTTGTCGCCCTCCTCGGTACCGGATTTTACCGAGCCCCAGATCTCGATATCGGGCTGTTTGGCGTTATCGCCGTCCACCACATAGCCGTAGTTGCCCGCCCCGATGCTGCCATAGCGAACAGCACCGTCTGAACCCTCGTAATAGCCATAACCCGTCTGCGTGTAGCGTTGGTAGCCGTAGACCGTGGGCTTGTCGACGCTCACGCCCTCAAACTCAAAGTCGTCCGCCGTGAGGTCGTCGTCGGTATGGTCGAAGCGCACCGAGTAATCGGGGGTCTCCATGCGCACGGTCTGCTTGCCGTAGTCGCCCGCGAGGAACTGGTTGTAGTCGGTCTTGCCGCCCTTGTCCGTAGTCCAGGGTCCGGTAAAACCCACGGTCTTCACATTGTAGCTACACACGGCATCGCGCCCCAGGCGCAGGCTGTCAAGCGCATAGGAGTAGTTATCGCACTTGCCACGCTTGTTCGAGTACGAGCCGTTTGAATATTTGAACACGTTAAAATGCCCGTGCGGGTCTTGGAACTTGATGGGAGAGTAGGTAAGCTGCGCTGTTGCCGGGGCAGAAGTGACCTCGTGATCATCTGCCGAGGTGAGCGTGTAGCCCACCTTGTGCTTAAGTTTATAGTGCCCGCCCAGCTTAAACTGGTCCTTGGGGTATGCCATGTAGGTGTGCAGATAACCCGTACTTTTATTGGAGCTCACATAATCAAGGCAGTTCTCGGCGGTAAAGCGAATATCCTGCGCGGCATCGTCGTCCTTGTTGCCAACCGTCTTACCGTTATAGCTCACGCCCAAAAGCTTCGACTTGTAACCACTGTCGCTGCCGTCGGTCAATCCCTGCAGCACGTACTTTTGGTTTCCACGCGCGCTTGTCCACGAGTACCAGTCAATATAGATGTACTTGTCGGCATCGGCGGGCTTGAGCTCCTCGGGCCAATTGGAAGGCCAGTTCTCGGAGAGACTCTGGCCGCGCAGCTCGGCACCGCTGATGGCCTCTTGCGTATCCACACTCGCATCGAGCTTATTGGATGTCATGGAAAGCACGTTGCCGGCGTGCGTGGTGAGGTTGACCGTGCCGTAGAAGTTGTCGGTGACGTACTTCTCCACCTCGGTGGGAAGGGCGTCAACAGCATGCGCTTTCTCGCCGTCGGCGAGCTGACCGTTGCCCACAAGCTCGATGGGGTCAAGCTTACGCACGGCAAACTCAAAGCTCGCCTGCGTGGCGGCGGAGAACTCGCAGGTGTTGCTCAGCACATAGCTGTCGTCCATCTCGGTGTAGGCAAACGTGGACTGCTGACTCGGCGCCTCGGGGACCGCCGCCTCCAGCTCGCCCGTCGGTTTGCCGTCGCGGTCGGAGAAAATGTACTTGGGGACGACGATTT
>CAUAJK010000064.1:0-6164 GCA_958429345.1 uncultured Collinsella sp. | reverse complement strand
CTCACCCCGAGGGCTACGACCTCATGCCCGAGGTCGTCGAGCGCGCCAAGGGCTATGCCGCCGAGTCCGGCACCACCTTTAAGCAGGTCAACACCATGGCCGAGGCCTTCGAGGGCGCCGACATCGTGATCCCCAAGAGCTGGGCTCCGTTTGCCGCCATGGAAAAGCGTACCAACCTGTACGCCGAGGGCGACGACGCCGGCATCGCAGCGCTCGAGAAGGAGCTGCTCGCCCAGAACGCCACCCATCAGGACTGGTGCTCCACGACCGAGCTCATGGAGAAGACTGCCAACGGCCAGGACACCATCTTTATGCACCCGCTGCCCGCCGACATCTCCGGTGTCTCCTGCGAGCACGGCGAGGTTAACGCCGACGTCTTCGACATGCACCGCGTGGGCATGTACAAGGAGGCCAGCTACAAGCCGTACGCCATCGCTGCCATGATGTTCCTGCAGAAGGTTGCCGATCCCGCCGCTACCCTCAAGGCCCTCGACGAGCGCAACACCGCCCGTTGGCTCCAGGCCTAAAGCCGGGCTGAGGTAAGCCATGTAAAGGGGGCGCTCTGCCAACTGGCGGGGTGCCCCTATTTTGCATCGCGGGCGTGCGGGATAAGCGCTTTCGATGTGGATGCCCGCGGCGCGAGTTATGGGTACGATGGTTTCAGGGGAGGTATCACCATGAAACTTGGATGCGTCATTATGGCTTCGGGCGAGGGCAAGCGGTTTGGCTCCAACAAGATGCTCGCCGATATCTATGGCGAGCCGCTGATTGCCCGGACCATCGATTCGGTTCCCCGGGGCTTTGACGTTGTGGTTTCGACGCGTTGGCCCGAGGTCGCCCAGATTTGCGAGGACAAGCATTGCCCGTGCGTGCTGCACGATGGCGAGCTGCGCAGCGAAAGCGTCCGTGCGGGCCTTTCGTGGGGAGTCGAACGCAACTGGAAAGGTTGCCTCTTTTTACCGGGCGACCAGCCGCTCGTGAGTTCGGATTCTTTTGAGGCTATGGTTCGTGCATTTGACGAGCGTGGCCGCAAACATCCGGTGCGTCTTGCGTGTAACGGTGAGCCTTCGAGCCCGGTGCTCTTTCCGGCGGAACTGTTCGATGCACTTATGTGTCTTGAGGGCAAGGACGGCGGGGGCTCGATTCTCAAAGGTCGCACCGACGTGGTGCTGGTCGAGGCGCGTGCCTACGAGCTGTGGGACGTCGATACCGTCAAGGGACAGCGACGCATAACGGAGCATATTGCCGCCTGCTCGTATTTTGATCGCGTGGCCAACTGTATTAATCAATAAGGAGCAACATGATCATCATCAAAAACGGCGCGCTCGTGACGCCCCAGGGGCTTCGCCGCGCCGATCTTGCCATGGAGGGCGACAAGATTGTGCGGATTGCCGCGGCGATTGAGCCGGCCGAGGGCGATACCGTCGAGGATGCCGTGGGCTGCTGGGTGTTTCCCGGCTTTATCGACGGCCACACGCACATGCAGTGCTGGACTGGCATGGATTGGACAGCCGATAGCTTTGAAACCGGCACGCGTGCGGCTGCCTGCGGCGGTACGACGACCATCGTGGACTACGCGACGGCCGATCGCGGCGTGACCATGCCCGACGCCCTTGCCGAGTGGCATCGCCGTGCCGACGGAACCTGCACGGCCAACTACGCCTTTCATATGGCACTCGCCGAGTGGAATGAGCGCAACCGCGCCGATCTTTCGGCTATGCGCGAGGCGGGCGTATCGTCGTTTAAGACCTACTTTGCCTATGACCACCTGCGCTTGGACGATGCCGAGACACTCGAGGTGCTCGAGGAGCTCAAGCGTATTGGCGGCATACTGTGCGTGCATTGCGAGAACGGTACGCTGGTGAATGAGCTGCAGAAGCGCGTGTACGAGCAGGGGATTCATGGGCCCGAGGGGCATGCGCTCAGCCGCCCGGACGTGTGTGAGGCCGAAGCCGTGAGCCGCCTGCTGTATCTGGCGCACCTGGCCGGCGACGCCCCAGTCAACGTGGTGCACCTTTCGACCAAGTTGGGGCTCGAGGCCATTCGTGCGGCCAAGGCGCGCGGGCAGAAGAATATCTATGTCGAGACCTGCCCTCAGTATCTGATGCTCGACGACACCTGCTATCTGGAGCAGGGCGAGGACGGCTTTGCGGGCGCCAAGTACGTGATGAGCCCGCCGCTGCGCCATGCCGGCGACCGTGCCGCGCTGCGCGAGGCGCTTGTGGCCGGCGAGATCGATACGATTGCGACCGATCATTGCAGCTTTAACCTGCACGGGCAAAAGGACCGCGGGCGCGACGATTTCCGCGCGATTCCCAACGGCGGGCCCGGCGTGGAGCATCGTCCCGTCGCGATTGCCACGAGCTTTGAGGGACAGCTGGGACCCGAGGATCTGTGCCGCTTGATGAGCGAGAACCCGGCGCGCGTATTTGGCATGTACCCGCGCAAGGGCTGTCTTGCCGAGGGCGCCGATGCCGATGTGTGCGTGTGGGATCCCAAAGCGCGCTGGACAATCAGTGCCGCGACACAGCATCAAGCTGTGGACTACACGCCGCTCGAGGGTTTTGGGGCACATGGCCGCGCCAAGGCCGTGTTTGTGAACGGCGTGCTGGTGGCGCGCGATGGCGAGCCCACCGGAGCCCAGCCCGGTCGCTACGTGCCTCGCTAGCAGCAAAGATGCCATGTCCCCTCCGCAGTTGCGGTGAAATACGGACTGTTTGCGGCCGTCATACGGCCAAACAGTCCGTATTTCACCGCAACTGACGAGATGGGGCCGGCTACTTGAGGCTGGTGGCGATGAGGGGGCGGTTGAGGGCTGCCTCGAAGCGATCTGCCATCGTGGGGTCGCTGAGCGTGTCGGCTTGGTTGAGCATGATGCGGGCATTGTTGAGGTTCAGCATCTGCAGCTCGGCATTGAGCACCATGGCGACGCGCTCTGGGGTGGCAGTGTCGGTGGGCTCGCAGCCGCAACGCTCGCAAAAGAGCTCGGGGCGGTGGACGGCTTCGTTGATGGGCTTGCCGAGCCCCGAGGCGCCGACGAGCCAGATGACGTTGGCCGTCCCGGCGGGAACGACCGGTTCCCACGGGGCGTGCGCCTTGAGCGGGAGCCGCTTGCTGCCGTCCGCCTCGGCCAGGACGTAGTCAAAGCGCTGCGCCAGCTGGTCGAGCGGCTCGGCAGGGGAGGAGAGCTTGCCCGTCTGGGGGTCCAAGACGCCCGCCTGGCAGATGCTTCCCCGCACAAGCTCCGTGCAGGCCTCGCAGGTGCAGCCTGGGGCGTGTGGGGCACCTGGCTTCCAGGGCGCGGCGTCCAGGCGACGGCTCGACCCGTCCCACGGCACGCCGGCGACGGGGAACATGCGCGTGGTGGTGCAGAGGAGCACGCGGCCGCCAGCGCGCATAAGCTCAAGGCCGAGCGTCTTCAGCAACGTCGACTTGCCACCACTGCCGATAATCGCGGTAATGCCCGGCTCGATCCTGAGCGCCGAGGCAAGATTGCCGCTAACCGTTTCCATCTGTTCACCGCCGTATAATACTGTGATAATAAATAATCATCAGAGTAGCGGTCGAACCGCTTTTGCTCTGCTCAAACCGTAGCACAGGGAGGTGCCCCGGGAATGCTCGTTTATGTTCGCGGCGCCGGCGATATCGCCACGGGCGTCGCCGCTCGCTTGGTGCGCGCCGGCGTGTCGGTTGTCATGGCTGATATCGCGGTTCCCACGTGCATCCGTCGCACAATCAGTTTTTGCGAGGCCATTCGCCTGGGCGAGGTCCAGGTCGAGGGCATTCGCGCCCGCTTGGCGCAGACGTCGGCCGAGGCGCTTGAGATTACCGAGGCGGGGGATGTCGCCGTGGTGGTGGACCCCCAGGCACAGATGCTCGACGAACTGAAGCCCGCGGCTGTGGTCGACGCAATTCTGGCCAAGCGCAATCTGGGTACCACGCGCGACATGGCTCCTGCCGTCATCGCCGTGGGGCCGGGCTTCACCGCGCCGGTTGACTGCGACGCCGTGATCGAAACCATGCGTGGGCATTTCCTGGGCCGTGTCATTACCCAAGGTTCGCCCCAGCCCAACACGGGCGTGCCGGGCGTCATCGCCGGATATGGCAAAGAGCGTGTTATCCACAGCCCCGCCGCCGGCGTGTTTAGGTCCGACCATGTGATCGGCGACATCGTGAGTGCCGGCGATGTGATCGGGTATGCGGGCGATTCGCCCATGTGCACGCAGATCGATGGCTGTCTGCGCGGGCTTTTGGCGAACGGCGTGCAGGTGACTGAGGGCTTTAAATGCGCCGATGTCGATCCGCGCGGCGATGCCAGCTATATCAACTACATTTCGGACAAGGCGACGTCGGTCGGCGGCGGCGTGCTCGAGGCACTCGCTATGCTCACCGATATCTTTAGAGGATAGAAGGCGGCAATGGAAAAGCTCGATGTTGTGAATGCGGCGCTTGTCGCCCTGCGTGCTGGCGAGACGTGCGAGCTCGTGGTCGTGGCCGGCACGGCGGGGTCGTCGCCGCGCGGCGTGGGCGCCTGGATGGCCGTCTTTGCCGACGGTAGCCAGGCGGGCACCATCGGCGGCGGCAAGATCGAGCTTTTTGCGCTGGACGAGGCGCGAGAGCTGCTGGCCGCGGGGCAATCGCGTCTGGTCCGCTACACCATGGGCGGCGAGAACTCCGATACCGGTATGATCTGCGGCGGAGCCATCTGCCTGTGCTATCTGCATCTGGATGCGACCCAGGCACCGTTGTTTCAGGAAATTGCCGACGTCTTGGTCTATCGGCGCATCGGCGACTTCGTCATCGACTTTGAGCCGTTTATCGCGAGCGCGCTCGAGGGCGATGTGGCCGAGTACCATGGCGTGGCATCGCGCCATACCATTGCCGGCTGCCCCGGGCTTTCGCTGGTGGAGGAGGGGAGTAAGGTCACCTACACCAACGCGGCCTCTGAGATTCCCGCGGCGCACATCGAGACGCTCTGCCCCGAGGGCCTGACCTACATCTTTGGCTGCGGCCACGTGGGCGCCGCGACGGCGCGCGTGCTCACGGCGGCGGGCTTTGCCGTCGTGGCCTGCGATGACCGCCCCGGCACGTTGACGCCCGAATGGGTGCCCGGTGTCTACGATCGTCGCCTGGTCGATTACAAGAACCTGAGCGAGCAGTGCCCCATCGGCCCGCGCGACCTGGTGGTCGTGGCCACAGCAGGCCACAAGTCCGATATCGACGTGGTGATTCAGGCCATGCACGCCAAGCCTGCCTACCTGGGCTGTCTGGGTTCGCGCCGCAAGACGGCCTTTGTGCGTGCCCGCCTGGAGCAGGAAGGCTTTACGCAGGACCAGTTCGACGAGCTGCACCTGCCGATCGGCGTTGCCATCGAGGCCGAGGACCCCGAGGAGATCGCCATCTCCATCGCCGCCGAGATGATCCACCTGCGCCGCACCAAACTCGTCCCCCGCAAGCGCTAATCGCATCCCCAACAAGCAGTTGCGGTGAAATAAGGATTGTTTAAGCCTGTTAGGCCGTCAAACAGTCCCTATTTCACCGCAACTGCTTGTTGGGACCCATTTGTGCGGGGGAGTTGTGGAGTTGTGCAGGCAGACGAGGTTTTTCTGGAAATACGCCCCCGATGCGCGTATAGTACCGATTGTTTTGTCGGCTCCTGCTGCGTCGAGTCCAAACCGCGAAATGCCATGAGCGGCGCGGATGCAGCCAGGAGGCACGAGGACAACCCATCGTGGCCACGCCCCGTGCTTAAAACCCCAAGAAGGAGTGAACAATGGCAGAAGAGAAGTATGTGCCGCGTCTGAAGACCAAGTACAACAACGAGGTCAAGCAGCAGCTTCAGGACAAGTTCCAGTACGAGAACGTCATGATGATCCCCAAGTTTGAGAAGATCGTCGTGAACATGGGTGTCGGCGAGGCCGCTACCGATTCCAAGGCCATCGACGGTGCCGTGCGCGACCTGCGCGCCATCACCGGCCAGCAGCCGATGATCACCCGTGCCCGCAAGTCCATCGCTACCTTCCGCCTGCGCGCTGGTATGCCGATCGGCTGCAAGGTTACCCTGCGTGGCGACCGTATGTGGGAGTTCTTCGATCGTCTGACCTCCGTCGCGATCCCCCGTATCCGCGACTTCCGCGGCATCTCCGCCAAGAGCTTCGACGGCC
>CAUAJK010000063.1:0-6440 GCA_958429345.1 uncultured Collinsella sp. | reverse complement strand
AATGTTTTTATGTCCTGCTCATATCGTCTGTGCCGGCACTTTGGGACACTCCTTGTCATTGGTGCAAAGTAACCTGCCCCCATTGCGCCAAGCGGCGTGTGCCGTTAAGCGGAGAGGCGTATTGTTGACCCATCGTTTGGGCATACAATGGCTATTGGTTTGCTGCGGTGAAGGTCTGTCCGCTCCGCAGCTTTTTTCTACGGTTAAAGGAGTATGTATGTCCGTTGAGGTCATGAGGTCTGTGATCGAGGCCGCCGAGGGGCGCGTGCCCGTCGACACGCTGTTTACCAATGCGCAGATTGTCGACGTGTATGGCCAGCGTGTGGCGCCCGGTAGCGTTGCCGTCAAGGACGGTGTAATCGTCGGCGTGCTCTACGATGGTCGCGACGATGCCGCTGGCACCTACGAGGCAACTGAGGTCATCGACTGCCAGGGTCGCTATCTTACTCCCGGTTTTATTGACGGGCATCTGCATATCGAGTCTTCGAACATCCGTCCCGCCGAGTATGCTCGCATGGCCGCGACGCGCGGTACTACCACTGCCATTGCCGACAGCCACGAGATTGCCAATGTTGCCGGTCTCGACGGCTTGCGCTTTATGATCGAGGATGGCCGCCGCGCACCCATCTCCATCAAGTACATGATGCCTTCGTGCGTGCCCGCGCTGCCCGACGAGCAGGCCGGTGCCGTTATTTCGGCTGCCGATATGCAGGCGTTTTTTGCCGAGCATCCAGGCGATGTCTTTGGTCTGGGCGAAATGATGAACCTGCCGGGCGTCTTTATGGCCGACCCCGAGACCTGCGCTCGCATCGATGCTGCCAACCAGACGCCGTCCAAGCAGGTTGACGGCCACGCGCCGCTCGTTGCCGGTAAGGACCTCAATGCCTATGCCGCAGCGGGCATTATCGCCGACCACGAGTCGACGATTCCCGAGGAGGCACTCGACAAGCTATCCCGCGGCATGTATGTGATGCTGCGTGAGGGCACGTGCAGCCACGACCTGGCCAATTTGTCCCCGATGCTGCTGGAGAATCCTGCCCGCGCCCGCCGCTGCTGCTTTGCGACCGACGATCGCGCTCCCTCCGATGCTCTTTCGACCGGCATGATCGACAATGCCTGCCGCGTGGCTATCGAGGCCGGTATCGACCCCGTGGTCGCCATCTCTATGGCGTCCCTTTCCACGGCTGAGGCATTTGGCCTGGACCACGGCTGCCGCGACCCGCACGAGCTCCGCGGCGCGATCGCTCCGGGCAAGCGCGCCGACCTGCTGGTGCTCGATGACCTGACCTTTGCCACGGCCCCGCATCGCGTATATGCCGCCGGTGCTCTGGTGGCGCAGGATGGCACCTTTGTGGGCGAGATCGCACCCGAGACGGCCGAGGTCGCAGCGCTTGCCGATGAGCTGCGTGCTTCCGTTAAGCTGCCGAAGCTATCGCTCGACGTGTTTGACTATGCCTTTAAGCCGGGCGAGGCGGTTATCGATGTGATCCCGGGCATGGCTATCACGGGCATGGTCCGTCCCGAGAGCGCCGAGGACTTGCGTCGCATTATGCTTATCGAGCGCCATGGCCGCGGCGTGTCGCTGCAGGCCGAGGGCGCCGATGGCGACGGTCCCGCCGGCATGGGGCTCGTCGGCAAGCATATCGGTCACGGCTGGGTGCGCGGTTTCACCATCACGGGCGGTGCCATTGCCTCCACGATCGGCCACGACTCGCACAACGTGTGCGTGGTGGGCGACAACGCTGCCGATATGATGACTGCCGTTGAGGCCGTGGGCCAGGGCGGCCACGTGCTGGTGCGCAACGGCGAGGTCGTGGCGCGCATTCCGCTGGCGCTCGGTGGCCTGATGAGCGAGGGCACGGCCGAGGACGTTGCCGCGCAGCACGATGACTTTATGGTCAAGGCGCGCGCCATGGGTATTGAGCCGCCGCTCGACCCCATCATGGGCATCGTCTTCCTGCCCCTGCCGGTCATCCCGACGCTCCGCATCCGCCCCGAGGGCATGTTCGACGTTACAACCTTCACCTACGCCGACTAGTCATCGGGGACGTTCTTAAACGACTAGTCATTGGGGACGCTCTTTGGCGGGCTGCCTGACGCCGCGACCGTAGGGCCTCTGGCATGTGTGAGCTATTTGCCAGGTCCTTGTAACGTTTACGCCCGCGGAGTCTTATTTGAGCTCCCTTTGGGTACGTTGGAATCGGATACGCGTTCGATTCCAACAAGCCCGAAGGGAGCTTTTCTATGTTTAAACTGATTGCATCCGATATGGACGGCACACTGCTTGACGAAAACGGCCAGGTGCCTCCCGAGACCTACGAACTGATTCTGGCGCTACACGAGCATGGTGTGCATTTCGCTGCATCGTCAGGTCGTCGCTACGATCGCCTGTGCGAGTTCTTTGCGCCCGTTCGCGACAAGATGGACTTTGTCGCCGCTAACGGCGCCCAGGTCTACGCCGACGGTAAGATGGTAGACCGTGAGGTGTATTCCCACCTGGCGATTCGAAGGCTCGCCCAAGCCGTCAGGACGTTTCCCAATCTGCATCTTGCGCTCTTTGACCGAACCAAGTCCTTCCTGCTCGATGACGAGTGCAAGTTCGTGCGTGAGGTCGATAAGGACCTTCCCAATGCCGAGCGCATTTGGGAGCTGCCCGATCCCAGCGTAAATATCATCAAAGCGAGTATCTTTTGCGACGACAGTGCGGTTATGGACAGCGCGTACGTGCTACAGCGCGAACTTGGTCAGCTCTTTACTTTTGCGCCTTCGGGCAACGCGTGGATCGATGCCATGCAGCCTGGTGTGTCGAAGGCCTCGGGTATCGCGCAGCTCGCGGAGCATTACGGCATTGGTCGCGACGAGGTCATGGCGTTTGGCGACTCGATGAACGACTACGAGATCATTCGCTTTGTCGGCACGGGCTGCGCGATGGAAAACGCGCGCCCCGCGCTCAAGGCGGTGGCCGATCGTGTGGTGGGTTGTAACCGCGACCACGCCGTCCAGCAGGAGCTCCGTCGCGTGCTGGAGAGTCTCTCCTAATCCGGCAGATGGGGACGTTCCTTTTCTGCCGACAGTGGGGGACAGTCCTTGCGGCTTTTTGCGAAGAGTGTCCCCAGTGACTAGTCGTTTAAGAACGTCCCCAATGACTAGGCGAGGGCGGCCATGATGGTGCGGGCGACGCCGTCGTGGTCGTTGTCGTATTCGGTGATGGCGTCGGCGGCCTCGCGATCTTCGGGCTCGGCGTTGATCATGGCCATGCCATGGCCCGCTGCCTGCAGCATGGGGATGTCGTTGATGTTGTCACCGAACGCCCAGGCGTCGGCGAGACGCTCGCCCAGGTGCTCGCATAGCCACGTGAGGGCCGTTCCCTTGGTGGCGCCCTCGCCCATGACCTCGATATTCATGGCGTACGAACGCGTGACCTCAATGCCTCCGAGCGTGTCGAGCTCCGCCGCGATGGCGTCGCGATCGGCCGGGTCGTGCCAGTACATGGCGATGCGTTCGAGCGTCTCGACCTCGTCGATCTTGCTGTCGATATCCATGTCGATCGGTGTTCGTGTGCGCTTGAGCGAAGCTGCGATGTGGGGGTCGCCGCCGCAGAACTCATCCAGGCGCGTGTAGAGCGAGCGGGGGAGGAAGCACTGCCCGTCCGCGAAGATATCGAAGGTCACATCGTGGCCGGCGGCGATGCGGCGGATGCGATGGGCAATGCCGCAATCGAGCGGTCGGCTCAAGATGCGCGTGGCGCGCGAGGCGTCGGTGGGCACATCGTCGTCGAGCTGCCAGACGCTGGCGCCATTGGCGCAGACGGCATAGTGCACGGCGGGATGGGCGAGGATGGGCTCAAAGATGCCCGACAGCGGACGTCCCGTGCAGGGCACAAATTCAATCCCGCGTCGAGCGAGCTCGTCGAGCATCGCCCAGGTGGCATCGCTCATCTGCTTATCGCTCGTCAACAGCGTTCCATCCATATCGGAAAACACAATCATTTGATGCAGCCCTTTCTGCTGGCATAAAAAGCGTGGCCGAGGGCGGTGATGCCCTGGCCACGCTCGGGTTCTATAACGGTCCGCGTCCTAGCGGTCGGCGAGCGGCTTGTATTCCAGCGGCTCGATCACCGGACGGTATGCCGGGCGGATGATGCGATGCGCGCAGAAGAGCTCTTCCATGCGGTGTGCCGACCAGCCGGCCATGCGGGCGACGGCGAAAAGCGGCGTAAAAAGCGTCTCGGGCACGCCGAGCATCTTGTAGATAAAGCCTGTGTACAGGTCGATGTTGGCGCAGATAGGCTTGGTCATGCCGTGATCGCGCATCACTTGCGGTGCCAGGCGCTCGATGCGCTCGATGAGCGCGAACTCCTCGCCCAGGTCCTTCTTGGCGGCAAGCGTGCGCGCGTAACGGCGGCACACCTCGGCGCGCGGGTCGCTCAGCGTGTAGACGGCGTGGCCCATACCGTAGATGAGGCCCGTGCCGTCGAAGGCCTGCTTGTCGAGAATCTTGCCCAGGTAGGCTGCGACCTCGTCCTCGTCCTCCCAATTGGAGACATGCGCACGGATGTCCTCGTGCATGGACACGACCTTGGCGTTGGCGCCGCCGTGGCGCGGGCCCTTGAGCGAGCCGATAGCCGCGGCGTAGGCGGAATACGGGTCGGTGGCCGAGGAGGACAGCACGCGGCAGGCAAACGTGGAGTTGTTGCCGCCGCCGTGCTCGGCATGCAGCATGAGCATCACGTCGAGCAGCATCGCCTCATCGTGAGTGAACGCCATGCCGCCGCGTAGGACCTGCAGGATGGTTTCGGCGGTTGAGAGGCCGGGCGTGGGGTGTGGCACGTGAACCTCGGAGCCGCGAAGCTTGGCGACCGAGGCCATGTGTGCGAAGGCGGCGATGCGCGGGAGACGTGCGAGCATGGAAATGGCGACGTCGATTTCGTGCTCAGGCGTGATCACGTCTGGTTCGGCATCGAAGGCGTAGAGCAGCAGTACGGCGCGCTGGAGCACGTTCATGATGCTCGACGACACCGTGGTCATAGGGAACTCTTTAACGTACTCGTCGCTCAGATGTCTAAAGGCGCCCAGGCGCTCGCAAAAGCCGTCGAGCTCTTCCTTGTTGGGCAACGAGCCCGTGATAAGCAGATAGGCGACTTCTTCGTAGCCGTAGCGATTCTCGGCCTGGGCGTTGTTGACCAGATCCTCGATGCTGTAGCCGCGAAGCGTGAGCTTGCCCTGATCGGGCACGACCTTTCCGTCGACCTTGTTGTAGCCGTGCACATCCGAGATACGAGTGAGGCCCGCGACCACGCCCGAGCCGTCGGCATTGCGCAGGCCGCGCTTGACATTGTGCTCTTCGAACAAGCCCTCGTCATAAGGGTCGGTCGGCAGGCCGTGGTAGAGGCTTTCGCTCTCAGACGAAATCTGGCGGCTTGCTTCGTAATCCAGAACCAGTCGGCTCAAGTGGTCATCGAAGCGGTAATAGATTTTCTTGGCGTCGTAGGCCATGCGCGCTCCTCTCCGGGCCGCATCGGGGTGGCTTGCATGGGCATGCGCGCGTCAGGCTATCCCCAGCGGCTTGTTCGCTACAGGCGGTACATAAAGTTAAAGACGTCCTCGCGCTGGATGGACACGTTGACGCCCGAAAGCTCGCCGGCCTCGGCCAGGGCCTTCTGCAGCTCAGCGAAGTCGAGCTTGGACTCGGCGGTATCGGCCAGCATGGTCATGGTGAAGATGTCCTCGATAATGGACTGCGTGATGTCGCGGATGTCGACGTTGGCCTCGCCCAGGACGCGGGTGACGCCGGCGACAATGCCGGGGCGGTTCTTGCCAAGGACGGTGATGACGATACGGGAGGACGAGATCTCGGCCATGGGAAACCCTTTCGCGTGATTGCGGCGCGCGCGGGGCGCTCCGCTACGGTACAGTGTTCATCATTGTACCTGTCTGGCGCAAAAAAGGCGCGCTCGCTGCGGCGTTACATGCCTGCAACATGAGCGTAAGGGGGAAGGCCGTACGGGGAAGAGCCGTCTGGCGCGTGTCCGGCTCGTGTTGGGTTGATTTCCGATCTCAGCGGAACACATTGAGCGGACAGGCCGTATTCTGGTACGTGCATCATCATGTCATCCCACATCTTGGATTCGGTCGATAGGCTGTGCGATGAGATTCTGTTTTTGAAGGATGGGAGGCTCATTAGAAGCATTCCGCAAGATGATGCTGCGCCGAAGTCTCCTGGATCCCATTTCGCAAAGCCTGCCGGACGCGCCGAGGGTGCGCTAAGCACGTATCGGCGACTCTACGAAAAGGGCGGGTAGAAATGCAAGTTAAAAATCTATGTGGCCAATGTGATACCGTTGAACCCGCATATCGATACCGCTCAGCCATTCGCCTCGCCCCCGTCGCACGCATCTTCATTCGGTCTGTCATTATTAATCTAACGATGCTTTGAGAAAT
>CAUAJK010000062.1:0-7028 GCA_958429345.1 uncultured Collinsella sp. | reverse complement strand
GGTCACCAAGCACAACCTCAAGTATCGTCGCTACTATCACCAGTTCGACTACTAAAAAAACGGGTGCGGGAACGTGCCGGGCTATTGAGAGGAACACAGAATGAGACAGTACATCATCGCCAGCCATGCGCACTTCGCCACCGGCATCAAGGAGAGCGTCGAGCTGCTCTCGGGCGCTCGCGACAACGTCCACGATCTTTCGATGTTCGTCGATGGCCGCATGGACGTGGCCGAGGAGGCCCAAAAACTGCTGGCAGGCATGTCTGCTGACGATGATGTCGTTGTCTGCACCGACCTCTTTGGCGGCAGCGTCAACAACGAGTTCACCAAGATCGTCCAGACGCGTCCCCGCACGTACCTCGTTACCAACATGAACCTTCCTCTCCTCATTCAGCTGCTGTTCTCTGACGAGTCGGCGCCGGTTGAGGAGACGATTCGCGCCATCGTCGCTGCGGACGATACGCGCGTGAAGTTTGTCAACGATCTTTTGGTCGATGGCGACGAGGAAGAAGAGTTCTAATCCGCAGCACCTACTGACACGCCGTAAGACGGCACAAGACCTTTGGGGGGTCACATTATGATTCAGCTACTTCGCGTTGACCATCGCCTGCTTCATGGCCAGGTCGCAGTTTCCTGGGTTCAGGGCCTTGGCTCCAACTGCATCTTCTGCGTGGGCGATAAGGTCGCTAACGACCCGGTTTGGAAGACGACGCTCAAGATGGGCAAGCCTGCCGGCTGCAAGCTCGTCATCAAAGATATGGAGCATGCAATCGAAGCTATCAACTCGGGCGTGACCGACAAGTACAAGATGATCATCTGTGTCGCCACCATCGCCGAGGCAAAGCAGCTTGTTGAGGGCTGCCCGCAGATCAAGTCGGTCAACCTGGGCAACACCAAGCCAAAGGACGAGAAGCGTCCCGATGCTCGTCAGGTCTCTCGTCAGGTCTTCCTGACCGCGGCCGAGGAAGCCGATGTGCGCGAGATGCTGGATCGTGGCGTCGAGGTCGAGATTCGACCCCTGGCCGACGACCCCAAGGTCGACTGCGCCAGCGTGCTCTAGGCGTTCAATTTCGAAGAGTCTGAGCTCTTCGTAGTGTCCTATTAGGAAAGGGGGATATATGCTTACCCAAGCAATCCTCATCGGACTTATCGCCGCATTTGGTAAGTTCGACTGCCAGCTCGGTACGCTCTATGCGTTCCGCCCCATCGCCCTGTGCCCGCTCGTGGGCCTGGTGCTGGGGGACCTGCAGTCCGGCCTCGCGATCGGTGCGAGTCTGGAGCTGCTGTTCATGGGCTCGATCTCCATCGGCGCCTACGTGCCGCCTGATGAGACGATCGGCGGCGTGCTCGCCTGCGCCTTCGCTATTCAGCTGGGCCAGAGCACCGAGGCAGCCATCGCGCTTGCCATGCCCATCGCCACGCTGTGCCTTGCCATCAAGAACATCCTTAACGCCGCCCTGCCGATCCTGGTTGACCGCGCCGATGTTTTCTCTGCCCAGGGCAACCTTAAGGGTGTCTATGCGATGCACTTCCTGATCGGTGCCACCGGTATCATCATGGCGTTCCTGCTGTGCTCGCTGTCGTTCTATCTGGGTGCTGACGCCATCCAGGGCCTGCTCGACTTCATCCCGCCCTTTGTCCTTGCTGGCTTTGGCGTTGCCGCCAACATCCTGCCTGCCATGGGCTTCGCCATGCTCGGCCGCCTGGTGCTCACCAAGCAGCTCGTGCCCTTCTACTTCCTGGGCTTCCTGCTGTGCTCCTACGCCAACGTGCCCGTCCTGGGCGTCGCCCTGATCGCCATCATCATCGGCATCGACAAGTTCGACCTGCTCGGCCTGGGCGGAGCCCAGCCCCAGCTCTCCGCGGAAGGGGATGAGGACGATGACTTCTAGTCCCGAGAACAAGATCACGCGCTCCGACCTCATCAAGAGCGCCGTCAACGTCGGCGCCCTGGGCATGGAGTTCTCCTGGACCTACTACAAGCAGATGAACATCGCCTTCTGCCTGATGGTCGCCAACATGCTCAAGAAGATCTACGCCGGCCGCCCCGACGACTACGCCGAGGCCCTGCACCGCCACTGCGCGTTCTTCAACATCACCGTCCAGTTCGCCCCGTTCGTCGGCGGCATCGCGATGGCCATGGAGGAGAAGGTCGCCCGCGGCGAGATCGAGCCCGAGAGCGTCAACGACGTCAAGGCCGCCCTCATGGGCCCGCTGTCCGGCATCGGCGACTCCATCTTCCTGTCGACGCTGCGCGTGGTCGCCGCCGCGGTGGGCATCAGCCTGTGCCAGGCCGGCAACCCCTTCGGCCCCATCGCCTTCCTGCTCATCTACAACGTCCCCGGCTTCGCGCTGCGCATCTGGGGCGCCGTCAAGGGCTACGAGCTGGGCGTGGGCTTCCTGGACGAGGCCCAGAGGACCGGCCTCATGCAGAAGATCATGACCTGCGTGGGCATCGTGGGCGTCATGGTCGTGGGCGCCATGTGCAAGGACATGTTCTGGGCCAGCATCCCGGTGGCCATCGGCTCGGGCGAGGACGCCCAGACCCTCCAGGACATCCTGGACGGCATCATGCCCGGCATGCTCGGCATGCTCGCCTTCTGGCTGTACTACTGGCTGCTGTCCAAGAAGATCAACCCCATGGTGCTGATCGTGGCCACCATGGTCGTGGGCATCATCGGCGCGTTCTTCGGCGTGCTGGCGTAGGTTCCTGCGTTTTATTCTGCCCCCAAGGGAAACGGCGACCCATTGCGGTCGCCGTTTTTTATTACCGAAAGCTAGCTGGAGGTGCTTCGTGATTCGATCTGACAATCCACCCGATAATGGCGTGAGCGGGGCGATGTATCTATTTGGCACGGCGCTCTTATGGAGTTTTATCGGCATCCTCGTTCGCGCCAATTCGCAGTCAGCTCTTTTGATCGGTGCCGTTACGGCAATATTTATGGCGCTCTTTATCCTGCTCGTCGGTAGGCCCGTCCTCCGCGTCAGCCGTCTTATTGTCCTTGTGGCCGTCTGCAACTTCGTGACGGGCACCACGTTTAACTTTGCCAACCAGCTCACGACGGTCGGCAACGCGATCGTCCTGCAGTACACCTCGATGATTTTTGTTATCGTGTATCAGTCGCTCGCAACTCGCACGTTGCCCTCGCCTGCGAAGATTGCCTCCGTGTTGGTTGCTTTTACGGGTATGGGACTTTTCTTTTTAGGCGATTTGAGCGCCGAGGGCATGCTCGGCAACCTTCTTGCCGTCATTTCGGGCGCCACCTTTGGGCTGTGTTTCTTTTTAAACTCTCGCCCCGATGCGTCGCCCATGGTGTCCTCGCTCATCTCCTGCGACATCTCGATACTGCCGATCGTCTATTTTGCCGGCGACCTAGGCTCCGTAAAACCCTTTGAGTGGGGGCTTATGCTGGTGCATGGCCTTTTTTGCAGCGGCCTTGCGAGTGTGCTGTATGCCAAGGGGATTGCGCGCACTAACGCGTTTGCGGCCAACTTGGTTTGCATGAGCGAGGTCGTGCTCGCTCCCTGCTGGTCGGCGCTCTTCTTTGGCGAGGTCTTTCGCTGGAACGAGTTTTTGGGCGCGGCGATTATCGTTTTGGTGATTGTGGCCAACTTGGCATCCGATGCCTTTGGCGATGGCTTTCTGGTGGCGCTTGTCCGCCATCGAAACAAAGAGCGCGCCTGATGAGATACGTCTGCCGTTTACGGTAAAAAACACCCCGCTGAGCGAGTGGTATTAAATAGTAAGAACCTGCATATCTATAATTGGTATCAAATCATTTGTGCCTGGCATGGATGTTAGCAGCACACCAGGTACGCTTCGAGCCGTGGAATCGAACTCCCGGAATTGATATCAACAACGCGCGCGACGGGAGTGACGACGGTTCGAGATTCCTTATTGGGAGGAATTATGCTTGTCCAAGCAATCCTCGTCGGCTTAGTCGGAGCGTTTGGATGCCTCGACTACCAGCTCGGCACCCTCTACGCGTTCCGCCCCATTGTCCTGTGCCCGCTCGTGGGCCTGGTGCTGGGGGACCTGCAGACCGGCCTTGCCGTCGGCGCCAGCCTGGAGTTGCTGTTCATGGGCTCGATCTCCATCGGTGCCTACGTACCGCCTAACGAAACCGTCGGCGGCGTGCTCGCCTGCGCGTTTGCCATTCAGCTCGGTCAGGGTACCGAGACGGCCATCGCGCTCGCCATGCCTATCGCCGTCCTTTCGCTGACGATCGGCAACATTACGGATGCTGGATTCTCGATCATTGTTGACATTGCTGACAAGTGCGCTGCCAAGGGCAACCTCAAGGGTATCTACGCGGCACATTGGAGTATGGGCCTCTTTGGCTGCCTTGAGTACTTCCTGCTGTGCGGCGGCGCATTCTACCTGGGCTCCGATGCCATCCAGGGCCTGCTCGACTTCATCCCGACCTTTGTGATCGACGGCTTTGGCGTTGCCGCCAACATCCTGCCTGCCATGGGCTTCGCCATGCTCGGCCGCCTGGTGCTCACCAAGCAGCTCGTGCCCTTCTACTTCCTGGGCTTCCTGCTGTGCTCCTACGCCAACGTGCCCGTCCTGGGCGTCGCCCTGATCGCCATCATCATCGGCATCGACAAGTTCGACCTGCTCGGCCTGGGCGGAGCCCAGCCCCAGCTCTCCGCGGAAGGGGATGAGGACGATGACTTCTAGTCCCGAGAACAAGATCACGCGCTCCGACCTCATCAAGAGCGCCGTCAACGTCGGCGCCCTGGGCATGGAGTTCTCCTGGACCTACTACAAGCAGATGAACATCGCCTTCTGCCTGATGGTCGCCAACATGCTCAAGAAGATCTACGCCGGCCGCCCCGACGACTACGCCGAGGCCCTGCACCGCCACTGCGCGTTCTTCAACATCACCGTCCAGTTCGCCCCGTTCGTCGGCGGCATCGCGATGGCCATGGAGGAGAAGGTCGCCCGCGGCGAGATCGAGCCCGAGAGCGTCAACGACGTCAAGGCCGCCCTCATGGGCCCGCTGTCCGGCATCGGCGACTCCATCTTCCTGTCGACGCTGCGCGTGGTCGCCGCCGCGGTGGGCATCAGCCTGTGCCAGGCCGGCAACCCCTTCGGCCCCATCGCCTTCCTGCTCATCTACAACGTCCCCGGCTTCGCGCTGCGCATCTGGGGCGCCGTCAAGGGCTACGAGCTGGGCGTGGGCTTCCTGGACGAGGCCCAGAGGACCGGCCTCATGCAGAAGAT
This sequence comes from uncultured Collinsella sp., assembly GCA_958429345.1. Lineage (GTDB taxonomy): Bacteria > Actinomycetota > Coriobacteriia > Coriobacteriales > Coriobacteriaceae > Collinsella. Next base: position 1,798 of record CAUAJK010000062.1, on the reverse strand, counting down.
CATGACCTGCGTGGGCATCGTGGGCGTCATGGTCGTGGGCGCCATGTGCAAGGACATGTTCTGGGCCAGCATCCCGGTGGCCATCGGCTCGGGCGAGGACGCCCAGACCCTCCAGGACATCCTGGACGGCATCATGCCCGGCATGCTCGGCATGCTCGCCTTCTGGCTGTACTACTGGCTGCTGTCCAAGAAGATCAACCCCATGGTGCTGATCGTGGCCACCATGGTCGTGGGCATCATCGGCGCGTTCTTCGGCGTGCTGGCGTAAGGGCCCGGCTGCATAGATTTTCGTTGCAACCTGGAAAGGGGATGGAGCAGGCCTATGCCCTCCATCCCTTTTTGTATAGAAGGAGTTCGTATGTTCGCGAAAGATCGCGAAGCAATGCGCCTGACGCCGCCAGAGGTCAGGCTGATTCTTATTGAGTCCCTGCAGTGGTGCGCCAACAACGCGGTCTACTTTTTGGGGCTTATCGGTGCGGCCACGTATGATCTGGCCGGCACGGCCTTTTTGGTTGCCGCCATTACGCTCGTGCGCAATCTTATGACGTCGGCGGGCAATATGGTGTCGGGCTCGGTCATCGATCGCTTCGGACCGCGCCGGACGTCGTTTGTGACGTGCGTGATTACGGCAGTGCTATCGCTTGGCGTGGGGTTAGCGCCGTTGTCTGTCCCCGGGCTTGTGTTTGCCGCGTGCGTCTTGGGACTTGCGGGCGGCTTTATCAACACCTGCACGCATGCGTTTCCGGGATACCTGGAGTCGACCACCGAGGGCCGTACCCGCGTGAACGGCCTCATGGTGTTCTACAGCAATATCGCTTATACCGCTGGCCCGCTGCTCGGTGGTGCCATCGTGAGCTGTTTTGCCACGCAATCGGTCTATCTGCTCATGGCGGGCATGATGGGTGTGGCGGCCGTGCTCTCCTTGGGCTGTCACGAGTGTGTTGCTCCCGCAAAAGGGGAGAAGCCGAAGGGCGGTATTCTGGGCGGCATGGCCGAGGGTGCGCGACTTACGTTTCGCGACCACGATCTGCGCCTCATCTTTATCTCGGGCTTTTTGGGTTTCTTTGCGTTTGGCGCGTTCGATTCGCTGGAGTCGTTGTTCTACCGTGATGTACTCAACGTGGATATCGTCTGGCTGGGCTGGCTGTCCTCGGTCGTGGGCCTCACTTCCTCGGTGGGCGCGTTCATCCTGACCAAGCTTTCTGCTCGCCATGTCAACCTGCGATTGCTGCTCGGCGCGCTCATGGCCGTGGGCATTGGGTCCATGGTGTACGTGGGCACCGATATGCTGGGGGTCGCGATTATCGGTCAGGCGATTAACGGTCTGGCCTGGGGGTTCCTGGAGCCGCTGCAGATGATCTTGATTCAGGAGCGTGCCGACATCAAATACCTGGGGCGCATTACCGGCTTTGTGCGTTTTGGCCTGATGAGCGCCGGCGTGGTGCCGCTGCTGGCGGCTCCGTTTTTGGCGGAGGCTTTGGGCGTCCAGACGGTACTGTTTGGAGCATCGACCATTATTGCGCTGGTAGGAACGCTGTTCTTTGTCACACAAGGGAGACGCCGGGGGCGTTAGCTATACATCAAATTCTAATTTAATACCACTCACCAGAGAATTTCGACCGTTCACCGAGGATTGGAACAGATTGAAAAGTGGTATTAAAAACACGTTGGGTGTATGTCTATAATTGGTATCGAAAAGAAACGCGATGTATAGATTCGCGTGCAGGACAGAAAGGAAAAGCCATGAAGGAAACCGAGAAGATCGAGATCATGCATTTCGACCAGGAGGGCTATCTCG
>CAUAJK010000061.1:0-7399 GCA_958429345.1 uncultured Collinsella sp. | reverse complement strand
TTAACGGAGAGTTGTCCGAGTGGCCGAAGGAGCACGATTGGAAATCGTGTAGGCGTCAAAAGCGTCTCCAGGGTTCAAATCCCTGACTCTCCGCCAGTTAATTCCAAAGCAGGCCTTTGAGCCTGCTTTGTTTTTACCCCACGCGGAGGGGTGGCAGAGTGGTTGAATGCGGCGGTCTCGAAAACCGTTTGGCCTGTATAAGGTCACGAGGGTTCGAATCCCTCCTCCTCCGCCATTTTGGTTGAGAAAGCTCCCAAGAATGGGAGCTTTTTTGTTATCGAAATACGTCTCGATCCCACGCTTCCCCAAACATGTACGTCAGCCTCAAAAAACGACATTTTTCGACATCTTTGGAGGCTGACGTACACGTTTGGATTGAGCTCACGGGAGCGGCGCTATTCGGAAGGTGCCTCCTCGTCTCGTATGCTTTTCCAGTTGCGGATAAGTGCCTTGCGTAGTTCGTTTTGTTTTCTCTGGTACCCGGTGTCGGTACAGCGAGGCATGCCGAGTGCTTCGCGAATGTTGTTCATGGCGCGGTGAAAGGCGAGCTGGCTGCCGAACTGAGCCGAAGTGAGCGTAACGATTCGATATCCCATTTGGGAGAGAACGGCCTCTCGCTCCGCATCTGCTCCCTTGCGCTCGAGCTCATCGTGAAAACCGCCCTTATATTCGATACCGAGCGCCCTGCGCTTATAGGTCACGAGCGCATCGATTTTGAGCGTTCGAGCTTTGGCGCAATGCCAGAGACGTTGAGGGATCTCGAGCGGTTTGTTGAGTTCGACACCTCGGATGCCAACGCCGCCTTCGCTTGTTGGGAGCGAGAGGGCGATTGCCGAAGCGGTCTCCATAGGCGAGGCCGAGCGATCGTAGATGTGCCTGAGCGCGAGCCGTGCACGTGTGGCACCGGGTTTGCCGGGGTGCCGATCGAGCAGTTCGGTTATTTCATCCTTGGAGGTGGTGGCTGGTTGCTCGGTATAAGGGTCGGCGGGATTGAGCCTCATGCGATAATCGCCGCAAACTTCATAGCCATATTCGAGATATTCGATCCTATCCATCCACTCGGCAGCGAGCACGAAGGCGAAGGCTTCGTCGGTGATGAAGATTCCGGGCGTCAACTCGTTAATATGCTCGTAGGGAAGATTTTGTCCAAGAATGTGGCAAACGACGCCTTTGGTACGAATTCGCTCAAATTCGAATACAACCGCGATATCGATAGTCTTAAGCATATCGGACGGAATGCCGCAGTCGGTAAGGGCCTGTCGTATGCGCGCAACACGTTGCTGGGTGGAGATGCCTTGTGCGCCTATCTGGTAGTCGTGCCGCGCAAGAGACTGAACCAAATTCTGGGGTGCATGATGGACAAGCCATGCGGTTTTATGCGAAATGAGAACAGGGGTATCCATTGAGGGCCTCTCGCTCTGAGCCGGTATCCAACTCTTATGTCCGTTGAAGTGGGGAAATATACCGGATGTGAGTAAATCAACTCACTCATGCTGTGAGCTCAATCCAAACATGTACGTCAGCCTCCAAAGATGTCGGAAAATGTCGTTTTTGGAGGCTGACGTACATGTTTTGGACCCTTGGCATTCCAGTAACGCCACGCCCCCACCCAGTCCCGACCGTTTGCCGAGCAATAGGGTCGCAATCGGCGCTGAACATGTACTATGTACGGGCATTGTCCAAATCCGTAATCCAAAGGACCCCATCTTGCCCGTCGTCGCCGCTATGACCATTACCTCACATGCCTCGGATGCCATGGTCGCTATTCCGTTTTGGCTCGAGATGTTCGCCGTTGTCGCTGCATCGATCTCGGGTGTACTGGTTGCGCGCGAGCACAAACTCGACCTGGTGGGTGCAGTTGCGCTCGCGGTGGTTTGCGGCCTGGGCGGCGGTCTTTTGCGCGATATGACGCTGCAGGTGGGCAACGTCTACATCCTCAACCAGCCGATGGCGCTCCCGCTTTCCATTGCCACGGCAGCCATCATCTACATTTTCCCGGCAATCGTCGACAAACCCGAAAAACTCATTCCCCTGCTCGACATCATCTCGGTCGGCATCTATGCCGCCACCGGAGCGGACAAGGCGCTTGTCTACGGCTTTGCACCGGCGGTGTGCATCATGATGGGCTTTTTTACCGCGGTGGGCGGCGGCATGTTGCGCGACGGCTTTATGGGCGTGGTTCCGGGCATTTTCCAACGTACTAACTTTTATGCCATCGCCGCCATCGCCGGATCGACAAGCTATGTGTGTCTCGTTATGAGCGGCATCATGAGCAATGTCGCCGCGCTGGTCGTATGCGTTGTCGTGACCATGGGTCTGCGCTGGCTCTCGCTGCGCTTTGACATCAAAAGCCCCACCGAAGAAGATATCGCGCGCTTCTTGCACCGTAAAAAGTAGACAGCACGGCACGACCCTTCGAAATGCAACCGAGAGGTTCTTTTAGAGCGCCCGCACGTTGGGTACCCTGTTAGGTATATGCCGAACACCTAACAAAAGGATCAACCATGGCTTTCAATCAAACCGCGGCGACGCCGTCACACAAGATGCGTCGCTGCCTGCTTATGGCATTCGCGCTCATCGCGCTGGCGATCACCGCGCTTCCCACGGCGTCGTTCGCCGGCACGGACACCGCAGGCAATGTCCTTGCGACCGACAATGACGCCAATCCGTCCGGCGTCGAGGGTGACCTGTACTGGGCCGGTCAGGCCCTCAACTTGGATGATGCGTCCATCAACCACGATATCATCGCTGCGGGCGATACCCTCTCAATTCGCGACTGCACGGTAGGCGGCGCCGTTCGTCTTGCGGCGCGCACGATTGATATCGCCCAGACCACGGTTGATGGCAGCGTGACCGTCGCTGGCCAGCACGTTGTTCTCAACGCCGGTAGCACCGCCAACTGTTTTTACGCGATGGGCGAGACGGTTGCCCTGCGAGGCTCCACCAAGTCGGCAGCGCTGGCAGGCGATACGGTGACCATCGATGGCACCGTCGAGGGCGATGTCGAGGTTTGGGCCGACAAGCTCATCCTGGGCAAGAACGCCCATATCACCGGCACCGTGAACGCGCACGTCTCCGAGGACCCCGAGCGTGCCGCAGGGGCCGAGGTAGGCGCGCTCAAGATCGACCGCACCGAGAACGAGGATACTTCCACCGTTAACGATGTCATCGGCGGTATCGTCGCTGCGGCACTCTCGACCTGCTTTGTCGCTCTGCTGCTCGAGCTCGTCTTTCCGCGTGCGACTGCCAGCGCCGCCGGTATGCTCCACCAGCGCCCCATGCCCCTGTGGGTGAGCGGTCTTCTGGGCACGATTGCTATCGTCCCCGCCGTCCTACTGCTAATTATCTCTATCGCTGGTCTGTCGCTTGCCGGAGCCCTCATGTGCGGTGTTATTGGCATCGCGCTGGTGTCGAGTGCCTTTGCGGGGTGCGCGATCGCCCGCATGGTCGGACACAGCCAAAACCGCTACGCCATGGCAGCCATCGGCGGCGTGATCGCCGGCGCCCTCACGGGGCTTCCCCTCGTAGGTGATTTCATCAGCGGCGTGGCCTTCGTCTTTACACTCGGCTACATCATCCAAATCATCTGGCGCAACGCCCACCTTAAGCCGCAGCAGCCGGCTAACGCGCCAGAACTCCCCACCGCTTAGCCGCCAACCACCACAAAGGGGCCAGGCACCTTTGTGGTGATGCAGACCAGCTCAGTCCCTGTGCACAAAAAGGGCGCCGACCATCACGGTCGGCGCCCTTTCTTGTTAGTCGCTATAAAGCCCAGCGCTTATTTGTTGACCTGGCCGGCGCGAACGGCAGCCTTCTTGCGGTCGGTGGCGTTGAGCAGACGCTTGCGCAGGCGGATGTTCTTGGGAGTGATCTCGACCAGCTCGTCGTCGGCGATGTACTCCAGCGCCTCCTCCAGCGAGAAGGTGCGGGGCGGCACCAGCTGAACGGAGATATCGGAGGTCGAGGAGCGCTGGTTGCCCAGGTTCTTGGTACGGGCGATATTGACGACCATGTCGCCAGCCTTGCTGCGCTCGCCCACGATCATGCCCTCGTAGCACTCGGTGCCTGGCTCAACAAACAGCTGACCGCGCTCCTGCAGCGTACCCAGGGCATAGGCAACGGCCTTCTCGGTGGTCATAGAGATCATTGCGCCGTTCTGGCGGTTGCCGATCTCGCCGGCATAGGGGCCGTACTCCAGGAAGGTGTGGTAGAACACGCCCTCGCCGTGGGTGACGTTCATGATGCGGTTCTTAAGACCCATGATGCCGCGGGTCGGAATCTTAAACTCGAGGTGCGTCACGATGCCCGAGGTATCCATGCTCATCATGATGCCGCCGGAGGTGCCGAAGACCTCAACGACCTTGCCCGAGTACTCGTCCGGGCACTCGACGACGGCCTGCTCGACGGGCTCCATCTTGTTGCCGTTCTCGTCCTTCTTAAACAGAACGCGGGGACGGCCGACCTGGAACTCAAAGCCCTCGCGGCGCATGGACTCCATCAGAACGGACAGGTGCAGAATGCCGCGGCCCGAGACCTCGACGCCGCTCTTGTCCTCGAGTTCCTCGATCTTCATGGTCACGTTGTTCTCGGCCTCGTTGAACAGGCGCTCCTTGAGCTGACGGGCGCCCACGATGTCGCCGTCGCGGCCGACGAGCGGGGAGGTCGAAGCCTCAAAGACGATGGACAGGGTCGGCGGGTCGATCTCGATGGGCTCGAGCTCGACAGGGTTCTCGGGATCGGTGTAGACATCGCCGATATCGGTGCGGTCGATACCCACGACAGCGGCGATGTCGCCGGCGCCGACTTCCTGGCACTCGGTACGGCCCAGGTAGTCGAAGGTAAAGAGCTGCTTGACGGTGGCGGTAGCGCTGGAGCCGTCGTTCTTGACAACCAGGATCTGGTCGCCCTGGTGGATGGCGCCAGAGTACACGCGGCCGATACCGATGCGGCCGACGAAGTTGGAGTGGTCGATGGTCACGCACTGCATGGCCAGCGGGGCGTTCTCGTCAACCTCGGGCGCGGGCATGTCGTCGATAATCATATCGAGCAGCGGGTACATGTCCATGTTGCCGTCGTTGGGGTCAAGACGGGCAAAGCCGTTCATGGCGCTGGCGTAGACCACGTGCTCCATGGCGAACTCAAGCTGGTCGTCGGTGGCGCCCAGGTCGGCCATGAGGTCCAGGCAGTCGTTGTAGGCCTTCTCGGGGTTGGCGCCCGGACGGTCGATCTTGTTGATGACGATCATGATCTTAAGGCCGGTGTCGATAGCGTGACGCAGCACGAAGCGGGTCTGGGGCATGGGGCCCTCAAAGGCGTCGACCAGCAGCAGGGCGCCGTCGGCCATACGCAGCACGCGCTCGACCTCGCCGCCAAAGTCGGCGTGGCCCGGGGTGTCGATGACGTTGATCTTGACGTCCTTGTACTCGATAGAGATGTTCTTGGCGAGAATCGTAATGCCGCGCTCGCGCTCCTGGTCGTTGGAATCCAGGACGCGGTCCTCGACCTGCTGGTTGGCACGGAAGGCGTCCGTGGCACGCAGGAGCTTGTCGACCATCGTCGTCTTGCCGTGGTCGACGTGAGCGATGATGGCGATGTTCCTCAGATTGTCTACGCGCATGTAGTTCCCCTATCTTCTATCTATATACAACCGGCACGCGTATGCGACCCACCCAGCAATGCAACGCTCGGCGGGAATATTGAGCCTTTTACCGAAAACTCGTTTATTTTAGCGATTTTAGATGAGAGGGGTTTCCTCACCTGCAGGTTCAGGGTCGCTCCACATAAAACCATCGCCGGCGCCCATGCCCTCATACAGCACATATGCCGAAAAACCGCTCTCGAGCGTGGTTTCGAAGAAGCTCACGAGCAGAGCATCGTGATAGCCGCCGTCAATCTCGACGCAGCCGGTGTAGCCGATGGCATAGCGAGCGATACGGCCCAGGCCCTCGTCCTTAAGACCCATCTTGTGCTCGGAGATAAAGTTGGTGGCCGCCTCGAGGCACGCCTCTTCGCCGTCCTCGTCGAGCGCCGCCAGATAACGGTTGGAAGCGGCGTCCTCAATTGCCACGACCACGCCAGGGTTTTCACCGGCGGCAAGGTCGTCCAAGAACGCGCCGATCAGATCGCACACCATGGCGTCGAGCTCGGCGGAGACGTTACCGGCGTCCTGCATATCCTGTGCCATCTTTAGACCTTCCCATCGAGTCTGGCGTCGTTACAGTTCTTGTGCCTCAGCAGCGATCTTAGCGGCAGCGTCGCGGGCGCGCATCATATCCATCGCGCGCTTGTCGAGTACCTTGATCTGACTGGTCAGCATGACCGCATCGACCACGCCCCAGATTATAAGGCCCGTAGAGATCGAAAACCCAAGCGCACCAACTGTACCACGAAGGCGCGAACAGATTGCCGCGACAAGGGCGGAGACGACAACCATCTTGATAAACGAGCCGCGGCGTTCGCGAAGCGTGCGGGCCTGCGTCACATAGGCAATGCGAGCCGCCTCAGAAGCCTCCGAGCGCATCTGGGCCTCGCGCGCAATGGCCGCCGCCTCAGCCGACATACCGCCGGCCATCAGCGAACGCTCCGCAGCCTGGACGCCCCGCATTTAGAAGTCATCGGGGGAGAGCGTATGGACGAACTCGTCGAACTTCTCGAACTCTTGCTCGTCGTCGACTTCCTCGGCATGGGCAGAAACGGTGCCCAGGCGATTCATGATGTCGTCTTCAACGAACATGGGGGCATTACTGCGTACGGCGAGGGCGATGGCGTCGCTCGGACGCGCATCGATCTTATGCTCGTTGCCATCGGCCAACACGACAACCGTCGCGTAAAACACGGGCGGCTCGGCGCGAACGATTTCGATGCGTTCGAGCTTGGCACCCAGGGCACCAACAGTATCGAGCAACAGGTCATGGGTAATCGGGCGCTCGGCGCGACCGCTATCGATGCCGCGGCTAATGGCAGCAGCTTCAAACGAACCAGTCTGAATGGAAAGGGAACGCAGCGGCGCGGGCGAGTCCGATTTGCTGCAGCGCTCGCGAAGCACGATAAGCGATGGCACGGGACCGGCGGCCATGACGATGGTCTCTATGTCGACACGAACCATGGAACACCTCCGGTACGTAGCGGTTAACACGCGGCAGCTCCACCGCATTGAATAGCTATACTACCCAATCTTTCGCACAGCACACAAAACCAAAATGAGATTTATCGCAGACAAGAAAAAAGCCCCGAGGCAACGCCTCAGGGCTCTTCACAGTTTTGATGGTGGACCTGACAAGATTCGAACTTGTGACCTCCCGGTTATCAGCCGGACGCTCTAACCAACTGAGCTACAGGTCCATCATGGTGGAGGTTAGGGGGATCGAACCCCTGACCTCAGGCTTGCAAAGCCCGCGCT
>CAUAJK010000060.1:0-7417 GCA_958429345.1 uncultured Collinsella sp. | reverse complement strand
TCGATCGCGAGTTCCGCACGAGCCGGAGAGCACTTAATGTGCTCTCCGTGCGAGCCAGGACTGTCCGAGCAGGCGACCAAATACCAAAGCCCTCGGAACGGCGGGATAGAACAGGAGCGCATATGGCAGGCAAGCCGCAAACACTAGCTACGACCTCGGCATTCGAGATCTTGGGCCCCGTCATGGTCGGCCCCAGCTCGTCGCACACCGCCGGCGCCCTGCGCTGCGCCCAAGTTGCCGCCAGCCTGCTGGAAGGCCGCATCACCAAAGTCACCTTTGGCCTGTGGAACTCCTTCGCCCACACCTACCGCGGCCACGGCACCGACCGTGCGCTCGTCGCGGGCATCCTAGGCCTTGATACCGATGACGAGAACATCAAGCAAGCCTTCGACCTCGCGCGCGAGCAGGGCCTCGAATATCACTTTGACATCAAGGGCGACGACGCCTCCATCCACCCCAACACCGTCGACATCGAAATGGTCGACGACACGGGCGCCACGGCACAGGTCCGCGGCGAGAGCCTGGGCGGCGGCAAGATGCGCATCAGCCGCATTAACGGCGTCGGCGTCGACATCTCAGGCATGTATTCCACGCTCTTCGTGGCGCACAAGGACGTCCCCGGCGTGCTCGCCGCGCTCACCAACCTGCTCGCCTACGCCCACGTAAACATCGCCTTCTGCCGCACCTACCGCACCGAAGTGGGCGGCCAGGCCTACTCCGTCTTTGAGACCGACGGCGCGCCCGACGACACCGTCGTCCCCATGCTGCGCAAGCTCGACAATGTCGATTACGCGACCTTTATCGAGCTCCCCGGTTCTGCCTCGTCGCTCTCTCCCGGCGTCTCGGCCAAGGAAATCTTCGACGACGGCGAGCAGCTGCTCGATGCGTGCGAGGAAATGGGGCTCAGCATCGGCGCCGTCATGGCCGTTCGTGAGGCGCGTCTGACCGGCGAGGCCCACGCCGTCGCCGCCATGCGCCGCGTGCTCGACGTCATGCGCGAGGAGACCACGGCCCCCCTCGCCAATCCGCAGCACTCGCTCGGTGGGCTAATCGGCGGCGAGGCCAAACTCGTCGATGCCACCAGCCGCAACGATTTGAGTGCAAGCCTGATGGGAGTCGTCCAGACCGACGCCGTGGCCCGCGCGATGGCCGTGCTCGAGCGCTCCGCCACGATGGGTGTGATCGTCGCAGCTCCGACGGCAGGATCCGCGGGTGTTGTGCCCGGCTGCGTGCTGGCGCTTGCCGATCGCCTGCAGCTCGACGACGAGCAAGTCATGGACGCGCTCTACTGCGCAGCCGCCATCGGCCTCAACCTCACCACGAGCGCCTGCGTCGCCGGCGCCGAGGGTGGCTGTCAAGCCGAGGTGGGAAGCGCCGCCGCCATGGCAGCCGCCGCGCTGGTGCAGATACTCGGCGGCACGCCCGAGCAGGCGCTCGACGCCAGTTCCATCGCGCTGAGTAACCTGCTGGGTCTCGTTTGTGACCCCGTCGGTGGCCTCGTGGAGGTGCCCTGCCAAAACCGCAACGCCATCGGCGTGGCAGCGGCCTTTAGCTCGGCACAACTCGCCCTCGCAGGCATTAAGAGCTTAGTGCCGTTTGACCAGATGGCACATGTCATGCTCTCGGTGGGTCACGCGTTGCCGGCCACGCTGCGCGAGACGGCAAAGGGCGGCATCGCGCAGGCCCCGGCCGCACTTTCGGCCTGTGCAAAATGCGGGGTGTGCGGATAGCGGCAAAGAACAACTCAAAGGTGGGACAAATGTCCCACCTCTTTTGAATGCCACCGTTTCCGTACCACAAACAGCAGGGCAATCGCTATAATGCAAGCCCAGTAAAAACACGATGAACCGCAAGGCGAAAATCGAAGGATATGCATACGATGTCGCAAAACGATCGAACTCAACTGATTCCCGATCCGCAGCAGCCGAGCAGGCACACCGGCGGCGTTCAGTCGCCGCGTCCTATCGCGCCGAGCCACGGTCAGCAGCGTGGTGCGGCAAACGCTTCTCAACGCCCGAACCAACAGCGACAGCAGCCTCAACAACGTCAGCAGCGCCAGGCAAACGGCAATGCGCCCAAGCAGCCCCCCACGCACGCTCGAGGCGATCGAGGCCCCGCGCGCAAAGCCGCCGAGAACAATAAGTCAGGCAAAAAGACGACGCTCTTTGTCGTCCTGGGTCTTATCGTCATTGTCTATATCGTAGGCATCGTAGCGTTTTCGCAGCTAGCATACCCCAACACCACCATTGCCGGCGTCGACGTCTCGTTCTCCAACGCTTCGTCTGCCGCCACCAAGGTCAACTCGGCATGGAAGCACTATAAGCTCACCGTGACAGGCGATGACTTTAGCTGGTCCTATCAGCCCGAGTCCGATGAACCCATTGTCGACGGCGAAGCTGCCGCAAAAGAGATTATCAGCCACAACGAAGCCTTTATATGGCCGGTCCGACTTGTGGAATCCTTAAGTGGCAAGACCAAAACAACCGCAACCTCCAACGAAGTCGATCTTGATCAAGACGTCGACCTGTCCATGCTCTCCGACACCTTTGACCAAAAGAAGTTTGAGAAGGACCTAGGCGCCGCCATCGACGAGTTTAACGAGGGCCGTTCGGGCACGTTCGAGGCCAATAGCTCCTATGACGAGCAGGCAGGCAAGTTTACCGTCGAGAAGGCACGCTCCAACGAAAAACTCAACCGCGAGCATGTCATCAAGTATGCCGAGCTCGAGCTTGCCTCGCTGGCCGAGTCCGTAGATCTTTCCAAGCTCGGCAACGATGCCTATGAGCCGCTCAATGGAACGCTGACCGATGATCAGATTCAGGCCGCATGTGATGCCGCCAACAACTTCCTGGGCGTCAACGTGACCCTCAAGCTCAACGGCGAGGACGCTGGCAAGGTTGATGGCAGCTCTGTGTTGCAGTGGATCAGCTTTGCCGATCCGGCCAACCCCACACTCGATACGTCGCAGATCAGTAGTTGGGCAGCCGAGCTCGCCAACGGCTTTAATACCGTGGGCTCCACTCGCTGGTGGACGCGCGCCGATGGCAAGCAGTGCGCCGTCGAAGGTGGCGACTTTGGTTGGTCCATCGACAGCAGCTCGCTCGCCAAGCAGGTCGAGGACGCCATTAACAACAAGCAGACCGGCGAGATCGAGATCAAGTACTCCCAGAAGGCCGACACCTTTACCGCAAAGGGAGAGCCCGACTGGAAGGCGTATATCGACGTCGACCTGTCCGAGCAGCACGCGCGCTACTATGACGAGAGCGGCAATATCGTGTGGGAGGCCAACTTTATTTCCGGCAAACCGGGCGAAGACGCCACCCCCGAGGGTGTGTGGCAGATCAACAGCAACGACGGCGGCAGCACCCTGATCGGAGCCAAGGACCCCGAGACCGGTAAACCCAAATATGAGAGCCCGGTGAGCTACTGGATGCCGTTTGAGGGCAACATGATCGGCTTCCACGACGCCACCTGGCAAAACGACAAGAGCTTCGATAACGCCGAGTCGTACAAGTGGTGCGGCAGCCACGGTTGCATCAACCTGCGCCTAGCCGACGCCAAGGCACTGCACGATTGCATCAAAGTCGGCCTGTGCGTGGTTGTCCACTCGTAGTGCAACGCGCGCATTCCTACAACGTGGAACCGCTGCGACCAATCTAACAGTTCCGAAAGAAACCGTCCTATGCGCCCGCCCCAACCGGTGGGCGCATATAATTATCGAGGTTCTTTCTATAAAGGAGACGCTATGCCGAATGTCCCCACGATCACCCCGGGCCCAGATGATACCGAGCGCACGCCCGAAGGTGCCACCGAAACGATTCCTCTGATTACAAACGTACATGCCGATAAGCAGAACGGACGCGCGAACGATGCGGCCGAGATTTCCGATGAAGAGGCATACGCCAAGCTCAAGGCAAAACGTGCCGAACGTCGACGCAAAAAGCTCATCCGACGCGGCATTGCGGCCGGCGTCGTGGCCGCCATTGTGCTCATCGCCGTTGTCGTGACCTTAGCCATCAACGCACGGCCCGCAGGCAACAACGGGCCGGTGACCGACATGGTGACCGAGGGCACGTTTACCACAACGGTCGAGGCGAAAGGCCAGCTCAAACCCATTTCGTCCTCAGTGGTCTCCCCTTCTGTCGACGGCACGGTCGATTCTATCAACGTGCAGGCAGGCCAATCCGTCAACGAGGGCGACGTGCTTATGACCATTAAAAACGACGAGCTCGATCGCAACGTTGCCGAGGCGCAGCGTGCAGTTGCTGCCGCTCAAGAAGACCTCGCTAATGCGAAGAAAGCCGCAGCTGCCGCGCAGACCACCCCAACGACGGACGTCGATGGAGCTTCCGCAGCGGCTGGCGTCTCCGACGCATCAGCGGACACGAACGCCGTATCGGCCGCGCAGCGCAGCCTCGTTTCGGCCCAGGCAAACCTCGATCAGGCGAACGCCAAGGCCGCCAGCCGTACGGTCACGGCCCCGAGCTCGGGCAGCATCGTGGAGCTCAACGCCAAGGTGGGCGCCACGGTAACAGGCGGCATGATCATGGGCGAAAGCGATACGAGCGGTGGCAAGCAGTGCATGCAGATCGCCGACCTATCCAAGATGAAGGTGACCGTGCAGGTGGGCGAAAAGGACATCGCCAAGATCGCCGTTGGGCAGAGCGCCAACGTCACGTATCCCGCGTTTCCCGATATCGTGAGCCAGGGCACCGTCACGGCTATCGCGTCGGTGGCAAACTCCGACGCCGCCAACGGTGGCGGCGGCAGCGTAACCTTTAACGTCGACATCCTCATCGAGGCGCCCGACGCGCGCCTGAAGCCGGGCATGACGGCCGAGGTATCGGTGGTGACCGAGCAGCTCGACGACGTGGTGATGGTGCCGACGATGGCGCTCATGACCGAAGACGGCGAACACTATTACGTCAACGTGGCGACTGATGACGAGGGCAAGCAAACCCGTCGCGTGAAGGTGACCGTCGTGACGCAAAACGACAACGAAGCCGTAGTCGGTAAGACACAGGTCAAGCGCGACGACCAGGGCAACGAGATCAACCCCAACGTGCCGGTTACCAAGCTGCGCGATGGCGACACCCTCGTCATGGACACCGGAGCGGCCGCAACGGCTGACGGCGGCTACGGTGCGGATTCGGGCAGTATGTCTGCCGACGAGGGCATGTAATGCGTCCCGTTATCGACATCCGCAACGTGCACCGCATCTTTGAGAGCGAGGCGGGGTGCGCCCACATCCTGCACAACGTGAGCCTGGCGGTAAATCCCGGCGAATTCGTCGCTATCACCGGCCCCTCGGGCTCGGGCAAGTCGACGCTCATGAACATCCTAGGCTGTCTGGATAAGCCGACGGCGGGCGACTACTACCTGCAAGGGCTCAACGTGGCCGAGCTCGATGATGAGGAGCTCACCGAAGTTCGCGCCCTGAGCATTGGCTTTGTCTTTCAGAGCTTCAACCTGCTGCCGCGCCTGTCGGTTATCGAAAATGTGATGCTGCCGCTGGCCTACACCAATGTGCCCCGTAGCCAGCGCGAAATGCGCGCCGTGCACGCGCTGCAGGCTGTCACGCTGCCCGTCGACCACTGGGACCACCGCATATCCGAGCTCTCGGGCGGCCAGATGCAGCGCGTCGCAATCGCGCGCGCCCTCGTCAATGACCCGCCCATCATTCTGGCCGACGAGCCGACGGGAAACCTGGACTCCGCTACCGGAGCGCTTGTGATGGAAACCTTCCATAAGCTCCAGAAGCGCGGCAAAACCATCGTGCTTATCACACACGACCCCGGCATCGCCGCCGAGGCCGACCGTGCCGTGACCATCCGCGACGGTCGCATTCACGATGGCGCGTATATTCCACATGCACCGCGGACCCTGCGCAGCGCCGTGGATAGCCTGCCCAGGATTTCCGCCTCCGCCAACCCGCCGAAAGGAGAGATGGCATGAGCGCCCGCGATCTCATCCAGGAAGCCCTTCACTCGCTCGAAGCCAACAAGGGGCGCAGCCTGCTCACCATCCTGGGCATTGTCATCGGCATCGCCTCGGTTATCGCCATGACTTCGCTCATCGGCGGCATCCAAAACAGCCTGGTCAACAGTCTGGGCCTCAATGCGGCACGCATGGTGCAAATCTATTCGTCGCAAGAACTCACCGAGTCCGACATCGAGAAGCTTCAAAAACTGGTGCCGCAGATAGAGCAGATCGGCATTGTCGACAGCGCGTATACCGAGTATAAGACCGGCGATAAAAGCTATACCGTCATGGCACAGGGTGTCGATAGCGACATGCTCGACGCCGTGGGGGCCAGCAAGCTCGTTGCGGGGCGCACCTATTCCCAGGCCGAGTCCCAATCAGGCTCGCGCGTGGCGCTCATCAGCCGCGGCGGCGCCGATCAGCTTTACGGCAACGAACAGGATGCGCTGGGGAAAACCATCAAGGTGTCCAACGGCGAGGTGCAGATTATAGGTGTGATTGATGGCGGCAACGACTCCATGGGCTCGCTCACGCTGTATATGCCGCGCGAAACCATCTCAGGCCTGTTTGGCGACGAAAATCCTTCATTCCCCAGCGTGACGGCTCTTGCCGCCGAGGGCACAGACATGGACGAGCTTTGTAAGACCATCGAGTCCAAGGTGCGCGCAATGAAGGGCATCGCGGAGGATGATGAGTACGACAGTGTATCGGCGACCTCCATGAAAAGCGCCATCGATGCACTCAACTCCTTTATGGGCGCGTTCTCGCTCATCATGGGCGCTGTCGCCAGCATCTCGCTGCTTGTCGGCGGTATCGGCATTATGAATATGATGCTCACCAACGTGACTGAGCGCATCCGTGAGATCGGCATCCGCCGTGCCCTGGGCGCAAGTCGTCGCGATATCACCGCGCAGTTTTTGGCCGAGTCCTCGGCGCTGTGCGTCACCGGCGGACTGTTGGGTGTCCTGATTGGCTATCTGCTGGCATGGGGACTCACGTTCTTTGCCGCAAGCTCGGGCATCATGAGCGAGTTTGGAGCTACCGGGACGATCACGCCAAGCTTCTCCATTACAACAGTGTTGATCGCGTTTGCCGTATCGGTCGGCATCGGCGTAATCTTTGGCTTCTACCCCGCTCGCCGTGCAGCAAAGCTCGACCCGGTGGAATGCCTACGCTACCAGTAAGCCACCACCAACAAGTTGCGGTGAATTAGGGACTGAATATGCTATTTAGCAGCAAAAACAGACGCTATTTCACCGCAACTCATTGAAGGGCTGTTTACGCCAGTTCCGGGCGTCGTCCTCGAGCTATTGGTGGATGACGGGCTTGTACGGGTCGAGCTTGCTCGGGGCGCTCCTCCTCGCGGGCGGGATGGCGCGTAGGCGCGGCGAGCGCCTAGCGCGCGAACTCCCGTAAGAGCGCGTCTTCCACTTCC
>CAUAJK010000059.1:0-7973 GCA_958429345.1 uncultured Collinsella sp. | reverse complement strand
GCGGCTAACCCACACAAACCCCCGAAGAGCCTGAAATAGGGACTGTTTTTGCTGGTCAAACTGCAAAACAGTCCCTATTTCACCGCAACTTAATTGGTGGCCTTTTGGGTGGCACTCAGCGCCACGGGTCGGCTTCGAACATTGGCTCGCGCTCGGGGCGGCGATCACTGTAGGGATCGTAGCCGTCGTCGTCCTCGTTCTCGGCACGGATATAGGGGTCGCGCGGCTTGGGCGCCGGTTTGGACGTGGGCTTGAGCGCCGGCGCGCTTGTCTTGATCTCGTCTTTCATCTGCATAGCTCCTCGCATCGCATCCGTTCAACATCATCGATTGTCGCACGAAAAAGGGCGGCGGACCCAATTGGATCCGCCGCCCTTGGTGTTTAGAGACGGCTGGTAGATTTTAAGGCATGTCCCAAAATCTACTCGGCGTCGGGAACCTCGTAGGTGGCCGCCGGCGTGTTGTCGCACACGACGGTAAAGCCGCCGTCCTTGCCGGCATCGACCGTCACCTGATCGCCCTCGCGCACCGTGCCGTCGATGATAGCGGCGGCGATGGCATCCACGACCTCGCGCTGAACCAGGCGCTTGAGCGGACGGGCACCGAACACGGGGTCCAGGCCACCCACGGCGAGCATCTGCTTGGCCGCCGGGGTGATGGCAAGCGTCATGCGCTCCTTGGCCAGGCGTGCGCGAACGTCGGCAAGCTGGATGTCGACAATCTTCTCGATCTGCGCCATGCCGAGCGGATGGAACACCACGATATCGTCGATACGGTTGAGGAACTCGGGGCGGAAGGTCTGAGCCATGGCGGCGTCGACCTGATGGCGCATCTCCTCCTCGTCCTTACCGGACAGATCGGCGATGGCCTTGGAGCCCACGTTGGACGTCATGATGATAATCGTGTTCTTGAAGGACACCTGGCGACCCTGGCCATCGGTCAGACGGCCGTCGTCGAGCACCTGCAGCAGCACGTTGAAGACATCTGGATGGGCCTTCTCCATCTCGTCGAGCAAGATCACGGAGTACGGACGACGGCGCACGGCCTCAGTGAGCTGGCCGCCCTCGTCGTAACCCACGTATCCCGGGGGCGCACCGATCAGACGCTGGACGCTGAACTTCTCCATGTACTCGGACATGTCGATACGCACGAGCGCGCGCTCGTCGTCGAACAGGCACTCGGCAAGTGCCTTGGCGAGCTCGGTCTTGCCCACGCCGGTGGGGCCCAGGAAGAAGAAGCTGCCGATGGGCTTGTCCGGATCGGAGAGGCCCGCACGGCTGCGGCGCACAGCCGCGGCGACGGCGGAGACGGCCTCGTCCTGGCCGATGACGCGCTTATGCAGCTCACCCTCCAGGCCCTTCAGCTTGTCGAGCTCGCCCTGCATCATCTTGGACACGGGCACGCCGGTCCAGGCACTCACGACCTCGGCGATCTCATCGGAGGTCACCTGCTCGTTGAGACCCTCGCCGTCCTTCTGCTTTTGTGCCTCGAGCGCAGCCTCGGAATCCTGAATCTGCTGCTGCAGACCCGGAATCACGGAGTAGCGCAGCTCGGACGCACGGCCCAGGTCGCCGTTGCGCGTCGCGCGCTCCTCTTCGCTTCTGGCCTCGTCGAGCTGTCCCTTAAGCTCCTGCACGTGGTCGATGGCGTTCTTCTGGTTGAGCCAGCCGGCCTTTTGCACGTTGAGCTTTTCTTGGACCTCGGCGATCTCTTGGCGCAGGGCCTCCAGACGCTCCTTGGAGGCGTCGTCGGTCTCCTTCATGAGCGCCTGCTCCTCGATCTGCAGTTGGGTGAGCTGACGCGTGGTGGCGTCGATCTCGACCGGCATGCTGTCGAGCTCCATGCGCAGGCGGCTTGCGGCCTCATCGACCAGGTCGATGGCCTTGTCGGGCAGGAAGCGGTCGGCGATGTAGCGATCGGATAGATCGGCGGCGGCCACGAGCGCGCTATCGGTGATGTGCACGCCGTGGAAGATCTCGTACTTCTCCTTGAGGCCACGCAGAATCGAGATGGTGTCCTCGACGGTAGGCTCGCTCACCATAACGGTCTGGAAACGACGGGCGAGCGCCGCGTCCTTCTCGATGTACTTGCGGTACTCGTCGAGCGTGGTCGCGCCGATCGCATGCAGGTCGCCACGGGCGAGCGCCGGCTTGAGGATATTGCCGGCGTCCATAGAGCCCTCGGTGGCACCCGCGCCCACGATGGTATGGAGCTCATCGATGAACAGGATGACCTTGCCTTCGGATTTTTGAACCTCCTTGAGCACGGCCTTCAAGCGGTCCTCGAACTCGCCGCGGTACTTGGCGCCGGCGACCAACGCGCTCATGTCGAGCTCGATAAGGTCGCGGTCGCGCAGGGTGCTCGGCACGTCGCCGGCCACGATACGCTGGGCGATGCCCTCGACGATAGCCGTCTTGCCGACGCCCGGCTCGCCAATGAGCACGGGGTTGTTCTTGGTGCGGCGGGACAGGACCTGGATGGTACGGCGGATCTCGTCGGTACGGCCGATGACCGGGTCGAGCTTGCCGGCGCGGGCAAGGTCGCAGATATTGCGGCCGTACTGCTCCAGCGCCTCAAACTGAGTCTTGTCCTCGGCAGACGTCACGCGGTCATCGCCACGCAGCTCCTCGTAGACCTGCTCGATACGCTCCTTGGTAACACCGGCGTCGCGCAGCACGCGGCCCGCCTCGCCCTTGTCCTCGGCAAGCGCCATCAGCAGATGCTCGGTCACCACAAAGCTGTCGCCCATCTTGGTGGCCTTCTTCTCGGCCTTCTCGATGACGCGAACGAGCTCGTTGGACAGGCCCATCTGCTGCCCCTCGCCCGAAACCTTGGGCGCGTGGTCGATGGCGTCCTGTGTGGAGCGTGCGAGCTGAGCTGGGTCGGCACCGATGCGCTCGATAATCACGGAGATATTGCGCTCGCCGGCACCGAGCAGAGCAGACAGCAGGTGAATCGGCTCCACCGCGCCGGCCTGCGCATCGGCAGCCGTGCTCATGGCGGTCTGCAGCGCCTCGCGCGACGTCATTGCTAGCTTATCGATTCTCATGGAATCACCTCTCTTGGGGCGGCCGCCCTACGGGGCGGCTTCACGTTGTTCGAGAAGTATTGTTGCCAGCTTTGTGCGATCTTATACACAAATCTAAGTCTCTATATATAAGATTTTCTGAGTGATTGAGGGATAGGGTACTGAAATGTCAGCCCGCCGCTGCCCAGGCGCACTACCATCTCGATCTGTAACATCTAGCAGCCATTTTTGATCCTAGATGTTACAGATCGAGAGAAAATGACCAGCGGCGCCCGTTTGTCTCAATCTGTAACATCTACTCGGCAAATAGGGCCCTATCTGTTACAGATTGAGACAAACCGAGAACTACTACAAAGGGGACGGGTACCTTTGTGGTGGTTGCAGTCTCTATTTACTTGCCGAACCCGTGCTTCCCGATTCGCCGCTCCAGGGCATCTCATCCTCGAAGAGCCATATGCGGGCAGACCCGCTATCGCGTGCAGTCTGCGGGTCGGGCAAGCAGGTCTGTTCATAGGCATCTTGGATACACTGACCCATAAAATCGTTGAGCTCGGCCTGGTCGCCCTCCATGACATAAGCTGCATCGCCGGCCATGATGTAAATACCCGGACCCTCATTGCCCTCGTAACCCGGATCGTACGAGACATCACATAACTTTGCGCCGTTTGCAGTGTCCAGCTCGATGGAAGAGTGACATCCGCCAACCATGTCGTTCGCTTTTGCCCGATAGGACGCATATCCGTACCAACGCTTAAATGTTTTGCCCTTGAGTAGCTCGGACGCCCTATCGATCAGGCTTGTATCCGTGGTATAGCGCATGGCCCCAAGCTGAATACTCGGATAATTGCTAATACCCAGCACAGCCGGCTGCTCATCAAAATCAACGGTAATGGTCTCGGGCTTGTCGTCGCCGGTCAGAAGTTCGACAGATTGAGCCACAGGCTTGACCAACGGCTCCGTCACCGCAGCAGGTAGAAATGCCATACCGACAGCGCCCGCGCCAACCACAGCGATCGCAAGCGCCAAGACAATCAATCCAATACGGGCAGAACGGCTCACGGCAAAACACCCCACAATGCAAACCTTCGCCACCTGCACTAATGATACCGCCAGCTAACACTATTACCAAAAGAAGCCGCGCGCTCCTCACCACCACAAAGGGGACAGGCACCTTTGTGGTGGTTTTCGACGCTAACGGTCGACCATCTCGCGCCATGAGATTAAACTTGAATTGTTCTCTGAACATATCCATTTCTGCCTATCCTCAACAGATCTTTGTCTCGAGGAGCGCATATGAAGCCGTCTCATTCCACCGGTCGCAACGTCATCGCCATTCTCGCCATACCCATCGTGATGCTCTTCCTTATCGTCATCACGCCCTTTTCTTTTGGTATCGCCTCGCCCTTCGATCTTTGCGGGATGATCGACGCCGGCTCGCGTGCCACCTCGCTCTCCTTTGTCTGCCGTGGCGTGTTCTACGAATATGCAATTCCCACCGGAAGTTGGCAGTCCAAGTTACCGTTGCTCGGCAAGGTCGACGGATGCTCCCCCTATTTCTGCCTTGAACCTCAGGCGCTAAACTATCTGATCGACGACCAGCCACTCGACTCCATCGGCCTTGCCTACGACTACGCACCAAACACCGATGAGCGCCACATGAACCAAGTCCTCGACAAGCTACTTGGGCAGTGCAGGCTCACCGACGAGGCCGGTCGAACCATCGATAGCAACCAGAAATTAAAGCGAACAGAACTCCGCCGTGTCGGAAAAATCAAAGGGCGAAGTGGGGCCGCCTACTGGCAGGCCTGGGCAATACGCGACAAGAGCGAATTCGGGCACAGCACCTATATGGTCACCGTCTACACCAAAGACGGAATCAAGGACAATGTTGACGATTTCGCGTCATCCAAACTCGGCACCCCCAAAACAACCAAACCCGCCAGCCCGGATGAAATCCTGTAGGGACGCTCATTAGAATGTCGTTCAACGAGCACGGCAACATCGAGCTCGCCCCCCACCACCACAAAGGGGACAGGAGCCTTTGTGGTGATCTTCGGCCCCGGCGTTCACCATCTCAATCCATAACATCTAGCGGCCGTTTTTGGGTCCAGATGTTACGGATCGAGATGAATTGTTCAGCAGTGCCCGTTTATCTAGATCTGTAACAACTACTCGGCAAATAAGGGTCTACCTGTTACAGAACGAGACAAACCGCGGACCGCCACAAAGGTGCCTGTCCCCTTTGTGGCGGTTTTCGACAAAAAGAAGCCGCCCCGATAACAGAGGCGGCATCAAACAAGTCTATTTATCAGCGTCCCTCAAGGCCCAACGAGAACGCAGAAATGTAGCCCGGGGCTACCCTTTCCCGAACGCGACCCTCGCGAAGCGCGTGAGCGGGCGGGAAAAGGTAAGCCCCGGGCGGACAATTAAGTGCGTTACTCGGCAGCGGCCTTGAACTTGTTGTAGTTGATCAGGCAGCCAGCCTTGACGATGGCACGCTCCTCTGCCGTCATATCGGCAATGTAGAGCTCGATCTGCTCAACCGCACCGTCGGCACGCACCACGTAGGCGGCGATGTCCTTTAGGTCGTCATCGAGCGCAGCGCGAATCCCCGGCACGAAGACATAGTCGCCCACCTCAAAGTTGGGCTCGGCCTCCATCTGGAAGGGCACCATGCCCCAGTTCATCACGTTGGAGCGATAGCGCTTGGTGGCGTACTCGTGGACGATGTTGGCCAGGCCGCCAATTACGCGCTGGCAGCTCGCGGCCTGCTCGCGGGCAGAACCGTCACCGGGCTTCTTGGCATAGAGCATCGAGCCGTACTCGGTCGCCTTGGCGTCGGCCGCGACACCCGCGCCGGCCAGCGCCTCAAACACACCGGCAAGCTCGGCATCGAGCGCCGCCAGGTCGCCCGCGGCCTCGCCGGCAACGCGACGCTTCTCCACGGCGTCGACCTCCTTGGAGCGGCCCACGTAAGCCGGGTCGCGGCGGCTGAGCGTAAACTCGGCCAGACCCAGCGGGTTGGAGCGGAAGGAGCTCGTCTCGCCCGAAGGAATGAGCTCGTCAGTCGTGGTGACCGGGTCCATGATCTTGGAGCACACCTTGAGCAGGATATCGTCGCCGAGAGGCTCCATCGCGGGCCACGGCTTGATGTTGGGGCCCTCGACCAGCTCGTCGGCAGGCTCCGCCTTGCCAAAGCCCCAGTACACGCGCTTTTTGTACGGCGCGTCGTCAAAGGTGTACTCGCAGGCCTCGTCCCAAGTCTCCTCGGGCAGATCGGTCGCCGGCGTCAGGACGCCGCCGTTGGCAGCCGTCGCCGCAATGGAGCGAGCGTCCATCAGGGCCACGGCGCTCAGCTGGCCATTGCCCGGCTTGGAACCCTCGCGGTTGGGGAAATTGCGCGTAGTGTGGCGGATCGAAAGGCCGTTGTTGGCGGGCGTATCGCCGGCGCCGAAGCACGGGCCGCAGAATGCCGTGCGCACAATCGCGCCGGCCTCCATGAGGTCGTAGATATAGCCGCGGCGTGTAAGCTCGAGTGCCACGGGCTGGCTCGTGGGATAGACCGACAGCGAGAACTCGCCGCAGCCGGTGTTGGCGCCCTTGAGCACGCGGGCGGCCTGGACCACGGAGTCGTAGTTGCCGCCCGAGCAGCCGGCGATAACGCCCTGCTGCACGTGCAGTTTGCCGTCGACGATCTTGTCGAGCAGGCTAAAGTGCGTCTTGCCCTCGCCAATCTTGGCGGCCTCGAGCTCCACCTCGTGAAGGATGTCCTTGAGGTTTTCGTTGAGCTCGTCGATCTCAAAGCCGTTGGAAGGATGGAACGGCAGCGCGATCATGGGCTTGATGCTCGACAGATCGACCTCGACGCAACCGTCGTAGTAGGCGACATCGGCGGGCTTGAGCTCGCGGTAGTCGTCGCCGCGGCCGTGCATGGTCAAAAACGCGTGCGTGTCCTCGTCGGTGGCCCAGATGCTCGACAGACAGGTGGTCTCGGTGGTCATGACATCGACGCCGTTACGGTAGTCGGTCGTCATGCTCGCGATGCCGGGGCCCACAAACTCCATGACCTTGTTCTTGACGTAGCCCTTGGCAAAGACGGCGCGGATGATGGCGAGCGCCACATCGTGCGGACCGACGCCGGGGCGCGGGGCGCCCGTGAGATAGATGGCGACGACGCCGGGATAGGCAACATCGTAGGTGTCACGCAGCAGCTGCTTTGCCAGCTCGCCGCCGCCCTCGCCCACGGCCATGGTGCCCAGGGCGCCGTAGCGGGTGTGCGAGTCGGAGCCCAAGATCATCTTGCCGCAACCGGCGAAGTTCTCACGCATAAAGGAGTGGATGACGGCGATGTGCGGCGGGACGAAGATGCCGCCGTACTTCTTGGCAGCCGAGAGGCCAAAGACGTGGTCGTCCTCGTTGATGGTGCCGCCCACGGCGCACAGCGAGTTATGGCAGTTGGTGAGCACGTAAGGCAGCGGGAACTGCTCCATGCCCGAGGCGCGTGCCGTCTGGATGATGCCGACGAAGGTGATGTCGTGGCTCGCCATGGCGTCGAAGCGAATCTTGAGCGCCTCGGGATCTCCAGACGTATTGTGTGCCTGGAGGATCGAATACGCGATGGTGCCGCGCTTGGCGTCCTCAGGCGTCTGCGTAATGCCGCGCTCGGCAGCCTCGGCCGCAGGCACGACCTCGCTGCCGCCGCGCAGGTAGATGCCGTCCTCGTACAGCTTAACCATACTGTCTCCCACTCTGCCCGAAAGGCTCGGGCGCCTAGCATACATTCGTTCAATATCGTGCCATAGAACGGTTGCGAGTGGGTTACGAATCTGCACGTTCACTTTATCTCGGTAAAGCATAGAACGAGCCCGGTGTAGTGACATCAGACTTGGTGCAAGGAGTGTCCCAAAGTGCCGGCACAGACGATATGAGCAGGACATAAAAACATT
>CAUAJK010000058.1:0-8024 GCA_958429345.1 uncultured Collinsella sp. | reverse complement strand
ATATCGGACACAGGGGCCGCAAGGGCCCTTACACCAACTTTCTCGACACTACCTTCGCGGCAAAGCCGCGAAACAGCGAAGGGGACGGAATACCCGACCAACTACGTCCTTCATCCGCCCACACAATCCAAGGACGTAGTCGTAGCAGGATCTGAGGGCTAACCTTTGCGGACACTCCGCAGGACGAAAGAACCCCCGCCGCACGTAGTGCGCAGCGGGGGTTCTTTCATGTCCGAGGACGTCCGCGAAGGTTAGCCCTCAGATCCTGCGGTGGGAGACCTAGGCCTCGTTGTACACCGTCTTGAGCTTCAGCAGGTGAGCGTAGCGGTCCATAGCGGCCTGCTCATTCTCCTTGAAGAGCTCCTCGGCGCGCTCGGGGAAGGAACGCGTCAGCGAAGCGTAACGGGCCTCGTTCATCAGGAACTCCTGATAACCGCCCGCGGGCTCCTTGGAATCGAGCGAGAACTTCTTGCCGGCAGCAGCCTCGGGGTTGAAGCGGAAGAGGTTCCAGTAACCGCACTCGACAGCCTTCTTCATCTCGGCCTGGCAGTTCTGCATGCCACCCTTCTTGATGGAGTGCATCTCGCAGGGGCTGTAGCCGATGATGAGGGACGGGCCGTCGTAGGCCTCGGCCTCGTGGATGGCCTTGAGGGTCTGAGCCGGGTTGGCGCCCATGGCGACCTGCGCCACGTAGACGTAGCCGTAGCTCATGGCGATCTCGGCCAGGGACTTCTTCTTGGTCACCTTACCGGCAGCGGCGAACTGAGCGACCTGGCCCAGGTTCGAGGCCTTGGAGGCCTGACCGCCGGTGTTGGAGTAGACCTCGGTGTCGAAGACGAAGACGTTGACGTTGTGGCCGGAAGCCAGGACGTGGTCCAGGCCACCGAAGCCGATGTCATAGGCCCAGCCGTCGCCGCCGAAGATCCAGAAGGACTTCTTGGTGAGGTAAGCCTTGTCGGCGAGGATCGCCTTGGAAGCGTCGCAGCCGCACTTCTCGAGCTCGGCAACGTAGGCAGCGGCAGCGGCCTTGGAGGCCTCGGCGTCGTTGACGGAGTCGATCCAAGCCTGGCCGGCGGCCTTGAGCTCATCGGACGGACCATCGGCAGCGATGATGTCCTGGGTAGCGGCGATCAGCTTCTTCTGGACGGCCTCGTAACCGACGGCCATGCCCAGACCGTGCTCGGCATTGTCCTCGAACAGGGAGTTGTTCCACGCCGGGCCGTGACCGTCCTTGTCCTTGCAGTAAGGAGCGGTGGCAGCGGGGTTGCCCCAAATGGAGGAGCAGCCGGTGGCGTTGGAAATGAACATGCGGTCGCCGGCGACCTGGGTCACCAGACGTGCATAGGCGGTCTCGGCGCAGCCGGCGCAGGAGCCGGAGAACTCCAGGTAGGGCTGCTTAAACTGGCTGCCCTTGACGTTGGCCGCGATGAGCTCCTTCTTCTCGGAGACGTTCTCGACCATATAGTCCCAAACGGGCTGCTGGTCCATCTCCTGCTCGGTGGGAACCATCTCGAGGGCGCCCTTGGGGCAAACCTTGACGCAGTTGGTGCAACCCATGCAGTCGAGCGGGGACACAGCCATGGTGAACTTCATGCCCTTGGCCTTGGGGCCCATGGCGTCGAGCGTGCGGGTAGCCTCGGGCGCGGCAGCAGCCTCGTCCTCGGTCATCGCGAACGGACGGATGGTGGCATGCGGGCACACGTAGGCGCACTGGTTGCACTGGATGCACTTGGTCTCGTCCCAGTGGGGAACGACCACGGCGACGCCGCGCTTCTCGTATGCGGAGGCGCCCAGCTCAAACTGGCCGTCGGCGCAATCGACGAAGGCGGAAACAGGCAGGCTGTCGCCGTCCATGCGATCGATGGGCTCGAGCAGGTTCTTGACCTGCTGGGCGATAGCGGACTTGGTCTCCTCGGAGAGCTCGACGGGAGCGGCATCCTCGGCGGTAGCCCAGTCGGCCGGAACCTCGAACTTACGGAAGGCGGTAGCGCCGGCATCGATGGCCTTGTGGTTGGCGTCGACGATAGCCTGGCCCTTCTTCATGTAGGACTTGGTAGCCGCGTCCTTCATGTACTGCAGGGCGTCCTCGGCGGGCAGGACCTTGGCCAGCGCGAAGAAGGCGGACTGGAGCACCGTGTTGGTGCGCTTGCCCATGCCGACCTTAGCGGCCAGGTCGATAGCGTCGATCAGGTAGACGTTGACGTTGTTGTTCGCGATGTAGCGCTTGGCCACGGCGGGCATGTGCTCGGCGAACTCCTCGTCGCTCCACTGGCAGTTGACCAGGAAGGTGCCGCCCGGCTTGACGTCGCGGACCATCTTGAAGCCCTTAACGATGTAGCTGGGGTTGTGGCAAGCGACAAAGTCGGCCTTGGTCACGTAGTACGGCGAACGGATCGGAGAATCGCCAAAGCGCAGGTGCGAGACGGTGACGCCGCCGGTCTTCTTGGAGTCGTACTGGAAGTAGGCCTGGACGTACTTGTCGGTGTGGTCGCCGATGATCTTGATCGAGTTCTTGTTGGCGCCGACGGTACCGTCGCCACCCAGACCCCAGAACTTGCACTCGATGGTGCCGGGGGCTGCGGTGTTGGGCGCATCCTCGGCCTCGGGCAGGCTCAGGTTGGTCACGTCATCGACAATGCCGATGGTGAACTCGCGCTTGGGCTCGTCCTTCTTGAGCTCCTCGAAGACAGCGAACGCGGACGCGGGAGGCGTGTCCTTGCTGCCCAGGCCATAGCGGCCGCCGACGACCTTGATGCCCGTCTTGCCGGCCTCGTAGAGAGCGGAGACGACGTCCTGGTAGAGCGGCTCGCCGATGGAACCCGGCTCCTTGGTACGGTCCATGACGGCGATCTTCTGGACGGTCTCGGGGAGAACGTCGACAAAGTGCTTGATGGAGAACGGACGGAACAGGCGAACCTTGACCAGGCCGACCTTCTCGCCGTGAGCGTTGAGGTAGTCGATGACTTCCTCGAGCACGTCGCAGAAGGAGCCCATGCACACGACGACGCGGTCGGCATCGGGAGCGCCGTAGTAGTTGAACAGGCCGTAATCGGTGCCGAGCTTCTCGTTGATCTTCTTCATGTAGCCCTCGACGACGGCGGGAAGCTCGTCGTAGACCTTGTTGCAGGCCTCGCGGTTCTGGAAGAAGATGTCGCCGTTCTCGTGGCTACCGCGGGTATGCGGGTGCTCAGGGTTGAGCGCGTGATCGCGGAAAGCCTGGACGGCGTCCATGTCGCACATCTCGGCCAGATCCTTGTAGTCCCACATGGCGACCTTCTGGATCTCGTGGCTGGTGCGGAAGCCGTCGAAGAAGTTAAGGAACGGGGTCTTGCCCTCGATGGCGGCAAGGTGAGCCACCGGCGAGAGGTCCATGACCTCCTGGACGTTGCCCTCGGCGAGCATGGCGAAACCGGTCTGGCGGCAGGCCATGACGTCGGAGTGATCACCAAAGATGTTCAGGGCGTGCGAAGCGACGCAACGCGCGGAGACGTGGAAGACGCCCGGGAGCTGCTCGCCCGCGATCTTGTACATGTTCGGGATCATCAGGAGCAGGCCCTGGGAAGCCGTGTAGGTGGTGGTCAGAGCACCGGCGCCCAGCGAACCGTGAACGGTACCGGCTGCACCTGCCTCGGACTCCATCTCGACGACCTTGACCGGGGTGCCGAAGATGTTCTTGCGACCCTGGGCCGCCCACTGGTCGACATGGTCGGCCATCGGGCTGGACGGCGTAATGGGATAAATTCCCGCTACCTCGGTGTACGCATACGAAACATATGCGGCCGCCTCGTTGCCGTCCATAGACTTAAACTTACGCGCCATATACCCCTCTCCTCTCATATAGGTATACAGGCCCCGGCGATCGCCGGGATGTTGGCGTGATGGGATTTACGCTGTTGCTTCCAATCATCTGGCAGGCAGGCTCAGCAGCAGGTACGTGGCGTGGAGAGAAGACATGCCGAGGCGAGGGACAGCTGATGCGCCCCACAGACCCGACCGCCCGTCTTGCACATGACCGAGCGCCGCAAAGGCCGCATGCCGGATGCTCCCGGGCACGCCCCGGCGATGGGAAGCGCCCGCAACGGAAATCCGCATGCGGGTTTATTGTACCCCGCCGTTAAGTGTAATTTCGACAAATATAGGCGGGCGGTAAAGGTTTACCTCGGGTGACCGCCAAAGGCCAGAATGGTCCCTCCATCCCCGGACGACTGGCTCTGACGCGCCAAGGAGTGTCCCCAAGTACCGGCAGGAAAGGAACGCCCCTAACTGCCGGCTAGAGGGCGCCGAGCAGGATGGCGTAGGTGGTGGATTCGCCGAGTTTGAGCTCGTCGCCGGGGTTGAGCTGGGCGGAGCGGCCGGGCTCTACTTGAATACACACACTCGTGGCCCCGTTTACCACCACGGTGCCGTTAGTGGACGACAGGTCCTCGACAAACCATGCGCCAGACTCGTCGCACCAGATATGGGCATGGCGGGCCGAGACGTCGTCGGTGATGCCGCCCTCCCCCGTTGCCAGCGCGCCGATCTCAACGCCTTCCTCACTCGGCTGAATCCAGCGCGGGACGCTCACCACGTAGCCGTTTTGCACGCACAGCAGTCCCAGCGGATGCGCCGGCGCGACCTCGTGCTCGCCCGCGACCGAAGATGTGCTCAGCGAGCGCGGCGTCGACGTGTCGCCGCCACGGGTCGCATGAGCGCGGCGGCTCGCCCGACTTGGAACTAAGGCGGGCGTGAGAGCAAACGGCATAGGGAACGAATCTTGCGGATGTACTCCTCGACGTCAGGCAGGTAAGCCCCACGAAGTCACCGGGGAGGCCCAAGCGGCCCGGCACCACTTCCAGATTCTGACCAGGGCGAGTCGTTCGCCGGTGGCTGAAGGCTCGCTCCCACCCAAAAGGGGAGATTCGCGTTGTTCCCCAATCGCTCTCGCATCTTTCATTTTGCTCGAGGTGGGCTATGAAAACTTTCCTGGTGAAAGGCGGCGATTGGTTTCCTTTCTTTCTAGAGGAGCGCGCCTGTAATCTGTTTTCATCCTAAATCAAGTTAAGATCGGACCTTCCAGAGGCAAGTCGACTCAAACTGCGAGGCTCCATGTTGGAATAAAGAGCGCTGTCGAAGTGCCAACAACACAAAGCTTGCCAGTCTCAAATAGAACCTTTTGGGAGTCCGATTGGGCCGCACACCGAATCCCCGCTGGTGGTTTTTTATAGCTGCGCGACAATAAACAAGGTTAGTGCCAGTCCAGCATGAAATTGAGGAATGTATGCATTTTTTCTCAGTAAGTGATCGTCGTTACTGCTTCGATGAGGTCACTCGCAATTGCTTTCAGGTTGACCAA
The DNA here is from genome assembly GCA_958429345.1 of uncultured Collinsella sp. Taxonomy (GTDB): domain Bacteria; phylum Actinomycetota; class Coriobacteriia; order Coriobacteriales; family Coriobacteriaceae; genus Collinsella. Next base: position 2,689 of record CAUAJK010000058.1, on the reverse strand, counting down.
GCATCAGAAGATGCGCTTCGCATATTTGAAGCATCGGGAAGAACGGTCAACTCGAAGTTGCTAACAAAGTCACTTGCTGCGAAAGGCTACGACCAAACGACCATAGCAGAACTTGAAGACGACATTGATGAGTATCAACGATTGTCTGAGCGGACTTTCTTAACAAAAGACACGCCTCGAAAACTTAGATCCATCGAACTCCACGTTTCACATGCATGCAACCTTGGTTGTAGTTACTGTTTTGCCGGTAAAGGAGATTATGGAACGTCTCCTCTGCTGATGACAGACGAGATAGCCTTCAAGGCGGTCGACTACCTCGTCGCAAGTTCATCGGAAAACGAAACGCTTGCGATCGTCTTTTTTGGTGGGGAACCCATGATTAACGAGCCGCTGATATGGAAAACGGTCGACTATTCAAAAAGAATATACCCCAATAGAAACTTTACCTATTCTATTACGACCAACGGAACGCTTTTGAATGACACTGCTGTGAATTCTTTCAAGGAGCACGGGTTTTCTGTTCTGATTAGTCTCGATGGTACAGGATGCAAGCACGATGCATCGCGCCCGTACAAGACGGGAGGCGGCTCTTTCTCCGATATCGACAAAAACGTTCGTCGTTTTTCCGAGTCGTTCCCCTTCGGCGCAAGAGCGACCTTAACAAATAATAACTGTAACCTTGTTGAAGACTATCTTCAGTTTAAAGAGATGGGCTTCAGAAGGATTTACTTCTCGCCCGTGAGCTCATTCGATGAGAATATCAAACTCGACGAACACTCATTAAACAAAATCAGGGCGGGCCTAATAGATTTGGCGGATCAATATCTCAAACAGATTGATCAAGGGGAAAAGCCCTTGTTTAGAACATTGAAAACTGCAGTTGATTTGATTATGAGCAACAGGATCGCCTTTGTCGGATGCGGGGCTGGCAGGCGTTTTATTTCCGTGACTCCCGAAGGGGACGTATACCCCTGTCACAGGTTTGTCGGGATGATGCGATTCAAAATGGGCAACATCGTCACCGGAATTGACGAAACTAGGTATATTGAAAACTGGAGTCAGCGTGTCGAAAAAAGAATTGACTGTACGGACTGTTGGGCTCGGTCTTTCTGTGGTGGGGGCTGTAGCTGGGAGGCTGCAGACGAGCACGGCTACTTGCCCAAGAGTCTACACCCTGCATCATGTGAATATAGAAAAATGTGCTACGAGATGGCTTTTGACCTTATTTCCCGCCACTCATCTTCGCAGGAGAAAAATCAACGAGAAGCTACTGTATCGGAATAAGCGGTTCAGCGCATTGCTGTCACCATTGTGGAGGTGTTCGTTCTTCTGATTACCGTCTGCGAAGCTTATTGCTACATTCGCCGAAACCATTCTAGAAATATGGTGAACTAGACATCTTGGTTTGTTATACACAATATTGAGGTTTTTCTGCACTCAAAGGGAGGTAGTCGTGAAGCATATTCATCCGATTAATCCAGGAAGTGGCGACGAGGCAGGCGTGAAGCCGATGTCTTTTGACTGCCTCTTGGGCATTACTGACATCTGTACTGTTTATGATAAAGCAGATGGCTGTGGTGCATACGATTACTGCGACTATGACATGGATGGCGGCAGCATCTGCGTTGTAGATCACTGTGGCATTGATCAAACGTAGTCTCTAATTGGATTAAGGTGAGGAGCTGTTATGAAGCATATCCATCCTGTTGGTTCAAATGAACATCCTCCCGTTGAGCCTTGTTGTCTTGGAGTTGATATATGCAATTTTTACGACATCGCCGAGTGCCCTGTTGCGGATTGGTGCTATGTCGATAAAGAATCAAGCTGTGTTTTGCCAGCAGATTGGTGCGATCCAGTTGACGAGTAGTTTTGTGGCTAGGAACTATTTGGTCCAATTCAGAATAAGATGGGAACAAATACCAAAATCTCGTGTCTGGGAGGAGTTATGCCATTATTGCAAGGTCTCGTTGGATTAGCCTTTATACTTGCGTTATATCTGGCACCTTTTTTAATTCTATTCTTCATTATCCGACTCTTTCTTCGGAGAAAATAGGAGTGTCACGCAAACATTAGCGTAGCTTTCTTCCAATATGAGCCGAGCATTGGCAAGTGGAATAAGAAGCCCGACCGTTCGCCACATGAAAGTGATCGGACGGGCTTCTCTATTTAACCCGGGCCGCCACCCATAGCGGCTTTCCAAGCGTATTCTCAGTGCAAAGCAATCGTCAGTTTAATCCTATGCGCTGATACCGCATTTCATTTGTTCGGCTCGAATTCTACGGCCTGGCAACCCTCGCACTCTCCGGCAAATGGATTGAACGCGAAGGCAGAGATGATGTGTGCGTGGACATCGAGGCTGCTGTAGGCAACATACTGGGACATGGACCCCCGCTGCGCGTGGTATGCGGCCCGGCATATTCATTGCCGTCCAACCCCGTGTAGTTGCAGCAAAGGGTGGAACCTCAATGCTCAGCTCATGTTGTCCGTGGGACACGAGAATCGTAAGTACACTTTGGTGCGATTCTCACGCTGATACTGAGCCACCTGGAATAAGATACGTCGCGACAACACTTCGCTTCACCTCTGTCTCGACAAGATGACGTAGACTAAAGTTTCCTTTAGTAAGAGAACGAGAGGTAGTGTCGAGAAAGTTGGTGTAAGGGCCCTTGCGGCCCCTGTGTCCGATATC
>CAUAJK010000057.1:0-8514 GCA_958429345.1 uncultured Collinsella sp. | reverse complement strand
TCGCGCCGTGAACGGTATGGAAACGCCCGGTGAGATGATCCACCGGGCGCTTCCATTCGCAATGTCCTAGATGTCAAAAACGTAGCGAGACCCAACGATCCGCTGACGACCGATGATAAACGGCCGCCGCTGCTCATCGAAAAAGAAGGCTTCCATATAAAACAAGGGTTCGCCAACGGGAACTGCCAACAGTCGAGCGACCTCGGGCGACGCGCACGCGATCTCGAGCGTGCACGGGTCGGTAAACGCGGGCGTGCGGCCCGTCCGGTTGCGCACGAACTCAAAAATGGATTGGTTAGATAGAGGTGCCGTTGATAGATAGGCGTTGTCCTCGTAAACATATATGTTGTTCTCGAGCATGACAGGGACTCCATCGGCAGTGCGCACGCGCTCAACGCAAATCAAGTCAGTTCCAACGGGAACACCAAAGAACTGTGCTTCGGTGGAATCCGCCGGCAGTATCTTTCTCGAAATGACGCACGCCCCCGGCTCCATTCCGTTAACGCGGCATGCGTCCGAAAAACTCTGGACGTCATCCTTCTGGCGAATCTTGCGCTTAAGCTTGGGGGCATTGACAAACGTGCCTTTCCCCTGTCGCTTCGTTAGATAGCCCTGCTGGACAAGCTCCTCAATAGCGCGTCGCACGGTAACGCGGCCAACTTTATAGTTCTCAGCCAATTCGAATTCGTTGGGTATCCGCGCGCCCGCCTTGTAGGCACCGGAATTGATTTCGTTTTTAATGATATCGATAACCTGTTGGTACAGCGGTATCGCTGCTTTACCGTCAGTTAGTCCTTCAGTCGGTGGCATATACCCTCTCCCAGCACAATTAAGTCAAAAGCGGGCTCAAGGGCATTCAACAAGCCCTTAAGCCCGCATTAGCATAAAGTATGCTTGCTGCCGCACCAAAATGTCGGGTATTTACTCATCTGACCCGAAAAACGCGCAACTACCGCGCTCCTAAGAAAGCGTGAGCAGCTCCGGCAGCTGGTCGATAATCTTGTCCGCGGCATCCTGGCTAAAGCCAAAGCGTTCCTCGCGCTTGGCAATGACTGTCAGGCCGGCTCGCTTGCCAGCGGTGATGCCGGGCACCGAATCCTCAACGCAGCAGCAGCGATTCGCGGGCAGCCCCAGCAGATCCAGCGCATGCAAGTAGATGTCGGGCTCGGGCTTGCTCTCCTTAAACTGCTCGCCGCTCACCACATACTCAAAGGCATCCGACAGCCCGCATGCGTTGAGCACTTCCTCGATGCTATCCATGGGAGACGAACTGGCAAGCGCAACGCGAACGCCGCGGCGCGGCAGCTCTCGAATCGTATCCACGGCGCCCGGGTTGATCAAAGCCTGATAGTCGCGCGGACGCTTATGCGCCCAATCGTCCCAACGGGCCAACGCTTCCTCGCCAGTGAAATGCCCCTTACCGGCGCGCTCAAACCAATCGACCAACATATGCAGGAAGAACTGATGCGAGGTACCGACCTGCCCATTCAACTCCTCTTGAGTCAGGTTCAACCCAAGCTCCTTGGCAAAAGCTGCGGTCTCGCCCAGGTAGTAATACTCGGTATCGACGATGACGCCATCCATGTCAAAGATAACGGCGTCGAACGGAAATGCGGACACGGCACCCTCCCTAACAAAAGGGCGCCCGCAAGCGGACGCCCGAACCATGCACTATCGGCGATTCTAACCCAGTAGCTGGTCAAGTGCCACCGCGATACCGTCTTCATTGTTGTTGGCGGTCACCATCTGGGCCACGGCCTTGACTTCATCGACAGCGTTACCCATGGCGACGCCGGTACCAGCCCACTCGATCATGGACTTGTCGTTCTGGCCGTCGCCAAACGATACGACCTCGCTGGCATCGATGCCGAGCTTGGGCAGAGCACCCTCGAGCGCACGGGCTTTGTCGATACCGGGCGCCGTGTACTCAAAGTACCAGTCGGCCGTAAACATGCCCGAAAGCGTCTGCTTAAAGGGCGCGTACATTTCCTCGTAATGTGCCTGCAGGTAGGCCGGATCGCCCGCCGTCAGCAGCTTGTCCACGGGATAAGTGTCCACGACCTCATGCAAGCTCTCGACCTCGCGGATCTTAAGGTCGCAGGCATCGCGCTCATACTTGACGATATTCTTCTGCGAGCCGTCAGGCAGCGTGATCATGCAATGGTACGAATCCTCGATGTGCAGATCGCGACCGAGCGAAATCATAGGGATCACGTCAAAATTACGCAGGTGATCAATCAGGCGATGCAGCTCGTCAGCCGGCATGGCTTGGTCAAAAAGGACCTCATCGGTCTGAGCGTCGACCACATGCGCGCCATTAAAGGCGACTAGCAGACCGTCATGGTTTTGAAGGTCGAGCTCCTGCGCCAGAGCATGTAGCCCCCATGCGGGACGGCCCGAAGCCAAAATGAGCTTAATGCCCGACTCCTGCGCCGCGAGCAGCTTCTCGCGCGTACGCGGGCTAATCACTTTCTGGTCGTTGGTGAGCGTACCGTCGATATCCATCGCGATGGCTTTGATTGCCATATATGCCTCCCTATCATTGAATAACCTTGTCTGAGTCATCATACAGAACAGCCACCGCGACTCCGTTTGCAACGGGAAAAATGTCATATTGTCCCGAACATGAACGACGTGTGGTCGTGAAGCTTTATCGCTCAGGTCAAATACGTCTGTTAGCGACGCTCATCCGTCGGTGCACCCTCGACGATCGCGATGCCCGCCGATGCACCCAACGCGCTGGCGCCAGCCTCGATGAATGCGCAAGCCTCTTCGTAATTATGGATACCGCCCGCCGCCTTGATTGCCACGGCATCGCCGAGCACCTCGCGCATCAGCCGCACGTCCTCGAGTTTAGCACCGCCAAAGCTTCTGCCGGTCGATGTCTTAAGGAATCCCGGCTTGGCCTCCAGCGCGATCTCGCATACACGGCGCTTGGCGGCGTCGTCGCCGTCCAGCTTGCACATCTCGACGATTACCTTGTCAGTGATGCCATGCGCGCGACAAAAATCAGCAATGGTAGTCATCTCGCGCTCGATGGCATCAAAATCGCGGTTCTCGATCGACCCCTGATTCAAAACGTAGTCAATCTCGGTAAAGCCACACGCAGCGTATTCCTCAAACCTCGCAAGCTTCTCCTCAAGCGTCATAGTGCCCTGGGGAAAGTCGATAGCGCCGGCAAGGATGATGTCAGAGCCCTCGAGCATGGCGCGGCCCGTCTCGTACTCCTGCAGGTTCGCAAATACGCAGCGAAAGTTGTACTTTAACGCCTTCTCGACATACTGCTCAAACGTGTCCTCGGGGGCATCGATATAGTCGATGTATTTATTGATGGGTTTGGCAAGCGTCATGCTGGGCCTCCTTGTTCAGGACTGACAACCGATTCGTGGTTTCACGCGAAAAACCACGTTCAATGTACGCCCGACATGCAAGGACAGCGTCCGCATTCCGACAAGTGGTATGAAATTAGCTGTAAACGTATATTTACAGACAGCGAATGGCACCGCACGCGGATGCCGAAAGGGGCCCGCATCCCAACGGATACGGGCCCCTTTCGGCATAAGCCAACTCAGCCGTAAAAACTACTTGCGGTGAGCGCGGTAGAACTCGATCGCACCATCTTATCCGAGCCGGGGCACATTCGCATAGCGTGGCGCGTGACGGTTGCAAAACCACCCCATTTGAAACAAACGCAAAAAAGTACTTGCAAAGACGCGTTCCGACATATAAGTTGATAAAAGACCGCCGTTGCGGTTTTAAGTAGATCGAGCATATGAAGTTTGAGTTTTAGCGTGTAAGAGAAGGAAGATCGGCAAAGTACAACCCCAAACGCAATGACAACTTAATGAGGTAACTGCCACATGTGAGGCACCCAGGGCATTGCTGTCTCGATTTTGAGCACGATGCCTTCCGCCTTGCATGGGCCGTTCCATCCCGCCCCTGCAGCAACTGCCTCACGGGCTCATTGAAAACCGCATAGCACCCCAACGTCAGCACATCACCCACGGCAAGCACATCACTCACGACAACTAACACATCAACAAACAGCACGAACATCAACCGATTGGAGAAGCTATGACAAACCACCACGCTGAAGACGGCGATAAGAAAAGCATTCTGGATGCCCGAATTGAGCGAGCATATGCAAACGAATATGACGCCGCCTTTGCCGCCGCGACCATCAAGAACTACGCGTCGCTACCGCTCGCGACGATCTTGGCCGACCACCCTCAACTGCTGAAGCGCTGCACAAAGATCATGGGCGACCCCGACATTCGCAAGCTGACAGACCCCTATGCCCCAAAACGCGACAACGATTCGTACGTTCTTACCGTAGGCTGCCTAGCCCATATGCTTACGGCGCTCGACACGAAACTCAAGCTCGAATGGGAACCCGACGAGCGTCATGAACTCGAAAGCAAGCGGAACGCCCTGCGCACCGCACTGTTCCTTCCGTTGGACGGCCTCAAGCGCTGCAACGTCGAGCTCAATACACAGGCGCGGCAAAAGCCCGGGACCACGGGACAGAAAACTCCTAGACCCCATGCGGCCATCGTCGACCGCAACCGATATAACCGCATGACCGCGCACTTTTCTGCCGAGGGAGCAGCCATAAGGACGCTGATCGACCTGCTGTGCCTCCTGAGCATCAACGAACTATTTGAGGGCTATCTCGCCCTTGTTCCCACGACGGCACCCAAGTCGGTAGCAGAGATCATCGAGACCTGCAGACGCCAGTTTGAGCGCCATCGCAATGGCAGCGAGATGAACGCCAGCATCGCGCAGTACTACACGGCCCATTACAAAAAAGACGGATGTGCCCCTGTCGAGCATCAGCTGCGGCTCGCCTATACCACGCCCGTCGCAACGCTCCATCGCTTTGGAGCCCTTGGCGCTTGCGAGCCGCACGGACAGGCAGCCTGCCCCACAACCGAGCTCGATCTCAGGCTCGGACGAACCCTGTAGCCCACCAGCCTCTGCGCGGGCTATAACCCTATTCCACAACATAACCAACAGAAAGGAGTCCCCATGGACACCAATCATTCCCCCATCATCAGCCCCCTCACCATGCGTGAATCCGCCCGAGGTATCACGCTCACCAGCATTTACGATGAGATGCTCGCCCGTCGCGAGCTCTCCGTCATGGGAAACATCGAAACCCCGATGGCCCACGACCTATGCCAGCAGATCCGCCTGCTCGATGCCACCGACCCCAGCCGCCCCATCACCATATTTGTCGCCAGCGCCGGCGGAAGCGTGCGATCGGGTCTTGCGATCTATGACGCCATGCGCCTCGCATCGTGCCCCATCCGCACCGTCTGCCTGGAATTCGCCACGTCCATGGGCGCCGTGATCTTTATGGGCGGCGACGATCGCCGTATGGCGCCCCATGCAGAGCTCATGATTCATGACCCGCTGATCCCCCAGGGGGCAGGCGGCTCGGCACTTGCGTTGCAGGAAACCAGCCGGCGTCTCATGCAGACCCGCAAGACCCTCACGCAAATCCTCTCGGACCGCAGCGGCCTCACGCCCAAGCGCATCCAGTCCCTCACTGCAAAAGACACCTACCTTTCGGCCGAGCGCGCCGTCGAGCTCGGCTTTGCCCACGAAATTCTCTCGACCACCAAGGAGGTCGCCCATGTCTAACCTCGCCAGCCGCCTCGCCGCATCTGAGTCCGCATCGTCCACCATCCTCGCCAAGGATCGAACGCTTTCCTGCGACACCCGCCAAACGGGACTCAACAACAACGCACTTGTAATCGGCCCCTCGGGAGCCGGCAAGACCCGAAACGTCCTCAAGCCCAACCTGCTGCAAATGAACGCAAGCTACATCGTGCTCGACACCAAAGGCACGCTCTGTCGCGAAGTGGGACCCGTGCTGGCAGCCCACGGTTACCGCGTGCAATGTCTCAACTTCGCCGACCTCAACACCGTCCCGGCCCTTGCGCCCGGCATCGAGCGCTGCGGCTACAACCCCCTGAGGCACATTCGCCGCAAGGCGGACGACAGGCCCAACCAGCAGGACATCCTCTCGGTGGCAAAGGCCATCTGCCCCATCGAGGACAACAACCAGCCTTTTTGGGATCACGCGGCGGCAAACCTGCTGTCGTGTCTTATCGCCTACGTCACCGAACAGCTACCCGCCGACGAGCAGACGATCAGCTCGGTCATCAAGCTGATCGAGCACCTGCAGGACGGTGCCACGGGTCGATTGTTTGACGACCTGATCACGACCGACCCCCAAAGCTATGCCCTCTCGCTATGGCGGCGCTACGCCATTACGCAAAATGCCGAGCGTATGCACGCGAGCATCGTCGGCATCCTTGCCGAAAAGGTCATGTGTCTGGGATTCGACGGTGCGGCACAGCTCTATCGTGAGTGCCATCAGGTGGACTTCGCTTCCATGGGACACACCCCCTGCGCCCTGTTTGTAACCGTAAGCGATATTGACCGCAATCTCGATCCGCTGACCGGCCTCTTTATTTCGCAGGCGTTTATGGGCCTCATTCGTGAGGCCGATAGGCAGCCCGACGGCAGCCTGCCCGTGCCCGTGCGCTTTATGCTCGATGACTTCGCAAATCTGCAGATCCCCCAGATCGACAACGTGCTCTCGATTATCCGAAGCCGCAACATCTGGGCAACGCTGCTGCTGCAGTCGACCAACCAGCTCGATGCGCTCTATGGCGAGGCACGCGCACGCTCCATCATGGGCAACTGCGACACGCATCTGGTGCTGGCGTTCCAGGATCCCGAGAGTGCCCGGGTGTTTTCCGACCGCGCCGACGCGCTGCCCAGCACGCTCATGGCGACGCCGATCGATCGCTCGTGGCTCTTTGTACGCGGTCGCACTCCCGAACAGGTCGAGCGCTTTAGGCTCGAAGACCATCCGCTCTACGGGGAGCTGCCCGAGGCGCAGCGAGGCCATGCGGAGACCGAGATCTAGGCGCAGGGTTCTCGCGGCGCGCGGCGCCCCGGCGATGTTCCACAAAGGCCGTGCGCCCCGGGACTACGGCAAAGCAAAGGGGCCTGCATCCGATAGGATACGGGCCCCTGACTATAAGGCGCGATGCGTTAACAGCAGCGACTACTTGCGGTGAGCGCGGTAGAACTCGATGAGCGCCTGGGTCGAAGCGTCCTGCTCGGCCTTGGCGGCGTCGTCGTGGAAGGCCGGGGTGATCTGCTTGGCAAGCTGCTTGCCCAGCTCGACGCCCCACTGGTCGTAGGAGTCGATGCCCCAGACCGTGCCCTCGACAAACGTGATGTGCTCGTACAGGGCGATGAGCTCGCCGAGCGCAAACGGGGTCAGCGTGTCGCCGAAGATCGAGGTCGTCGGACGGTTGCCCTCAAAGCAGCGGGCCGGGACGATCTGCTCGGGCGTGCCCTCGGCACGAACCTCGTCGGCCGTCTTACCAAAGGCGAGTGCCTTGGTCTGGGCCAGGAAGTTGCCCAGGAACAGCTCGTGCACGTCCTGGCCGCTGTCGGTCGCCGGGTTGGCAGTGTTGGCGAAGGCGATGAAATCGGCCGGAACCACCACGGTGCCCTGGTGCAGCAGCTGGTAGAAGGCATGCTGGCCGTTGGTGCCGGGCTCGCCCCAGAAGATCTCACCGGTGTCGGAGGTCACGGCGCTGCCGTCCCAACGGACGTGCTTGCCGTTGGACTCCATGGTGAGCTGCTGCAGGTAGGCCGGGAAACGGTGCAGGTACTGGCAGTACGGCAGCACGGCGTGGCTCTTGGAACCGAAGAAGTTGACGTACCAGACGTTGAGCAGGCCCATCAGCGCGACGGCATTGTTCTCGAGCGGCGTGTTGCAGAAGTACTCGTCGATGGCGTGGAAGCCCTCGAGGAACTGTTGGAAGCGCTCGGGGCCGAGCACGACGATCAGCGACAGGCCCACGGCGGAATCAACGGAATAGCGGCCGCCAACCCAGTTCCAGAAACCGAAGGCGTTGGCGGGGTCGATACCGAAGGCCTCGACCTTCTCGAGTGCGGTGGAGACGGCGACGAAGTGCTTTGCCACGGCCTCGGCGTTCTGCTCATCGGAGCCGTCGATGGCGCCCTGAGCCTTGAGCTGCTCGAGCATCCAGGTCTTGACCTCGCGGGCGTTGGTGAGGGTCTCGAGCGTGGTGAAGGTCTTGGAGACGATGATCACGAGCGTGGTCTCGGGATCCAGGCCCTTGAGCTTCTCGGCCTGGTCGTTGGGGTCGATGTTGGAGATGTAGCGGCAGTCGATACCGGCGTCGGCATAGGGACGCAGAGCCTCGTAGGCCATGACCGGGCCCAGATCGGAGCCGCCGATGCCGATGGACACCAGGTGCTCGATCTTCTTGCCGGTAACGCCCTTCCATTCACCGGAGCGCACGCGCTCGGCGAAGGCATACATGCGATCGAGGACCTCGTGCACGTCGGCGACGACGTCCTGGCCGTCGACGATGAGCTGGCCCTTCTCGCTTGCCGGGCGGCGCAGCGCGGTGTGCAGGACGGCGCGGTCCTCGGTGGTGTTGATGTGCTCGCCGG
>CAUAJK010000056.1:0-8564 GCA_958429345.1 uncultured Collinsella sp. | reverse complement strand
GTCGTCACCGTCATGGGCCACGTCGACCACGGCAAGACGTCGCTGCTCGACGCCATCCGTCACACCGGCGTTGCTGCCGGCGAGGCGGGCGGCATTACGCAGGCCATCGGCGCTTCGCAGGTCATGATCAACGACCGCAAGATCACCTTTATCGATACCCCGGGTCATGCCACCTTTACGGCTATGCGTGCCCGTGGCGCCAAGGTGACCGACATCGTCATTCTGATCGTGGCTGCCGACGACGGCGTCATGCCCCAGACCGTCGAGTCGATCAACCACGCCAAGGCCGCCGGCGTACCCATCGTCGTCGCCGTCAACAAGATCGATAAGCCGGGCGCCAACCCCGACCGTGTGCGTCAGGAGCTCACCGAGTACGGAGTCATCCCCGAGGAGTGGGGCGGACAGAACATGTTCGTCAACATCTCGGCTAAGCAGAAGATCGGTATCGACGAACTTCTGGAGACCGTGCTGCTCCAGGCCGACGTGCTCGAGCTCAAGGCCAACCCGGACACCTTTGCCTCCGGCAACGTCCTTGAGGCCAAGCTCGACAAGGGCCGCGGCTCGGTTGCTACCGTGCTCGTGACCCGCGGTACCCTGCACGTGGGCGATACGCTGGTCGCCGGCCTTACCTACGGTCGCGTCCGCGCCATGCTCGACCCCAAGGGCCGCGCCGTCACCGAGGCCGGTCCCTCCGACGCCGTCGAGATTCTGGGCCTGCAGTCCGTGCCCAACGCCGGCGACGAGTTCCGCGTGTTCGAGGACGAGCGCGAGGCACGTGCGCTGGCCGACGAGCGTTCGCTGAAGGCCCGTATCGAGGAGCAGAGCCGCGTCAAGCACGTCACGCTCGAGAACCTCTTCGAGACCATTGCCGACGCCGAGGTCAAGGAGCTCAACCTGATCATCAAGGCCGACGTCCAGGGTTCCATCGAGGCCCTTCAGGACTCGCTCGATAAGATGGATCAGTCCGAGGTTCGCATCAACACGATCCACTCCGCCGTTGGCGCCATCAACGAGACCGACGTCGTCCTGGCCGACGCCTCCAACGCCATCATCATCGGCTTTGGCGTCCGTCCCGACGGTAAGGCCCGCTCCGCCGCCGAGCGCGAGGGCGTCGAGATCCGTTGCTACGACGTCATCTACAAGTGCCTCGAGGAGCTCGACGCCGCCCGTATCGGCATGCTCAAGCCCACCGAGGTCGAGGTCGCCACGGGTACCGCGACCGTCCTGGACACCTTCAAGGTGCCCAAAGTCGGTATCGCTGCCGGTGTCCGTGTCGAAGAGGGCGAGGTCGCCGCGACCGATTCCGTGCGCCTGGTGCGCGACGGCATCGTGGTATTCAACGGCAAGATCGCCTCGATGCGCCACTACAAGGACGAGGCCAAGAGCCTCAAGAGCGGTTCCGAGGGCGGCATTGGCCTGGAGAACTTCCAGGACATCAAGCCCGGCGACCAGATCGAGGGTTACCGCATCGACCAGGTTGCCCGTACCGAGTAGGGGGTAGCGCTATGAAGCAAACGCAGGCAACCCGCCGTCTGGGCGAGCAGCTTCGCGAGAAGCTCGGTTATATCCTGCTCTTTGAGGTTTCCGATCCGCGTCTCGACCTGGTTACTTTGACCGCGGTCGAGGTCGCGGTGGACCGTTCGTTCGCGCGCGTGTATGTGTCGTGCGATGCGAGCCGCTACGACGAGGTCATGGAGGCGCTCGCTAGCGCTAAGGGCCGTATTCGCAGCCTGTTGGCTCGCTCGCTCGATTGGCGTGTTACGCCCGAGCTCGATTTTCGCATCGATCGCTCGACCGATGAGGCCGAGCGCATCACGCGTGCGCTGGAAAACGTTCCCGCCACGCTTGCGATCGAAAAGGACGAGGACGGCTATCCGATAGCGGATGCCGCCCAGGAGGCAGCTTTAGATGACTAATTCCGCCGACCTCGCCTCGTGCGAGTCTGCAGATATTCAGCGACGCATCCTCGAGCTCATCGAGGGTGCGTCCTCCATTGCGATTTCTGGACATACTTCTCCCGATGGCGATGCCTTGGGCTCCGTGTTGGGTCTGGGCCTTTCGCTCATGAAGTTTTTTCCCAACAAGGACATTGCGCTGCTGCTGGCAGACGATGACCCGGTTCCGCGCATCTACCGCTTTATGGAAGGCTCCGATCGCCTGGTGCCGGCATCTGCATACACCGGCAATCCTGACCTGTTCATCTCGGTGGACGTACCGGTCGTCGAGCGTCTCAATAATTCCGCCGAGGTGCTTCGTCGCTCCAAGCATGTGGTGTGTTTCGACCACCATCCGGCGCGTGAGGAGTTTGCCGAGCTCAGCCTGAGGCGCGTTGAAGCTGCAGCCTGCGCCATGATCATCGACCGTTTCTTGGACAATTGTGGCATTGTCGCACGTGATGGCGTTGCGACCTGCCTGCTGTGTGGCTTGGTTACCGATACCGGTCGTTTCCAGTACCAGAACGCCGATGCTGCCGCGTTCCATGCTGCTTCGCGCCTGGTGGCGCATGGCGCCAATCCGGCTCGTGTCGCACTCGAGGTCTATCAGAGCATGCGCGTCGAGTTTTTGCACCTCAAGTCCATTGTCATGGGCCGTATCAAGACGGTCGCGCACGGGCGCGTGGCGTATAGCTATGCCTTCCAGAGCGACCTTGAGGCCTGCGGCGTCACCTCGGATGAATGTGACGGTCTGGTCGATGTGGTGCGTTCGGTGATGGGCGTCGAGGTCTGCCTGTTCTTAAAGGGCATCGACGGCGATACCAAGGTGCGCGGCAACCTGCGCTCCAAGGGTGACCTCGATGTGTCCGAGATCGCTGCCAACTTTGGCGGTGGCGGGCATCATGCCGCCGCCGGCTTTTCCAACAACGGAACAATTCGCGAGACGCTCGCCGTGGCACTTCCCATGCTGGCCGAGCTGGTGGGGGAGGATCCCGCTTCGGTGACCGTCGAGCTTTAACTTTTTGGATGGTACATGGCTCGTCGTACGCCTTCTCAACTGAATATGCTGCTCGCCGTCGATAAGCCGGTGGGCTGCACGTCCCACGATGTGGTCTCGCAATGCCGACGCGCCCTCCATGAGCGGCGCGTCGGCCATGCCGGCACGCTCGACCCCATGGCATCCGGCGTCATGGTGGTGGGCGTGGGCCAGGCTACTCGTCTGCTGGGCATGCTAACCCTCGATACCAAAAGCTATGTCGCCGACATCTCGTTTGGCGCCGAGACCAATACCGATGATGCGGAGGGCGAGGCGGTCCGCACGGTGGCTGTTGCCAACGAGCTCCGCGATCCTGCCTATGCTCGTGAGCGCTTGGCCGCCATGCTGGGCCCGCAGATGCAGGTGCCGCCGGCGTTTTCTGCTATCTCGGTCAATGGCGTTCGCGCCTACAAGTCTGCTCGCGAGGGCAATGCGGTGGACCTACCTCCGCGCCCCGTCGAGGTCTATGCCGCCGACCTGATCGCCGTGGGCGGCGAAGGTGATACGTGTGTGTGGACCGTGGCGTTCTCGGTGAGCAAGGGCACCTATATCCGTGCGCTCGCTCGCGACCTGGGCCGCGCTTGCGATAGCGCCGCGCATATTTCCGCGCTGCGCCGCACGGCTTCCGGTGTTGTTTCCATTGGCGCTTGTCATGCGGTCGAGGAGCTTTCTCCCGAGTCCGCGGCTGGCTTTGCCCTGGATCCCATTGCGGCCCTGGGCGCCACACGTGTTGACTTGCCGGGCAATCTTGCCGACGACCTGCTCTGCGGCCGACGCATTCCCGTTGAGCGTGCGCTTGCCGATTTCGATTCCTCGAAGGCGCCGTTTGCGTTGGTGCTCGATGGGGGACTCAAGGCGCTCGCCCGCATTGAGGGCGGCCGCTTTGTCATGGAGCACGTGTTTCCGCAGGCAATCGGCGGTGTTCGATGATGTTGTCCGCTCGCGAGCTCGCGCGTGTCTTTTTCGCGGGCGAGTCGGACGAGGCTCGCATCGTTGCTGCCGATACGTTTGATGAGTGTGAGCACTTGGGTGCCGCTTCAATCGCCATTGGCGTGTTCGACGGCGTTCACCGTGGACACCAGGAACTCATCGAAGCGCTTGTCCGTGATGCCCGTGCCCATGGCTGTAAGGCGGTCGTGGTTACCTTCGATCCCGACCCGGACGTTGTGGTGAGCCCTTCGCCCGCTCAAAAATTGATGACGACGGCCGACCGTCTGCATGCCTTGGCTCAAACCGGGGTCGATGCGGTGGTGGCCGTTCCCTTTACGCCTGAGGTTGCGGCGCTTGACCATGTTGATTTTCTCTCGCTGGTGTCGCGTCTGGTCGACATTCGATCGATTCGCGTTGGCAGTGACTTTAGGCTGGGTCGTGGCGGTGCTTCTGGTGTTGCCGAGATGCGCTCCTGGGGTTCCGAGCACGGCGTTGACGTATACGGGCACGACCTGCTTTGCGAGGGCGGTGAGGCCATTTGCGCCACCCGCATTCGTCATGAGCTGGGACAGGGCCATGTGGAGCTTGCTGCTGAGTTACTCGGCCGCCCGTATATGCTGCGTGGCGGTGTTATTCGCGGCCGTCACGAGGGTTCTGGCATGGGCTTTCCCACGGCAAACCTACAAGTTCCCGGTGGTATTCAGGTGCCTGCTGATGGCGTGTATGAGGGTCTGGTGCTGGTCGATGACACCGCGTGGCCCGCTGCCGTGAACGTCGGCCTGCCGCCAACGTATGCTGACGATGCGGCATCTGCGCATCTCGAGGCTAACTTAATTGGTTATACGGGCGACCTGTACGGCGCTTCCGTTTCGCTGGCGTTTACACGCTGGCTGCGTCCCTCGCGCGTGTTCGATTCGCTGGATGAGTTGATCGCGACCGTCGAGGGTAATATCGAGGACATTCGTCGCAACTTGGGCGAGCAGGGGGTGAGCATCCGTGATTAGCGATGAGGAGAAAGACCAGGTACGCGCTGCGTCCGACCTAGTCGCCATCGTGCAGGAAACGGTTGAGCTCAAGCCCCGCGGCCATGAGTTTTGGGGCTGCTGCCCCTTCCATGGCGAAAAGACGCCGTCCTTCCACATTATTCCCGCCACGCAGGTGTGGCATTGCTTTGGCTGCGGCGAGGGTGGCGACGTCTTCACCTATATCATGAAGCGCGAGAACCTGAGCTTTCCCGAGTCAATCCGTTATTTGGCCGATCGCGCAGGTATTGAGCTGCACGACACCGGAGATCGCCGCGAGCGCGGTACTAAGCGTGCCCGCATCTACGATCTGTGCGCCGAGACCGCCCAGTTCTACCACACCATGCTTATGCGCGGTAAGGACGGTCGTCCGCGCGCGTACTTTGCCAGCCGCGGCATGGGTGGCGACGTCTGCCGCCGCTACTGCCTGGGCTTTGCACCAGGCCGTAACGCGCTGGTGTCGCACCTGTCCCAGGCGGGTTTTACCCCGCAGGAGATGATCGACGCCAACGTTGCCGTGAGCCGCGGGCGCGGGCAACTAGCCGACCGCTTTTACGACCGCGTGATGTTTCCCATCTTTGACGAGCAGGGTCACAACATTGCCTTTGGTGGTCGCATCATGGGTGACGGCCAACCCAAGTACCTCAATACCGCCGAGACGAGCGTGTTTCATAAAAAACGAAACCTCTACGGTTTTAATTGGGCCAAGGAGTTTATCGTCGCGCAGGATACCGCCATCGTGGTGGAGGGCTATACCGACTGCATCGCCTGTTGGGAGGCGGGGATTAAAAACGTTGTCGCTACGCTGGGCACCGCGCTCACGGAGCATCACGTCAAGACGCTCACTCGTTTTGCCAAGCGCATCGTGTATATGTTTGACGGCGATGCCGCCGGTCAAAAGGCCGCTCGCCGTGCGATTCAGTTTATCGAGCAGGATTCTATGGACCTGCGCTGCGTGGTACTGCCCGACGGCAACGACCCTATGGAGTTTATTACGGCACACGGCGGCCAGGAGCTGCAGGCGCGCATTGACGCTGCCGAGCCGCTTATGGACTTTGTTTACCGTTCGCTGCAGGAGTCGAGCGACATCACCACGCCGGGCGGACGTGCCAAGGCGTTGGAGGATGCGCTGACGCTCATCTATCCGTTGCGCGACAGCTATATGATCGACACGTACTTTATCCAGATTGCCGACCTGTTGGGTTTGGATCTGGAGACCGTGCGCGCGAGCTCGGGCCGTGTGTTTCGCGATGTCGCCAAGCGCGAGGATGCGGAACGCCGCCGTGAGCAGAACTATGAGCGCCAGCGGGCGCAGGCCGAGCGCTCCGGTAGCGCGGGCGGTCGGGCTTCGGGTTCTCGCGATGCCGGTCGCGGTGCTTGGGCATCGGGCGCGACGCCGCCGGTGTCCGTGCCGGTCGAAGAAGAGCCGTACGACTACGTCCCGCTCGATGCCTACGGTGCCGCGCCCGTGGAGGTCGTCGAAGATCTTCCGCCAATCGATGTGCCTGATGGTATGGGCGCTGTGCCTGCGGCTGACGGTTCGGGCGCACCGACTGCGGCGGCGCCGATGGTTCTTACCGATCTAGAACGCAAGTCCTTGGCGGGGGAGCGCGAGTTGCTGACGATGCTCACCAGCTACCCCGACTTGTTCCGCACGTATGCCGATCGCATCTGCTCCATCGAGTGGGTCGACCCGCGTCACGAGTCGATTGCATGGGCCGTACTGGCGACGCCCCCGGGCACCGATCCTGCGGCCTGCATGGATGCGGCTCGCGCGGTATGTCCCGAGGCGGCATCGCTTGTCAGTGCCGGACGCATCTCGGCGACAAGCAAACACCCCACCGAGACGAACATCGTCTTTATGCTTGACACGCTCGAGCTCTATACCATCAAGCGCCGCATGCGATCCGCACAGGCTAAGCTGCGCCGGGACCATTCGCTCGATGACGAGGCGCGGCGTGTGCTGACCATGCAGGCGGTGCAGGACACGCAGCGTCAGCGCGAACTCGAAAAGTCGATTGGCGGCGTGGCCGACCCGTTCCGTTTGATCGGTTTGGAGACTGCGGGCGCCGACCAGGCCTAGATGTTGTGGTCAACCAGCGTATTCTCGCCTATATCCAGACCTCTTTTTGGGTATAGACGTCACTGCGTGTGCTAAAGTATTGAGCCCTGTGGACTATGAAGGGAGAATCTGTGCCAAAAAAGACTGAGAGCACGGGTACTGGGCTGGAATCCTACGTTGCAAAGCTCATGGGCAACGGCTCAAACAGGACTTCGGTAACCGAGGACGAGATTCAGGTCGCCCTGAAGGATATCGATGTAACTGACGAGCAGCTCACCGCGGTGTATTCCGCGCTGCGCAACAGCGGCATCCAGATTATCTCCGCGAGCGGTAACGACGACGCCCCCATGGACGATGACGATAACGATACCGATACCGACGACTTTGGTGACGACGACGAGCACGATTCCGGCTCGCTCGACGATCACGAGCTCAAGATGGCCCGTCAGGCCGATGCCGAGATGGGCTCCTCCAAGAGCAAGAAGAAGCGCACCGTGCGCACGTCCCGTTCGCGTTCGCGCGTGCGCGGTATCGACGCCTCCACGGTGATGCTGACCGGCGACCCCGTCCGCATGTACCTCAAAGAGATCGGCAAGGTCGACCTGCTGACCGCCTCCGAAGAGGTCGATCTGGCTATGAAGATTGAGGCGGGTCTCGAAGCCACTGAGAAGCTCGAGGCCGCCGAGGCGGGTGAGCTTGAGCTCACTCGTTCCGAGATGCGTCGTCTGACCCGTATCGAGAATGTCGGTCTTGAGGCCAAGCAGGCGCTCATTAGCGCCAACCTGCGTCTGGTCGTCTCCATCGCCAAGCGCTATGTCGGTCGCGGCATGCTGTTCCTGGACCTGATCCAGGAGGGCAACCTCGGTCTGATTCGCGCCGTCGAGAAGTTCGACTACCAGAAGGGCTTTAAGTTCTCCACGTACGCCACGTGGTGGATCCGTCAGGCCATTACGCGTGCTATCGCCGACCAGGCCCGTACCATCCGTATTCCCGTGCACATGGTCGAGACCATCAACAAGCTCGTCCGCGTGCAGCGCCAGCTCCTCCAGGACCTGGGTCGCGACCCGACTCCCGAGGAGATCGGTGCCGAGATGGACATGAGCGCCGATCGTGTCCGCGAGATCCAGAAGATTTCGCAGGAGCCCGTGTCGCTCGAAACTCCTATTGGCGAGGAAGAGGATTCCCAGCTGGGTGACTTTATCGAGGACTCCCAGGCCATCGTTCCGCCCGATGCGGCCAGCTTCTCCATGCTGCAGGAGCAGCTCACCCAGGTGCTCGATTCGCTTGCCGACCGCGAGCGCAAGGTTATCGAGCTGCGCTTTGGCCTTGTTGACGGACATCCCCGCACGCTCGAGGAAGTCGGCCGCGAGTTTGGCGTCACGCGCGAGCGCATCCGCCAGATCGAGTCCAAGACCCTGGCCAAGCTCCGCCACCCGAGTCGCAGCAGCAAGCTCAAAGACTATATCGAAAGCTAGTCAAGCAAAAGGCGCCCTCAAGCACATCCGCTCGGGGGCGCTTTCATGTAGTCGTTGGGGACGGTGGTGTATTAATAGTCGTTTAATAACGTCCCCAACGACTAC
>CAUAJK010000055.1:0-9189 GCA_958429345.1 uncultured Collinsella sp. | reverse complement strand
GCACCAAACAGGAACATCAGCAAAAAGAACAGCAGCCAACACACGGCCCAATACGGGAACGACTGGAACGGGCCCTTCACCGGAGTCGAGCCAACTGCGCCGCCACTCGTCGCCTGAGCCGTCGCCGCATTGGCAGCCTGCGCACTCCAGCTTGCCGCTTGCGCTGCCTTGGCCGCAGCATCACTCGCCTGTGTTGCCGCCTCGGTAGCTCGTGCCGCCGCCTCATGGGTGCGTGCGCGCTCTGCCGCCTCGGCCTCGCGCTGACGAGCGCGGTCCTCGTTCTCAAACTCGATATCGTCCTCGATCTCGTCGCTCGGATTGAGCAGCTCGTCCAGGCTCACGCCATAAAGCTTGGCGAGCGAGATCAGGTTCTCGGTATCGGGTGAGCTCTCCGCGCGCTCCCATTTACTGACCGCCTGGCGCGACAGCCCCAGCTTTCGCGCCAGCCCTTCTTGGCTAAAGCCTTTGCTGCGGCGAAGGTCGGCGAGCCGCTGCGCAGTTTCTACATTCATGGTTCCTCCTATGTGATGCCAGCCGTGCCGCTGGACCGTTTTTGTTCTTAAGGCGCCTTGCACAGTTAAAAATCTATCCGCCACCGCCAAAAGCATGCCACCTATTCTAGTGAGATTTTTGACAACCGGCGGTTGCGGGTGCATATGAGCTGCGGAAATGTGTCCAAACAAAGCAATGACCCGTAGCTTGGTTGTCCCCGTTGCGGCGTTAACGGTAGTATGGTCGTACTGTTAATTCCGCACCGCCAACGGAGGGAGTTCCGCGCCGTGAACCGCGATTTCGCCTCATCGCTCATCCAGCTCAACAATACGTTCTATCGCGAGCACTCCGCCTCCTTCTCCGATACGCGCCAGGCCCCGTGGCCCGGCTGGGTGCGCACCATGGATATCGCGCTCGAACAGCTCGACGTCGCCACAATCGAGCATCCCGTCCGCGTCTTCGATCTTGCCTGCGGCAATATGCGATTCGAGAACTTTGCCGCCGGCGGCGCACTTGCCGCCAAGGGCGTCGACGGCGCAAACCCCTCGGCAGATGCCAGCTGCCCGTTTGAGTTCTATGGCGTCGACTCGTGCCAAGACCTGGCTATCGATGCACGCGGCCACGCCCTGCGCATTCCCAACCTGCACTTCCAGGAGCTCGATGTGCTCGACGCCCTTATGAAGCTCAACCCCGCCGAGACACCCGACGTGCTTTTCGACGCCCCGCTCGCCGACATCTCGGTCTGTTTTGGCTTTATGCACCACGTGCCGTCGTGCGAGTACCGCGTACGCGTGCTCGACGCCCTGGTGCGCCAGACGCGCCCAGGCGGCATCATCGCCATCAGCTTTTGGGAGTTTATGAACGACGAGCGTATGGCGCGCAAGGCTGTTCGCGCCGAGGCCCGCGCCGAGCTCACCCCGCCGTTTGATGGTTACGATTCCGCGCAATTTGAAGCCGGTGACCACCTCATTGGCTGGCAAAACGACCGCCACGCCTACCGCTATTGCCATCACTTTGACGATCAGCAGATCACCGACCTGGTGCGCGGCGTCCGCACGTTCTACAAGAGCGGCGAGGTCCCCGTGCGCGAGCTTGAGCGCTTCCATGCCGACGGTCGCAGCGGCGAGCTCAACCGCTATGTGATTCTCAAGCGCCTGTAGGCACCGACGACTCGCCGCCGAGCCGCACCGCGTCTTTCGGGCAAACTATGCCCACTCTTTTTCAACCCATTGACGGAACGCGCAGCCATGCGTTCCATACTTATGACCAAGGAGCCTCATGGGAGCCGTCCACGTTCGCACGCCTAAGAACTTTGTGCTCGAGGAGCGCCTGGAGCGCTACGCCGATGCGATTGAGACGAACCCCGAGGCTTATGCCGGAGATTGGCGCGAGGCCTGTGCGCCGGTTGGTGGCTCGTCCTTCACCCGCCTTCATCTAGATCTGGGCTGTGGCAAAGGCACCTATCTGGTTGAGCGAGCTCACCGTGAACCCGACACCCTCTTTATCGGCATGGACCAGGAGCCCATCTGTATCGCCTATGCCGCACAGAAAATCTGCGAGCAGGAGCTATCCAACGCACTCGTCCTGCCCCGAGGCGCCGCATCGCTGCCACAGCTATTTGCCGCAGGCGAGCTCGATGCCATCACCATTAACTTTCCCACGCCGCAGCCCAAGGCCAAGTACGCTAAAAAACGACTCGTCCATGTCGACCATCTGATGCTCTATCGCCCGCTCTTTGCAGCCGGCGCTACCGTCACGCTGCGCACCGACAGCAAGCCATTGCGCGATTACGCCCTGGGACAGTTTGCCACGGCCGGCTACGATACGCTTTGGGTAAGTGACGACGTCCGCCGCGACCATCCCGAGCACCCCGAGACCGAGTACGAGTGCCGCACACGCGAGATGGGTGCCGCTGTCTATGGCATTTGCGCCACACCCGGCGCGCAACCCAGCGATGAACAGCTCGCGACGGGCCGCGCGCAGGAGCAAAGCCTTGCCTGCTACCTGCCCGAAAACCTCGATGAGCTCACCTATGTACCTCTGGGCATGGAAGAGGCCGTCGAGAACTTTAGAAACCGCGCCCGCAAAGGCAAGAAGCGCCTGCCGCAAGAGTCCTAGGGGCTCCTGATGGTCGCGGCGTCAGCAAACAAGCGCAAATAGGCGCTAGCGAACGGCCCTCAAGCCTAAGTGAGTAGACTTTTTTGCAATAGCCAAGCACAACCCGCATAACGAAAACTAAAACCGCAGGTAGATCCCTTACGCAAAAGCCATGTGCTCGCGATATCGCAAAAAGTCTACTCACTTAGCTGGCAACTGCACCAAACAGCTGGACAGAACGCCCATTTCCTGCATTTTCTCGCGCGCTGGCACCCCGCGCCGCCGCTACGCCATAATAGTTGGCGGACAAACGCGAGAGAAAGCAACCACATGGCACAGACCACGACAGATACTTCCGCCAGCACCGTTTCCGGCGCCGGCGCCGCCAGCTCGTTCTCGGGCGGCACGGGAACCGAAGCCGAATTCGGCTCACTCGGTGCGCTCTCCCCCACCTGGTGGGAGCCCGAGGACGGCAGCGAGCCCGAACCGTGGCTCACGCCCGACCAGGCCTTCGAACGCTTCTTTGAATGGACGAGCAATCGCGGTATTGAGCTGTGGGACCACCAGGAAGAGGCCCTCATGGATCTAGCCGCCGGTGACCATGTCATTTTGGGAACACCGACCGGATCGGGCAAGTCGCTTGTCGCGCTGGGCATGCTCTTTATGGGCATGGCGCAGGGCAAGCGCTGCTACTACACGGCTCCCATCAAGGCTCTGGTCAGCGAGAAGTTTTTCGACCTTGTGCAGGTGCTCGGCCGCGATAACGTAGGCATGATCACCGGCGACACGCATATCAACACCAAGGCACCCGTCATCTGCTGCACGGCAGAGATCCTTGCCAACGACGCACTGCGCGAGGGCGAAGATGCCGACGTGGGCTGCGTGGCCATGGACGAGTTCCACTACTTTGCCGACCCCGACCGCGGTTGGGCCTGGCAGGTGCCGCTGCTCACCCTGCCCCACACGCAATTCATGCTCATGAGCGCCACGCTCGGCGATGTCACTGCCATCGCCGCCTCACTCGAGGAACACACCGGTGCTACCTGCGACTTGGTCGTCGATGCCCCGCGCCCCGTGCCGCTGAGCTACGACTACGTAACGACCTCGCTCGAGGGCACGGTCGAGCTCGCCATGCGCCGTGGAGAGGCCCCGCTCTATATCGTGCACTTTAGCCAGGACGCCGCCCTTGCGACGGCGCAATCCCTCGCCAACTTTGGCATTGCCAGCAAGGAGCAGCGCGAGGCTATTAAGGAAGCTGCCAAAGGCACGAGCTTCTCCACGGCTTTTGGCAAGATTCTCAAGCGGCTGCTCGGATGTGGCGTCGGCGTGCACCACGCCGGTATGCTGCCGCGCTATCGTCTGCTGGTCGAGCGCTTGGCGCAGCAGGGCCTACTGCCCGTCATCTGCGGCACCGACACGCTCGGCGTTGGCATCAACGTACCCATCCACACCGTGGTGCTCACCGCGCTCACCAAGTTCGATGGCTACAAGATGCGTCGCCTGCGCGCCCGTGAGTTCCATCAGATCGCTGGTCGCGCCGGGCGCTCGGGCTTTGACACCGAGGGCATGGTGATCGCCGAGGCCCCGGAGCACGAGATCGAGAACGCAAAGCTCATGGCCAAGGCGGGCGACGACCCCAAGAAGCTCCGTAAAATTAAAAAGAAAAAGGCCCCCGAGGGCTTTGTCACATGGAACAAGCAGACCTTTGAGCGCCTGATCGAGACGCAGCCCGAGACACTCAAGCCACGCCTGCGTATCACGCACTCCATGGTGATTAGCGTGGTCGAGCAGGGTGGCGATGCCCGAGCCCGCGTACACGACCTCATCGAGACGAGCCTGCAGACCCCCGAGGAAAAGGCCAAGCTCGAGGTTCGTGCCGACGAGATCTTCGCCACGCTCATCGACTCCGGCGTCGTCGTGCGCACCGAGGTGCCGCCCGCACCCGACGCTCCGGCTGACGCCGCGCCGGACATCGACTACGCGCTGACGGTCGACCTGCCCGAGGACTTTGCGCTCGACCAGCCGCTCTCGCCGTTTTTGCTTGCCGCGCTGGAGCTACTCGACCCCGAGGGTGAGACCTATACCATGGACCTCATCTCAATGGTCGAGGCTACGCTCGAGGACCCCAAGCAGGTATTGCGCGCACAGGAGCGCGCCGCGCGCGACCGCGCGATGGCCGAAATGAAGGCTGACGGCGTCGAGTATGAGGAACGCCTGGAGCGCATCCAGGATGTCACCTACGAAAAGCCGCTCGAGGACCTGCTCGATGTCGCCTTCGACAAGTACTGCCAGGAGGTACCCTGGGCCAACGACTACCAGCTCTCGCCCAAGAGCGTCCTGCGCGACATGCTGGAGAGCGCGAGCGACTTTAAGGGCTATATCCAAAAGCTCGGCATCGCCCGCTCCGAAGGCATTTTGCTGCGCTACCTGGCAGAGGCCTACCGTTCTCTCGACCGCACCGTGCCCATCGAGAAGCGCGACGAGCGCTTGCGCGACATTATCTCGTGGCTCGGCTTTGTGGTGCGCTCGGTCGACTCGAGCCTGGTGGACGAGTGGGAGAACGCCGGCAACCCCGCTGCACTCGACGCCGCACCGCCGCAGGGCATCGACGAGGTCGTTGCGGACCGTCGCGGCTGCACGCTGTTGGTGCGCAACGCACTCTTCCGCCGCGTGACCCTTGCCGCCCGCGAGCACGTTCGCGACTTGGGCGAGCTCGATGAGGACTGGGGCATGAGCGAGGTCCGCTGGCAAAAGGCGCTCGACGCCTATCACGAGCAACACGAGGAAATCCTCACCGACGGAGATGCCCGCAGTGCCGCGATGTTTTCCATCGATGAATCCGACGAGAAGACCGATCACGTGTGGCACGTGCACCAGATCTTTGCCGACGAAGATGGCGACCACGATTTTGGCATCATGGGCGATGTCGATCTGGACGCCACGCAAGACGGCGGCGAGGTCATCTTCAAGAGCTACCGTGTCGGCTTTATCGAGGACCTGCTCGAGGACTAGCCGAACATACTGGAACGAAACGAAGCGGGGCCGCTGGCAATATAGCCAGCGGCCCCGCTTTTGCGCTATACGCTATGCCTTACTCGGCACCCTCGACCTCATACGAATCCGCCTCGGCTGGCTCATCGTTTGTCTCTGTCGCAGCCCCGCGCGCCTCGTCAAACGCGGCCTTCATGGTCTTGTTGCCCCACGTGAGCTTGCGAATGGTAAGATCGTCCGCCTTCTTGTTGGCTAGGCGCAGATTGTTCTCGGAGGACAGCAACGCCTCCTTGGTTTTCTGCAGGTGGCTAATCGTCTTATCGATCTCATCGATCGCCGTTTGGAACTTGCGGCTCGCGATCTCGTAGTTGCGGCCGAAATCATTCTTGAACTTCTCCATCTTGGCTTCGAAGTTCGTGACGTCGATATTCTGCTGTTTGTACTCCGCTAGCTCCTGCTTATAGCGCAGCGAACCCATGGCGGCGTTGCGAAGAAGCGTAATCATGGGAATGAAAAACTGCGGACGGATCACGTACATCTTCTCGTAGCGATAGCTCACGTCCACGATTCCCGCGTTGTAAAGCTCGCTCTCGGGCTCAAGCAGCGTGCAGAGCACCGCGTACTCACAGCCTTTCTGGCGACGATCGTGATTGAGTTTCTTAAAGAAGTCCTCGTTCTTGTGCTTGGTCGTGGTCTCGTCGTTCTCGTTTTTCATCTCGAACATGATCGAGATGACCTCGTTGCCGCTCGCGTCGCACTCGCGGAAGATAAAATCGCCCTTGGTGCCCTCGGACGCATCGTTGTCTTTCTCGAAGTACGCGTTGGGAAACGCCGTCATGCGCAGACGGTTGAACTCGGTCTCGCAGTGCTGCTCAAGCGACTCGCCCACCATCTTGGTGGACAGGCGAACCTTCATGTCCTTAAGGCGCTCAATCTCTTCGTCCTTGTAGCGAATCAGGTCATCGCTCGCGCGCTTGGCCTGCGCAAGCTCGAGCTCGTGTGCCGCCTTGACCTGTTCCTCGCGAGAATCGCGCACCGCCAGCTCGCTCGTCAGTTTGGCACGCGCCTCATCGCGCTCTCGCTCCGCCGCGGCGACTGCCTCTGACAGGTTCATTTTTGCCATCAGTTCCTGCTCGCGCAGCTGGGCGCGCAGCCCCTCGGCCTCTTGCTCGGACTGAGCCTTTGCGGCGGAAAACTTCTCTTGCACCTTCGCGCGATAGTCAGTAAGCGCGCGCTCGGCCTCGCCGCGAGCGGCATCGAGCTCACGCTGCGACTCTGCCGCGGCAGCAGCAAGCGCCATCTCCTGGGCCTTGTCCGCCGCGGCAAGCCTGGCCTGCAGCTCGGCAATCTGAGCGTCGCGCGCGGACAGGTCGTTTTGAGCAGCATTGCGTGCCGCCGCCTCGGCAAGCCTGGCTTCATCATCTTTGCGCCCCAACTGCGCACGCAAATTGTCGATTTCGCGCTGAAGCTCGGCATTCTCCTTTTGAGCGTCGGCACGGGCCTCAACCGCCGCACGCTGGCTTGCGCTCTCACGCTCTGCGGCAGCGCCCTCGAGCTTGGCGCGCAGCTCGGCAAGCTCGGCATCGCGCTTGGCAACCTCTTGCGCCAGTTTCTGATCCGCAGTGTTCTTCTGCTCGACAAGCTGAGCGTTGCGCTGAGACTTTGCCTGTTGCAAGGCGGCCGTCGAACGCGAGCGTTCAAGCTCCAGCGCCTGCTCACCCTCGCGTCGAGCCGCCGCTACGCGCTCATCAAGATCGCGCGAGAACTCGGCATCGCGCACTTGCTTGACGATATCCGCATAGCCGGACGCATCGAC
Source organism: uncultured Collinsella sp. (assembly GCA_958429345.1). Taxonomy (GTDB): domain Bacteria; phylum Actinomycetota; class Coriobacteriia; order Coriobacteriales; family Coriobacteriaceae; genus Collinsella. The sequence goes on along the minus strand of CAUAJK010000055.1, from coordinate 1,793 downwards.
CTTAAAAACTTCGCCGCAATGCGGGCACTTAATCTCGTTCATAGCAGCTCCTCGATGGACGCAAATTTCGACCGCCTACACTCTACCGCGCCGCACGGACAAAAAAGGCGCCGCTGCCATAATGGCAACGGCGCCAGAGCCACCACAAAGGTGCCTGTCCCCTTTGTGGTGGCTCTGGCGCCCTATAACCCAAAGAAGCTAAGAATCTGATCACGGCTTACGGGCTTGTAGTCGTTGGCGTCGAGGCCCACGTCGTAGCGAAAAATGGGGCGCTCGCGATCGCGGTTGCGCGCGTTGGTGCGGTCTCCCCTGCTGTGGATATGCCCGTGCAGCATGATGGCGCCACGCGCTTTGCCATTCCAACTGAGCATGGGGTAGTGGCTCATAACCAGACGATGCCCCTTGGCATAGCCGGGGGCAATCTCCAGGTAGTCGCGCACGTCTTCCCAAATCTGCGGTACGTCGGGATCTTCCCAGTCGCCGTCATGGTTACCACGGATGAGCGTCACGTTCTGACATTCGATACGCTCGCGCAGGCGCACCGCCTCCGCCAGGGGCAAACGATAGGTAAAGTCGCCCAGAATATAGAGACGGTCGTCCGCAGCCACGCACCCGTTGATGGTATCGATGACCTTGCGGTTCATCTCCTCGACCGAATCAAACGGCCGATCCATATCGTGCAAGATATTCGTATCGCCCAGGTGCAGGTCGGCGGTAAACCACATCATCGTCCATGTCCTCATTTCGCAACGCGTCAAACTCGTGCTAAGTATACAGACACAGCGATGCGGCGGTTATCCAAAGAGCTCACCGAACAGGCCGCGGCGGCGCTTGTCTTGCTTTTTCGACGCATCACCCTGGTCGTTCTTGCCCTGCCGTTTCCTACGATCCTGCTCCAACTCATCGTCATCGAGTAGCAGATCCCACTCAAACGAATCGTCTGTCAGATTGAATAGGTCGTCGTCATCAAACATGGCCGCCTCCCTTGCCGACTAGCGAGCATCCACCACATAGAGGCCAACGCGCACCTGGTGCCACGGGCTGCGCTCGGGAGCAACCTGTTGCACGCGAGCCTCAAATACGTCCTCGTGGCCGTAATACATCATCAAGGACAGTGGGCCGACCTCGTTTCCCGGAACATAGCCAAGCTTGGTGTTGCCGTAATAAATCGCAACCGCCTCAGGGTCATGGGGATTATCGCGCTCGGCACACAGCGTCAGCTTATCGCCCGCTTTAAGATCGCCCAAGACCAAGGCGCCATCGGTATACTGAAATCCTGCAATGTGAAATGACAGAAGAACACGCGAAGGCTCGTACATAGCAGCTCCTCTAACGGCCGGATAAACCGGTGTGTAACCTTATTGAGAAGTCTACGGTCCCGTGCGGACACAAATACATCCTGTCTGCGTCCTTCAATCGTTTGCCTCAACGCTTGCGCGACAGAACGCTTGCAGATAAGATAGGAACACGGATGGCACCCGTTGCCGCGGGTCTTGCCAACTCCGATACACGTTTTCATCGTGAGAAGTGGCCGTCTTCGCTTACGCGGGGGCGGCTATTTCATTCGGCCGATAAACAGACCGAGTTCGATAGCCGCAATCAACAACGCCAATAACGAAATAACATCGCTTACGTTCATACCAAATCCCTTCTAAAGGGAGTTGGCCCATCCGTGCTCCATAACAGTAGTCTAACGCAAAATGCAGGTAATAGGAACACTTGTTCGTATTATCTGCGCCCTTTTAATATGAGCAGGACATTGTCAAGAGGCAAAATCGGGCCTGGCCCCAACG
>CAUAJK010000054.1:0-10488 GCA_958429345.1 uncultured Collinsella sp. | reverse complement strand
GCCGGGCCGACTCGCTTCGGATCGGGCGCTACACCAACTTTCTCGACACTACCGGCACGCCAATAAGGCTCGTCAATGTGTCCATATATGACGTTCTATTGATGAGTTTCATTTGCGGCCTCCTCGCGGTCTTTTATCGCTATTCCTCAAAAACGAATAATTTTCAGTTTTGAGGAATAGGCTCTGTAACGAATATACCTCGCTAAAGGCCGAGCTGGCTTAATTCTATTCCTCAAAATCGAAAGATTTTCAGTTTTGAGGAATAGGGCGCTGGCGACCCATCCCCCAGGCAAGCGAAACCCTCCCCGGCACAGGCCGAGGAGGGTCTTGTTGTCATCGTTGTCTTTGAGCGCTGACGCCTCGCGCTACAGCCCGCGAATGCGCACGGCCTCGGGCGGAAACTCCTGCTCGCCGGCGTCGGTCTTGATAGTCGCGCGGCCCCAGATGTCCAGGCCCGCGAACACGCCGACCGCAAGCGGCAAGCCGTTGGGCGACACCGCCGCAACCTGGCGACCCAGCAGCGGCACCATGTCGAAGTACTCGCCCAGCACGGGAGCCAACGGACCGGCAGCGCCCTGTGGCGTGTTGGCGACAACCGCCCAGGCGTCCACGCGGGTCAACACGGCGGTGGCCAATGCCTCGACCAGCGCTTCGTCAGCCACATCCACGCCAAGCTCGCCCAGCGCCGCACGCTCAATATCCACCGTCACGGCACCGAACATGCCTGCGGCACCGGCGCCACCGTTGACGGCGACGCGTGCAAACGACGTTTCAAACGTGGGCGCGCCGCACACAATATCGCTCGGCCACTGAATGCCCACCTTGCCGGCAAGGCCCAGCCCCGGTGCTGCAGCCGTTCCCACGAGCGCGTCCATCATGCCCATCGCGGCCACAAACGGCAGGCCGTGGAAGGCATGCATGTTCACGTCGGGGCGAACGACCAGCGAAAACGTCAACGACGCGTCGCCCGCGCTCCACGCGCACCAGCCCGCGGACTTGCCCTCGCGGCCCGCGTCACGCGCCGCATCGAGCTCGGCGCCGGCGGCAACAGCATTCATCTCGATCATCTACATACGCCCCAATTCGCCCACGATATGGCCCACGCGATCCTCGGGTTCCTTGACCTCGACACCGTTGTAGCGGAAGAACCGCGCCGGGTCGTGCATCAGGTCCTCGAGCGGCACCAGCACAAAGTCGCGTTCGCCGATCAGCGGATGCGGCAGGCGCAGCTTCTTGCCGCCGTGGGTCTCGCCATCCATCCACAGCAGGTCCAAATCGATGGTGCGTGGACCATTGGCCTTGGCCTTTTTGGAACGGTCGCGACCCAGCTCGGCCTCGATCTTCATAAGCTCATCGAGCAGCACCAACGGCGCCAGCTCGGTCTTGATCTCGATGACGGCATTGGCAAAGGCGTCCTGGCGCGTCTCGTAGGCCGGCTCGCTCTCGTAGATGCGCGAGCAGTTGGACACGCAGGTGAGCGGGACCTCGGCGATCATGTCGCGCGCGGCACGGATGTTGTCGCAGCGATGCCCCAGGTTGGAGCCCACGGCCACAAACGCGCGACGTGGCTGCGGCTTGGCAACAGCCCAGTAACCGTTCAGGAACTGCGCAAAGCCCGCGACGTCGTGCACGCGCACAATGTTGGCACCGGCCTGGATGGCGCCCAGGCACACGCCAAACGTAGCGGCATCACGCTCGGCGGCCTCGGTCACGCCCGAGACGGCGCCCACAAAGCGCTTGCGCGACACGGCACACATGAGCGGATAGCCCAGCGACGCCATCTTGGCGGTCTCGCGCTGGATGACGATATCCTCGTTGGCCGTCTTACCAAAGCCCGGGCCCGGATCGATGCAAATGCGGTCGCGCGACACGCCGGCGTGGATGAGCGCGCGGGCCTGATCGGACAGAAAGCCCATGACGCGGCGCATGATGGGCGCCGAATCGGGCAGAGTAAAGCGGCGGAGCTGAGAGGTGGGCACATAGGCCTCCTCGCGGCGGGCGCTGCGGCGCATCATGGCGGCCAGGTGATCGCTGGACTCCGGCGCGGACTCAGGGACCGCGGCGGCCTCGGCGACAGGGGCGGCCTCTTCGGCAGCCAGCGCCTCCTGCTTCTGCTCGTCCGTAGGCTCGGACGCGGGCTCCGGGTCGCCAAACGGCAGTGAGGGCTGCACCACGCCACCCGGCAGCTTGGCCTCCGTCTTGGGCTCGCCCAGCAGCTTGCCACGGCGACGGCGGGCAGGCTTCTCGGCCTCGCGCGCGGCCTCGGCAGCCGCCTCGCGCGCCTTCTCGGCAACAAACGCCGCGGCAGAGGTATCGAGCTGCACCGTCGCGTGTGTACGAGCGGACGCGGCGACCTCGCCGGCGTGCATCACGATAACGCCGCAGGTGCTCGTCTTAACAAACTCGACCATCTTGGGGTCAGTGAATCCCGTTACGTCGTTGACGATCGAGGCGCCGCAGCGCACGGCCGCCTTAGCAACCGCCACATGACGCGTGTCGATCGAGACGATGGCGCCCTCCTTGGCCAGCGCGCGCACCACGGGCAGCACGCGGCGAGCCTCCTCGTCGGGGTTGACCGGGGTAAAGCCGGGGCGCGTGGACTCGCCGCCCACGTCGATGATGTCGGCGCCGGCGTCGAGCATCGCCAGGCCGTACTCGATGGCGGCATCCGGGTCGAAGTGCTCCCCGCCATCACTAAACGAATCGGGCGTCACGTTGAGGACGCCCATGATGCGCGGACGGTCAAAGCTGAGCTCATACTTTCCGCACCGCCATGTCTTGCTGTCGTTCGCCATGAACATCCTCCTAAAATGCCCACGCCGCCGAGCTTGGGGAGCTGGCGGCGGGGTCGCTTTGCACTCAGTCTTTCTATTGTATCCGCGCGCGCGGGCTAGAACGCAAACGCGGCAGCGATGTCGCAAGAAATCAGCAGGTCGGCATTTGCATCCTGATCGGTGGGAGCAAGATTGCAAATGGCCAGCGTATCGCCGGTAAAGTAACGTGTAAGGCCTGCCGCCGGATACACCACGAGCGAGGTCCCGCCCACAATGAGGGCATCGGCCGCGGCGATGGCGGCAACGGCACCGGTCAGCACATGCTCATCGAGCGGCTCTTCGTAGAGCACTACATCGGGCTTGATGCGGCCACCGCACGCGGGGCACGCAGGCACGCCCGCGGCGTCCTCGTGCTCGCGCGAGCAAATCCACTCGGCGCTATAGACCGCGCCGCACGACTGGCAAATGTTGCGATGGACCGATCCGTGCAGCTCGAACACGCGCTGTGAGCCGGCCATCTGATGCAGGCCGTCGATATTTTGCGTCACCACGGCATTTAGCTTGCCGGCGCGCTCCAGCTCGGCCAGCTTGGTGTGGCAGCGATTGGGCTTGGCGCCAAGCGCGATCATCTTGGTGCGGTAGAAGTCGAAGAACTCGGCCGGATGCGCCTCGTAAAAGCTATGCGACAGCATGGTCTCGGGCGGATAGGCAAACTGCTGGTGATACAGGCCGTCCACGCTGCGGAAATCGGGGATGCCACTTGCCGTGGAAACACCAGCGCCGCCAAAGAAGACCACGCGCTTGTGGGTGTCAAACAGATCCGCCAGCGCGGCGGAGGCCTGCCTGGGGTCCGATATTGCCTGCGTCATATGAGTCCTCCGTCCGTGTCTCCGGGACGGCGGCGTTCGCACTATCACTCGCGGACTCCGCCCCGCTCTTGTTGCGTTAATCTTAAGCCTGCCAACCCCGTCGAAAGGACACCATGCCTCAGACTTACACTTTCGCCTCGTGGAACGTCAACGGCCTGCGCGCCGTGCTCAAAAAGGACCCGAGCTTTATCCAGATCGCGCAAGAACTCGACGTCGATATCCTGGCGCTGCAAGAGACCAAGCTGCAGGAGGGCCAGGTCGATATCGACCTGCCCGGCTATCACCAAACCTGGAGCTACGCCGAGCGCAAGGGCTACTCGGGCACCGCGGTCTTTAGCCGCCAGGAACCGCTGCGCGTACTGCGCGCCGATGCGCTGCTGCCCTACGCCGGCGAGGGCGAGGCGGCCGAGCTCGTCGCCCAAGCCGCGACCGAGGGCCGCGTCTGCGCGCTGGAGTTCGACAAGTTCTGGTTTGTGGATGTCTACACTCCCAACGCGCAAAACGAACTCGCCCGCATCGACGTGCGCATGGCCTGGGACGATGCCTACCGCGGCTTTTTGAACGCACTTGAGCGCGAGACCGGTAAGCCCGTCGTAACCTGCGGCGACTTTAACGTGGCGCACGAGGAGATCGACCTTAAGAACCCCAAGTCCAACCGCGGCAACGCCGGCTTTTCGGACGAAGAACGCGGCAAGTTTACCGAGCTGCTCAACGCCGGCTTTACCGATACCTGGCGCACGGCTAATCCAGACGTCGAGGGCGTCTACAGCTGGTGGAGCTATCGCTTTAATGCCCGCAAGAACAACGCCGGCTGGCGCATCGATTACTTCTTGGTAAGTGATTCAATCGCCAATACCGTGCGCGACACCGGTATCCGCGGCGATATCTTCGGCAGCGACCACTGCCCCGTCACCCTCACGCTAGAGCTCTAGCGCCAAGCAATTCCTGGGGGACAGAGGAAAACAGATCATGTGACCCCTCTCCCCCTATAAGTTGCGATGGAATAGTTCCTGTTTGGGCAGCAAATTGCCAAAAACGAGAACTATTCCACCGCAAGTTCGTGAGGGAACGCGAAATGCCTTACAGCCCGTATTTCACGACGACACGGTTAATGCGACGGCACCAAGGCTTGTACAAGGCGGCCAAGAACACGCAGGTCGCGAGGCCGTGTGTGATATCGAACGGCACTGCCGTGGCAAGACGCGCCATGGCACCCGCCCACGTGAGCGGTTGAACAAAACCGGTAATGTCGTAGGCGTTGATCACAACGCCGTACAGCAAACCCGAAGCAAAGCCGTAGGTCAGCAGCGCCGGCATACGCACGGCGCCATCGGCGCGATCAAAAGCGCCGGCATGCGCCAGCGCACCGCCAACGTATCCCACGAGCCCCCAGGCATACATCTGCCACGGCGTCCACATGCCCTGCCCAAAAAAGAAATTGCTGGTCAGCGCCGCCAACGCACCGACCATAAAGCCGTTACGACGACCGAGTGTCGCCCCGGCGATAATGGCGATGGCACTCACGGGTTTAAAGTCGGGAATGGGTCCAAACAGGATGCGCCCCGCCGCCGCCAGCGCCGCCAGCACCAGCGTGGGCATAATCTGACGCAGGCCTGGACGCGATGCCTCATAGCCCGCAAAGAACAGCGCAAGCACCAACGCCACCACAACCAGCATGGCCAACGCTGCCTGCTCAACACCCGCCAGCAACGCGGCAGCCATCACCGCCGGCACCGCCAACAACAGCGGGATCTCCAGTTTTGCAAGCAAACGCGAGAAACGACAGTCCGTCATCCCATCACGCCCTATAGAACACGTTGTCGGCAAAGAAGTCGGCCGGGGACTCCATGCAGGCAATCTCGCCGTCAAACATCATGGCGACGTCGTCGGCTACCTGCTCGGCAAAGTCCAAATCGTGCGTAGCCATGATGACGGTGCCGCCAGCCTTCGCATGGTCACGCAGGGCGCGGGCGATGGTGCGGCGGCTGAACAGGTCTAGACCCTTGGTGGGCTCATCGAGCAATAGCAGTTCGGGGCCGATTAGCAGCAGTTTTGCCAATGCAAGCAGTTGACGCTGCCCGCCCGAAAGATCGTACGGATGGCGTCCATCCAGACCCGACAACCCCAAGCTCGCCGCACGCTCCCGCGCCAAGTTCTCGTCATATCCGCAGGTCGAGGCCCATTCCATCAGCTCATCGCGAACCGTCTCGGCAACCAACAATGCTTTGGGATTCTGAGGCAGCAGCGCCGCCGAGGCCGCTCCGCGCACCATGCGGCCGCGCTGCAGCTTGGCGGTCTTCGCCAGCACCGAGAGTATCGTCGACTTACCGCATCCGTTGCCGCCCACGATCGCATGCACCGCACCGGCCGAAAACGCCACGTCGAGCCCGCGCAGCACCCAACCGCCCGCGCGATCGTAGCGAAACCAGCCTTCCGACAGGGTGGTAGCCGACCCGCCGTGCATTTTTTGGAGTATTCTGCTTCCATCCGTGCGCGGGAAAGCTTCCGAGCCGTTTTCGAGCGACGTTTGCGCCACAAATTCTGACGATTTGTCCAATTCTGAACTTTTTTTCGCGCTCGATACGTCCCCGGGCGGCTCTGGAGAGCCCAAATTGTCCTCACGCCTGCTGAATACTCCTTTATTTGCACATCGGATGGCACCCCACCCCAACATGTCATCGGAAAACAGCGATTCTCGGCGTCCCAAAGAAGCCATATCCGCCACCTCGCGCACGCGACCGTCCTCAATCCGGTACGCACACGTCGCGTATTCGAGCATTGGGCGCGGCTGATGCGTCGCCACAACAACCGTGCAGCCCAGCTCGCGATTCACACGAAACAGCGCGTGCAGAAAATTCTTCTCAGCAACGGGATCGAGCTGAGACGTGGGCTCGTCGAGCAGCAGCACGCGCGGGCGCAGCGCCAGGACGGCGGCAAGCGACAGCAGCTGCTTGCGGCCACCCGAAAGCGTATCGGTATCACGATGAAGCCAGTCCTCCAGACCAAAGAAATAGCTGGTCTCGGCAACACGGCGGCGCATCTCGTCGCGCGACACACCCAGATTCTCCAGGCCAAACGCCATCTCGTGCCACACGGTTTCGCACACGATCTGGTTCTCGGGATCCTGGAACACATAGCCCACGCGCTCCGCCGATGCCCGCACGTCCATGTCGGCAACGTTCTCGCCCAGCACGCGCGTATCGCCAGTGCGCTCGCCCGCCGGAGCGATCTCGGGCTTGAGCAGCGACAGCAGCGTCGACTTACCCGATCCGGTACCGCCAACAAGCAGCGCAAATGCACCTTGGGGAACAGACCAGTCGAGCCCCTCGAGCACCGCAGCATCAGCATCGGGGTAGGCAAAGCTCAGGCTCCGCACCTCAATCGCCGGCGCGGCCGAGCCATATGCCACACCCGCCGCCGAGCTCCTATCCAACCGAGCCATCAGCCAAACCTCTTCTCATCAATCGCGTGCGACGCGCAAGGCAGCATCATCCAGGCAGCGTACACGACATAGCCCAGCCACGGCGCCGGCACCGAGAGCTGCGGATAAAACGAATACTGTGTCGTCGCGGTCGCCGCCACGGCCACCGCGGCAGCACCAAACAGCGCGAGCCCGACCAGCGCGGCAACGTCGCTGCGCCCCAGTCGATACCGCGCATACGTCGTACGACGTGTCGCGGCACCCCACCCGCGCGAGCGCATCGCGTCCGCGCGCTCCAGCGAATCTTCCATGCCCCAGCCCATCAACACGCTCGACGCCCGCAGGCGCGATCGCACGGGATCGGTGGGCGCGCGGCCCGGCACATCAATCGCATCCTGCACCGCCAGCACCGTACGACCGCGGCGTAAAAACTGCGGGATAAGCCTCATGCACATCGAGATCATGAGCGCAATCACCGGTGCGGCATTGCCCAGCAGCGCGAGCACCTTGTCGTATTCGAGCATCGACGCCGCGGCCTCAAACCACAGCACGCTCGCCACAAACAGCCCGCCCATGCACAGGCCGTATACCATGCTTTCCAGATACACCGCGCGCATACCAATACGGAACAACTCCGTCGAGCCCGAGGCGCTAAACAGCGGATTGACCAGCGCGATAATCAAAATCACCGGCAGCTGCCAGCGAAGCGCCCCCAACGTGCGCGCAGCACCGCGCGTCGCAAATCCATACGCCAGCCCGCCCGCAAGCGACAGCGCAATCAGCACCGGCTGCATCGAGAACATGGTGAGCCCCAGCGTCAGCACTATATAGAGTGCCGGCACAGCCGGATGCGACATCGAGAATGCCGCAACGGGCTCGCCGCCAAACTCCTCTCGTATGTTGTCCACGGGCACCCCCGTCCCCTCGCTCAAACGACAGCTCCGCAGCACCGCCAATGCCGCACGCAAGCAGTGCAAACACCACACCGGCGGCGCAAGCCTCAACCGCCGCAAACCAATCGCTACGCGCTCAACATATGCCTGCGGTATCATATTGCGCCGTGTATCGTTTCCAAACACACGTCTCTATAACGTAACAGGAGATCACATGGACGCAACCGCAATTATCCTCGCTGCCGGCGAGGGCACCCGCATGAAGTCGAACCACTGCAAGGTTTCGCACAAGATCCTGGGCAAGCCCATGGTCCAGTGGATCGTCGACGCTACCATCAAGGCCGGCTGCAGCCGCGTCGTGGTCGTCATCGGCAGCCACGCCGACGAGATGCGCGCCCTCATCGACGGCGCCTACGCCAGCAGCGCCACCAAGGTCGAGTGCGTCGAGCAGACCGAGCGCCTGGGCACCGGCCACGCCGTGAAGGTCGCGCTTGAGGCCTGCGGCATCGCGCAAGGCCCCGTCGTGGTGCTCAACGGCGACCTGCCGCTCATCACCGCCGACACCGTCGCCAAGTTCGCGCAAACCGTCGCCACCGGCGAGCTCGCCTGCACCGTCATGACCATGACCCCGCCCGACCCCTTCGGCTACGGCCGCATCAAGCTGGGCGCCGATGGTCAGATCGAGCGTATCATCGAGCAGAAGGACTGCACGCCCGAGCAGGCCGCCACGCTGCTCGAGTGCAACGCCGGCTGCTACGCCTTTGACGGCGCGCAGCTCGCCGCCCACATTAACGAGATCGGCAACGACAACGCGCAGTCCGAGTACTACCTGCCCGACATGCTCGAAATCCTCAAGGGTCACGGCCAGGCGGTCTCCATCTTCCACTGCGATGACTACAGCGACGGCCTGGGCGTCAACAGCCGCATTCAGCTCGCGCAGCTCACCGCCATCGCGCGCGACCGCATCAACGAGCACTGGATGGCCGAGGGCGTTACTTTCATCGACCCCACGCAGGCCTGGATCGGCCCCGACGCCGTTATCGGCCGCGACACCGTCGTGTGGCCGCAGACGCATCTGATCGGCCACGTCACCGTGGGCGAGGAATGCCAGCTCGGCCCCAACAGTCGCCTCACCGACACCATCGTCGGCAGCGGCTGCACCATCGATGAGACCATCGCCATCGAGGCCGTCATCGAGAACGGCGTCGACTGCGGCCCGCGCGCCTACCTGCGCCCGGGCACCCACATGCTCGACGGCTCCAAGGCCGGCACGCACGTGGAAATCAAGAAGTCCACGATCGGCGAGGGCTCCAAGGTGCCGCACCTGTCCTACATCGGCGACACCACCATGGGCTCCGGCGTCAACGTGGGCGCGGGCTCCATCACCTGCAACTACGACGGCGTTCACAAGCACAAGACCGTCATCGGCAAGGACGCCTTCATCGGTTCCGACACCATGATGGTCGCGCCCGCCCAGATTGGCGACGGTGCACTCGTGGCCGCCGGCTCCGTCATCACCGAGCCGGTCCCGGCCGACGCACTCGGTCTGGGCCGCGCCCGTCAGGTAAATATCGAGGGCTGGTCCGCCGATTATCGCCGCCGCCTGCACGAGGACGACGAAGCATAACGTTTTATCAAGCACAAAAGGAGCTGTTCCCATGGGGGGCGGCTCTTTTTTCTATCGTGACCTGCGCAACCGGATGAGTGGTCGGTTCGTGTCCGTTGACGGTAAAGACGTTATCAAGACTCGATAAACCCCGCCGCGCGGTTACAATGCAAAAAGGCATCTATATGGCATTCGATGTATAAAGGAGAAGGGTAATGCCGATTAATGATCCCGAGAAGTCGGAGAATATGCGCAAGTCCATCCGCGTGTATTCCGGTTCCTCCAACCGTCCCCTCGCTCAGAAGATTGCTGAGTACCTTGGGGTCGAGCTTTCGGGCCTTACGCTAAAGCAGTTCGCCAATGGTGAGATTTACGCCCGCTACGACGAGACCGTCCGCGGCGCCGACGTCTTCCTGATTCAGTCCGTGGCCGGCGGCAACGTCAACGACATGCTCATGGAGCTGCTCATCGCCACCGACGCTGCCAAGCGCGCATCCGCCCGCTCCATCACCGCCGTTATCACCCACTACGGCTATGCCCGCCAGGACCGCAAGGCCGGCCCGCGCGAGCCCATCACCGCCCGCCTCGTCGCCAACCTGCTCGAGCGCGCCGGCGTCAATCGCATCATCACCCTCGACCTGCACCAGGGCCAGATCCAGGGCTTCTTTGATATCCCGGTTAACCACCTGTCCGCGCTGCCGCTGTTTGGCCAGTACTACAACGACATGCACTTCGACACCGACAACCTGGTTGTCGTCTCCCCCGACGTGGGTCGCGCCAAGGCCGCCAAGAAGCTGTCCGACATGCTCGGCTGCGACCTGGCCATCGCCCACAAGGGCCGTCCGCGCCACAACGCCGCCGAGGTCATGGGCATCATCGGTGACATCAAGGGCAAGACCTGCATCATCAACGACGACATGATCGA
>CAUAJK010000053.1:0-10847 GCA_958429345.1 uncultured Collinsella sp. | reverse complement strand
ATGCAGTACTCTTCGTCGTCGATGACGGTGGAGTACATGTTGTCCTTGTAGTGGTCCCAGTGGCCCGAGGTCTTCCACAGCTGCTTGTTCATGATGAGCGGCGTGGAGATCTCAACGTAGCCGGCCTTGTGGTGGATCTCGCGCCAGTAGTCCAGCAGCGTGTTCTTAAGGATCATGCCGTTGGGCAGGAAGAACGGGAAGCCGGGGGCCTCGTCGCGCATCATAAAGAGGTCCATCTCGCGGCCGATCTTGCGGTGGTCGCGCTTCTTGGCCTCCTCCAGCATGTGCATGTGCTCGTCGAGCTCTTCCTTGGTGGCAAAGGCGACGCCGTTGATGCGGGTGAGCATCTTGTTGTCCTTGTCGCCCTTCCAGTAGGCGCCCGAGACGCCGGTGAGCTTAAAGGCCTTCAACGCCTTGGTGTAGCAGATGTGGGGGCCGACGCACATGTCGATGTAGTCGCCCTGCTGGTAGAAGGTGATGCGGGCGTCGTCGTCCAGGTCGCCGATGTGCTCGACCTTGTACTTCTCGCCGCGCTCCTCCATAAGAGCGATGGCCTCGGCGCGGGGCTTCTCGTACACGGAAAACTTGAGGTTCTCCTTGACGATCTTCTTCATTTCGGCCTCGATCGCGGGGAAGTCGTCCTCGCTGATCTTGACGCCCTCGGGCAGGTCGACGTCGTAGTAGAAGCCGTTGTCGGTCGCGGGACCGTAGGCAAAGTCGGCCTCGGGATAGAGGCGCTTGATGGCCTGCGCCATGATGTGCGCGGCAGAGTGGCGGATGACGTGCGTGACCTCGTCCTGCGGGAGCTCGGCCACCGAACCGTCATTGTAGAGTGCCTTCATGGGTATGTTTTCTCCTCTCGGATGCCTGATGCAAGTACGTGCGATGCGCTCGGCGTTTTTGACTTGCATCATTATAGGCAGGTTGCCTTGGTATACAAGCGCCCGCCGCACCTTAATGGCACGGCGGGCGATTTTCTACGCATGCTTCATCGTGTGGGGGCGGGGTGTGTGCGGGTTTCGCATGACGCGCGGTGCGCCCGTGGCTTGCGGCCGGCCCGGCGATGGATGCGTTACTGAATGCGAGTTCGGCAGTAGGGGCAGACCTTCCAGTGCGCGTCGAGCGGGCGATGGCAGCTGGGGCACACGTTGCGAACCTGGGTATCGCACACCGGGCACACGACAAAGTCCTTCTCGATGGGGGCGCCGCACTGCGGGCAGGTGCCGTACTGGGCAAGCTGGCGCTCGCGCAGGGCCATGTCCAGCTCCTGCTCCTCGCGGTCGGCCGCGTAGGAATGCGGGCGCAGGACCAGGTAGGCGATGAGGCCCACAAACGGGATGAGGGCGATGATGCCCCATGCCACGTAGGCGCTGGCGCCGCGGCGGCGAGCGTCGATGAACACATAAACGACCGACAGCACGTACAGGGCGATGATAAAGCCAACAAAGGCATAGATGACGCCCATAAGCTGCGGCGACATGAGCTCGGAGATGTACTTGGACATTGAGGTGTACCTTTCGGAATATTTACAGTCCGGTCAAGTTTACCACGGGGTTTGTTTATATGGGACTACGGTTGCAAGCGGGGCCGGTGCGGACACAAACATCTCAATCTGTAACAGTTAGGAGCGGAATCCGGGTCTAGATGTTACAGATCGAGACAAACGGAGGACCCGCCAGACTAACGTCTCAATCTGTAACATCTGGAACCGAAATCCTCGTCTAACTGTTACAGATCGAGACGAACGGTTGCCGTAGTTGTCGGCAGACGAGGTTGTCGACGTTGCCGGTTCTCCCCTCGCCTGCCGTTGGCGGGTGTTGCGGGGCTGTTCGCCGCATTGCCGCCGCGCTGGGGGTGTGCAGACCGTAGGATAGTCTTATTGACAGCCTGTCAACTCGTCTGGGAGGCACTGTGGCAGAAACGTTTGATATCGCGATTGTCGGCGCGGGCATCACCGGATGCGTTATCGCGCGACAGCTCGCGCGATTTGAACTGTCCATTTGCGTGGTCGAGGCGGCAAACGATATTGCGCTGGGCGCGTCGAAGGCCAACGGCGGCCTGGTGCACGCCGGCTACGATCCGACACCGGGCACCGTAAAGGCACAGGTCAATGCCCGCGGTTGCGAGCTTTACGGCACGTGGGCCCAGGAGCTGGGCTTTTTGTTCTGCCGCACCGGATCGATGGTGTTGGGCTTTAACGACGAGGATCGCGCGCAGCTCGAACAGCTGCGTCGCAACGGCCATGCCAACGGCGTGCCCGAGCTGTCGATCGTTGGACCCGACCGCATCCACGAATTAGAGCCGCGCGCCAGTGCCGATGCAACGTGCGCGTTGTGGTGCCCCTCGACTGGGTTTGTCGACCCGTTTGAGGTTGCCATCGCCGCGCTGGAGAACGCCGTGGCCAACGGGGTGACGTTTATGCGCTTCGCATCGGTGGAAGCGATTGAAGTCGCGGGCTCGGGCGACGACACGTGCTTTACGCTGGCGACCTCCGCTGGCAACGTGCGCTGCCGCTACCTGATCAACGCTGCGGGCAACGGCGCCGCCGACATCTCGCATATGGCGGGCGCCGAGGAGTTCCAGATGGTCTGGCGTCAGGGCAACATCGTGGTGCTGGACAAGGAGCCGCGCACGCTCATGCCGCTCTACCCCGTGCCGACGCCGGTGTCGAAAGGCGTTATCGTCACGGGCACCGTGCACGGCAACACCGTGATCACCGCCACGGCTGCCGTGCGCGAGCCGGGCGACACGCAGACCTATGCGAGCGATGTGAACGCGCTGCTGACCGGCGCGCGCAAGCTGGTGCCCGATCTGGATACGCGCCGCGTGGTGCGCGCATTTGCTGGCGGGCGTCCGGTCATTCAGGGAACGAACGACTTCTTTATTGGACAGTCGGCCGTGGTGTCGGGGCTGTTCCAGGCCGCGGGCATTCAGTCGCCGGGCGTGGCGAGCGCGCCGGCCATTGCCGAGCGCATGGAGCTTGTGATGCGTGAGGCGGGCGTGGAGCTGCACGAGCGGGCGGACTGGAACCCAATTCGCCGCGCGCCGGACGACTTTGACCGCGCGCCGCTCGCGCGCAAGGGAAAGCTGATTGAGTCCGACCCCGTGTGGGGGCAGACTGTCTGCCGCTGCGAGACGGTGCCCGAGGCCGAGATCGTGGCCGCGATTCGACGCCGCCCGGGCGCGGTTTCGGTCGAGGGCGTCAAGCGCCGCTGTCGTGCCGGCATGGGCCGGTGCCAAAGTGGTTTTTGCCAGAGCCGCGTGGTTGCGATCCTTGCCCGCGAGTTGGGCTGCGACCCCAGCGAGGTATTACTGGAGGACGCCGGCTCCTGGCTGGTCGAGGGACCTTTGAAGGGGGTGCGCTAGGATGGCGGAATTCACACCGAGCGCTAATGATTGCAGCGTCGTCGAAGCCGTACAAACGCAAGCCTTCGACGTGGTCGTTATCGGCGGCGGACCTGCCGGCATGGCGGCCGCGCTGGCCGCGCATAAGGCTGGAGCGCGCGTGACCATCGTTGAGCGCGAGCAACACCTGGGCGGCATCCTGCGCCAATGCATCCATCCCGGCTTTGGCCTGTTGCACTTTAAACAGGAGCTCACTGGTCCCGAGTACGCGCAGCGCTTTATCGAGCAGGTGCACGTAACCGACATTGCGCTGTTCCTGAACAGCATGGTGATTGGGATTGATTCGGGCGAGCCTACGGAAGACACCACGGTCCATACCGTCACGCTCATGAACCCCGCCGGCATGCTACGGCTCAACGGGCGTGCGGTCGTCCTTGCCATGGGATGCCGCGAGCGCACACGCAGCGAGATCAAGATCCCCGGCAGCCGTCCCGCCGGCGTGTTTACGGCGGGCCTGGCGCAGCGATACATCAATATCGAAAATCTCAAGCCCGGCTCGCGTGCCGTCATTTTGGGCTCGGGCGACATCGGACTTATCATGGCGCGCCGCTGCACGCTCGAGGGGATTTCGGTCGAGGGCGTATACGAGCTCATGCCGTACGCCAACGGTCTGCGCCGCAACGTCAAGAACTGCCTGGACGACTTTGGCATTCCGCTGCACCTGTCCACAACCGTCACGCGTGTGATCGGTCACGATCGCGTTGAGGCCGTCGAGGTGAGTAAGGTCGACGAGGACCTGGCGCCCATTGCCGGGACGGAGCGCATCGTTCCGTGCGACACGCTTCTGCTTTCGGTGGGATTGATTCCCGAGAACGAACTTTCGGTTGCCGCAGGCGTGGAGCTTGACCCGCGCACGCGCGGCGCCGTGGTGGACCAGAGCCTGCAGACGGGCGTGCCGGGCATCTTTGCCTGCGGCAACGTGCTGCACGTGCACGACCTGGCCGACAACGTGACGACAGAGTCCGAGCGCGCCGGTGCAGCCGCGGCGGCGTGGGCGTTGGGCAGCGACGCTGGGGCGAGCGCTGCGAGCACGGGCTGCGAGCTCACGGTCTCCCCTGCCGGCATCGCGGGCTACGCGCTGCCGGGACGCATTACGGCTATGGCGCTCACCAAGCTCAACTTCCGCGTGCGCCGACCCGTCGACGCCGCCCGCGTGAGGATCTTGACCGACGGCGTGGAACTGTTCGCCGGCAAGGTCCGCGCGTTTAAACCGAGCGTAATGGAAAGCTTCCCACTGCCGGCGAAGGTGATTCTGCGCGCACTCGACCTAGGTGCTAGAGAGATTATTCTGTCTGTCGATCCCATTGAGGAGGCGTAGAGCCATGAGCACGAACGCGATCGAGACGCTCAAGTTCAACTGCACGACCTGCCCATCCGAATGCCTTCTGACCGTAGAGGTGGAGCGCGACGCCAATGGCGCCGTGGTGGAAGTGCGCTCCGTAACCGGCAACAACTGCCCGCGCGGCGATAAATTCGCACATCAGGAGCTCACCTGTCCCATGCGCGTGCTCACGACGACCGTGGCCGTCTCCGGCGGCGACGAAGCACTGCTCCCCGTGCGCACGGCCGAAGCCATCCCGCTGGCGCTCCACGCCCAAGCCAAGGACCTCATCCGCGGCCTAGTCGTCAACGCCCCCATCCGCATGGGCGACATCGTCCTCCCCAACCTCCTCAACACCAACATCGATCTCATCGCCAGCATGGACATCGACCCAGCCTAAGCAGCTCATTTGGGACGAGGCTCTTTTAGCTGCCCCGACATCCACCCCGCCCCTCCTCAGTTGCGGTGAAATACGGACTGTTTTATGGCTTCAGGCCGCTAAACAGTCCGTATTTCACCGCAGCTTATGAGGGCCGCATGGGATGCAAAGGAGTGTCCCAAGGTGCCGGCATAAAAGGAACGTCCCTATGTGCCGGGCTTGGGATACCATGGTGGCAGTCTAGCGAAAGGATGTTTCATGGCACATGTCGATGACCAGCGTGTGGCGCGCGTGCTCGATGCGCTCGAGGCTCAGCACCCCGGCGCGCAGCTACTCGTAAACGACCCGTGGTCGATCTACTACCTGACCGGCTTTTATGCCGATATGTTCGAGCGTTTTTGCGGCGTGCTGCTCGCGCACGGTAGCGAGCCTGTGATCTTGGTCAACGCGCTACATCAGCTGCCCGAGTACGACAATGCCCGCGTCGCCTATCACGCCGATACCGACGTCGTGGCCGACGCCATCGCTCGCGAGGCAGATCCGACCAAACCGCTCGGCATCGATACCGTCATGCGCTCGGGGTTTTTGATGCCCCTTATGGACCGTCACGCCGCCAGCGAGTTTTTCCTGGGCGACTTTGCCGTCACCGCTGCACGCTCCTGCAAGGATGCCGCCGAGCAGGAGCTTATGCGCGTGTCCTCGGCCGCTAACGACGCCGTGATGGCCGACGCCATCAAGCTCGTCCACGAGGGCTTGACGGAGCGCGAAATTGCCGACCAGATGCTCGGCTTGTATCGCAAGCACGGCTGCGAGGGCTTTAGCTTTCCGCCCATCGTGAGCTTTGGCGCCAACGCCGGCGACCCGCACCACGAGCCCGACGACACGGTACTCAAGCGTGGCGACGTGGTGCTGTTCGACATTGGCGGACGCCATCGCAACTACTGCTCGGACATGACGCGCACGTTCTTTTGGGGCGAGCCGGACGAGGAGACCGCACGCATCTACGACATCGTTCGCCGCGCCAACGAAGCCGCCGAGGCGCTCATCGCACCGGGCGTTCGCATGTGCGACCTGGACCGTGCCGCGCGCGACGTGATTGAGGATGCGGGCTATGGGCAGTACTTTACGCATCGCCTGGGACACTCGATCGGTCTGCAGGACCACGAGCCGGGCGACGTCTCGCTTGTCAACGAGCAAGTCGTAGAGCCTGGCATGACGTTCTCCATCGAGCCGGGCATCTACCTCCCCGGCCGCACCGGTGTCCGCATCGAGGACCTGGCCCTGGTGACCGAGAACGGCGTCGAGATTCTCAACGCCTACCCCCACGATCCGGTCCGCCTAGACTAGCCAATGTGTCAAAGGAACAGTCCCTTTGACACATCCCGTTAACGCAGTGCCACGAAAACGGGTCATCTACTACGTTTAACCCGCATGGGTCGACCATGCGGGTCTTTTTTGAAAACCAGCAAGCCGTCTACCTGCGGTTTTAATTTCACGATGTTCCGTGTGGTCGAGGGTAACCTGTCAAACGTAGTAGATAGGCCCATTTCGTGACAAGCGAGTCAACTCGGGGTACAGGGCAGCTAAAAAAGCCCCGTCCCAAATTGGCTGCTTTTGAGTTGCGGTGATATTCGGACTGTTTGAGGCCTCTGGCTTGTAAAACAGTCCGTATTTCACCGCAACTGATGAGGGGATGGGTTAGCGCAGCAGGCCGGCTACTTCGCCGGCTAGGGTGATGGTGCCGGCTGCTACGAAGGACTCGCCCGCGGCATCGAAAGCAGCGAGGGCCTCGGACACACTCGGGTATACGCCCGCGAGCTTATCGGCATCAACGAGGGCGGCGAGCTCCTCTGCCGGCAGAGCGCGATCGGAATCGGTCTGGGTCACGACTACGCGGGGGAACGCCGGAACCAAAACGTCGACGATACCCGCCACGTCCTTATCGGCCAGCGCGGCGCACAGCAGCGTGGGGCGATTCTCCACGCACGGATCGATCTCGTCCAGCGCGCTCACAAAGTTCTCGCAGCTCTGAGGGTTATGGCAGGCGTCGATCAGCTTGAGCGGATCAGTCCCCAGCACATCAAATCGGCCCGGCATGGGGCAGCCCATAAGCGAGGCATCCAGCGCATCGTGGTCGAGCTCGCGATCCAGATACCCCTCGCAAAGCATAATCGCGCACGCGGCATTCTGCGGCTGATACGCCGGCTTAACCATACTCGACGTATAGATCGCACGCGGCGTGGTGCAGCTAAACTCAACCGTATCGCCCACGTGTGCCGGAACCTTGGTTGTGGCATGGTTCACCACGAGCGGCACCACACCGCACTCACGGCAACGGGCATCCATCACGCGCTGAACGCTCGCCTCATGCGTACCCTCGCCCAAAACAACCAAACGCCCAGGCTTAATAACCGCAGTCTTCTCCCCTGCAATGGCCTCGAGCGTGTCGCCCAAAATACGAGTGTGATCAAGCCCAATGCCCGTAATGGCCACGGCAACGGGATCGGTGGCGCTCGTGGCATCCCAACGACCGCCCAAGCCAACTTCCAGCACGGCAACGTCCACACGAGCCTCGGCAAACACAACCATTGCAGAGGTCGTAAGCAAATCGAACGGGGAAATAAAGTAAGCGCTCTTCCCGGCTGCTACACGACGTTCATTCACGCGATGCCCGGCTTCAATAGCAGCAGACACGCCGCGAGCAAAAGCGTCATCGCTCACCACACACCCATCAATCTCCATGCGTTCGGGATAACGCACCAGGTGCGGAGACGTATACAGAGCTGTCTTCAAACCTTCACCGCGCAGGATCGAAGCCGAGAAACGCGTTGTCGAGGTCTTACCGTTGGTTCCAGCAATCTGGATGCAATCAAAGTATTCATCGGGGCGACCAAGCTCATCGAGCATGTCAATCACCGTCTCAAGCATCCGCGTACCAGTGCCAGAAATCTTCCCCGTATCGGCCGCCACAACGACAGCCTCATCAAACGGAACCAAATCAAACTCAAACGGCACCGAATACAACCCAGAACGCTTTGCCATAGCCAAAGTCCCCTCAACATAAAAAGAGGCCCGTAATAAACAACGAGCCCCTCCCATTCAAAATATCAGCCAAACAACGCTTTACAGCAGAATCAAGGCCACAACCCAGTGGCCCCAACACGCAGGATGCAAACAACTACGTAACCGCACTAGGAGCGGCCCGACGCTTTGCTCGATACAAGTTCCGCACGCAAAGGACAGCACTTAATGTGCTGTCCGTCTTGCGCAGGACTGTCCGCAGTAGCGAGCAAAGCGTCGGGATGCGCCCCTCAGTAACGCCTACGAGAAGTCAGCAACCTGAGCAGTCAGCGCCGCCAGGATCTCCTTGAGCTCAGCTGCACGGTCCCTCTTCTTCTGGACCACCGCGGGCGCGGCCTTGGCCACAAAGCCCTCGTTGGCGAGCGTCTTCTCGCAGCCGGCGAGCTCCTTCTGGGCCGCAGCGATCTCCTTCTCCAGGCGCGCCTTCTCGGCCGAAAGATCGACCTTGCCCTCGAGCACCACAAAGACCTCGACGCCGCTATCGACCACGGCAATGCTCGCGGCCGGCTTCTCGACGTCGGTACCCATGACCAGCGAGGCGGTGTTGGCCAGCGGCTCAATCGTGGAGCGCAGGCTCTCGAGCTTCTCGATGTCCTCGGCACCGGCGCGAACGACCACGTCGAGCTCGGCCTTGGGGCTCAAGCGATAACGCGAACGCGTGGCGCGGGCGGCGGAAACGACAGTGCGGCACAGCTCAAATGCGCGCTCGGCGGGCTCGTCGACGTACTTGACGTAGTCGGCGGGCTCCGGCCACTTGGCGATCATGAGCGCCTCGGCGCGGTCCACGTTGCCCTCGGCATCCAGGTCGAGCACGCTCGCCGGCATATTGTCCCAGATCTCCTCGGTGACAAACGGCATGAGCGGGTGCATCAGGCGAATGGAGGTGTCGAGCACAAAGATCAGGTTGCGCTGGGCCTGCAGACGGCCCTCGCCCTTCAGGCGGGCCTTGGTGACCTCGACGTACCAGTCGCAGACCTCGTTCCAGAAGAACTGCTGCACGCCGCGGGCCATGTCGCCAAAGGTGTAGTTCTCAATACCCTCGGTGACCATCTTCACGGCCTTGGCCAGGCGGCTGAACATCCAAGCGTCGGCCGGCGTCTCCACGACGGGCTCGCCGGGCGTGTAGCCCTCCATGTTCATAAGCAGGAAGCGGCTGGCGTTCCAGATCTTGGTCACAAACGACTTGGCCTGCTCGGTACGCGGGCTGTCGATGAGCTTCTTGGTCTTCTTGTCGATGTTCGCGTCGAACTTAACATCCTGGTTGTTGGTGCACAGCGTGAGCAGGTTGAAGCGCATGGCGTCGGCACCGTACATGCCAATGAGGTCCATGGGGTCAACGCCGTTGCCCTTGGACTTGGACATGCGGCTGCCGTCCTTGGCCAGGATCGTCGGGTAGATGACGACGTCCTTAAACGGCACCTCGTCCAGGAAGTACAGCGAGCTCATGACCATGCGGGCGACCCACAGCGCGATGATGTCGCGCGCGGTGACGAGCGCCGTCGTGGGGTGATGCCCCTCGAGCAGCTCCGGCTTTTGCGGCCAGCCCTGCGTGGCGAAAGTCCACAGCTGCGAGCTGAACCAGGTGTCCAGCACGTTCTCGTCCTGGTGCACGTGATGGCCGCCGCACTTGGGGCACACGTCGGTGTCCTCGGTCAGGGCGTCCTCCCAGCCGCAGTCCTCGCAGTAGAACACGGGAATGCGGTGGCCCCACCACAGCTGGCGGCTGATGCACCAGTCCTTGAGGTTCTCCATCCAGGTGGTGTAGGTCTGCGTCCAGCGCGCGGGGTGGAAGGTGACCTTGCCGGAGTTGACGGCGTCGAGCGCCGGCCCCTTAAGCTTGTCGACGGCAACGAACCACTGCTCGGACAGCCACGGCTCAAGCGCGGCGTCGCAACGGTAGCAGTGCATGACGGAGTGATCGTGCTCCTCGACGTGATCGAGCAGGTCGTGCTCCTCGAACCACTTGATGACGGCCTCGCGGCACTCCTCGCGGGTCATGCCGGTAAACTCGCCATAGCCCTCGACGACCACCGCGTGCTCATCGAAAATGTTGATCTGCGGCAGGTCGTGAGCCTGACCCATGGCGTAGTCGTTGGGGTCGTGGGCCGGGGTGACCTTGACGAAGCCGGAGCCAAAGTTGGCGTCGACATGCCAATCCTCAAAGATGGGGATCTCGCGGTTGACGATCGGCAGCATGACGGTCTTACCCACAAAGGCTGCCTTCTCGGGGTCCTTCGGGGAAACGGCGACGCCCGTGTCGCCGAGCATGGTCTCGGGACGCGTAGTGGCGACGACGATGTAGTCCTGACCGTTGACCGGCTCGGTCAGCGGGTAGCGCAGGTGCCACAGGTGGCCCTTCTCGTCCTTGTACTCGGCCTCGTCGTCCGAGATGGCGGTGGTGCAGTTGGGGCACCAGTTGACGATGCGCTTGCCGCGGTAGATCAGGCCGTCGTGGTACCAGTCGCAAAAGACCTTACGCACGGCCTGGGCATAGTCCTCGTCCATAGTGAAGCGCTCGTTATCAAAGTCGACGGAGCAGCCCATGCGCTTGATCTGCTCGACGATGATGCCGCCGTACTCGTGGGTCCAATCCCAGCAGGCGTCGACAAACTTGTCGCGACCGATCTCCAGGCGACTGATGCCCTCGCTCTTGAGCTTCTT
>CAUAJK010000052.1:0-11137 GCA_958429345.1 uncultured Collinsella sp. | reverse complement strand
TAAGGTCCATGCCCTCGTTACGGAAGATGCGGCCGATCTCGAACACGCGCTCAAAACCACCGACGATGCAGCGCTTGAGGTGCAGCTCGGTGGCAATACGCAGGTAGCACTCCTGATTGAGCGCGTTGAAGTGGGTAATGAACGGCTTGGCAGTAGCGCCGCCCTGGATGGTCTGCAGGATGGGGGTCTCGACCTCCATGTAGCCATCGGACTCCATAAAGCGGCGGAACGTGGAGAGAATCTGCGAGCGCTTGCGGAAGGTCTCGCGAACGTCGTCGTTGGCGATCAGGTCGACATAGCGCTGACGATAGCGGGTCTCCTTGTCGGAGAGTCCGTGGAACTTCTCGGGCAGCGGGCGAACGGCCTTGGACAGCAGCGTCGCACTCTTGGGGGCAACGGAAAGCTGGCCACGCTTGGTGCGCACGACTACGCCGGTCACGCCCAGGATATCGCCCAGGTCGAGTGCCTTGAGCGTATTCCAGGCGGCCTCGTCCATGTCGTTGATGCGGCAGAACAGCTGAATCTCGGCAGTCGCATCGCGCACGACGATGAACATGATCTTGCCCTGACCGCGCTTGGCGACCACGCGGCCGGCGATCTTCACGACGTCCTCGGTGTCCTCGCCATCGGCAAGCTCGGCGTACTTAGCCTCGATGTCGACGACGTAGTCCTCAACCTCGGAGTGCTCGGGATAGGGGTTCTGGCCCGCCTCGAACAGGGCGGCGCGCTTGGCCAGGCGGGTGGCGCGCTCGTCGTTGAGCGTCGATGCCTGATCGGCGGCGTTCTGGTTCTCTGCCATAAGTTAGCTCCTCAAACTAAAACGCTCCCCAGGATTCGGTCCCAGGGAGCGAAAACATACCTTTACGCGGGACCGTGGTCTAGCGTGCGATCTTGGCGATGGTGTAGACGCGAGTCTTGCCGGAAGGCGTAACGACCTCGACGGAGTCGCCCTCGCCATGACCAATGATGGCGTGGCCGACCGGAGACTCGTTGGAAATCTTGTGCTCGAGCGAGTTGGTCTCGGTGGTACCGACGAGCGTGACCTCCATGACCTCACCGTTGGGATCAATCAACGAAACGGTGGAACCGATGGAGACGGTCAGATCACCCGTGGTGGCAGCAACCTGGGCGTTGGCGAGAATAGCCTGAATCTCGGCGATACGAGCGGCGTTCTGGGCCTGCTTGTCCTTGGCGGCATCGTACTCGGAGTTCTCCGAAAGGTCGCCGAACGCGCGGGCTTCCTTGATGTCCTCGACGATCTCCTTGGCGTAATCGCCCTCACGCCAAGCGAGCTCCTCGACGAGCTTCTGGCGGCCCTCAGCGGTCAGTACGATCTGGCTTGCGTCCATACGGATATCTCCCCAACTCTGATCAAACAATCAACTGTCAACAAAACGAAAAAGACCGGCTAGCCTGCGGGCAAGCCGGTCAGGTGCTCACCCCAAAGGGATGGGACTACTCTGCGTCCGCGTCGCTGTCCTCTGCCTGCTTCTTCTTGGCAGCAGCGAGCTTGGCCTCGAGCTCAGCGATCTCCTTGTCCTCCTCGGACTGCTCGACCACGACCTCCTCGGCCTGCTTGGTCTCGGCCTTATCGTCGCCCTCCATACCCTCACGGATATTCTTGACGGTAGAGCCGAGGGACTTGCCGAGCTTCGGCAGGTTCTTGGGCCCGAAGATAATCAGGACAACGACGAGAATAATGATGAGCTCAGGAGCCCTCAGTCCAAACATGTAGACCTCCACAATACAGCGAGACAAGCTCGAATGAGTATACCGCGGGTATCGCGGTATCACAACACTAGCTAAAAAAAGGGACCGCAAGAAGCGGTCCCTCCTCATGCTCTGGTCGGGTTGACTGGATTTGAACCAGCGACCCCTGCGTCCCGAACGCAGTGCTCTACCAAACTGAGCCACAACCCGTTAGCTCGACTATAGTAACAA
Organism: uncultured Collinsella sp.; assembly: GCA_958429345.1. Lineage (GTDB taxonomy): Bacteria > Actinomycetota > Coriobacteriia > Coriobacteriales > Coriobacteriaceae > Collinsella. The sequence goes on along the minus strand of CAUAJK010000052.1, from coordinate 9,196 downwards.
AGATTTTCGCCGCGTGCTAGAGAAATTTTTATTTCTTTGGCGCGTCAATTTGAACCGTGTTGGGAATAAGCTCAGTCGCGCAGGCCCACCAGCCACTTTGCTGGGCAGCATCGGCAAGCCTTTCGGCCGTGGCAGCGGTGTCGCAAATGGCAAACGAGCAGGCACCCGATCCGCACACATCTACAGCAACGGTTCCGTCCTGTTTACGCAGCCAGTCGAGGACCGTTTGAATCTGCGACTCCATCTGTGCGGAAATGACACCCAGGTTGTTATGGATGAGTGCATATGCCGTCTCGGCATCACCAGCACGCAAGGCAGAAGCTATCGCGCCGGGCTTGTCCGCAGGCACCGGGGCCTCGTCAAAACGTCGATAGGCTACAATTGTCGAAACGCTTGCCTCGCGCGGCTTGACCAGCACGACGGGCGTCGCGGGCAGCGCGGGGTACTCAGTTGCCAGCACGTCTCCCCCACCTACGTAGAACGCAGGGCTCGCGTGCAAAAAGAACGGGACGTCGGCACCAATGCCCCGCGCAATGTCATCGAGCGCTGGGTCGGTGCGATCAATGCCCCAGAGCTCCGCCAAGGCGACAATGACCGCGGCCGCATCCGTCGAGGGGCCGCCCAAGCCGGCGCACAATGGAATGCGTTTCTCAATCGTCACGCAGATGTTTGCCTCGCGACCATAATGCTCGGCCATAGCAACCGCAGCCCGATACGCCGTATTCTTTTGCATGGGAAAATCTGATGCTGGAACCGTCTGGACGGTCAGCGCCTGCGCCGGCGTGACCGTCACGGTATCGGAAAGACCGACGGCCGCCATCAGGGAATCGACCCTGTGGTAGCCGCGGTCATCGCGCTCGGTATGAACCCCCAGGTAGAGGTTAATCTTTGCGGGCGCGGAAAGAGTCAGGGACCGATCGGTCACCGTTAATGCTCCTCGAGCTGATTGCCGAGCGGGGTAAAGATATGCTCGCCGCTCTCGGGGTCGAACAGCTCGACCTGACCGGTGAGGACATCGATATACTGGTAGGACTGACGCGACTTGCGGCCGCGACGCTCGTCGACCTCGACGATGAAGACGGCCGGGTGGACGCTCTTGATGGTGCCCATGCGCTCGACGACGCGGGTACGGCCCATGTTGGCCTTAACCTTGACGCGATCGCCCACCATATCGGTCAGCTTCTCGTGGATGTCGTCGACGTGATTGACTTCCATCTCTTCCATGAACAGGGCCTCCAGAAGGTGCAATTCAAAAAGGGGATAATACCCCTAAGATAGACAAAACTCTAATACTATAGCACCCTGTTGTGGCCATACGCAAGTAGCTAAATAAGCCCGGTCCCAAATACGTACCAGACGACAATCTCGCATGACCAGTTGTTACGCGGTTTGGTAAAACCGCGTAACCTAAAGGTTGTCGGTGTCCAAGACGATGGTGAATGGGCCGTCGTTGACCAGGTCGACCTTCATGTCGGCGCCAAAGATACCGTGCGCCACATGCTCAACGTCCTCGTGCACAAGCGTCAGGAAGTACTCGTAGAGCTCGTTGGCAACATCGGGTGCGCCGGCATCCGTAAACGATGGGCGGCGACCGTGGCGGCAGTCGGCGAACAGCGTGAACTGCGACACCACGAGCACCTCGCCGTCGACATCGGCAAGTGCCAGATTGGTCTTGCCGTTCTCGTCCTCGTTGATACGCAGCCCGCGGAGCTTGCCCCACAGCTTGTCGGCCTCGGCACGCGTATCGCCATGGCCCACACCCAGCAGCACCAGGTAGCCGCGTCCAATGCGGCCCACGCACTCGCCGTCGACCGTCACGCCGGCGTTGAGCACGCGCTGCACCACCGCACGCACGGTCTACTCCTCGCCCGTCAGCTTGGCGGACAGATGCTCGAGCGCGTGGAAACGATGGCTGATGGCGTTCTTCTCGTCAGCCGTCAGCTCGGCCATGGTCTTGCCCGGCGTGTCGACCGGCAGGAACAGCGGGTCGTAGCCAAAGCCGTGATCGCCGCGGCCCTCGTGCGCGATAACGCCCTCGCAGGCGCCCTCGCCATAGGTGACCAAACCGTCCGTGTCGATGAGCGCGACGACGCTCATAAAGCGCGCAGTGCGGTCCTCGTCGGCCACGCCCTCCAGATTCACGAGAAGCTTGGCGTTGTTGGCGGCATCGTCGCCGTGCACGCCCGCATAGCGCGCGCTATACACACCGGGCTCACCGTCCAGCGCGTCGACGACCAAGCCCGAATCGTCGGCGATGGCCATAAGGCCCGTCTCCTCAACCGCGGCTTGGGCCTTGATGATGGCGTTCTCCAAAAACGTCGTGCCGTTTTCCTCGGGATCCTCAAAATCACCCAGCTGGCCGAGCGCCACAAAGCGCACCTCGGGCATGACCTTGCCCAAAATGGCCTCGATCTCGGTGAGCTTATGGGCGTTGCCCGTTGCCACGACGATGGTCGCCGCCGGGTCGAGGGTGTCGATGTCAATCTTCTCAAGTGCCATAGCTGGCCTCCTTGTCTCTATAGCAATGCCGTGTTGAGGGGCGTTTGGGCACTTGACCTCTCCCCTCTCAGGCGATCGGACCTTTCAACGCAGCATTTCAGCAGATAAAACCTACCAAAATAAACCTGTCCCTTTTTGGCAGGTTAGGCGATGGCTTGGCGCTGAAGCTCGATGAGCTCGGCGACACCCTTGTCACCCAGGTCAAGCAGGGCGTTGAGGCGTTTGCGGTCGAAGGGCGCCTGCTCGCCGGTGCCCTGGAGCTCGATCATCTCACCGGTATCGGTGGCGACGAGGTTCATGTCGACCTCGGCATGACTGTCCTCGGAATAATCGAGGTCAAGCAGCGTATTGCCGTCGACAACGCCCATAGAGATGGCAGCCACCTGGCCGGTAAGCGGGATGCGCTCGATCTTGCCCGCCTCGACCCACATGGCGAGGGCGTCGTGCAGCGCCACCCAGGCGCCGGTGATGCTCGCTGTACGCGTGCCGCCATCGGCCTGAATCACATCGCAGTCGACGGTGACGGTGTACTCGCCGAGCGCCTTCATGTTGACGACGGTACGCAGGCTGCGGCCAATGAGGCGCTCGATCTCCATGGAGCGACCCTTGCGGTTGGCGTGCTCGCGCTTGCAGCGCTTGCCGGTCGACGCCGGCAGCATGGCGTATTCCGCGGTCACCCAGCCGGCCTTAGCTCCCTTTCGCCAGCCCGGCACGCCCTCCTCGATAGTGGCGGCGCACAGCACGCGCGTGTCACCGAACTCGGCCAAACACGAGCCGTGGGCGTGCTTCATGACGCCACGGGTGAGCTTAACGGGGCGCAACTCGTTGGCGGCGCGACCGTTGGCGCGGTTGACCTGCATGTACTCCATAGAAATTTCCTTTCGGCAAAAGATGTGGCGAAGGCTTTGGCGGCTGCCTCACATCTATTTCAGCTCATCGATATCGATATGTTCGATGCTCTTGAGCGGCTGACCAAAGATAAAGCTGCCCGCCACCGCAAACTCGGCAATGTTATCGGCCGTCGTGGCAAAACGATGCTGCGGCTCGGCGGCGTCGCCCGCCAGCTGCTCGCGGCGCGTGAGGATATCGGTCAGCTCGCGTGTGGTCTCCTCGGCGGAACTCACGACGCGCACCCCAGGCCCCAGCGCATGCCGGATAGGTCCCACCAACAGCGGGAAATGCGTACAGCCGAGCACCACGGTATCGATACCGTGGTCGCGCAGCGGCTCAACCGTGGCACCCACCAGCGCACGCACGGCAGGCGTATCGAAGATGTCCTCGTTCTCAAGCCACTGTTCCTGCAGATGTGCACCCGAGGCGAGCTCGTGTTCGACAACCTCGACAAAGCTCGAGGCAGGACAGCCGTATACATCGACGCCGGCATCTAGATCCTGAATGGCGCGCGTGTAGGCGCCCGAGCGAATGGTGAGGTTGGTAGCGAGCACGCCCACGCGACGCGAGCGGGTGCTGTTGATTGCCGCACGGGCACCCGGCGCGATCACGCCGATCACGGGGACGTCGAGCACCTGCTGGGCCAGACGCAAGGCCGCAGCGGTCGCCGTGTTGCAGGCGATGACCATAATCTTGACGTCGTGCTTCGAAAGCCAACGACCCGCCTGCAACGCAAACGAGCGCACCTCATCCTCGGTACGGGTGCCGTAGGGGCAGCGCTTGGTGTCGCCAAAGTAGTAGACGGACTCGTGCGGCAACGCCGTCGCAATCGCGCGCGCAACCGTCAGACCGCCCAAACCAGAATCGAACACGCCAATCGGGCGCGTGTCGCCTGCCGGATTCTCGATATCGGACATTACCTCACCAGTCTCTCTCGAAAAGACATGTCCAAGTGCGGCGGCGACGCGCTACGAACGCGCCGCGACCAGCAGCTCTGCCGTCGCCGCCCAACCGTCGACAATTTTGCCGCGCGTAACGAAAGCGTTCTCGCAAGCAGCCAGGAACTCGGGCGCGCCGGCGCTCGTCAGGCCATTCTCGACTAGGCAGAACGTGCCCACGTGATCGGCCATGTAGAAGTCGGACTCGGAGTCGCCGAGCGCCAACGTCTCCTCGCGCTCGATCCCTAGGTGCTCGCAGAAGCGCGCAATGGCGACGCCTTTGTTGAGGCCCGCGGGGTTGATGTTGAATGCGCGACCGTCCTCGACGCGATCGAGCTCGAGCGTCGTCGGCTTGGACAGGTGAGTCAGATGGCCGTTGCAAGCCCAGATCAGACCGCAGCCGGCCTCGTCCAGGATGGCCTGAACTTCATCGTCGGGCACATCGCCGCGCATGCCGACGGTGACCTCACGGTATTTGTAGCCGGTCGACATGTCGTTGTGATACTCGATCTTGTGCGGCCAGCGGGCGAGGATCTTCTCGCACACGCCGGTCTGCTCGATCACCTGGTGCGGCGTGAGGCCGCAAGAGGGGTCGTAGGGCATGTCGCCGGTCAGATACTCCCAATCGTTGGCTTTGAGATCGTACATGACCAGGCCGCCCATCTCGCCGATGTAGGAGTTGAGGCCGAGCACGCGCGCGTCCTCGTGGATCATGGTACGGTTGCGGCCCGAGGTGGGAACCACCTGAATACCAGCGCGAGCGAGCGCCACGACGGCCTCGACGAGTTTGGTCGAAGGGTTGCCGTCGTTGTCGCGCAGCACGCACGAGCCGGGTGCAAGCATCGTGGCATCCAGGTCGGTAAAGACGTACTTGACCTTGGCCAAGCGCTCGCGCATCTCGCCCGAAAGCTCGGCAACGGTCGGCAGGGTGTTGTGGGACATGGTTACTCCGTTTACGTAGAAGGGTTTGGACTTGGACGGCATGTTTTGATTGAGGGAACACGCTTATGGCGACAGCGCACTCAGGGCGCCGCCGCCATCATGGTTCATTAGTCAAACTGGGTAACATCGATCAAGCGATTGGCCAACGAAAGGTCGCTCTCGATGGGCACGAACTCGTCGCCCACGTGCATGAGCTCCTCGTCACCCTTTGCCAGCAGCAAGACAATGGTGGGAGCATCGGGGTTGACGTACTCCTCGCGCGCCGCCTTGAACGCCGCATGCACAGCGGCTTCGCGGTCGAGGATGATCTTGTTCGGCGTATCGTCGGGAACATGCTCGGCTAGCTCGCGACAGACCTTCATCGGGTCCTCGTGAGCTGGATCCTCGTTGGCAAAGATCATCAGGTCGGAATACGGTGCGGCCTCGCGCGGAAGCTGCTCGCGGCGCTCCTGCGCCTTGCCGCCGGCAGCGCCAAACAGCGCAATGACGGGGCTAGCGGGAAACGCGCGCTTGACCGACGAGAAAAGCGAACGGAACGAAAGCTGGTTGTGCGCATAGTCGACGACGCAGATCACGCGACCGTCCTTCGACTCCACGACCTCCATACGGCCCGGCACACGCAGTTTGGAGAGGCCCTTCTTGATAGCCTCGATACCGATGCCGATCTCGTGCGCGGCGGCGATAGCGACCAGCGCGTTTTCCACGTTAAAGTCGCCCGCGATGCCCAGCAGGACCTTCTCCCCCGCCTCGGACTCGTCGGCACACAGGCCATGCAAGTTGAACTCGATGCTAAAGCCGACCATGCGTACGTCGCTTGCCCACAGGCTCGCCTCGGGATGCTCGACCCCAACGGTCACCAAGCGATCGGCCGTCGACGCTGCCTCCAGCACACGGTCAACCTCATCGGTACCCAGATTCACCACGGCGGTCTTTGCCTGGTCAAAAATCCTGAGCTTGCTCTCAAAATAATCCTCAAACGTGGGGTGCTCGATCGGCGAGATGTGGTCGCGGCCGATGTTGAGGAAGCACGCCACGTCAAACGGCAGATTCTCGACGCGTTGGTACTTGAGCGCCTGGCTCGAGACCTCCATGACCATGGACTGGCGACCGGACGTGCGGCAGTTGGCGATATGGCGCCAGACCTCGGGGGCCTCGGGCGTAGTATTGGTGCTCTCGTAGCACTCGATACCATCGTCGGTACTCACCGAGCCGATCATGCCGCAGGACTCGCCCGCCGCCTTGATGATGGACTGGAGCATAAAAGCGGCCGTGGTCTTTCCCTTGGTGCCGGTGATGCCCACGATCTTGACGTCGTGGTCGGGACGGTCGTAGACCTCCGGCGGCAGCAGGGCCATGGCCGTGCGAACACTATCAACAACCAGCATCGCAGCACCGCTCTCCTGCGCCAGCGGCTCCAGAGACTCGACCAGTGACTCCTCGCACACAAATGCGACGGCGCCCGCATCGAGCGCCATGCTCAAAAACGCGGGCTTAAAGGCAGCACCTTTACAGAAGAACACGTCACCTGCCGAGACCGCGCGCGAATCAAACGAGCAACCGGTCACGGCACGCTCGTCAACCTGCTCTGATGCGCGCAGCTCGCCGCACACATCGAGAAGCTTGGCAAGCGTATCGACCGTGGTCACGGTCGCGGAATCCGAATGGTGCATCTTTCACCTTTCTCAGCCATTTGGCAGGGACGGTTTTCATAGTAACTAAAACGTGCTCGCGCAAAAACGGCTCCCGGAGGAGCCGTTACGCGCAGGCATTCGTAAGCCGAGACTAGGCAGCCTGAACAGAAGGCTGGCCCTCGTCGATAAAGAAGCGCTTGTACCACACTAGGAACACGAGCGGCGTATAGATCTTGCGCTGGAAATCGCCCTTGCCCGCAAAGTGCAGATCGAGCAGGTGCATGAGCTCGTCGGTATTGAAGAACTCGCTTGCCCACGGCGCGGTGAAGTACTCCTTGACATAGTCGTACCACTTTTGCTCGCGCAGCCAGTAGACAATCGGCACCGGGAAGCCCACCTTGGGACGGGTGGCCCACTCATCGGGCAGCGACTTGTTGGCAGCGTGGCGGAGTACCTGTTTGTTGCCGTTCTCGTTGATGCGGTAGCGGTCGGGAATGTGCTCGGCGAACTCCATGACTTTGCGGTCCAGGAAGGGCACGCGCAGCTCCAGCGAGTGCGCCATGCACATCTTGTCGGCCTTGAGCAGAATGTCGCCCGGGAGCCACATGTTCATGTCCAAGTACTGCTTCTTGACCAGCTCGGGCTGACCCTTCACGCGTGCGTAGATGGGTGCAGCGAGCTCAAAGGCGCCGTCGCCGGTGTTGTACTCGGGCTTGAGCACGCCGTCGACCTCGCGCTCCGGCCATACCAGAGCCTGTCCCAGGAACGACTTCTCGGGGATCTCGGCACCCTTGACCAGGAAGTTATGTCCCTTGAAGTACGGCATATGCAGCGCCAGGTTACCGAGCGCGCGACGGATGGGCAGCGGCACCATCTTTTTGTACTTGCGCACCGGGACCGTGTCCTCGTAGTAGGCGTAGCCGCCAAAGAGCTCGTCGGCGCCTTCGCCCGAAAGCACGACGGTGACGTCCTTGCGGGCCATCTCGGCCAAGAACCACAGCGGCACGGAAGACAGGTTGGACTGCGGCTCGTCCATGTGATACTGGATGTCCTCGAGCGCACCGAAGAACTCGTCGGCGGTAATCATCTTGCGAACGTTCTCGACGCCGAGCTTATCGGAAAGCTCCTTGGCGTAGTTGGTCTCGTTAAAGTTCTTGTAGTCAAAGCCCACCGAGAAGGTCTTGTCGGGCATGAGGCAAGCGGCGATGTAGCTAGAGTCGACGCCACCGGAGAGGAACGACGCGACCTTGACGTCGGCGATGCGATGGGCCTCGACACTCTCGTGCACGACCTCGTCCAGCTCATCGACATACTCTTCGAACGGCTTCTCGACGGCAGAGTAATCGCAATCCCAGTAGCGCTCGATGTTCATCTTGCCGGTCGGGATATCGACGGTAAAGTAGTGCGCCGGCGGCAGCTTGTAGACACCCTCGAAGAAGGTCTCCTCGGTTGCCGAATACTGCAGCGTCATGTACGGACGCAGGGCCTTTTTGTTGACCGCCTTGTGGAAGTGCGGGTAGTCCAGGAAGCTCTTGATCTCGGAACCAAAGAGCACGCCCGGAGCGCCGTCGCCCGCATCGGCCATGGGATAGTAGTAGAGCGGCTTGATGCCAAAGATGTCGCGGGCGCCAAAAAGCTTGTTCTTCTTTTTGTCCCAGATGACGAAGGCGTACATACCGCGCAGGCGATCGAGAACGGCCTCACCCCACTCCTCGTAGCCGTGCAGGAGGCTCTCGGTGTCGGCGCCGCAGTGGAACTTGTAGCCCTTGGCCTCGAGCTCGGAACGGAGTTCTTGGAAGTTGTAGATCTCGCCGTTGAAGACAATGACGACGCTGCCGTCCTCATTGGCCATGGGCTGAGCGCCGGCCTCGGTCAGGTCGAGGATCGACAGGCGGCGGAAGCCGAGGGCAACGCGGCCATCGATAAACTGGCCGCCCATGTCGGGACCGCGATGGACGATGCGGTCCATCATCTTGGTGAGCACCTCGGATTGGTTATCCGTCCCACCGACAAAACCGACAAAACCGCACATATACTATCCCCTCTGCTGTTGCTGGGCATCAAATCGAATCAGTAGCTTTTGAGTATACCCGAGGGCGTAAAGAGGGGCGGAATGTTCAGGCAATCTCAACTGAATCAGCTCCGCTGTGACACGCGCGAGTTACCTTTAATGGATATGAGGTGAATGGGGCGATTGTTTTGCTATACTCTCTCCGCACGGGCGATTGGCGCAACGGTTAGCGCAGGTGCTTTACACGCACAAGGCTGGGGGTTCGAATCCCTCATCGCCCACCA
>CAUAJK010000051.1:0-11211 GCA_958429345.1 uncultured Collinsella sp. | reverse complement strand
CCTCGCGGCCCTCCATGGTAAAGCCGTTCCAGATGCAGTTGATGGCGCCGGAGTTGAGCAGCGTGTCCTTGGCATCCCAATCGATGGCCTCGTAATCGACATCCCAGCCCTGCTTATCGGCAACGGCCTTGGCAAGGTCGAGGTCAAAGCCCGTGTACTCGCCGTCATCGCCCACAAAGCCGTACGGAGGATAGGACTTGTCAAAGCCCACCACGAGTTTCTGGGACTCGACGGCACCCTTCACATCCTTTGCCGCGGTAGATCCGGCAGCAGAGCCCTTATCGGCACCGCCGCAGCCAACCAGGCCAAGGCCCAGAACCGTAGCGAGTGAGCCGGCTAGACCAACAAACTGACGACGAGACATATCGGTGTTCATGGTATTCCCCCTTGATGGCACTTTAGTTAAGTAAAGTGAGTCGTGTAACGTCCAGAATCATACACTTTAGTGAGATGGAGTACAAGGGAGGGTTTGCCCGGCGTGGGCGGGGAGCGGCGCGTAATTAAGTTTCCTGCTCTACAGTCCTGCGCAAGACGGAAAGCACATTAAGTGCTTTCCTTTGCGTGCGGAACTCGCGATAAACTTAATTACTCGCCGCTCCCCGCCCACGCCGGGCAAACATCGTTGGACTTATCACTGACATGAAATAGGCGCTTGTATATCGTCCGCTAGCTTGGCACGGTACAATGCTTTCAGATTTCAATTTGTAAATTAGTGGGGTTAATTCATGGCAGAATCTCGTGCGGAGCGTAAGGCTCGTCGTGCTTTGATCGAGGCGGCTGAGGGGTCAGAGGAGAAAAAATCTTCTAAGAAATCCAAGTCGTCTCAGGACGCGAAGGGTAAGTCGGCCAAGGGCAAGACTAAGGCCAAGCGTCCCGGCTCTCGTCGGAACGAGGATAAGGCATCTCAGAATCGCTCCAAGCGCCCGTATAAGAATCCGGTTCCGTCTGCGCGTAAGGCCGCTGATCCCAAGTCTCCTTGTTCCATCATCAAAGCTTGCGGTGGGTGTACGGCGCTCAATCGTCCTTATAAGAAGCAGCTCGCCGCCAAGCAGGCTGCTATGGAGGAGCTTTTTGCTTCGCTTTGTGAGCGTGAGGGCATTGCTGTAGATCCTATTCGTGGCATGGGTGTCACCCTGGGCGACCCGGGCAAATATCCTGCGCCGCGCGGTTTTCGCCATAAGGCCGCCACTCCCTTTGCCCCCGGTAAAGAGGGCGCTGTCCGCTGCGGCTTTTTTGAACGTGGCACGCACAGAATCGTTGCTGTTCCCGAATGTCCCGTCGAGGCGTCGGGCGCTCGTCAGATTCTCAACGGCATCGCACGCGAAGCTGAGCGGTTGCATATTCCCGCCTTTAACGAGGACAAGCATCTTGGTTTGCTCCGCTATGCCGTCATCCGCTGCGGTTGGCGTACCGACCAGGTCATGGTTACGCTCGTGACCGCCCAGCGTGACTTACCGCATGCACAGGAGTTCTTTGAGGCCGTCGCGGCGCTCGATCCGCATATCGTCACCGTTGCCCAAAATATCAATGGACGTCCCGGTAACGCCATCTTGGGTGAGGAGACTCGTATCGTCTATGGCGCCGAATGCATGCGCGACCAGCTGCTCGGCTGCGAATTCGACATCTCCCCCACCGCGTTTTATCAGACCAACCCGCAACAGACCGAGCTGCTCTATCAGCTCGCTATCGACGGCATGGATTTGCACCAGGGCGATGTGCTCATGGATGCCTACTGTGGCAGCGGTACCATCGGTCTTTGCGCAGCTAAAGATGCCCAGAACAAGGGTATCGGCATTATGCTGCTCGGCGTGGAGCGCAACCCGGCGGGCATTGCCGACGCACGCCGCAATGCCGAGCTCAACGGCCTCACCCGCAGCGCTTGGTTTATGGCCGACGACGCCACCGACTACATCCTGGATGCCGCCGACAACAACGAACGCGTCGACGTTCTTTCCATCGATCCGCCGCGCGCCGGCTCTACCCCCGAGTTCCTCGAAGCTGCCTGCGCGCTTAAGCCGCGCCGCATCACCTATATCAGCTGCAACCCCGTAACTCAAGAGCGCGACCTGCATCAGCTCCTCGACGGAGGCTACCGACTGCTCAAGATCACGCCCGTCGACATGTTCCCTCACACCGGCCACACCGAAACCGTAGCGGTCCTCGAACGCCGCTAACCAACCTCAGTAGATTTTTGGGACAAGAAAGGGGGCGACCCATCTGGGCTGCCCCCTTCGCTTGATTTATAAACTCCGCTACATCCCCTTGCGCAGGTCGCACACGCCGGCTGCCGCCATCTCGCGCAGCAGCGTCTCGCGATCGCGCGTCACGATCAGATCCAACGGGAAGTGAATCTCGTCGAGCATCTTGCGAGCGTAATCGAGCTTACCAATTGGCATGCCAATGTGCGCATCGGTCGAAACGCCAATGCCCACGCCCAGCTCGGCGCAGCGCTCGGCAATCTTGCGGCATACGGCCCAATGCTCAGTGTCGACACCGTGTTCAAGACTATGGTTGTTGATCTCGATAATCTTGTGCTTGGCCTTAGCTGCCAACAGCACTTCGTCGATATCGAACGGCACGCCCGAACGCCCCGTGTGACCCAGCATGAACACCTTGGGGTGCTCCAGGGCATTGATATACATCTCGGTCGTCTGGGCCAGCGTCGCGCCCTCAGCAATCTGCGGATTATGCACGCTTGCCACCAAATAATCCAAATTGCGCGTTACCAAATCGAACAGCGAATGCTGGTGACTGTACGAATCGCCGGCAATATTGAGCGAAACGGGAATGTCCTCGCCAAACAAGCTTCCGTCCAGCGAAACGATATCGGCCTCGGCGCCGCGAAGCACCAGCACGCCGCTCCAAATGCGCGGCCAGATATCCTGGTTGATAAAGAACTGGTAACTGCGCAGGTCATTGGGGCAAGCCGTAACCATAGAGCTCAGATGGTCAGCAGATCCGAGCACCTGCAGGCCACGCTCTGCCGCCCAGTACACATTCTCCTCAATGGTCGAATATGCATGCGCAGAGAACATCGTATGGGTATGAATGTCACAAGAAAGCAGGTAGGGCATCAGGTCTCCTTATCTGGCACGGCCGTCGCTTATATTCATTGTACGCATAGCCTTCGATAGTCGTAAAACCACTCCATCCCAACGACACAACGTCCATGACAACGGGATCTGGCTTAACACCAAACCCCGTTTCACGTAAAACATTGTAGGCAGAGCGCTTTACTTTTAACGATACTCGTCCGCCAACTGTTTCCAAGCGGGTAGCGAATTGATAATCGTTTCGTAACTCACGCAATAGCCCAGGCGGAACCAACCCGGCATACCAAAGCTGTCCGAGGGAACCGCAAGCAACTCATACTTCTTTGCGCGCTCGCAAAACGCATTCGCATCGGGCTCCAATGCTTTCACCCATAGGTAGAACGCGCCATCCGGCTCAACATAGGTGTAGCCATACTCCGCTAGTGCGTCGGTAAGCGCGGTGCGGTTGCGTGCATAGGCCTCAACGTCACTCGGCTCATCGATGCAGTCGATAATTACGCGCTGAAAGAGCGCCGGCGCGCACACGAAGCCCAGCGTACGGGCAGCACCCGCAACAGCCGGCATCAGACGGGCAGCCTGCGGATTGGTGTTGGGAACCAAGATCCACCCCACGCGCTCGCCCGGCAGCGACAGCGACTTGGAATACGAGTAGCACACGATGGTGTGCTCGTAGATCGAGGGCACCCAAGGCACCTCGGCACCGTACACAATCTCGCGGTACGGCTCATCCGAGATGAGCATAATCGGATTCTCGGGATCGCGCTGAGCGTTGGCCTCGCGCAGAACATTGGCCAGTCGCGTCAGCGTGTCGCATGTATATACGGCACCGGTCGGGTTGTTGGGCGAGTCGATAATGACGGCTGCCGTCTTGTCGGTGATCGCCTTGAGCACGTTGTCCACGCTCAGCTGGAACGTATCTTCATCGGCGAGCGCCTCAACACACGTACAGCCGGCCTTCTCAATCCAAACGCGATACTCCGGAAAGTACGGGGCGATAACAATAACCTCGTCGCCCGGGTTCGTAACGGCGTTGAGCGTGCAGGTGAGCGAAGCCGCGGCACCCACCGTCATAAAGACGTCCTTACCCTCATAGTTCGTTCCAAAGCGGCGGTTGAGCGATTCGGCGACGGCTGCTCGACATTGCGGCAGGCCCGGAGCGGGGGTGTAGCCGTGTAACTGGTCACTCGGCAGCTCCAAGGCCTTCTTAATGGACTCCGCCACAGCAGCGGGTGCCGGAACGCTCGGATTGCCCAGCGAAAAATCAAATACGTTTTCCGCACCGATCTGCGCCTTGCGCTCAAGGCCATAGCTAAAAATCTCACGGATGATGGAGCTTTCCGCACCGCGAGCATACATAGTTTCGTTGATCATCTGTTCCCCTTTCGCATAGGCGCTATTGTACGCTTTAGCCGAGCAAAGTGCCGCAGCAATGTTGATTGGGGACAGACTTAAATGCGTGAAAACGCTCATTTAAGTCTGTCCCCAATCAACAGACGGCCCCATATCGCTCAAAAGAAAAAGCCTCCGCAGGTTTCCCCGCAGAGGCTTTCGCCACAAAGACTATTTGTCGGTGTCGGCACCGGCATTGACGGCACGGTCATCGGCGGCATCATCGGATGCAGCTTCGGCATCCTCCTGCATGGCCGCCTGCGCAAAGGCCGCGGCATCAGCCGCCAGCTCTTCCTCGCTCATACGGGGCGCGCGCTTCTTGGTCGGTAAGCCAGCCGCCTTGGCATTGCGCTCCTCCTTGGCCGCCAGGATATCGTCCTCGCGCTCAAGGTAGGCGTCCCACTCGTTATCGAGCAGGGCATTCACGGCATCGCCCTCGACGGTCTCGCGCTCGAGCAGCACCTTCGCCATCAGATCGAGCTGATCGCGACGGGCATCCAAGATCTCGACCGCACGACGATGGGCCTCACGCATAATGCGCTGAACCTCGATATCGATGCGGCGCGCCGTCTCCTCGGAGTAATCCTGATGATCGGCATAGTCGCGGCCCAGGAATACCTGATGCTGCGCCTCGCCAAAGACCTGAGTGCCCAGCTCCTCGCTCATGCCCAGACGCGTGACCATCTCGCGCGCCATCTTGGTCGCGCGCTCCAGGTCGTTGCTCGCGCCCGACGTGATGTCATCGCACATGAGTTCCTCGGCAACGCGGCCGCCCAAGAACACGGCAAGCTCGTCGAGCATCTCGTTCTTGGTCTTGAGGAAGTGGTCCTCCTGCGGAAGCTGCAGCGTGTAGCCCAGCGCCTGACCGCGGCTGACGATCGAAATCTTGTGAACCGGATCGGAGTGCTCCAGGATGTGGCCCACCAGAGCGTGGCCGCTCTCGTGGTAGGCAATCGTGGTGCGCTCGGCCTCGGTCATCACGCGACCCTTGCGCTGCGGTCCGGCAATCACGCGCTCCATCGATTCCTCGACCTCGTCCATCGAGATCACGGAACGATGGCGGCGGGCAGCCAACAGTGCAGACTCATTGAGCAAGTTCGCCAGGTCGACACCGGTAAAGCCAACGGTCATCTGGGCGAGCTTCTCAAACTTAACGTCCTCGTCCATCGGCTTGTTCTCGGCATGCACGCGCAAGATCTGCTCGCGGCCCTTCACATCCGGACGGTCGACCGTAACCTGACGGTCAAAACGACCGGGACGCAGCAGCGCCGGGTCCAGAATGTCGGGACGGTTGGTCGCAGCGATCAGGATGACCGACTCCCTCTCCTCAAAACCGTCCATCTCGACAAGCAGCTGGTTGAGCGTCTGCTCGCGCTCGTCATGGCCGCCGCCCAAGCCAGCTCCGCGCTGACGTCCCACGGCATCAATCTCATCGATGAAGATGATCGACGGGGCCTGGGACTTGGCCTCCTTAAAGAGGTCACGCACACGGCTGGCGCCGACACCCACAAACATCTCGACAAAGTCGGAACCCGAGATGCTAAAGAACGGCACGCCCGCCTCGCCGGCAACGGCCTTGGCCAGCAGCGTTTTACCGGTGCCCGGAGGGCCCACCAGCAACACGCCACGCGGGACCTTGGCGCCCAGCTTGCGATAGCGATCCGGATCGCTCAAAAAGTCACGGATCTCCTCGAGCTCCTCAACTGCCTCGTCCACGCCGGCAACGTCTTCAAACTTGACCTTGGGGCGTGTGGCCTCGTTGGTCTTGGCGTTGGTCTTGCCAAACTGCATGTTCCTGTTGTTGGCGCCCATCATCTGGCGCATAAAGTAGAACATGATGGCGATCAGGGCGATCGTCGGAAGCACACTCATCGCCAAGTCGCCCCAAAAATCGGGATCGTTGGTGTTGACGATGTACTTGGTATCGGGGTGCTCCGCCATGAGCTCGGCAAGCGAATCGGAGCCGACATAGGTCGAAGAGAAGCTCTTGAGCTCGCTCGTATCGCCCTTGTCCTTCTTCGTCTTCCAGTAATGACCCGTCACGCTTCCGTCTTGAACCGTATAGGTCAGATCTTCGACGCGATCCTGCTTGATGGCGCTGACCATCTCGCTCGTCGCGAGCTTAACGGTATTGCTGGAGCTGGCAAAGCCGGAACCCATATTAAAGAAGGCATAGCCCAGAAGCGCGCAAGCCAAAAGAAAATACAGCCAGCCCGTACGCGTGGGCTTCTTGCCTCCGGGCATCCCCGGGATCTTTGGGTCCCGGGGAGTCTGGGAATTGTTGTCGTTACGGTCGTCGGGCATCTTACGAATAAACCTCCGGTTTCAAAATGCCCAGATACGGAAGGTTGCGATAGCGCTCGGCATAGTCGAGGCCGTAGCCCACCACAAAGGCATCGGGGCAATGGGTTCCAACATACTTGGGCGTGATGGCCGAGACGCGGTCCTCAACGTCCTTCCACAGGAAGGCGGCGACCTCCAGAGAAGCGGGCTTGCGGCTCTCAAGGTTCTTCATCAGATACTTGAGCGTCAGGCCCGAGTCCAGAATGTCCTCGACGATCAGCACGTCGCGACCGCGGATGTCAATATCCAGGTCCTTAATGATACGCACGATACCCGAGGACTTCACGCCGTCGCCGTAGCTCGAAACAGCCATGAAATCGATGTTGGTCGGCAGCTCGATCTTACGCATCAGGTCGCCCATAAAGACCACGGCGCCGCGCAGGACCGCAATCAGCACCAGATCCTTACCCGCGTAGTCGCGCGTAATCTCCTCGCCCAGGCGAGAGACGATACCGTCGATATCCTCCTGCGTGAACAGAACCTTCTCGATATCCGGATGTTGAGAAGCCATGACAACCCTTTCTTGTGCTTATCGCCCACACACCGCCGTATGGACGCGAACTACACATTCTAGCAGCGCACGGGGTAAATTTACCAGCCCGTGCGCCATCAGCGCGGGAATACCGTCAACGTCGCACAGAATAGCAGGCGTGGGACGCTATTCCGCATCGACCACGCGGAGCAGATATGCCACGCGCGTTGCGGCCGTGCACTTAAAACGCTCGTCCGCGCGGACTCCGGCGACCCACACCACGGCACCCCCCGGCGCCGTCCTCACCATGGGCACGCCGGCGCGCTCGGAAACGGGAATGCGAGCCTCACCTAGCAAGTCGGATACTTTCTTGCTTCGGCCACTCATCCCTAACGGGCACATCACGTCTCCCGGCGCGGGACCGTCCACCCACAGGCGCGCCAATCGCGCCTCGGCAGGGATCTCGCCACGCGAGCCCGCCAGGATCCGCTCACTATCGCTGTCGGCAAAACCCAGGGCAGCCGCGTCTACCAAAGCTGTCACTTCCCCGGTAGCCGCAAGCTCACGGGCGCGGCGCACGATATCGCATCCCGGCTCAACAGCCATCGGTTCTGTGACCAGCATACGTCCCCCGCCCAACGGCAAACGACCGGGTACGGTAACCCAGTCCGCGACCAGGCCCTCGCGAGCCGCCGGCGCCTTAAACGCCAGCATGCCAAACTCAATGCGTGCGTCAATCCCCGCCGGAAGCGTGACCGAGCCGGTGCCCTCGGCAACGCAGGAAAGGACTCGCTCCACATGTCGCATCTCGGGACGAGCGTCCGGATCGATGCGCTTAATCGCCAGTCGCACGATGCGCCGCGCGATTACCACCTCGGCCGCAGCCAGGCGCCTGGCATCGAGCACCAGTGCGCCCGCCGCCTCCTTACGCAGGCAGCTTCGAAACGCCTGTGCCGAAAGCTGAGACAAAAACGCGTCCTCATCGCCTAAGATCTCGCAGGCGGCGCCAATCGTCTTGCAGACGCTCGCGTTGCGCTGCGCCACCACCGGCATCACTCGATGGCGCACGTAGTTTCGCAGATACGAGATATCCTCATTGCTCTCGTCTTCACGCCACGGCTGACCATGTACCTGCAGATAGCCCACCAGCTCGCCGTGAGTCAGGTCGAGCAAGGGACGCACCACGATATTCCTCCGGCGAGGAATGCTCGATAGGCCAGCGGGCCCCGAACCCTTAATCGCGTTCATCAAAAACGTTTCCGCGCGATCCGAAGACGTGTGCGCGGTGCAGATACGAGCCGCCGTTCGCGGTGCCCCCGTCTGGGCGCAGAGCTCGCGAACATACCTCCGCGCCGCGGCATAGCGCACTTCGCGGGCCGCGGCCTCAATATTGCCCGCCTCCCCATCAAAATAAGCGTGCTCCACGCACAGCGGTAAACCATATTTCGCGCAGAGCTCACGCACAAAGGCCTCGTCGCCATCGGACGCCTTGCCGCGCAGATGATGGTTTACATGCAGCACATGCAGGCGCTCGCGAGCAATGGGGGCAACACCGCGCCCGTCTTGGATATCCAGCTTTGATGTGCACGCCATAAGAAGCAGTGCCGTCGAGTCCGCGCCGCCTGATACCATAAGCACGACAGGAGCAGCCTGCTGCCTCGTTCGGGTCTCATCGACTGCCCCGGGCACGGCATGGTGTCCGTAATGCTGTGATACCGTAGGCATTTGCTTCCTCCTCTATTCGTCCGCACCCATTGTATCCTTTGGAATCTTATGTCTCGTCTGCACCTTCATATCCTTGGCAGCGGCTCAAAAGGCAACTGCGCGCTCATCGAAGGCCCCCGGGGGCTCATCATGATTGACGACGGTCTTTCTCGCCGCGAGACATTAAAGCGCATGGCAGAACTGGGACTCTCGGCAGACAACGTCTCGGCTCTTCTCATTACTCATGAGCATAGCGATCACATCAAGGGCCTCGATGTCTGGTGCAAGCACTGGCACGGCCCCCTCTTTGCCAGCAGGGGCACTCTTTCGAGCAAAGAAAATCTTTCGCATCTGCCTGTCGAGGAATTCGATCCCGGTGACACCCTATCCATTGCCGGCATCCACGTGCAAACCTACTCAACGTCACACGATGTCATCAATCCAGTCGGCTATCGATTCGACACCCTCGATGATTCCATCGGCTTTGCCACCGACACCGGAGAGCTATCGAGCCAAGCCATGAACACCCTCAAAGATTGTCGAGTCCTCGCACTCGAAAGCAACCACGATGTGACCATGCTGCGCGAGGGAGAATATCCCCGCTTTCTTCAGGAGCGCATCCTGTCTGAAAGGGGACACCTCTCCAATGGCCAAGCCGCCGAAGCCGCGCGCGAACTTGTTACCGATCGCACCGAACAGCTCATTGCCATGCATATCAGCCAAGATAACAATCGTCCGAGCCTTACCGTCAAAAGCTATGCCAAAGCTCTGGCCGCAACCCTGGATGACGAGGTCGGCAGCTCCGCAACCCTTCTCCAAGGATCGCGAAAACTCTCGATACGCCCTGCGAGTCAGTATCAACCGGCAACCATTCAATAGACTGTCCTAAACAACAAAAGGGGCCGGGAATCGCTTCCCAGCCCCTTTTGT
Organism: uncultured Collinsella sp.; assembly: GCA_958429345.1. GTDB lineage: Bacteria > Actinomycetota > Coriobacteriia > Coriobacteriales > Coriobacteriaceae > Collinsella. The sequence goes on along the minus strand of CAUAJK010000051.1, from coordinate 1,320 downwards.
TGTCTTTTAATAGCGAAGAACACCAACGAAGTTATTCGATGGAGATCTTCGTAACGTTCTTCTTCTCGACGATCTTGGGAACCGTAACGGTCAGGATGCCGTCAGCGTACTTAGCCGAGAGGCCCTCGCTCGAAGCGTCCTTAAGATACACGCCACGCGTCGCGCTGTACGAGCTGAACTCCTTCTGCAGGAAGTTCTTGCCCTCGTTCTCCTCGTCTTCCTCGACATTCACGCTAATGGACAGACGGCCCTCGTTAAGCTCGACATCGATATCGTCCTTGGCGACGCCGGTCAGATAAGCCTTGACCTCATAGCCATCGCCCTTATCCTCAACGTCAACGGGGAACGCCTTAGAGGCAATCGAGCTGTTCGCTAGGTCGCTCATATCATCAAACAGATCGAACAGCGAGCTTGCAGAGGGACGAACGCCAAAAACCGAACGATAAGGAACCATGCTTGCCATGTTTACCACTCCTTTATAGGACTGCCGAGTCATCTTCCAGGTGACTGGGACTTCTTTTGACGCTCTTATATATGCCCACCCAGTGCTCATATATACATCGACTATAAAGTTTTTTGAGTCCAGTACTATAAGCATATCTAAGTGCGTGTGACTTAGGTTTTAGGAAGGTTAAGGTTCTTTGAACCAGAGCTTAAATACCGAGTATGTCCCCAGCTACAAATAACAAGGGGCTTACAATGAGCGCGTACACGTTGTTGGTAACGAGCTAAAGGGCATCATGGACGACCAAAACCAGAACAAAATGTTTATGCCGACGCAGGGGGAAGATACTTCCACGCAGCCGCCACGGTTCCATCGCCCCCACATCTCGCAAGAGCCCATTAATGATCCGGAGCCCGAGTATGTGACGAGAAATCGATATCAAACACTCGAGGATGCCCAAACGGGGCGTAAACATATGGGCGTCGCCTCGGGAGACCCTGTATATCTGAAAGACGCACCATTATCTAAAAACAGCGCAGCTAGTGATGAGCCGATGAAAGCATCCGCCACTCATCAACAAAGAGGTCCTCGACCAAAGCAAACCTTGACGCATTCGGCTCGCTATCTCGAAACGCCAAAACAGGGAAAATCAATCTTCGTTTCATCAAGTAAACGACGCAAGCAGCATCGACTGACAATCCTGCTTTTGATCATTGTGGCCATAGCAGTTGCCCTTGTTATTCGATTTATCTTCTTTAAATAAAGGCTCAATACCAAAAACGATAAGATCGTCTGGTGTAATAGAGTCATTTACGCCCCATAAACGCAAAAAGGGGGAGGCCGCGAGGCCTCCCCCTTCTCAGTTCAAGCGTACG
>CAUAJK010000050.1:0-11490 GCA_958429345.1 uncultured Collinsella sp. | reverse complement strand
ATGGCAGTAAAGGTTGCTATTAACGGCTTCGGTCGCATCGGTCGTCTGGCTTTCCGTCAGATGTTCGGTCATGAGGGCTCCGAGATCGTCGCTATCAACGACCTCACCTCTCCCGATATGCTCGCTTACCTGCTGAAGTACGACTCCACGCAGGGCAACTACGCTCGCGATCACGAGGTCGTTGCTGGCGAGGATTCCATCACCGTTGACGGCAAGGAGATCAAGATCTACAAGGAGGCCGACGCTAACAACCTGCCTTGGGGCGACCTTGACGTCGACGTCGTTCTCGAGTGCACCGGCTTCTACACCAGCAAGGCTAAGGCTCAGGCCCACATCAACGCTGGCGCCAAGAAGGTCGTCATCTCAGCTCCGGCCGGCAGCGATCTGCCCACCATCGTGTACAACGTCAACCATGAGACGCTGACCGCTGAGGACAACATCATCTCCGCTGCTTCTTGCACCACCAACTGCCTCGCCCCGATGGCCAAGGGTCTGAACGACTTCGCTCCCATCGTGTCCGGCATCATGACCACCATCCACGCCTTCACCGGCGACCAGATGCCGCTCGACGGCCCGCAGCGCAAGGGCAACTTCCGTCGCTCTCGCGCCTGCTCCGAGAACATCGTCCCGAACACCACGGGCGCTGCCAAGGCCATCGGCCTGGTTCTCCCCGAGCTCAACGGCAAGCTCATCGGTGCCGCCCAGCGCGTCCCGACGCCGACCGGCTCGCTGACCAACCTCTACGCCGTCGTTGACAAGAAGGTCACCGTCGATGAGGTCAACGCTGCCATGAAGGCCTACGCCGAGACCATCCCCGAGACCTTCGCCTACAACGAGGACCAGATCGTCTCCCGCGACATCGTCGGCGAGACTCACGGCTCCATCTTCGACGCCACTCAGACCATGTGCTCTGACCTCGGCAACGGCCAGACCCTCGTTCAGGTCACCTCTTGGTACGACAACGAGAACTCCTACACCTCTCAGATGGTCCGCACCATCAAGTACTTCGAGAAGTTCGTTGCTTAATTTAGCTTTTAGCGAATAGCTCGTTGAGCGTCTAAAGAAGGGCGCGGCCTTATAGGGCTTACACCCTAGGGTCGCGCCCTTTTTATAAGAAATCGTCTGCCGTAATGGGAGGCAGACACGTACGAAAGGTAGAAGCAAACATGGCCTTTACCAAGAAGACCGTCCGCGACATCGATGTCGACGGAAAGCGCGTTCTCGTCCGCGTTGACTTTAACGTGCCTATCAAGGATGGCGTCGTTGGCGACACCACCCGTATCAAGGCTGCCCTGCCCACCATCAACTACCTCGTTGAGCACAACGCTCGCGTCATCCTCATGAGCCACCTCGGCCGTCCCGAGGGCACCGGCTTCCAGCCCGAGCTGTCCCTCGAGCCCGTCGCCAAGAAGCTCGCTGAGCTCTCTGGTCTCGACGTTGCCTTTGTCGCTGACACCTACGGCGAGAAGGCTGCTGAGGCTGTCGCCGCCGTCGAGCCGGGTAAGGTCCTCGTTCTCGAGAACGTCCGTTTTGACAAGCGTGAGAAGAAGAACGATCCCGAGATCGCCAAGAAGCTCGCTTCCTATGGTGACGTCTTCGTTCTCGATGCCTTCGGCACCGCTCACCGCGCCCAGGGTTCCGTCGTGGGCCCCGCCGCTTACCTGCCTGCCGTCGCCGGCTTCCTGCTCGAGAAGGAGGTCGACACGCTGACCGGCATCTTCGCCGAGCCCGAGCGCCCCTTCGTCGCCATTGTCGGCGGTTCCAAGGTTTCCTCCAAGATCGGCGTTCTCGATCACCTCATCGACTCCGCTGACACCCTGATCATCGGTGGCGGCATGGCCTACACCTTCTTCCTGGCTCAGGGCCTGTCCGTTGGTCAGTCCCTCAAGGAAGAGGACTGGGTCGAGCGCGCCGGCGAGATGCTCAAGAAGGCCGAGGAGAAGGGTGTCAAGATCCTGCTCCCCATCGACAACCGTGTTGCCGATCACTTTGGCGAGGACGCTGTCCCCGAGGTTGTCGCTTCCGACGCTATCCCCGACGATCGTGAGGGTATGGACATCGGTCCCAAGACCGAGGAGCTCTATGCCGAGGCTGTCAAGGGCGCCAAGACCGTGTTCTGGAACGGCCCCATGGGCGTCTTCGAGTTTGACAACTTTGCTCACGGCACCCAGGCTATCGCCGAGGCTCTCGCCGAGGCTGACTGCACCTCGATCATCGGCGGTGGTGACTCTGTCGCAGCTGTCAACAAGTTCAACCTGGCCGACAAGATGAGCTGGATCTCCACCGGTGGTGGCGCTTCCATGGAGCTCGTCGAGGGTAAGGCCCTGCCCGGAGTGGAGGCGCTTCTCGATGCCTAATCGCACCCTTCTTATCGCTGGTAACTGGAAGATGAACAACGACGTCGCCGAGGCCGCCAAGCTCGCCGACGAGCTGGCTCAGGCTCTGCCCGAGGTTCCGGCTGGCGTCGAGGTGCTCGTCTGCCCTCCGACCATCGACATCACCACGGTTCATGACCGCATTCAGGCTGCCCCCATCGCCCTCGGTGCACAGAACGTGTACTGGGAGGCCAAGGGTGCCTTCACCGGTGAGTCTTCTTGCGACATGCTCAAGTCCGCTGGCTGCACCTACTGCATCATCGGTCACTCCGAGCGTCGCGACTACTTCCACGAGACCGACGAGGACCAGAACAAGAAGGCTAAGGCTCTCGTTGCCGCCGGTCTTGTTCCCGTCTTCTGCTGCGGCGAGTCCCTCGAGGTCCGCGAGGCTGGCACCTATGTCGAGCACGTCGTGAACCAGGTCAAGGCTGGCCTTGCTGGCCTTGAGATCACCTGCCCCAAGCAGGTCGTCGTCGCCTACGAGCCCATCTGGGCCATCGGCACCGGCAAGACCGCTACCGCCGAGGACGCTCAGGAGGTCTGCGGCGCTATCCGTGAGACCCTCAAGGAGATGTTCGGCGAGGAGCTCGCCAACGGCATCCGCGTTCTCTACGGCGGTTCCGCCAAGCCCGGCAACATTGCCGAGCTCGTCGCCAAGCCCGACGTTGACGGCGCCCTCGTGGGCGGCGCTTCGCTCAAGGCTGCCGACTTCGCCTCTATGGTCGTCAAGGCAGGCGAGTAGGACATATGGCACAGCGTCATCTTCCTGCACTCCTGATCATCATGGATGGTTGCGGCCTTGCTCCGGCCGATGGCGAGAACGCCGTCGCCGCTGCCAAGACGCCCTTCCTTGATAGCCTGTACGAGAAGTACCCCCACACCACGCTCGGCGCTTCGGGCGAGGACGTGGGTCTTCCCGATGGCCAGATGGGTAACTCCGAGGTGGGTCACCTCAACATCGGTGCCGGACGCATCGTGTTTCAGGAGCTTTCGCGCATCAACAACGCCATCAAGGACGGCTCCATCGCCAAGAACGAGGTTTTTGTCAAGGCTATGGACGACGTCAAGGCTGACGGTAAGACTCTCCACCTCATGGGCCTTATGAGCCCTGGCGGTGTTCATTCTCATATGAACCACGTTGAGGCTCTGGTCAAGATTGCTGCCCAGCATGGCGTCAAGACCGTTCGTGTACACGCCTTTATGGACGGCCGCGACGTCGACCCGCAGTCCGGTGCCGGTTACATGAGTGAGTTCTGCGCCTTCTTGGCTAAGATCTCCGAGGAGACCGGTTGCGACGCACGCGTTGCCACCGTCTCGGGCCGTTATTGGGCGATGGACCGCGATAATCGTTGGGAGCGCATCCAGCGCGCCTACGACGTCATGGTCAACGCGTCCGATGCTGATACCGACCCCGTTGCCGGTATCAAGGCCTACTACGAGAAGGATCCGCGCGGCGACGAGTTCGTCGAGCCCTTCGCTGCCCACAACGAGGGCATCCACGAGGGCGACGCGGCCATCTTCTTCAACTTCCGTCCCGACCGCGCTCGTCAGATGACCCGCGTGTTCACGGACAAGGAGTTCGACGGCTTTGAGCACGAGCAGATCAAGCTTTCTCACTTTGTGACGATGACCGAGTACGATCCGACGTTTGACGTCGAGGTCGCCTTCCCCAAGACGTTCCCCGAGAACGTCCTGGCCGACGTTATCGCCGCCAATGGCCTGAAGCAGCTGCACACCGCCGAGACCGAGAAGTACGCCCACGTGACGTTCTTCCTCAACGGCGGCATCGAGGAGCCCAAGGAGGGCGAGGAGCGCGTGCTCGTCGCTTCCCCCAAGGTCGCTACCTACGATCTGCAGCCCGAGATGAGCGCTCCCGAGGTGACCGAGAAGCTTGTCGCCGCCATCAACGAGGATCGCGCTGATTTCTACATCGTGAACTTCGCGAACTGCGACATGGTTGGTCACACCGGTGTCTTCGACGCCGCCGTTAAGGCCGTCGAGGCTGTTGACGATGCCCTGTCCAAGGTTGTCCCGGCGATTCTCGCCAAGGGCGGCTTTGCGCTGATTACCGCCGACCACGGTAACGCCGATCACATGTTTGACGTTGCTTCCGACGGTTCCAAGCATCCGTTTACGGCTCACACCACCAACCGCGTGCCGTTCATCATTGTTGATGAGAAGGCACAGCTCACCGGTATCGAGGACGGCCGTCTTTCCGATATCGCTCCGACCATGCTCACCATGGCTGGTATTGAGCCTTCCGCCGAGATGACGGGCCGCGTGCTCGCCACCGAGGCCTAATAGAAAACAAATACTGTTTTCTAGTAAGAAGGGGGTTGTCCACAACCGGACGACCCCCTTTTTGGTATTTCTGCCATTTCCACCCCGTCCTTGAGTGGCAGGTAGGGGAGAGCGGGGGATTGTGGTACAGTACTGGAGTTTGAACTGTTCTATTAAGGAGCTTATCTATGGGTCCGTTCCAGATTCTTCTGTTTGTCGTTTGGGCTGTCTCTGCCGTGGCGCTGACGATTCTCGTCCTGATGCATTCCGGTAAGGGCACCGGCGTTTCGGATATGATCGCTAGCTCGCTGTATAACTCCAGCTCTGCCACGGGCGTCATGGAGCAGAACCTCGATCGCCTGACGGTAATTATGGCCGTTGTTTTTGCTGTGTGCGTCGTCCTGTGCATGTTCTTCTTCCCGCAGGGCATCGTCGGCTACTAAGCATCGGCGTATATACGTTTGCAATGGGTCTCGCAGGTGCGGGACCCTTTTTGTTTACATATTTGTAACAGAGTCAAAATATCCCCACATACTTCGCCCAACTAAAGAAATTCTCGACCGTTAACCGGAATTAGCCCCAAATCGTGCATAAAATGCGCTACTGTATTGCGAAACGTTGGTCCGTTGTGCATAACCAGCCATAGCAGCGGGCGGCGTTTTGATGGTTCGGATCGGATTGTCTCGACATATGTCCGACTGAACATTTCTTTGTCCTATCTCATAAGGAGGATGGCATGGCTGATTCTATGTTCCACCAGCCCGTTATGGGTCGTCGCGCCTTTGTTGGCGGCACCCTCGCTGCGAGCTCCATGGCTTTTCTTGCCGCATGCGGCAAGAAGGGCGGCGACGCTTCCGGTTCTGAGTCCGGTTCGACGCTGAACTTCTACATCAACAACCCGGTCTGCATCGACCCCTACAATGTCCAGGAGGACCAGGGCACTCAGGTCGAGTACCAGCTCTTTGACGCTCTGACCTCTTATGACGCCGAGAAGGGCGAGATCGTTCCGCTGGCTTGCGAGTCTTTTGAGGCCAACGACGACGCCACCGAGTTTACCTTCAAGATCAAGAAGGCCAAGTTCCACAACGGTGACGACGTTACCTCCAAGTCCTTCAAGCTCGGTTGGGAGCGTCTGGTCAACACCAAGTCGGCCATCGCTACCGAGTACGGCCCTTCCGAGGTCTCCTATCACCTTTCCATGGTCGAGGGCTATGACGACCTGCTTGCCGGTAACGCTACCGAGCTCAGCGGTGTTACTTGCCCCGACGATGAGACCCTCGTCGTCAAGCTGTCTTCCGCTTACGCCGACTTCCCCTTCGTCGCCTCTCACCCGGCTCTGGCCCCGGTTCCCGAGTGCGCCGAGTCCGATGTCAAGAGCTTCTACCTTGCGCCGGTCGGTAACGGCCCGTTCATGATGGACGGCAAGTGGGAGGATGGTCAGGAGATCAACCTCAAGAAGTTCGACGATTACTATGGCGACAAGGCCAAGATCGATGGCATCCACTTCCAGGTCATCAAGGACGTGGAGACCGCTTACAAGGAGTTCCAGGCCGGTAACCTCGATGTCTGCGACGTTCCCGTTGCTCAGATCGACGCTGCCAAGAAGGATCGCGGCGTGTCCAAGGACGGCTACACCATGGGTGACGGCGAGCGCATGCTGCTCGGCGCCGAGCCTTCCACCTATTACCTGACCTGCAACAACACGGCCGAGCCGTTCAACAACGCCGACCTGCGCAGGGGTATCTCCCTGGCCATCAACCGTGAGGCCATCTGCAAGACCATCTTCAAGGGTACCCGTACCCCTGCCGACGGCATTGTTCCTCCGGGCATCGATGGCTACAAGGAGGGCGCATGGGAGTTCTGCGCCTACGACGTCGACAAGGCTAACGAGTACCTCGACAAGGTTGCTCCCGCTGGCGCTAACGGCGATCGTGGCATTAACGTGACTCTGTCCTACAACCAGGACGGTGGCCACAAGGAGATCATGGAGTCCATCATCGGCGACCTCGCCAAGGTCGGCGTTACCGCTGTCTCCGATACCCCCGAGTGGTCTGCCCTGCTCGAGCAGTATCAGAACTTTAACTATCAGTTCGGTCGTCTGGGTTGGATTGCCGACTACCCGATCATGGACAACTTCCTGTATCCGCTGTTCCACTCCGACTCCCTCGGTGGCGACAACCGCTCTGGTTACAACAACCCCGAGTTCGACGCCAAGGTCGACGAGGCCCGTACCACGGTTGACGACGAAGAGCGCGTCGCTAAGATGCAGGAGGCCGATGCAATGGTCGCTGCCGACTGCCCGGTCATCCCGGTGATGTTCTACACGCACACCATCGCCGGCTCCGATCGCATCAAGCACCTCTATGTCGATCCGCAGAAGCACGCCGATCTGGGTACCGCTGAGCTCGCCTAAGAGTTTGCAGCTTCCGTGAGGGTCAAGTATTTACGTAGACCTCATGGGAAACATACAGTTCTCCCTAACCTGGGGTAAACTGGCTGATGGTAATTTTGGGATGCCGGTCTGGCGATCGGCATCCCATTTAGGTTAATCCCTAGATAGGGGAGTGGTATGGGTAAGTACATCGTTAAACGTGTGCTTCAGTTCATCCCGGTGTTTTTGGGCGTTACGCTGATTTTGTTCGCCCTCCAGAATATCGTGCCGGGAGATCCGATCAAGCTGATCGGTGGAGACAAGGCTCTGTCCCCCGAGGTGGAGCTTCAGCTTCGCGTCCGCTATCACCTGGTCCAGTCGGACGAGGACGGCAACGCGATCCTTGACGAGAACGGCGACCCCGTTCAAACATCGCTCGTGGACCGTTACTTGTATTACATGAACGGCCTGCTTCATGGCGATCTGGGCAATTCGTATCAGCGCAAGCTGCCGGTTACGGAAATCTTTGCCCAGAAGTATCCGTATACGGTCAAACTTGCCGCGTGCGCCATCGTGCTCGAGGCAATCATGGGTATCGGTGCGGGTATCATTTCGGCGGTAAAGCGTTATTCCTTCTGGGATATTTTGGTAACGCTCACCACGTCGATCCTCGTTGCCGTCCCGGCCTTCTGGCTCGGTATGTTGCTGCAACTGTTCTTTGGCGTCATTCTCAAGGACGCCACGGGCGGTGCATTCTCCATGCCGATCTCGGGTGCCGGCGGTGCCAGCTCTCAGTATCAGGATTGGATGCACTATGTGCTTCCGACCATTACGCTGGCTTCGGTTTCGACCGCTTATGCTGCCCGCATTATGCGCTCGCAGCTGCTTGACGTCATGAACCAGGATTACATTCGTACGGCAAAAGCCAAGGGTCTCTCCAATCGCGCGATCATCATCAAGCATGCGCTTAAGAATGCACTCATCCCCGTCGTTACCTATATTGGTGTCGACTTTGGCGGCATGCTTTCGGGCGCCATCCTGACCGAGACGGTCTTCAACTGGCCCGGTATCGGCTATGAGGTCTATCGCGCCATTAGCATGCGTGACTGGCCCATCGTTATGGGCGGCGTTACGCTCATCGTCGTCGTCGTCATGGTGATCAACCTGCTCGTCGACATTAGCTATGCATTCCTCGACCCGCGCATCCGCCTTGGCGGTCCGTCGGATAAGGCCTAAGGGAGGTACGTCTCATGCAGGAAACTGATTCTCAGTCTCAGGAGCAGGCTACCGCCACCAAGGCCGCATCTGCTCCCGCCAAGTCCCGCACGCTGTGGGGCGACGCTTTTAAGCGTCTTCGTAAGAACAAGCTCGCCGTTATCGGTGTCTGCTGGATCATCATCGTCGTTGTGGTTGCCCTGACCGCAGATCTGTGGGCTAAGCCCTGGCTCGGTTCGCCAACGGCTTCCGACTCGACCACCATGGCCGAGACGTCGCTGATGGCTCCGTGTGCAGAGCACCCGTTTGGCACCGACGCCCTTGGTCGTGACATTCTCGTCCGCGTTATCTACGGTGCACGTGTTTCGCTTTCCGTCGGTATTATGGCCACTGCGATCTCCACGGTGATTGGTCTGGTCATGGGTGCTCTGGCCGGTTTCTACGGCGGCATCTGGGATACGATCATCATGCGCTGTGCGGATATCTTCTTGGCGTTCCCGTACGTGCTTTTCGTTGTCGCCATGATCGCCGTTATCGGCCGTGGTCTTCAGAACGTCTTTTTTGCCATCGGCATTCTCGGCTGGCCTTCGATTGCGCGCGTTTTCCGCTCTGCAATCTTGACGGTCAAGGAAAACGATTATGTTGACGCTGCGCGCGCGATGGGTGCATCTGATGCTCGTATCGTCGTGCGTCACATCTTCCCGAACTCCGTCGCCTCCATCGTGGTCTACGCGACCATGAACATTGGTGGCGCCATCCTGACCGAGTCAGCTCTGTCCTTCCTCGGCATGGGCGTTATTCCGCCTACGCCTTCGTGGGGCTCCATGATTCAAGACGGTCAGCAGTATCTTCTGACTGCTCCCTGGATGATGATCATGCCCGGTCTGGCAATTCTCTCGACGGTGCTCGCCTTCACCCTGCTGGGTGACGGTCTGCGCGACGCCCTCGACGTCAAGATGAAGGACGCATAAGGATGAAGAAGAACAAGAACTATGTGGACCTGAAGGACCAGCCGGTTCCCGAGGGCCAGCATCTGCTCGAGGTCGATGACCTTAAGATGTATTTCCACACCGAGGATGGCGTTGTTCGCGCTGTCGACGGTGTCTCCTACACGCTCGATCGCGGCGAGACCCTGGGCGTCGTCGGTGAGTCCGGCTCCGGTAAGTCCGTGACCGCCATGACCATCATGGGTCTTATCTCGATGCCTCCGGGAAAGATCGAGGGCGGCGACGTTCGCTATCGCGGTCGTTCTATCCTCGAGATGACCGAGGAAGAGATGCAGCACATTCGCGGTAACGACATCGCGATGATCTTCCAGGATCCTATGACCTCCTTGAACCCGGTCTATAAGATCGGCAAGCAGGTGGGCGAGGGTCTTCGTCTGCACCGCGGCTACTCCAAGCAGGAGGCGCTCAAGCGTGCCACCGAGCTTTTGGACCTCGTTGGTATTCCCGAGCCCGAGAAGCGCGTCAATGAGTATCCGCACCAGTTCTCTGGCGGTATGCGTCAGCGCGTCATGATTGCCATGGCTCTTGCCTGCGATCCCGATATTTTGATTGCCGACGAGCCCACGACTGCCCTGGACGTTACCATTCAGGCTCAGATTATTGAGCTTATGCAGGAAATGCAGGAGAAGAACGGCAACGCCATCATCATGATCACCCATGACCTGGGCGTTGTCGCTGATATGGCCGACAAGATCATGGTTATGTACGCCGGCCGTCCCGTCGAGTTCGGTACTGCTGAGGAAATCTTCTACGAGAGCCGCCACCCCTACACCTGGGGCCTTATCCGCTCCATCCCGGAGCAGGCCATCGATGAGAAGAAGCCGCTTACGCCGATTCATGGCAACCCGCCTTCGCTCATGAACCTGCCCGAGGGCTGCGTGTTCTCTCCTCGCTGCCCCTATGCGACGGATAAGTGCCGCAAGCAGCGCCCCGAGCGTTTTGTTACCGAGTCTGGTCACTATTCTGCGTGCCACTACGCTGGCGACCCCGAGTTCCTCAAGAACGCTCCTGTGACGTCCCGTACGCGCAAGGATTCCAAGAAGGGAGGCGAGGCGTAATGGCAGATACCAACGAGCGTACTCCGCTGCTGAAGGTCGAGCACCTCTCTAAGGAGTTCCCCGCTGAGTCCGGCATGTTCGCCAAGCGCTTCTCCAAGCGTGTCGTCTCTGCTGTAAATGACATCTCTTTTGAGATTTATCCTGGCGAGACCTTCGGTCTGGTTGGCGAGTCTGGTTGCGGTAAGTCCACCACGGGCCGTACTATCATGCGCCTGACCAAGCCGACCGCCGGTAAGGTGTTCTTCCAGGGTAAAGATGTTGCCGAGATGAGCAAGCATGAGATCAAGGACATGCGTCGCGAGATGCAGTTTATCTTCCAAGATCCTTATGCTTCGCTCAACCCTCGTATGACCATCGGTGAGATCGTCTCCGAGCCCATGACCATTCACGGCGTGGGCACCAAGGAGGAGCGCATTGAGCGCGTCCGCGAGCTTCTCGACGTTGTCGGACTGAACCCCGAGCACATTAACCGCTATCCTCATGAGTTCTCGGGCGGTCAGCGTCAGCGTGTCGGCATTGCCCGCGCATTTGCGCTGAAGCCCAAGCTGATTATCTGCGACGAGCCGGTTTCCGCTCTGGATGTGTCCATTCAGGCTCAGGTTTTGAACCTGCTCAAGGAACTGCAGGACAAGTTCGGTACCGCGTATCTGTTTATCGCTCACGACCTGTCTGTCGTGCAGCACATCTCCGATCGCGTTGCCGTTATGTATCTGGGTAAGATGGTCGAGGTTTCGGACTGGAAGACGCTCTACAGCGAGCCTCACCATCCGTACACGCAGTCGCTGCTGTCTGCCGTGCCGGTTCCCGATCCTGATATCCAGAAGACCCGCAAGCGCATCATCCTCGCCGGCGATCCGCCGTCACCGCTGGATCCGCCGACCGGCTGCCGTTTCCACACGCGCTGCCCGATCGCGCAGGGCATCTGTTCCGAAAAGCTTCCTGAGTTTAAGGAAGTTGCACCGGGCCACTGCTGCGCGTGCCACTTCGCGGAGCCGTTCCCGATCAAGGAATCGCACATCGACCTGTAGTCGGTTGTTCTCGTCCGGGCCCGTGCTGGACTTAGTTTTCAGAACGTCCTCGGACATGCAAGAAACCCCCGCTGCGCACTTCGTGCGGCGGGGGTTTCTTGCGTCCTGACGCTCCTATTTGGCAAGGTGTTTTTTAGAATCCATTTTGCGCTCGGC
>CAUAJK010000049.1:0-11617 GCA_958429345.1 uncultured Collinsella sp. | reverse complement strand
CCCTGCCGGGGCGAGAGGCGTAGGGACTACCCACACGAACTCACGAAGGCTCCAACTTAGGGCACGGTTAGGAAGTGTGCACCTTAAAGAGTGGAGCCCATGATTAGAGAGGTCGCGCTCGTCTCTCTAAAGAGAAAGCCAGTTAAAGAGATAACATTGGGCAATCTACCAGAGAATTCGATACATCTCTCTAAATGTCTCTCTAAAATAAGGTGCTTATCTCTCTAAAGTTAGAGAGATATACTACACTTTAGAGAGATAACTCTATTGTTTTAGAGAGGCGGAATGCCAATGCTGCTGGATGAACCTCTTGGCCTTATCGTTGAGCGCCTTCGCAGGCGGGGGACTGATGACGCATCGGTAGAAGTTAAAGCCTGCACGAATAAATTGAGCGCAGACGTATGGGAGACAGTGAGCGCTTTTGCGAACACTGCGGGTGGGCTCATTATTTTGGGCCTGAATGAAGCCGAAGGATTTGTTCCTTCGGCTAACTTTGCTATCGATAGGGTGCGCGATCAGTTTGTTTCGGGTATCGGAGACGGAGGCTCGGCGGCAGTGGTGACCCATGCGCCGCGGTACGAGCTTGATCGAGGCGAGGTCGACGGGCTCCAGGTGCTTCTAGTGCGCATCTTTGAACTTGAGCTTAAAGCGAAGCCTTGCTATATCGGCGCGCGCGGCGTGCAGAACGGTAGCTACAAGCGCGTGGATGATAAAGATATCAAGATGTCACCCGCTGAGCTATATGAGCTGCAGAGTGCGTTGCTTCCGAGCGATGCAGACGGCACGGTGGTTTCGGAGGCAACGGTCGAGGATTTGGATCCAGATGTCGTGCGGTCTATTATCGCAAATCGCCGGCTGCAGACCCCGCGCGTTTTGCGCGGGGCCGATACGCTGGAAAAGCAGCTGGTCAGACTCAATATCACTACAAAGGATGGCGCCGTGAAGCTCGCGGGGCTTCTGTCGGCGGGAATTTACCCCCAGCAGTTCTATCCCAAACTGATGATCGATGTCGCCGTTCATTCCGATGTGGAAAAATCTGCACCCGGGCAACCCCGGTTTATTGACCGCCAGTTGTGCGATGGCCCGATTCCGGCTTGCATCGAAGATGCCCTTGCCGCGATTGGACGAAACTTGCGCAAAGCGGCGATAGTGCAAGGTGCTGGCAGAAGGGAGGATTGGGAAGTTCCCCAGGAGGTTTTGCGCGAGGCCTTGGCAAATGCCTGCATCCATCGAGAATATTCGCCCATGTTTGTGGGGCAGGCCGTGAGTGTCGATATCTATCCAGACAGAATAGAGATCAAAAACCCTGGCGGGCTTTGGGGCGGAAAGACGGTGGACAATCTTGCAGACGGGGAATCGCGCTGTCGAAACCCAAAGCTCATGAGCCTAATGGGGGCGACGCCGTTAGAGCATGCCGAGGGGGCCGTTGCGGAAAGCCAGGGATCTGGTATCCCGGCTATGATTCGCGAGATGGAGTCTCGTTCGCTTGGCAGGCCGAAATTTATCGTTAAGGCCGATTCGTTTACGGTGCTGCTTTCCCGGCACGGGGCGGAGCTTGCTGAAAACCGTACGTGGATTCAGAGCCATGTGGGCATCGAGCTGACGGATCGCGAGGAAACACTGCTCATGTTTATGCGGGAGCATGGGTGCGTATGCGATGTTCAAAAAATACGAGAGGCCCTGAAGTGGGATTCGGATGACATTCGCCTGATCTGCGGGGACCTTGTGGATAAACATGTCCTGTCAAAATGCGGCAAAGACACGTTTGAAATTATCGATATGAACAGAGAATCGTCAGCTTCGACGGCGGATAGGATCCTGGAGGCTCTCAGCGCCGAAGTGGATATGACGGCGCGAGAAATAGCGGTTGCATCGGGGGTCAGAATTTCGTCTGTCCGTTACCATCTGCCAAAAATGGCGGATAAAGGACTCATCGAAGTAATGGGCTCATCGACGAGCCGCAACCGCCGATATCGGAAGAAGTAGATGCAGCCGAGTCGCCCCTCTTGTGTCTCTCGAAGTGAGATGGGTGCTAGGGGGCGACTGCCTCGCGATATTTCCCCAGATAAAACCTGCCAAAATAAACCTGTCCCTTATTGGCAGGTCAGTTAACGCAGTGCAGGTTGAGCATATGCGAGCGAGCGGGCTCCGGGTGCGGTAAGGTGACGTGAAACAAGCGGGCGCTGACCTTTTGGTCGCGCCCGTGAAGTTGAACGTCAGATTGCCGTGCCCGGGGCCCGCGCAGCGTCGAGCAGTTACGCCGTTTGTAAAACGGCGTAACCTAAAGGTTCATGTTGCCGTGAATGTAGGGGGTGACCTCGGGGGAGATATGGTCGCAGCCCAGCTCGCGCAGCGCGGACTCGATAACGGCGGGCAGCGGGGTCTTGCCCTTGTCGTCGACGGCGGCACCGCCGAGGGCGGCAATCTTGGCGACGTCGGACGGGGCGGCTTCGATATGCATGCAGCCACCGATCAAGCGCGCGCGTACCTGTGCCAGGTCAAGATCGTGCAGGTAATCCTCGCAGGCGCGGATCAGGGAGACCTTCCCGAACGTAAGCTCCTCGCCCGTGGGGACGCGCGTGGCAAGACATGCTCCCGCCGGCAGGTTCCAAACGGGATAGCCCCATGCGCGCAGCAGCTCGCGCTCTTCGTCCTTGGTAAAGCCGACCTCCATAAGGGGTGAGCGTACGCCGAGCTCTTCTGCCGCACGCATGCCGGGGCGGTAGTCACCGCGATCGCTTGCATTGCTGCCATCGATGACGGTGGGAAAGCCGAGCGACTTGGCGTGGTTGACGATGGCGGTAAAGCCAGCGTGCTTGCAGTAGTAGCAGCGATTGGCATCGTTGCAGGCTACTTCGGGGAGCTGCAGCTGATCGACCGAAAGATTGAGCACAGGGAGCTTAAAATGCGGCTCCTCATTGGTTTGCCCGTCAACGGACCGCTCAAACGAAGCCTGCTCGGGCGTGCCGATGAGCGGCGTGGTGAGGTGAACGAGAAGCGTGCTGGCAGGCATGATGCGGGCGCAGACCGCGGCTAAAAAGCTGCTGTCGACGCCGCCGGAAAAGCCGATGGCGACGCGTCCGTATGCCAAAAGCAGCTGTTCGAGCGCTGCGAGTTTGTACTGAAGCTCCTTTGCAGGTGCGGTGGTGTCTGAAAGCATGAAACGTTCCTTACCATTGAGTACTCGGTCGAAAACTATAATCCTAATGCGTTACTTGCCATAAGTCTTCTATCTATGTAACGAAAGTGCAATATGCTATATACGTTATATACAAGTTTGTAAGTGCGGTAGAGTGGTAGTAACACAATCCGGTGAGGGGCCGATATGATCAAGGCTGTTATTTTTGACATGGACGGAACGCTGGTCGACACCGAGCGTTTGGGGATTAAGGCCTGGAAGGCAGGCGCCGCTGAGCTGGGGCTCGCGATTGATGAAGCGCTGATCCATCAGTTTATCGGCCGCACGCTGCCCGATGTTATGGACATCCTTGATAAGCATTATGGCAGCCACGAAACCACCGAGGCGATCTATCGTCGCCACAAGGAGATTCGCGACGAGATGGTCAAGACCGAACTGGAACTTAAGGCCGGCGCCGCCGAGTGCCTAGACGAGCTGCTGGCTGCGGGCTATCACGTTGGTCTAGCGACGTCATCGCGCCTCGTTACGGCCGAACGCAACCTTAAGATGGTCGGCCTCTTTGACAAGTTTGAAACGGTGACCTGTGGCGAGGACGTCGTGCACGGCAAGCCCGACCCCGAGATGTATCTGCTCGCCTGCGAGCGCGCGGGCTTTGCTCCCGAGGAATGTGCCGTGGTCGAGGATTCGCGCAACGGTTGCGTCTCGGGCATTACGGCCGGCTGCCATGTCTTTGCCGTCCCCGATATCGTGCCGCTGCCGCAGGACGTGGTGGATGGCTGCGAGGCCGTGCTCGATACGTTGTTCGACCTGGCGGCGGCAATCAAGGCTGTGCGCTAGAAAATTGCGGCGTTGAAATGAGCAATTGCCCACGTTTGCGCTTGAACAAAAGGGGCCCGGCAATGGTCGGGCCCCTTTTGCTTAAGCGGTGACTTAGCATACTTGCGGGCGTGCTATAGATACGCGCCGAGATTGATGGCCGTGGCGTCGGTCTGGGTGCTTGCCTGGGTGCTGGCGCGCTCCAGTAGGAACGGACGTACCAGTTCTTGGCGGTTGATATCCTCGGCGGAGGTGACTGCGGTGACGGTACGCGCTGCGGAGCCGACACGGATATGCTTGGTCTTTGTCGGGACCTTGTTCTCGATTTGTTCCATGAGCAATTGAACGCCCTTGCGGCCAATCTCGTAGCCCGGGGGCGCTACCGTAGTGAGCGGGACCGATCCGCTCCAAGCGAGCGGGTTGCCGTCGCATCCGGCCACGCGTACTTGCCCGGGGACAGAGATGCCCTTGTCGACCAGTGCCGAAACGACTCCCGAGGCCAACACATCGGTCAGGCCGACGACAAAATCGGGACGTTCGTCCGCGGGGCGCTCGGCGATTTGGGCACCGATGCCGTAGCCGTCGGCAGCGGTATTCCATTCGCCGGCGTCGATGACTTCGATCTTGATATCGGGGTGCAGGGCGAGCGCCTTATGAATGCCAAGGACGCGCAGGGTGAGTTGCATAAATGCTGCTCGGCCGACGACGACAATATGGTGCGCGCCGCGGGCGATAGCAAGTTCGGCAATGATGCGACCCTGGGCCTCGTTGTCGGCCGCTACGTAGTAGCCGGGCTCGGAGCAATGGATGTCCAGATGGACGATCGGCACGGGCATCTTGGTCATGGCGGGGTGCCAGTCGGGGGATGCCATGGGCTGAACCATGACGCCGGACATTTGCGTGCCCATAAAGTAGCGCAGGTAATGGTCCTCGAGAATATCGTCGTTATCGGCGTTGGCGATGAGCAAGTCGTAGCCGTGCTTACGGGCCTCGTTGTGGGCGCCGCTGGCGATTTGGAGCGAAAAGCCGTGATCGAGACGGGGGAGCACCAGGCCAAAGGACTTGGTGGCGCCGCCCGCGAGCTGGCGAGCGCTTTGGTTGGGCAGGTAGCCAAGGCGACTGATAGTCTCGTTGATGAGCTTGAGGGTCTCGGGGCGCAACTTTTCGGGATGGTTGAGCGCGTTGGAAACCGTGCCCAGCGAAACCCCGGCCTCGCGCGCGACGTCGCTGATTTTTACCTTTGCCATAGCGGCCCCTTTGATGCGTTTCAAGTACAAGCCAGATTGTAGCATCCCAAACCTTCCAAAAAGGGACAGGTTTATTTTGGCAGGTTTTATCTGGGGAAACGCCGTTGCCAGCGCGACCACCACGAAGGGGACAGGCATCTTTGTGGTGGTTTGGACCGGCTGGACGTGTGTGCATCGGGTGGTATCTAAGTTGAGATACCACTTCTGGTATATCAGCTTGTGCTTGCGTGAGTACAATACTCGAACGTTATACGTCTCAGCGCCCCTTGTGCGTGGACGTCTTGCAGTCACGCGAACGAAGGGATTTATCTTATGTGCGGAATCGTCGGCTACACCGGCTCTGATATTGCAAAGAACATCCTGGTCACGGGCCTCAAGCGTATGGAGTATCGCGGCTATGACTCCTCGGGCGTCGCGCTCGAGGTGGGCGAGGGCGCCGCGGCGCACCTCGACGTCATCCGCCGCGTGGGCAAGGTCGCGGGCCTGGAGAGCGAGCTTTCCAACATTGACAGCGACGCTACCTGCGGTATCGGCCATACCCGTTGGGCCACCCACGGCAAGCCCTCCGTCGTTAACGCTCATCCCCACACCAGCTGCGACGGTCGTATCGCCATCGTCCACAACGGCATCATCGAGAACTTCGCCGAGCTGCGCGAAGAGCTGGAGGGCCGCGGCCACCACTTTAAGAGCGAGACCGATACCGAGGTCTTCGCGCATCTGATCGAAGAGGCTTATGCCGAGACGCACGACCTGATGGCCTCCGTGCGCGAGGCTTGCACCCACGTGGTCGGTGCCTATGGTCTGGCCGCCGTGTGCGCTGACGAGCCCGGCGTGATCGCCGTGGCTCGCAAGGATTCCCCGATCGTGGTCGGCGCGGGCGAGACCGGCGCCTATGTCGCCTCCGACGTCATCGCGCTCATCGACGCAACCCGCGACGTCGTGGTGCTCGAGGACGGTCAGTTTGCCAAGCTTACGCCCGCAGGCGTCGAGTACACCGACGAGGCCGGCAACGTTATCGAGCCCAAGGTCACCCACATCGACTGGGACCTGGACATGGCAGAAAAGGGCGGTTATCCCGACTTTATGCTCAAGGAGATTCACGAGCAGCCGCGCGTGGTGCGCGACACGCTGGTGGGCCGCATGACGCCGGCCGGCGAGCTCGACATCGACGAGCTGGGCCTTTCGCTCGAGGAGCTCAACGACATCGACCGCGTCTACGTGATCGCTTGCGGCACCAGCTATCACGCTGGCCTCATTGCCAAGAATCTCATTGAGGGCTGGGCTCGCATCCCCACCGAGGTGGAGGCGGCCAGCGAGTTCCGTTATCGCAATCCCATCATCACGCCGACGACGCTTGTCGTTGCCGTGTCCCAGTCGGGCGAGACGGCCGATACCCTTGCCGCCATTCGCGATGCGCGCATCAAGGGTGCCAAGGTCTTCGGCATCACCAACGTGGTGGGCAGCCCCGTGGCGCGTGAGAGCGACGGCGTCATCTACACCAAGGCCAACAAGGAGATCGCGGTCGCCTCGACCAAGAGCTTCATCGGCCAGGTTGTGAGCCTGACGCTGCTGGCCCTGCTGCTGGCGCAGGTCAAGTACCGCCTGACCACCAAACAGGCACGCATGCTGTTCCGCGAGCTTTCCGATACTGCCGAGCAGATCCAGTGGATTTTGGACACGCAGACCGATGCCGTGCATGAGGCTGCCCTGCTGTGCAAGGATGCGCAGTCGGCGCTGTTCGTGGGCCGCGGCATGGGTGCCGCTATTTCCTACGAGGGTGCGCTCAAGCTCAAGGAGGTCAGCTACCTGCACGCCGAGGCCTACGCCGCCGGCGAGATGAAGCACGGCCCCATCGCGCTGATTGACCCGGGCTTCCCTGTCATCGCTGTGGCCACCAAGAGTGCCACCTACGACAAGACCGTGTCGAACCTCATGGAGTGCAATGCGCGCGGCGCCAAGGTCATCGTCGTTGCCACCGAGGGCGACGAGGAGATCAACAAGATCGCCGACTGCATCATCCGCGTGCCGGCAGTCCGCGACGTGTTCAGCCCCATCACGGCGAGTGTCCCGCTGCAGCTGCTCGCCCGCGAGGTCGCCATCCTGCGCGGCTGCGACGTCGACCAACCCCGAAACCTGGCGAAAAGCGTCACGGTCGAGTAGTTGGTTCCGCCGTTCTAGCGACTAAGGCCCGGCTCCGCATCAAGACGGAGCCGGGCCTTGTTACATTTGCTCGGATAAAACCTGCCAAAATGAACCTGTCCTTTTTTGGCAGGTTAGCGGAGCTTGCTGGTCTCGAAGTACTCGGGGAACTGGTCCAGAACTTCGGTTTGGTTGCGGAACATCATGTGCAGGTGCTTGCTGACCAAAAAGCTCGCTTCGATGGGGTCGCGACCGGCGATAGCGCGGCGAATCTGCTTGTGCTCGTTCACGATGTCCTGATTGTCGAGAACCTGCGTGGCAGCGCGCAGCCAGCGGAAGCGCTCCAGGTCGGCATTGGTCTCTTCGAGCCACGACCACACGGTGCTGCGACATGCGATGCTAAAAATCATGTGATGCATGAGGTTGTCGCTCAAAAAGAAGCCGATGCGATCCTCTTCGGCCATGGCCTTTTCCTGCAGCACGATGGCGCGGTCGAGCTGCTCGATGCCGGCCGACGTGGCGCGCGCACAGCACTCCACGATCACCTGCTTTTCCAGATGCTCGCGGATGTAACAGGCACTCTCGGCAAGGGTGAGGTTGATGGGCGAGACGTAGGTACCGCTCTGGGGCACGGTGCGCACCAGGCCTTCCTGCGCCAAACGAACCAAAGCTTCGCGCACAGGGGTGCGCCCCATATCTAGGTCGTCGCAAAGTTGCTTGACGCCCAGCTTTTCGCCCGGCTTGTAGTCCAGGTAGACGATTTTGCGTCGAATGGTGTGGTAGGACTGGTCCTGTAGGCTCGTTTCCTGCTCGCCGACGTGCATCGATTCTTCCATAGCGCCTCGCAACTGTTCTATCAAACTCATATGTCAGTTGTTAATTATGCCGCGAATCAGCTCTCCGCGGTGGGTAATTCGGCTGTTGCCTGAGAACTATTGCGGCATCTTAGTCTGTGTTTGCGCAAGGCTGCGCTCAATGTTGCCGTATCATAAGCCGTCGCAAACGTGAAATAGAAAGAAGGAATCCCATATGCAACTGGCAAATATCGTACGCGAGCGCTGGAAAGGCGTCTTGTTCTGCCTGATCATCGCTATCCCCGCGACGTTGCTCGGCAAACAGATTGAGGTGGTCGGCGGGCCGGTATTTGCCATCCTCTTTGGCATGGTCCTGGCGCTCGTCTTTCCCAAGAATCGTCGCGAACCGCTCGCCGCCGGCGTTACCTATACGTCCAAAAAAGTCTTACAGTACGCGGTTATCCTGCTTGGCTTTGGCATGAACCTCTCCCAGATTCTGTCCAAGGGCGCCCAGTCGCTACCGATTATTGTGGCGACGATCTCGACCTCGCTTGTCATTGCCTTTGTGCTCTGCCGCGTCATGAACGTGCCGGGCAAGATCGCGACGCTTGTGGGTGTGGGTTCGTCGATTTGCGGCGGTTCTGCCATCGCTGCGACCGCACCCGTCATCGATGCCGACGATCGCGAGATTGCCCAGGCTATTTCGGTCATCTTCCTGTTTAACGTTATCGCGGCGCTCGTGTTTCCGACGCTCGGCGGCATGCTCGGGCTGACCAACGAGGGCTTTGGCCTGTTTGCCGGTACCGCCATCAACGACACCTCGTCCGTAACGGCTGCGGCGAGCGCCTGGGACAGCATGCACCCCGGCGCCAATGTGCTCGAGAGCGCCACAGTGGTCAAGCTCACCAGGACGCTGGCCATTATTCCCATCACGTTGGTTCTCGCATGCTGGCAGATGCATCTGGCGCGCAAGGCCGGCGGTGACGCCAAAAGCACGTTCTCGCTTAAACGCGCGTTTCCCATGTTCGTGCTGTTCTTTGTGCTGGCGAGCGTGATCACCACGGTGCTTCAGCTTCCCGCGTCCTTTACGGCGCCCATCAAGGAGCTGTCGAAATTCTTTATTGTGATGGCCATGGCGGCTATTGGCTTTAATACCGATATCGTCGAGCTGGTCAAAAAGGGCGGCAAGCCCATCGCATTGGGCTTTTGCTGCTGGATTGGCATTGCGTGCATGAGTTTGGGAATGCAACACGTACTGGGAATCTGGTAGAGAAGTAGCTTGTTTGCGTGCTGGTTGCTGGTGAGCGCATTCTCACGGTGGAGCGATAGGAGCTCTTGCGGGTATGGCTTGTCCGCAGGTTTATAAGTCCCGAAGAGCTCTTATCGCCCCGCCAGGATGGCGATGCGGGGCAACACCTATACTCGCAGGACGGCGCTTTCTGCCCTATAGTGTTTGGTGAGCAATATCGTTCAATTTTAAAACACTCGGTCGTGCGACCGTCGGCGGCTGCATGTCGCCGCGGACAGGGGCAAATCATGGATAGCGATGCCAAGCTGAACATCTTGACCGAGGCCCTGGCTGCTGCCGGGGCCTCGGCATTGGCAATCGATGCGCGTGGGGACGTCGCGATCTCGACCATGAATGACGCGGCGCTTGAGCGGGATGTGGCGGCTTTTGTAGCTGAGCGCCTCGACCGTATAGGAGACGGCGCGCGTCTGGTTATGGGGCGTGAGGGTACGCGCCTGAGCCTGACCGTTCGCCCCACCGACAAAGAGGGCGGGGGGCTTTGGGTCGTCGTGGTCCGCGAAGTGCGCGGTGCCGCGGCGCATGCGGGCATCGAGTGGCTCAACGCCGACGAAGTTGAGGCCCGCTACGAATCGAGCGCGTACGGCATCGTTGAGGGGGCGGCCTCGGTGGCTGCGCCGGTTGCAGAGAGTTACGCGCGCGGTGTGCCTCTTATGCTCGAGGGCGAGCTGGGAGCGGGTCAGGTCGAGATCGCCAAGCGCCTCTATCTGGACGGTCCTTTTGCCGATCAGCCCTTTGTTTCCGTTGCGCTCGATGAGCTCACCGAGCGCGGTTGGCGCCATGTACTCAAAAGCGTCGAATCGCCGTTGTTCCAAATGGGGCTGACCCTTTGCATTGAGGGCTGGAACGCGGTTGGCCCCCAGCGCCTCCGCGAGCTGGTCTCCACGATGACCGACACCGCGTTGGCGACGCGCTGCCATGTGGTGCTGACGGCGAATGACATGCCGGGCGGCGGCGAAAGTGATCAAGCCGCCTTTGTGACCGAGCGCTTCGCCTGTGCGGTGAGCGTCGCGCCGGCAATCGCCGAGCAGGGAGCCGCGTCGACGAAGGTCGCGCGCTATTTGGAATATCTCGCTGATGCATTTGAGACGGCAGCACCCACGCTGTCTGCCGCGGCGACGAAGACGCTCGATGCTTACCGCTGGCCGCGCAACTATCTGCAGCTCCGCGAGGTCTCGGAACGACTGTATATATTGGTGGGGACGGGCACGGTGGACCGCGCTGTGGCGGAGGAAGTGCTCGCCCAAGAGGACGTGATTAAGACCGCAACCTTTGGCGCCCCGACGCTTGAAAGTGACCTGTATATCCTGCGACCGCTGGCCGATACCGAGCGAGATATCGCGCATCTGGTTGTAGACCATCTCCACGGCAACCGAACCCGTGCGGCGGAGGTGCTGGGCATAAGCCGTACAACGCTGTGGCGCTTGCTGAAGGACGATGACCGTTGGGCGAGGCGCCCGTGACCGCACGCGACGCGTGTGCTACAGTCCAAAGCGTTATTGTTTCGATTTGGTTACGGCGTGCGAGGGCATATGGCTGAGACTTCAAAACCGAGCCGCAGAAGGCGGAGTGCCGCGCCGGTCAACCGACGCACAACATCGGTGACGTGGGGCAAACACGCCTCGGGGTTTGATGGCTCGTTCAAGCGCACTAAATACGGCTATCCTTCGGCAAGCGCCCGCTTGGCAATGCAGGCAGAGTCCTCGCTGTGGGGCCGCAAACGCGTGGTGGGCTCAAAGCTCAAGCACGACGGAACGCTCGGCTACATCAGCCGCGGGGCGGCTCGCCGCAGCGGGCTCAATCCCGCCGGCTGGCATCGCTACGTGCCGATCGTGGCCGCCGTTGCAGTGATCGTCATCGCGCTCGCTGCGCTCGGATATGCCGGCGGTGGCGCCAACTTGGACGCAATGTTTAAATCGCCCGAGCTCGCGCATGCAGGCACAGAAGTTGTCGAGGGCGCACAGACCCAGACGGGCGTTGCGCCCCAGCGCGGTATCGTCGCGGCGGCCTCCACCATCGCCGATGCGCAAAAGGACGAAGACAAGCAAGGCGACGACGCCGAAACGACCCAGACAAGCGAAGCGACGACAACTCAAATATCAACATAGCTTGCCGGCAGAAGGGGACGTTCCTTTTAATATGAGCAGGACATTGTCAAGAGGCAAAATCGGGCCTG
>CAUAJK010000048.1:0-11900 GCA_958429345.1 uncultured Collinsella sp. | reverse complement strand
GCCGAGCGCAAAATGGATTCTAAAAAACACCTTGCCAAATAGGAGCGTCAGGACGGAGGAAGCCCCGCAGCGCGTAGCGCGCAGCGGGGCTTCCGACATGTCCGAGGACGTTCTGAGAGATAGGCCCTTTTCCGTTTCCGGACGGCCCGGTGGGATCAGAGTACCCTTGCTGTTACTCTGCTTTGCCCACAGAGTTGAGGTTGGTCATGCGGATCTTAACCAGCTCGGTGATCTCACGCATACCCTCCTTGGCCGGCTTCTTGGGATCGAAGCAGGCAGGGTTCTCGGCCATGTAGGCCATGAAGCCCTTGGTGTAGGCCTGACGCAGCTCGGTAGCGTAGTTAACCTTGCAGATGCCGTTCTTCACGGCCTCGGCGACCTGCTCATCGGGCACACCGGAGGTGCCGTGCAGAACCAGCGGCACGTCGACGGCGTCGCGGATGGCCTTGACCACGGACTGCTCGATGTGCGGATCGCTCGTGTACACGCCGTGGCTGGTGCCAACGCCAATTGCGAGGGAGGTGCAGCCAGTGCGCTCGACGAACTCCTTGGCCTCGGCAGGATCGGTGTAGGGGCTCTCGCCCTCAACCGCGGGACCGTCGTCCTCCTTGCCGCCAACCTTACCGAGCTCAGCCTCGACGGGCACGCCCATGGCGCGACCAGCATCGGCGACGGACTTGGTCAGAGCGATGTTGTCCTCGAAAGACTCGTGCGAGCCGTCGATCATGACAGAGGTGTAGCCCGTGCGGAAAGCCTGCATGCAGCGGTCATAGCCATCGCCGTGATCGAGGTGCAGAGCGACGGGCACGGAAGCGCGCTCGGCAGCGGCCTTGACCATGCCGTAGAAGTAGTCCAGACCAGCGGTCTTGATGGTGCCCGGGGTGGTCTGCATGATGACGGGGGACTTGGTCTCCTCGGCAGCGGCCAGAACGGCCATAACAAACTCGAGGTTCTCGACGTTGAACGCGCCGACGGCGTAGTGGCCGGCCTGAGCGTCCTTGAGCATCTTTTCGGTGGTAACAAGTGCCATGAGCGTTTGCTCCTCTCCCTCGCCCGCATCTGGACATCGGGCGTAGTTGTTCACAAGGCGTTTTACCTTGCGTTTTGCTGAACTCATTGTATGAAATTCAGCGGCTTTACACGTGCGAGATATTGAACCCATGCAGGTCAATACAGTCGTTTTTGAAAAGCAAACGGAAGGAATTTGAGCCGAGCGGGCGTGTTCGATATTGAATTTTGTGCGTTCAGCGTCTTTCTTTTATAGAAAAGATAAGTAATCGAAAGGTGTTTTCTTACTCAAAAAGAAAATGAACGAAAATAGAGTCAACACAATTCCTGCAAATTTAGCCGAGAATGGAGCAGACATGGCCCAAGCCACCAACCGTGCCTTTGCCGACGAACGCCGTACCGCCATTTTGGAAATGCTCGATCATAATGCCTCGGTGCAGGTAGCAGAAATCGCCCAGACCTTTGGCGTGTCCTCCGTCACCGCCCGCGCCGACCTGGACGCGCTCGCCGAAGCAGGCAAGCTGCGCCGCACGCACGGCGGTGCCGTCTCGCTCCACAAACGCCTGACCGTCTCCACGCAGGATCGCCGCATCAATGTCAACGTCGCCGCCAAGCAAGCCATCGCGCAAAGCGCCATCGAGCTCGTCAATGACGGCGACACGCTGCTCGTCGACTCGGGTACCACGGCGCTCGAGTTTGTCCGGCTCCTCGACCAGCGCAACGGCATCACCGTCATCACGGCCGACATTACCATTGCCGATTACATCGACGAGAGCATGCCCTCGGTCGATGTCGTCATGCTAGGCGGGGCGCTGCGCAAAGGCCATCGTTATTTGTACGGACCGCTCACTATGCAGGCGCTCCAAATGGTCCATGCCGATCTGGCCGTCATGTGCCCCGGCGCCTTTGTCTCCAGCTGCGGCTTTACGACCGACTTTCCCCAGATGGCCGAGACCAAAACGGCTATGATCGTCGCGGCCCATCAAAGCGTCGCCCTCATGGACGCCAGCAAGGTTAACGGACGCGGCATGTACCGCTTTGCTGAGCTTGCCGATGTCGACTCCATCGTGATGGACCGTGACCCCGACCATGCCGTCGCCACCTCGATCGCCGAGGCCACTGACAGCTCACGTCCAGCCCTCGTCATCGCCGGCGCTTAAACAAAAACCACCACAAAGGCCTCCTTTGTGGTGGTTGAGCGTCAAAAGTGAACGTGTCGCTACTTGGAAAGCTCGTCGGCGAGGGCCTCGATCTGAGCGCGCGAGGCGTCGTTGAGCGAACCCAGGACGGTCACCTTGTTCTGCGTCAGGGTGATGTCCTTCATACCCTCGAGCTCCTTGGTCATAACCTTGGCAGCTGCGGGCGCCCAGGAACCGGACTCGACAAGTGCCACGGTGCGGTTCTGGTAGGCATGCTCGGCAAGCGTGTGGATAAAGGTGCTCATGAACGGGAAGATCTCGCCCTGATAGGTAATGGAGGCGAGCACCAGACGGTCGTAGCGGAACGCGTCCTCAACGGCCTCGGCCATGTCGTCGCGAGCCAGGTCAAAGACGGAAACCCTCTGGCCGCGGGCCTCAAGCGCAGATGCGAGCTCCTCGACGGCAGCCTTCAGATGGCCATACACGCTCGCATAGGCGATCGTGATGCCCTCGTCCTCGGGCTGATAGCTCGACCAGGTGTTATAGGTGTCGAGGTAGTAGCCCAGGTTCTCGGTCAGCACGGGGCCGTGGAGCGGGCAGATGATCTGGATATCCAGGTCGGCGGCCTTCTTGAGAACGGCCTGCACGAACTTGCCGAACTTACCGACGATGCCAAAGTAGTAGCGGCGAGCCTCGCAAGCCCACCCCTCGGGATCCTCGATGTCGTTGGCGCCAAACTTGCCAAAGCCGTCGGCACTAAAGAGCACCTTGTCGGTGGACTCGTAGGAGAAGATCACCTCGGGCCAGTGAACGTTGGGGGCGCCGATAAAGGTCAGGCTGTGGCCGCCCAGGTCGAGCACGTCGCCCTCTTTGACGACCATCTTGCGCTCGGGGTAGTCGGTGCCAAAGTAGTTGACCATCATGCGGAAGGCGCCCATGCTGGCCACAATCTGTGCCTGGGGATAGCGCTCCATAAAGGCAGCGATACCGGCGGAGTGATCGGGCTCCATGTGATGGACAACCAGGTAGTCGGGCGTACGGCCATCGAGCACGGCCTCGAGGTTGCCGAGCCACTCGTCAACAAAACCGCCGTCGACTGAATCGGCGACAGCGATCTTTTCGCCCAAGATAACGTAGCTGTTGTATGCCATACCGTTCTCGGACACATCGTACTGGCCCTCGAACAGGTCAATGTCGTGATCGTCGACGCCAATGTAGCGGATATCCTTGGTGATCTCCATCAGGCAAAGCCTCCTAGATAGACAAAAGAACCCGTCTATCATAGCACTCGTCTTCATAGCCACGGCTATCTGCCAGCATCCTTATCGATTGTTATTGAGGCGGAATATATCGCCATTGACCTGCAAAAACTATGTGCGCGGAGCTGCCGTGGTATGTCGAACGATAAGCTGGCCGGGAATACGAATGGCAACGGTTTTGTCCGTTGCCCCCGCCTTGGGAACCGCGTGCTCGAACACCTCGCGTCCACGCTGATGCAAATCGAATCGAACGGTCGTGAGCTCGTTGTGTGCCACAAAATCATCGAGCGAATCGTCGACGCCCACCACGCTCACGTCCTCGGGCACGCGCAGACCGCTATCGCGCAGCGCTGCAATCGCGCCATTTGCCATCTGGTCGTTTGCCGCGTAAATCGCCGTCATGGTGCGATCGTGCTCGGCCAGGTACCTGCCGGCCTCGTAGCCGCTGTTGGCAGACCAGTCGCCCTCGAGCGGCTCTGCCGGCTCGATGTGTTTACGCTCGAGTGCATCCTGCCAACCGGCGCGACGAAATTGCTCGTCGACCGAGAATGACGGGCCGCCAATATAGCGAATCTGCTCGTGCCCTAGCTCAAACAGGTGACCCATAAGCAATAGCGAGCAGCCGTAATGATCGGAATCGACCGTGGTCACGCGCGGATGCGCATACATGGTAACGATAACCGTGCCAATACCCGGCAGTGGATCAAACGTCTCAAAATCGGGCGCCATGCGACTCATGCCGATGATGATGCCGTCCACGGGCAGCGCGGCCATACGACGCGTTGCCTCGGCAAGCGAGAATTCCTCGCTCTTGGACATCTCGACCAGTGTGATGGCGCAATTATGCTCGCGAGCAGCGCTGGCGATGCCGTCGATCATTGAGAGGTTGCCAAACTTGGTGACATCATTGACGCACAGGCCGACCGAATGGTAATGGCCGTCGCGCAGCGAGCGACCAGCATAACTCGGACGAAAACCGAGCTCTTGCATGACGGCCTGCACGCGCTGGCGCGTCTGCTCGTTAACGTTGGGCAAGCCGTTGGCGACGCGCGAAACCGTCTGCTGCGAAACGCCAGCAGCGCGGGCGACGTCGGCCATGGAGACCGGACGCGTACCTGTATCGTTGGACGGGCGCCTTGCCACAGGATCACCTTCACCCTTGCGAGATCTGAATAGCGTGAATGCCGGCCCGGGCAGAGATACACTCCGCGCCGAGACCCGCCATCGTTGGACGCATGTTAACGTACTCTACTTTTTCTATCTGCATCTCTTCTGCTTTATAAGTCCATACGGCACTACCGTTCACGGCCGAATATCGACCGATTACCAGATTCTCAAAAAGTAATAAGCGTTGTGTTATGAGTACGTTAACATAGCCCGTAACGTGCGACATCGTGGATGTTGAGTTCACGCTGCTTTAAGTTGTTAACGTACTCATAACGACGCAAAACTCATCCGTGCGCGCCAAGGAAAGGACTCCCATGACCACCCTCGACGAAAAGACACTCGCCACGCTCACCAAGCTATTTGAGGAGGAGTTTGGCCCCATCGGCGACCGCCAGGTGCTCTACGTGCACGCACCCGGGCGTTCCGAGATCAGCGGCAACCACACCGACCACGAGGGTGGCCACGTTATCGCCGGCTCGCTCGATGTCGCCGTCGACGGCATCGCCGTGGCGACCGACTCCAACAAGATTCGCGTCGCCGACGAGGGCTATCCTACGTTTGAGATCACGCTCGACACGCTGGATATTCAAGAGTCCGAGAAGGGCACGTCCGCGAGCCTCGTACGCGGCATGGCCCACGAAATCGCTGCCCTGGGTGTTGAGCCCCACGGCTTCGACTTCGCCTTCACCTGCTCCGTCCCCTCGGGCGGCGGTCTTTCGAGCTCTGCCGCCGTCGAAGCCGCGTACGGTCGTGCCATGGAGACGCTCTGGGGCGCGCCCGCCATTGAGCCTGTTACGCTCGCTCAGATGAGCCAGCGTACCGAGAACAACTACTACGGCAAGCCCTGCGGTCTGATGGACCAGGCCGCCGTATGTCTGGGCGGCCTTGCCTACATGGACTTTGAGGACCAGGCTCAGCCTAAAACCCAGAAGCTCGAGCTCAACTTTGAGGATCACGGCTATGCGCTCGTGCTCGTTAAGGTCGGTGCCGACCACGTGGCCGCCACCGACGACTACGCCGCCGTTCCGCGCGAGATGCAAGACGTCGCCGCCGAGTTTGGCAAGGCACGCCTGTGCGAGGTAAACGTTGCCGACTTTGACGCCAAGCTCCCCGAGTTGCGCGCCAAGCTGGGCGACCGTGCCTGCCTGCGCGCCGTTCACTACTGGTACGAGAACGGTCTGGTCGACAAGCGCTGGGCAGCTCTGAACGCCGGCGACATTGACCAGTTCCTGGTCCTGACGCGCGAGTCCGGCGCCAGCTCTGCCATGTACCTGCAGAATGTTGTTGCCAAACTGGGTTCCGAGCAACCCTCCATGTATGCCCTGGCGCTGGCCGAGCACGTGCTCGACGGCCGCGGCGCCGTCCGTATCCACGGCGGCGGCTTTGGTGGCACCATCCAGGCCTTTGTGCCACTCGATCTGGTCGACACCTTTATCACCAAGATGAACAGCTGGCTGGGCGAGGGCTCTGCCCGCCACTACGCAATTTCTGACAAGGGGGCTTACGCGACATGGCTGTAATGACCGACGTGCGCGAGGCTGCGCAGGGCCTTATCGAATATGCCATCCACCGATCGATGATCGGACAGGACGATCGCATCTGGGCCTACAACACCATTCTGGAGTGCATCGGCGCCACGGGCCCCGCGCTCGACATGACCTGGGCGTTGCAGAACGAGAAGCTCTCGCTCTTGCACCCCGATACGCTCCCCGATTTTGACCTGGAGGGCA
Source organism: uncultured Collinsella sp. (assembly GCA_958429345.1). Lineage (GTDB taxonomy): Bacteria > Actinomycetota > Coriobacteriia > Coriobacteriales > Coriobacteriaceae > Collinsella. The sequence continues at coordinate 5,597 of CAUAJK010000048.1, read as the reverse complement.
CGCTTGCCGCGCTTTCCGAGGCCGCCGTCGCCAACGGTGCCGCCGAGGACACGGCATCGGGCCGCGACCGCATCGCCATGCGCATCATGGGCGTGCTGATGCCGAGGCCCTCGATTGTAAACGAGGAATTCAACGGCCGCATGGGCGTCGACGAGCCCCGCGCCGCGACCGACTGGTTCTACGGCCTATGCTGTGACGCCGGCTACGTGCGCCGCGCCGCCATCGCGCGCAACATCAAATGGAGCACCCCCACCAACTGGGGCGACCTCGAGATTACCATCAACCTGTCAAAGCCCGAAAAGGACCCGCGCGATATTGCCGCGGCCGGCGCCGCCAAAAACACGGGCGAGAAGTATCCCGCCTGCCAGCTCTGCATCGAAAACGAGGGCTATCCCGGACGCTCCGCTGCAGCCGACGGCGGTGCCCATCCCGCCCGCCAGAATCTGCGCGTTATCCCTATTAAGCTCGACGGCGAGCGCTGGGGCTTCCAGTACAGCCCGTATGCGTATTTTAACGAGCACTGCATTGCCATGAGCTCCGAGCATCGTCCGATGCACGTCGACCGCAAGGGCCTGACCTGCCTGCTCGACTTTGTCGACCTGTTCCCGCATTACTTCATCGGCTCTAACGCCGACCTGCCCATCGTGGGCGGCTCGATCTTGTCGCACGACCACTTCCAGGGCGGCGCGCACGAGTTCCCCATGATGCATGCCGCCGAGGTCTCGCAGTTTAGCGTGCCCGGTTTTGACCAGGTCACCGGCACTGTGCTGCAGTGGCCACTCTCGGTGCTGCGCCTGCGCTCGCATGACCGCGCTCAGCTACTCGACGCTGCCGAGAAGATTATCCTCGCCTGGCGCGAGTGGACCGACGAGTCCGTGGGCGTTATCGCACACACGGCCGACGGCGTGGCCCACAACACCGTGACGCCCGTCATTCGCCGCGTGGACTCCCGCGGCAACGCCGGCGGCGAAATCTACGAGGCCTACCTGGCGCTTCGCTGCAATATCACGACCGACGAGCATCCGCTGGGCGTATTCCACCCGCATGCCGAGTACCACCACATTAAAAAGGAGAACATCGGCCTGATCGAGGTCATGGGCCTGGCAATTCTGCCGCCGCGCCTGGTTCCCGAGCTTGGCGCTGTCCGCGAGCATCTGCTGGCAGCCAAGGCCGATGCCAGCTACGACCTTGCCGGTGCGCTCGAAGGCGATGATCTTTGCCGCAGCCACGCCGCATGGGCCGAAGATGTTTTTGCCCGCCGTGCCAACGAGCTTACGGCGGACAACGCCATCGATATCCTGCACGAGGAGGTCGGCGTGGTGTTTGGCCACGTGCTCGACAACGCCGGCGTCTTTAAATGGGACGAAGCCGGCCGCGCCGCCCAACAGCGTTTTATCGACTCGCTATAGAGCACGGGCCCGAACGTTCAACAGCAGCCCGCACGACATAGCCACCTACACGACAACGGCGCCCGCCGGCAACATCGCCGACGGGCGCCGTTTTCTGATGCAAGGGTAGCTAATTTGCACCAAAACAAGGAGTGTTCCAAACTGCCGGCAGAGAAGGAACGTCCCCAAGTGCCGACCTAAACCCCCACATTATTCGATGGAAAAACGTGGTTGCCTCCCACATTATTCGATGGAAAAACGTGGTTCACTCCCACATTTTTCGATGGAAAGACTCGAACAGTCTTATACTAACCATGATCGTTAGGAGGCAGTATGCAGCGACAGCTAATGGACGAACTCATCGCTTGGAAATCTAGGGCAAACCGCAAGCCCCTCCTGCTTAAGGGGGCCCGCCAGACGGGAAAAACCTGGCTTCTCAACGAATTCGCAGGCCAGCAGTATCAAAACGTCATCCGTTTTGACTTTATGCTCGAACCGGGCGCACGTTCGCTGTTCGACGGAAGCCTTGACCCCAAACGCATCATCTCCCAGATAGAGCTCCTGCGCGGCCAGACCATAACGCCGACAGACACGCTCATCATCTTCGACGAAATCCAAGAGGCACCGCGTGGCATCACCTCGCTCAAATACTTCAACGAGCTGGCGCCGGAATACCATATCGTGGCAGCCGGCTCCTATATGGGGCTCGCGCTCCGACGCGAAAACGAGTCGTTCCCCGTCGGCAAGATCGACCAGCTCACCATGCGCCCCATGGGGTTTGTCGAGTTCGTTCGTGCCGTCGATGGCGATCCGCTCGCAGATGCCATCCTTGCCGCAGACATGGACCTGCTGGCAAACGTTTCCGAAAAGCTCGAGCGCCTGCTCAAGGAATACCTCGTTGTCGGTGGCATGCCAGAAGTTGTCTCCGCTTTCGCCGCCTCCCACGATTTCATCGAAGCCCGCAGGCTTCAGCAGCAAATCATCGAAGCTTATGAATCCGATTTTGGCAAGCATGCGCCAGCTCGCATCGTCGAGCGCATGAGGCTGGTTTGGAAATCCCTTCCCGGCCAGCTCGCAAAGGAAAACAAGAAGTTCGTCTACGGCGCGCTTCGTCCCGGGGCGCGCGCACGCGATTTTGAGGAAAGCCTCCAGTGGCTCATGGACTATGGAATCGTTCATAAGGTACCACGTGTTTCCGCCCTAAGAGCACCGCTCACAAGCTACGAGGATCTCTCGGGCTTCAAGCTGTTCTGCATCGACACCGGCATCCTCGGAGCACTCTCCGGCCTCTCGCCAGCCATTGTTCTGAACGGGCCCGCTGTTTTTACGGAGTTCAAAGGCTCGCTGACCGAGCAATACGTCGCACAGGAGCTTTTGCTCCAAGGCAAAACTCCCGCGTATTGGTCATCCTCCTCCGGCAATGCAGAGACTGACTTTGCCATCGACCATGCGGGGACCGTGCTTCCGCTCGAGGTCAAGGCGGCAGAGAATCTCAAAGCAAAGAGCCTGAGGATTGCCTGCGAGAAGTTCAAGCTCGAGCGCTGCGTGAGAACATCGTTAGCGGCATATAGAGACGAAGGCGCGCTCGTCAACATTCCGCTCTGGGAGATTGGGCGAATCGACAAGCTGGCATAGGCGCTGTGGAGGGGGTGCCCCGTAAGGAGTGTCCCAAACTGCCGGCAGAAAAGAAACGTCCCCATCTGCCGCATTCATTTAAGAACGTCCCCAATGACCACGCCGATGTTTTGGCCACGACAGCGAAAGCCCGCCAAAGCGAGCAAGGTGCCTTGAAGCGAGGCGGCATTGACCTTCTGGTCATGCCGCCGAAGCTGAAAGGCAGATTGCCGCTCTGGCGGGCTTGCAGCGTCGGCTGGTTACGCGGTTTGGTAAAACCGCGTAACCCTACAGCTCCGTTACTTCAACGTTGTTGTAGATCTCGTCCCAGCGGTCCATGACCAGGTGACCGGTCTTGGGATCCATAGCGTTGAGCTTGCCGCAGGTATTGGCGGTCTTGAGCACCGTGACGTCGTCGGCGCCAGCAGCAATGGCATGTGCAAAGCCGGCGATGGTCGAGTCGCCGGAACCCGTTGCGTTCACAGCCGCAATCGCGGGCGTCTTGGCGCGGAACGCGCGACCCTCATGGAAGCCAACCGAACCGGCAGCGCCCATCGAAACGACAACCCAGGGGATACCGGCAAAACGGTCATCGGCGGCAAGCGCCTCGCGCAGGGCATCGACATCATCGGTCGTAAAGAACGTACCCAGTAGGCCGTTAATCTCGGTCAGGTTGGGCTTTACGAGCTCAGGCTTAGCGTCGGACTCCAGCGCGGCCTCCAGCGATGCACCCGAAGTGTCGAGCAGCACCTTGGCGCCCGCCTCCTCGGCGATCTTGACGAGCTCGGCATAGTAGCCGGCATCGACGCCACGCGGCAGCGAGCCCGAAAGCGTCACAACGTCCGCCTTCGCTGCAAGCTCGGCAAACTTGGCCGTAAAGGCCTCGAGCTCGGCCGGGGCGATCCTCGGGCCGCTCTCCAGCAGCTCGGTCTGATTACCCTCGTGCAGGATATTCAGGCAAATGCGCGTCTCACCGGCGATGGGCACAAAGTCGTTCTTGACGCCATCGGCATCCATGAGCTCGGCCATATAGGCACCCATGTGGCCGCCGAGCAGACCGGTCGCGAGCACGTCGTCGCCCAGCTGCAGCAGCACGCGGCTCACGTTGAGGCCCTTACCGCCAGCGGTCTTTTCGGGCGTCACGCGGTTCACGTCGTCGATGATCAACTTGTCGAGCTGATAGCGCGTATCAATCGACGGGTTCATGGTAACGGTCAGAATCATATTGAACTCCTGTTTCCGGGGCACGACACGCGCGGCCCCAAACATACGATAGCTCGTTAAAGGATCTCGATCTCAAAGCCGCGGGTAACGGTCTCCCCCGGCTTGGCCACCAGGCAGCCGCGCTTGTGCTCCAGAATATCGTCCTCGTCGGAGCAGGTGGACAGACCACCCCACGGTTCCACGGCCACAAAGTCGCCCTCGGGCTTGCTCCACACAATCAGGTATGGCATATCGGGGAACGTCAGGCGCACGCCCTTGTCCTCGGTCTTCTTGGTCAGCGTAACTACGCGGCTCTCGAGCACGTCAAAGATGGTCTCCGCGAAGTCAAAGAGTTCGTGGGTCAGCGGCAGGTCATGGCCAACCATCGGGTTCTTGCTGCGATGCTCAACATCAATCAGGCCCGTCGAGGGAACGGCAGTACAGAGCTCGGCGGCCTCGCGCTGCTCAAAACGGAGCTCGTAGTCGTCATAGGACTCGCCCTCGTCAAGCGGGCACTTAAAGCCAGGGTGACCGCCCACAAAGAACGGCATGTCCTCGGTGCCCTCATTGGTCACCTCGTATGACACGGCCACCTTCTCCGCATCGATCGTGTAACGAGCAACGATCTTAAACGGATACGGGTACTGCTCGAGCAACTCGGCATGGTCGGTAGAGCTTAGGCTCAGCGCGACCATGTTGTCGCCCTGCTCCTCGAGCTTCCACTCCTGTTTGCGCGCAAAGCCGTGGCGGGCGAGCTTTACCTCGCGACCGCCCATGGTCATTGCGTGACCGTCACGAAGGCCACCGCAGATCGGGAAACAAATGGGTGCCTGGCCCGACCAGACCGCCGGGTCACCCTGCCACAGGTACTCACGGCCGTTGGCCGCAATAGAAGTGAACGATCCGCCCGCCGTGCTCAGTGCTACGCGGATAGAACCGTTATCAAGAACAAACTCCATAGGAGCCTTCCCTTTCTTACGACAGCCCGCCAAGTCAATAGGGCTGATAGAAAACCGGCCCGCGCCCCCTCACAGAAACGCAAGCCGTCAATTGAAAAGCTGCAAATCGCCAAGTACAGCCAAGAGCGAAGCACTCAAGCCAAGCAAGAAAACGTGTTATCGGAGCAGCTCGCCGTACCAGAACACTTCGCAACAACAGGGGCGATCTCACAGGTCACTCAAACGTCAGCGAGCGGCGCTCAGGTGCCCCAGGTCGCCGCGAAAGAGGAGCGACGCGTACTTCATGTACGCGAGCGACGGTTTGAGCGGCGAGATGGGGTGCCTGAGCGCCGCGCAGCGTCGACCGGTCCGGCGTTCGGCAGAACGCCGGAACCTAATTAGGAGCCTTCGTGAGTTCGTGTGGGTAGTCCCTACGCCTCTCGCCCCGGCAGGG
>CAUAJK010000047.1:0-12160 GCA_958429345.1 uncultured Collinsella sp. | reverse complement strand
GGCGAGCCCGACGAGTCCGGCCGTCGTCGCCCGGTGCCCATCGAGGGCGCCATCGAGGAGATCCCCTGCGACGTCGCGATCTCGGCTATCGGCACCAACGCCAACCCCTTCGCAAAGAAGATCGGCGGCAAAATGGAGCTCAACAAGTGGGGCTACATCGTCGCCGACGAGGAGACCGGCCAGACCACCGATCCCCGCATCTGGGCTGGCGGCGACATCGTCACCGGTGCCGCTACGGTCATTCTGGCGATGGGCGCCGGCAAGAAGGCCGCCGCTTCGATCACCAAGAGCCTGCTGGGCGAGTAATCACCTACAGCGCTAGCCACCAAACGGCAAAGTCCCCGTCGAGTACACGCCCGGCGGGGACTTTTTTCTATGCCGGCCGCCCCAACCACCACAAAGGTGCCTGTCCCCTTTGTGGTGGTTTTGGTCGGCTAGCCTTCGAGCTGAGCCACCTTGTAGCGGTAGGCAGCGGCGATGACCTCCTTGCAGCCTTCGCGGCCCAGCTTGGCGCGGTTGACGACGATGTCCTTACCGCTCGTCATCTTCCACTTTCCGGCGCTGTAGCGCTTATAGAACGCCTCGCGCGCCTTCTGCTGCTGCTTGACCAGCTTGGCGCCCTTCTTTTTGTTAAGGCCACGCTTCTTGCGCACGATCTCGACGCGGTCCTCGAAGGGTGCGGTCACCAACACGGCAATGTGGTTGGGATTGTTGCGCAGCAGATAATCGGACAGGCGGCCTTCGATAATGCAGCTCTCGGTCTCGCCCAGATCCAAAATCACCTGGCTCATCTTTTGGAACAACTTGTCCGAGTACGAACGCGCATCGTAGCGGTCGGGCAGAAACGCCATGTTCTCCACAGCCAGACGCTCGTCATAGGCAGCCATCTTATCGAGCGACTCGCCTGCGCGCAGCGACGCGCGCACCAGCAGCTCGTTGTCATACAGAGGAATCCCCAGCTCATTGGCGAGGATACGGCCAATCTCGTGGCCCTCGGCGCCAAAGTCGCGCGCGATGGTAATGACCACAGGACTCTTCTTGTTCTCCAGATCGCTCATCGCGATTCCTTTCTAACAGATGAGAAAATAGGCTGTCTATCGCCTTTTCTCACGATAGCGTATCAGGGAAAGCCAGGCTATGCGGCCACGATGCGACGTTGATATGCCCTCACCAGCAGCGAGATACCAAAGTTGAGCACAAAGTACATCGCAAACACCAGGCCGTAGAGCATAAGCACCTGCGACAGGTCGACCGCGTGGGCCATCACGACGTTTGCCGTGTACATGAGCTCGGCCACATTAATGCCCGAAAGATACGAGCTGTCCTTAATGACAGTCGTGCACTGGCTAAACAGCGCCGGAATAATCGTCTTAAACGTCTGCGGCAGAATGATGTAGCGCATGGTGGCAAAGAAGCCAAAGCCCTGGCTCTGCGCCGCCTCAAACTGGCCGCGCGGAATCGAGTTGAGGCCGCCGCGCACAATCTCGGCCATAACGGCGCTGGTAAACAGCGTAAAGGCGATGGTCGAAATCACAATGTCCAAACCCTGCACCGTAAAGTAGATAAAAAGGATCCACAGCAGGTTCGGCGTGCAACGGAACAGTTCGATATAGGCGCTCACCAAAATACGGAACGGGCGGGGCGCATAGCTTTTAACGAGCGCCAGCACCGTGCCAAAGATGAGCGAGAAAAAGATCGACAGCGCCGAGATCTCGATCGTCTTAACAAAGCCGCCCCAAATGTAGAGCAGGTTGGTCGCGTTGAAGATTTCCATGCGCTAGGCCTCCTCTACGTTGTCGAGCCCCAGCTCGGCCAGGCTCACGCCGCGCGGACGCTCCTTGGAGCGGCGCTCGAGCCACTGCACCAGCATGGCGAGCGGAAAGCAGATGATGAAGTACATAAGGCAGCAGACGATGTATCCTTGCAGGTAACCGTACAGACTCACAAAGTTGTCGGAACGGTACATAAGGTCGCCGCCGGCCACAAGCGCCAGCACCGACGTGTTCTTGACCAGGTTGAGCGCCTGGTTACACAGCGGCGGCAGAATGATCTTGAACGTCTGGGGCAGCACGATGTACCAGTAGGCCTGCGCACGGGTGAAGCCCTGGCTCTGGGCCGCCTCCATCTGACCGCGCGGAACCGCCTCGATACCGGTGCGGATGACCTCCGAAATGTAGGCCGCGTGATACAGGCCCACACCCAAGAAGCCCAGCACGAACGGAGCGATGCGCACCGGCTGGTCGGCACCGGTTATGGCCTGCAAAAACTGCGGACCGGCCATGTACATAAAGAGCACCTGTACGGGCAACGGGGTGTTCTGGTAAAACTCCACGTACACGCGGCTTATGGCGCGCAGCACGCGCGAACGAGTGGTAGAGAACACGCCCAGCAGCGTGCCCAGCACTAGCGACAGCAGCAGACCGGCAACGACCACTTGCAGCGTCACGCCAAAGCCCTCCCAGAAGGGCCCCATATTTTGAAATGTCGTCGACCAACGGTCGGCGTCAAATAATCCTTCGAGCATTTGATTCCTTCCTTGGACGATGCGCCTATACAAGACCCCAGGTCTTGACCTCTTGGTCGAGCCAGCCGTCAGCCAGGCGATCGCAAATCACCTGATCGACCATGGCCGAAAGGTCGCAGCCCTTCTTGGTCGCCACGCCGTAGCCCTGCTCGCCAAACTTGACCTCGGGCTGCAGCAGCTCAACGGTCTCGTTCATGTAACCGGCCAGCGTGGAGCGGTCCATGGCGAAGACGTCGATATTGCCGGCGTCGAGCGAGCTCTTGATGATGGGGTAGCCGCTAAAGGCCCTAAACTCGGGCTTGCAGCTAAAGCCGTTGTCCTTGATCATCTGCTCGATGAGGCCCTGTGTGGTGGCACCCTGGCTCACACCAATGACCTTGCCATCCAGATCTTCAATCGAGGTAAAGCCCGAACGCTTCTTGACCATGAGTCCCACGTAGTCGGTGCGGTACGGCGTCGAGAAATCCCAGCTCTTCTTGCGCTCGTCGGTGATGGTGTAGGTCGCCGCGACCACGTCAAGCTGGCCGTTATCGATCAGCGGGCCGCGCGTCTTGGGTGTTACGTCGGTAAACTCGACAAGCTCCTGGGCACGGGCCTCCTTGTAGCTCACGTCAAAGACGGCAGCGGCGATCTGGTAGCACAAATCGACTTCCATGCCCTCAAAGCGGCCCTTGGCGGTGTCGTAATAGCCGTAGCCGGGAACGTCCTTCTTAACGCCGGCATTCAGATGGCCACGCGACTTAATGGCCGCAAGCTTAGACCCCTTGTCGGAGTCCTCGCCGCTGGTGGAGTTGCCGCAACCGGCAAGCGCGATCCCCGTCAGCGCAAGCATACCGGCGCCCGCCAGCTGCAAAAAGTGACGGCGCGACACGGCCGTCCTTGTCATATCCGTCATGTCCATCACCGCGCCTAGTGCAGAATCTTGGACAGGAACTCGCGGCAGCGCGGGTTCTCGGGGTTATCGAAGAAGTGCTCGGGCGTGCCCTCCTCCAGAATGCGGCCGTCCTCCATAAAGATGACGCGGTCGGCCACCTGACGCGCAAAACCCATCTCGTGCGTCACGCAGATCATGGTGATGTCCTCCTGCGCGAGCTCAATCATAACGTCCAGAACCTCCTGGACCATCTCGGGGTCGAGCGCCGAGGTCGGTTCGTCAAACAGGATGATGGGCTGCTTGGTGCACAGGGCGCGGGCGATGGCGATGCGCTGCTGCTGACCGCCCGAGAGATTCTGCGGATACTCGCCGGCCTTATGCGCCATGCCAACGCGCTTGAGCGCGGCGATGGCGATCTCGGTCGCCTCCTCCTTGCTCTTCTTTTGCAGCTTGATGGGCGCGAGCGTCAGGTTGCCGAGCACCGTCATGTTGGGATACAGGTTGAACTGCTGAAACACCATGGAACTATACTTGCGAGCCATCTCCAGGTGATTCTTTTTGGTGAGCGGCGTACCGTCGATGACGACCTCGCCCGACGTGGGCTCCTCCAGATAATCGACGCAACGGATGAGTGTCGACTTACCCGAGCCGGAAGGCCCGATCATTACGAGCTTCTCGCCGCGCTTGACGGTGAGATTGATATCTTTGAGCACATGCAGGTCGCCAAAGTACTTGTTGAGATGCTTGATCTCGATCATGTCTGCCATGAATGTCCCTTCCCTGCGTTTACACGAGTTGAACTATTGTACGGAAAGAACCGCGTTTCCGCAGCCCACACTACATTCCCGTAAAGAACCCGCAACCTTCCACTCACTCATTGGGGACGGACTTAAATGAGTGCCTACTCATTGGGCACTCATTTAAGTCCGTCCCCAATGAGTGCCCAGCCAGCAAAAAGGGGCGCGACCATGACGGCCACGCCCCCTCAACATCAACTATGTACCGCTAGGCCCCTATGCGAGTTTGGCGCCGACGATCTTTGCTGCTGCCGGCTTATCGAAGTTGCCGCCAGTGGCCTTACCCAGAGCGCCCATGACCTGGCCCATCTGCTTCTTAGAGGTCGCGCCCAGCTCGGCGATGACCTGCTCGATCAGGGCCTCGAGTTCCTCACCCGAAACCTGCGCGGGCAGCAGGCTCTCCAGAATCTTGACCTGCTCGGTCAGGTTGTCGGTACGCTCCTGGTCGGTACCGGCCTTAATGGACATCTCCAGTGTCTCACTCGTCTGCTTAATCAGACGCTTGATCATGTTGTTGACGTCTTCCTCGGTCACATCGCGACGCTCGTTGACCTCGATATTCTTCACCTCGGCCTTGACCTGGCGAATGATGGACAGGCGAACCTTGTCCTTGGCCTTCATGGCCGCGATCATTTCTTTCTGCAGCTCTTCGTTGGTCATCTGCAAATCCTCTCTAATAGGGTGGGCGGCACCCGCGCGAGCACCGCCCCATGATTACTCAGTCGTCGACGAATCGTCGGTCGAACTCTTGGTGACGCCCTTCAGACTTACGTTATAGGGTACGTCCTTGGGCATGGGGTTGACGGTAATGTCGGCGTCCTTCTTGTACTGCTCCAGCCACTCGCTGTATGCAGTACTGGCCGCCTGCGTCTTCACCACGTTGGAGACGTACTTCTTGATGGCCTTGGGCGCCTGGTTGATGTCATCGACCTGATTATCGACATGGAAGTAGTCGGTGCACTTGATGATGTGGTAACCATAGGTCGACTCGACGACTTCGCTCACGTCGCCCTTGTTGAGCCCCTCGAGCGCCGTCTGGTAGCTGTCGACAAAGGTGGTGAGCTTATCCCAGCCCACATCGCCCTTCTTCTCCTTGGAACCGGTGTCTTCGGAGTACTGCTCAACGGCGTCCTCAAAGCTCAGCTCACCGGAGTTGATCTTGTCCAGACACTCCTGCGCCTTGGCCTTAGCGGCAGCCTTGTCCTCGTCGGAAGCGTCGGAATCAACCTTGATCAGGATGTTCGACGAGCGGCGAGCATCGTTGTAGTTAGACAGGTTCTCGTTGATGTAATCGACAATCTCGCTGTCCTTGGGCTTGCTGGTGGGCGCCACGGCATCCTTGAGTTTCTGCTGCGCCAGACTCTCCTTGAGCGAGTCCCTGTAGGTGTCCTCGGTATAGCCGTAGGTCTTGAGGGTCTTCTTAAAGGCCTTGGCACCGCCCGCGCTCTTGCACGCGTCCTTCCATGCCTTCTCGACCTCCTCGTCAGACACCGTCACGCCGTTTTCCTTCTGCGCCTGCTGAAGCAGAATCTGCTGGGTGTAGGAATCGATGAGCTGCTTGCGATACTTCTTGGGCGTGAGGTCGTTGTCGACCAGGTACTGCGCCCAGTCCTTGTCCTTGGTGTAGCCGTAGGACGTGCGCATGCTCATGATCTGCTTGGTCACGGTGTCCTCGGTAAGGTTGGTGCCGTTGATAGTAGCAGCAACACCGCCAGTCAGCTTGTAGCCCGAGGTGTCCTCAGCCTGCGACATAAGGCCGGAGCACGCCATCGCCGAGACGGAAAGCAGCATCGCCAGCACGCCGATGACCACCAGAACGATCTTGACGGTCTTAGACACGTACGTCTTGCGCTGCTTCTTGCGAGAGCTGGAGGCAGCGCGAGCCTGCTGCTCGGGCGTCGGCGCGGCCTCGGAGTTCTTTTTCTTGTTTGCCATAGTTGGCCTTTCGCATAACGAATCGAACAAACGCCATTGTGTCACAACGCGGCCCCCGCGGCACGCTTGGTGCATTGGGGACAGGTTAATCTGCACCATTTTGGTGCAAAGGGGACAGCTCTGGCAGCCGGCAGTTAGGGACAGTCCCCAAGTGCCGGCTCAGCCCCACCTTAGAAGTGGCGGCGGATGGCGTCGACCATGCCCTGGGGCGTGGTCTGGCCGAGCACGTCGGCTGCGGCATCGGCGTCCATAAAGATATTCATGAGCGCCTGCAGGGCCTCGACCTGGCCGCCCGGCTCAGCGATGCCCAGATTGATGACGATCTGCGCCGGCACCGGAGCGCCCATGCCAGCCATAGCGTTAAATGTCACGGGCGCGGCGGGCTTCACCACCGCGATATAGGGCTTGGCCACAAACCCCGGATCGGTATGCGGAATGGCAATGTTTGCCGCCGGCATGGCAAGACCCGTGGGATAGGCATCCTCGCGCGTGCGAACGGCGTCGAGCCAACCGTCGGCAATGTAGCCACGTGGTGCAAGCTCGCCCTCGAGCCGCGCAAACACCTCATCCGGCGTCGCACACTCCCAATCAAAAAACACCAGCTCAGGCGTAAACAGCGCTTCGTTATCCGCCATGCGCTCACCTCTCTCACCTAGTCACCTGGGACGTTCTTAAACGACTAGTCATTCAAGAACGTCCCCAATAACTGCCAAAAACAAAAGGTGGCCACTTGCGCCTTGGCGCCAATGACCACCCTGACTACTCGGCTAAATTGTACTGTGCGCCGCTAGCCGCGAGGCGCGTCAATTGCGACCTTGCCGCTCTCCAGCACGTGGACGCGGCCGTCGGCGAGCATTTGCACGACCTCGGGATACAGCACGTGCTCAATCGCATGGATGTGCTCCTCGAGCGTGTCGACATCCCAGCCCTCCTCGACAGCCAGCGCGCGCTGGGCGATGATGGGGCCGTTGTCGTAAATCTCGTTGGCAAAGTGCACGGTCACGCCGGTCACCTTGACGCCGCGCGCAAAGGCGTCGTCAATCGCATGCGCACCGGTAAAGCTCGGCAGCAGCGCCGGATGCAAGTTGACCACGCGGTTGGGAAACGCCGCCAGCAGAGGCGTGTGCACCATGCGCATGTAGCCGGCCATGACCACATACTCGCAGCCGCGCTCGAGAAGCTCGTGCGCGATGATCTCGTCAGCGGCGATGGGGTCGGCATAGACATCCTTGGACAGCGTGAGCGTCTGGATGCCCGCGCGCTCAGCGCGCTGCAAACCCTTAGCCGAAGGACGGCTCGACACCACAAGCTCAATCGAAGCGTTAAGTTTGCCGGCAGCGATCAGATCGATCAGCGCCTGCAGGTTGGTACCCGAACCGCTGATGAGCACGCCGATCTTGAGCGGCTCGGCCGTATCGGTACCGGTCGGACGGGTATAGGGCACAAAATCCAGGCCCTCGGCAGCAGTCATCTGCTCGTTAGCGCTCATCGGAGTACACGACCTTACCGGAACCCTCGACGCACTCGCCCACACGGAACGGCTTCTCGCCCAGCGCGACCAGAGCCTCGGTCACCGCGGCCTCGTCCTCGGGAGCGACGATCAGGCACAGGCCAACGCCCATGTTGAAGGTCTTGCATGCCTCATTGGGCGCGAGCTCGGCCTGGCGCGAGACGTAGGTGATGACGGGCGGAACGTTCCAACCCATCTCGGCGCCGTTGCGGGTGACCACGGCGTCGACGTCGTCGGCGAGCGCGCGGTTGAGGTTCTCGGTAATACCGCCGCCAGTGATGTGGGCGATGGCGTGCACGTTGGCGCCGCCGCGCAGCAGCTCCAGAATCGGCTTGACATAGATGCGCGTGGGGGCCAACAGGGCGTCTGCCAGCGATGCGCCGCCGAGTTCCTCGAGCGGACGGCTCAGCTCCTCGGCCTTAGCGGCGGCCTCGGGCGTGCCCGGCTTAATGCCGTCGACGCCGATGACCTTGCGCACGAGCGAGTAGCCGTTGGAGTGCACGCCGGTGGAAGGCAGGCCCAGGATCACATCGCCCGGGCGGACGTTTGCGGGGTCGAGCATCTTGGGACGGTCGACGACGCCCACGGTAAAGCCGGCAAGGTCGTAGTCGGCCGGAGCCATGACGCCGGGGTGCTCGGCCATCTCACCGCCCACGAGCGCGCAGCCCGCGAGCTTGCAGCCGTCGGCCACGCCCTTGATGATCTTTGCCATGTGCTCGGCCTCGATGTGGCCGATGGCAACGTAGTCCAGGAAGAACAGCGGCTCGGCGCCCGAAGCCAGAATGTCGTTGACGCACATAGCGACCAGGTCCTGGCCCACCGTCTCGTGACGGTCCATGATCTGGGCGAGCACGAGCTTGGTGCCCACGCCGTCGGTACCGCTAATCAGAATCGGGTCTTCCATATCCTTAAGCGCGGCGGCCGAGAACAGGCCACCGAAGCCGCCGATGCCGCCGATAACCTCGGGGCGATTGGTGTCCTTAACCATTTGCTTAATAGCGTCGACGGCGCGGCCGCCCTCGGCGGTATCGACGCCGGCGTCCTCATACGTCACATGCTTGCTGTCGCTCATCTGAGCCTTCCTCTCCCACTACCGTCCGCCGCCCGGGCGCCAAACGGTGCTCATAGTTGCGTTCATTTCGGCGCGCGCCATAACAACGTACGCCGTCATATCAACAAAACAGCAGGTAAAACCTGCCAAAATAAACCTGTCCCTACATGGCAGGTTTTAGGCCTCGCCGTGTTCCTCTTCCCAGCTGCGATCGTCGTATTTCTCGACCACGGCGTCGTCATCAAAGTGCAGCGGCTTGTCCAGGTTGCGGGGCTTAAAGCCCTCCATAAACTTGTCGCGGCCAAAGCTCTCGGGAATCGCCACGGGGTAGCGGCCGGTAAAGCACGCATCGCAGTAACCGCCCTTGGGCATGACCTTCAGCAGGCCCTCGACCGAAAGGAAGGCCAGCGAATCGGCGCCGATATACTCGCAAATCTCGTCGACCGTCTTGTTGGCGCTGATAAGCTGCGACTGCACGTCGGTATCGATACCGTAGAAGCACGGCCAGATGACCTCGGGTGAGTTGATGCGGATATGAATCTCCTTGGCGCCAGCGTTGCGTAGCATCTTGACGAGCTGCACCATGGTGGTGCCGCGCACGATGGAGTCGTCGATGACGACCAGGCGCTTGCCCTCGATGTTGTCGCGCAGCGGGTTGAGTTTCATACGCACGCCCATGGCGCGCAGCTCCTGCGTGGGCTCGATAAACGTACGGCCCACGTAGCGGTTCTTGATAAGGCCCTCGCCAAAGGGAATACCGCTCTCGTGCGAATACCCCTCCGCGGGCGGCAGGCCGGAGTCGGGCACGCCGATGACCAGATCGGCCTCGACGGGCTCCTCGTGTGCCAGCTGACGACCCATGTCGTAACGGCAGGCATAGACGCTCTTGCCGTTCATGATGGAGTCGGGGCGGGCAAAGTAGACCTGCTCAAAGATGCAGTTTGCGGGCTCTTCGGCTGCAGGCACGCCCTGCTCGGATACCAGACCCTCGGCGCTGATGCGCAAGATCTCGCCGGGACGGACGTCACGGACGTACTCGGCACCCACGATGTCGAGTGCGCAGGTCTCGGAAGCAACGACCCAGCCGCCGGCGCGCGTGACACGGACGGCGGAGTCGACCGTCGCGGCGCCGTCCTGCGACGGCAGCTGCGAAACGGATGCGGCATCGGCCTGGTCCAGGCCCTCGTCCACCAGCTTGCCCAGCACGAGCGGGCGAATGCCGTGCGGATCTCGGAATGCGTAGAGTGCCTGCTCGTTGATGAGCGTCATGGCGTAGCCGCCGCGCACGAGCTCCATGGTCTTGCGAATGCCCTCGCGCAGATGGCCTGTACGCTGAGTAAAGTAGCCGATAAGCTTAGTCGCGACCTCGGAATCCGAATTGGAGAGGAACGGCACGCCCAGCTCGATCAGCTGGCGGCGCAGCTCGTCGGTGTTGACCAGAGTGCCGTTGTGAGCAAGCGCGATAATGACGCTGTTGATGGTAGAAAGATGCGGCTGCGAGGCCTCCCAGCTCTTGGCACCGGCAGTGCCATAGCGCACGTGGCCCACGGCCAGCTGGCCGGAGAGCGTCGACAAGTCGGCGTTGGAGAACACGCGGTCGAGCAGGCCCAGATCCTTGCGGACCATAACCGTGCCGCCATCACCCACGGCGATTCCCGCCGATTCCTGGCCGCGATGCTGCAGCGCGCGCAGACCAAAGTACGTCAGTCGAGCCACATCGCGATCGGGTGCCCACACACCAAAAATGCCGCATTCCTCATGCAGCTGGTCGGAGTCCGGATCATACGTCGACATGGTCTTCACCTGTCCCGCGGCACGCTCGGCCGCGCGGATGGTTTCTTGAGACATGGCATCCCCTCAGAGCCTCGTTATTTGGCGTTACCTGCCCTATTATACGCACGGCAAGACAAGCACTCCCGCGCATGAACAGCGCTTTTTAAAAGCCCACCGAGCTTATAATCCGTTTTGCAGCCAAACATTTTATTGGGCAGGCGCCTCGGGGCCGACGATCCCGCATACTTCCGTTGCGACGCGTCTCGCCCGCCGTTGGGGCTTGCATTGTTGCAATTGGGACGTTCGTCCTGTCTTTTGGCAGGTCGGCGGCGTATCCTTGTACCTACAGCAAAACGAGAAAGGTTATGTATGGATCGAAACGAACTCGACCCCAGCGTCCCCAGCGCCACGGAGGTCAAGAAGATCCCCCTCATCATTAAGGTATACGCCGTCCTGTGCATCCTGTCCGGCGTGGGCACGCTCCCGTCGGTCGGCGCCTTTATGTGGCAGGTCATCACCGCGCTCATCAACGGCAACGCCGCCGCCAAGCTCGGCGACAACACGCTCGTCGCGGTCGGACTGATTGTCGCCGGCATCATGCTCTCGGCTGCCAGTGCCGTCATCTTGATCATCTTTGGCCTTGACCTCATCAAGAACCAGCGCCGCAATGCCGCCCGTCTGTCCTATATCCTTATCGCATTGACCGTCGTCGAGCTTTTGGTTGACGTGATGCTCCAGGGCATCGGGCCTTTCTTGCTGCGCCCCGCCATCCAGCTCGGCATCCTCGTCGCGCTTTCGACCACCGTCGACCCCACGCTGCGCCAGGAGCGCGAGCTGCAACGCCGCCTGCAGGAAATGCTCGATCGCGACGCCGCCGCCGAGGGCATGCTCGGGCGCGATGAAACCGGCGAAGGCTACATCAAGCTCAACTACTTCAACCTGTTCTGGGTATTCTTTGTCTGCTGCATACTCGGCCTGATCGCCGAGGACATCTGGCACATGACGGTCGACGACCCCGGCGTCTACCAGAACCGCGCCGGCATGCTGTTTGGCCCCTTCAGCCCCATCTATGGATTTGGCGCCGTACTCATGACCATGGTGCTCAACCGCTTCTACAAAAAGAACCCCATCATTATCTTTTTGGTGAGCGCGCTGCTCGGCGCGAGCTTTGAGGTGTTCGTGGGCTGGTTTATGCAGACCTCGTTTGGAGTGGTCTCGTGGAGCTACTCGCACATGAAGCTGTTCGGCATGCCCGACCCGCTCGCCGTCCTTACCGGCGGACGCACCTGCACGGGCTTTGCCTGCCTGTGGGGCCTGGGCGGACTCATCTGGATCAAGCTGCTGCTGCCGAGGCTGCTCAAGCTCATCAACATGATTCCGTGGAAGAGTCGCTACTCGGCTACCGTCATCTTCACCATCATTATGCTGGTCGATGGCGTTATGACGCTGCAGTCGCTCGATTATTGGTATCAGCGCGTCAACGGCACGGAACCGGATATTCCCGTTGCGCAGTTCTACGGCAAGTACTTCGATAATGACTTTATGGAGAATCGCTTCCAGAGCATGACCATGAGCCCCAAGGATGCGACGCGCGTGTAGCGTCCACCGCGCCCAAAACGCAAAATGCCCGCCGGTATCACATGAACCGCGCCCCAAATCTTGGACGCCCTAAATAGCGACTAGGCCGCAAGGGCCT
>CAUAJK010000046.1:0-13646 GCA_958429345.1 uncultured Collinsella sp. | reverse complement strand
CGACTTCGAGAAGATCCTCAAGGCCTGCTACTACGACACCGATATCGATTTCTAATCGACTCTTGTTATCGTAACGAGGGGCTCCGCACGTATCTGTACGGAGCCCCTTTCTTTTTTAGAGAATGGGATAGTTATGGCTGCAATTTTCAATAGCCCCAGCAAGTACATCCAGGGCCCGGACGAGCTGGCCAAGCTCGGCTCCTATGTCGAGCCGCTCGGCGCTAAGGCCCTCGTCATCGTGACGCCTTCGGGCAAGAAGCGCGTCGGTGCCAAGATCGAGGGCGGCTTTGCCGAGGCTAAGGCCGGGCTGCTGTTTGAGGACTTTAACGGCGAGTGCTCCAAGGGCGAGGTCGATCGCCTGGTTGCGCTCGCTCGCGACAACGGTTGCGACATCATCGTCGGTGTCGGTGGCGGCAAGATCCTCGACACCGCGAAGGCCGTTGCCTATTACCTGGAATCCCCGGTTATCATTTGCCCCACCATTGCTTCGACCGACGCCCCGTGCTCGGCGCTTTCGGTGCTTTATACCGATGACGGCCAGTTCGACAAGTACCTCTTCCTTAAGGCAAACCCCAACATTGTCCTGATGGATACGACGGTTATCGCGGCGAGCCCGGTGCGCCTGACGGTTTCCGGTATGGGCGATGCGCTCGCAACCTACTTTGAGGCCCAGGCGACGCATGATGCCGACGGTGGTACTTGTGCCGGCGGCAAAGGCGGAATGGCCGGCCTGGCGCTCGCCAAGCTCTGCTACGAGACGCTTATGGCCGATGGCGTCAAGGCCAAGGTTGCGCTGGAGAAGGGTGCGCTCACGCCTGCCGTCGAGCACATCATTGAGGCCAACACGCTGCTTTCGGGCATTGGCTTTGAGAGCTCGGGCCTCGCTGCTGCTCATGCCATCCACAATGGCCTGACGATGCTGCCCGAGTGCCACAGCATGTATCACGGCGAGAAGGTCGCCTTTGGCACTATCGTCCAGCTGGTACTCGAGGATGCTCCGACTGAGAAGCTTGAGGAAGTCTTGGGCTTCTGCATTGAGCTGGGCCTGCCGGTCACGATGAAGGAGCTGGGCGTTGCCGAGGTTACGCGCGAGAAGGCAATGATTGTTGCCGAGGCCGCGTGCGCGCCCGAGGACACCATGTGCAACATGCCGTTTGAGGTGACGCCCGAGATGGTCGCAAACGCCATTCTGGGTGCCGACGCGCTGGGCCACTACTATCTCATGGATGAATAAATCAAGCTAAGGAAGGGGCAAAGCCAGCAGATGGCTTTGTCCCTTTTTGCTATGGTGCAAAGGGGTCAGGTTACTTTGCACCAATCGTTGTTTGATGAAGGGCGGATTCTCGTATGGCGCTTCCCATGGTTTATGGCGGTCCCGGCCGGTATGTTCAGGGGCCGGGCGAACTGTCGCGTCAAGGCAGGTATTTGTCATGGTTGGGCTGCGCTGCCTATGTCTTGTTTGACCAGGGCACCGAGGATCGGCTGTGCAAGCAGATCGTCGATGGATTTCTGGACGAAGATCTAAGCGAGCCGTTCTTTAAGATCTATAACAGTCCGTGTACGGAAGAGGCCGTTGTAAAAATGGCTAAGGAAGCCCGGGCTGAGTATTGCGACATGGTGGTGGGTATTGGCGGCGGCAAGATGCTCGATATCGCCAAGGCCGTTGCGTTTTATGCCGAGCTGCCGTTGTGCGTATGCCCCACGGCAGCTTCGATGGACGGTCCGTGCAGCGCGATTTCGGTGCTGTATCACGAGGATGGGTCGTTCGACCGCTACCTGATGCTCGAGAAGAATCCAGACCTGGTCGTGGTCGATACCAACGTGGTCGCGGCGGCTCCGCTGCGTATGACGGTCGCTGGCATGGGCGACGCACTGGCAACGTATTTCGAGGCGCGTTCGTGCGCCGCGGCGCACGGCGCCAACGAGCACGGTGGCGCGCCGGGGCACTTGGCCTTGGTTGCGGCTCGTGCCTGCTATGACACACTCATGGAGTGCGGCGTCGCTGCCAAGCGCGATCTCAAAAAGGGCCGTATATCGCCGGCGGTTGAGCGCCTGATCGAGTGCAATATTCTGCTCTCGGGTGTTGGCTTTGAGAGCGGTGGTCTAGCGCTTGCCCATGCCATCGCCAATGGCCTGACGATTCTGCCCGAGTGCAAGGCCATGCATGGTGAGGCCGTGGCATTTGGCTTGGTGGTGCAGCTGCGCCTGGAGCGTGCGCCCGAGCTTGATCAAGTGCTCGAGTTTTGCCAGCGCGTCGGTCTGCCGACGACGCTCGAGGAGCTGGGCCTTGACGAGATTTCCGATGCCGACTTGATGAGCGTTGCAGATGCGGCCTTTAGAAACGAACGCAATATGGCTAACGAACAGGCCAAGGTGACCAAACAAAAGCTCGTGCAGCTCATGCGCGAGGCATAGCTTGGCACTTGATTGGCCTTGTGCAATCGAGGTGGCGATAGACCATAGACTATTTGCCTCAAAGGTGCACCACGTGTAATTTGCCCGAGGCGTGGGCCGATAGCGTATCATTATCTCTTGCTTGTTTGCACTGCTCAGGGAGGGGCCGCGCATGGCGCAGGAACACGATCTGTTTGATGACATTATCGAGATCAGCAAGGGTTTCGATTTTCTTAAAAACCCGCTTGGCGGTGTGACCGATGCACTCGATCCGTCGGCGCCGCAGTGGAATCCTGCCGACTACAAGGAGCGCCCGCGCGGCAATACCATTCCGTGTTTGACCTGCAAAAACGAAAAGAGCGGCTGCACCGCGTGCATGGACGTGTGCCCGGTCAACGCTATCGAGGTCGAGGAAGACTCCATCGAGATCCTCGACTCCTGTCGCAAGTGCGGCCTGTGCGCCGCTGCCTGTCCGACCGAGGCGATCATCTCGCCGCGCCTGGCGCCCAAAAACCTGTATGACGATATCGTCTCTGCCGCTACGAGCCATGAGACCGCCTACGTCACCTGCACGCGCGCCCTCAAGCGCATGCCGCGCGAAAACGAGGTCGTCGTTGCCTGCGTGGGCGATATTACGGCCGAGACTTGGTTCTCGGTGCTGGCCGACTATCCCAACGTGAGCGTCTACCTGCCGCTGGGCGTGTGCGATAAATGCCGCAACACCGGCGGTGAGGACATTCTGGGCGAGGCGATTGCGAAGGCCGAGGAGTGGTCCGGCACGGGTATGGGCCTGGAGGTCGACCCCAAGAGCCTCAAGTGCCATAAGCTTCGCGAGTACGAACGCAAGGAGTACATGGAAAAGATTGCCCGCACCACGGGCCTGACGGTGACCAAGCTCAATCCGGCGACGGCGGCGCTGGCCTCGGTGACGCAAAAGTTGAAGGCCCACCGTCACCAGATCACGCAGCTCGAGCGTACGCTCAACACCATGTGCGGCACCACGACGACTAAGCGTCGCCGTTCGCTCACGCACGGGCGGCAGCTGGTGCTCTCGACGCTGCAGAACCACCCCGAGCTTGCCCAGAACATGCAGGTGAGCACGCCGGAGTGCGATTTTGACAAGTGCACGTCGTGCGGCGAGTGCGTCAACGTGTGCCCCACGTTTGCCTGCGATTTGGTGGGAAGCGGCCGCTTTGCGTTGGAGTCCACGTATTGTCTAGGTTGCGGAGCTTGCGTCAAGGTGTGTCCCGAGCATGCGCTTAAGTTGGTTGAGCATGATGCATCCAACCTGGTCGTCGTCGATCCCGAGGCCGAGGAAAAGGCCGCCCAGAAGGCGAAGGCTCACGAAGAAGCCGAGAAGGTCAAGGCTGAGGCAAAGGCCAAGCTTGACAAGATGCTCGACCAGGTGGAGAAGCTCGCGGACTAGCTAAAAGAGCGTACATGATGGCCGGTGGGACAGGTGCTGCCCCGCCGGCAAAAAAAGTTGCGGTGGAATAGTTCCTGTTTTGCCCTTAAGCTGGCCATTCTAGGAACTATTCCACCGCAACTAATAGATGGTTAGCTCATACTGCTCTGATGGGTCTCGCTGCCGTTATTGCGGCGGGTGACCGTTTCGTGGAGTAAAAAGAAGCTGGGAACCTGCTTTGTCTCGGTGTATTCCATAAGGATGCCGTCGGCGTTGTAGGTCTGTCCGCGTACAACAGCGAGTGCGTTAAAGTCGTCGAGATCGAGCACGCGTGCATCCTCGGGCGTGGGATGCTCAATCGTTACATCGCGTTTGCCCGTGGCAATCTTAATGCCAAGGCCTTCTTCGAGGTAACGATAGATCGAGTCGTTGACAATCTCGGGTGTCAGCCCCGGTACCTGTGAGCTTAGGTAATAGGAGTCGTCGGAGCACACGGCCCGTCCGTCGGCATAACGGATGCGTTTGGCACGCGTGAGCTCACAGCCTTCAGGAAACCCGGTAATCTTGGAGAGTGCCTTGTTACAGACGAGGAGCTCAAAGACAGTGGTAACCGTTTTGAGCTCAAAGCCTCGGCTGGCTGCGATTTCCTTAAAGGTCTCGAGTCCGCCGCCGCCACGATTCGTCTCGTCACTGATGTTGCGAATGACGCGCATGCCTTTGCCTTGCTGGGGGAGCACGTAGCCATCTGCCGCAAGCATCGAGATGGCGCGACGGACCGTCATGCGCGAACAGCCAAACAGCTGCGTGAGTTCAGTCTCCGAAGGCAGATAGCTTAGATAGGCGTATGTGCCGTCGTCAATCGACTGCTTCACGTTGTCATAAATGGTTTGGAAGATGGCTCGCGCCATGACGGTCTCCTAGAGCTGAGTGCGCGAGCGGTGGATGAAGACTGCTCGCGCAGGTGTCGATCGATTTACTTGCTGGGGTCGATTATATATTTACCCATGGCACGCAGGGCCGGGTCTGACAGGATGGCGCCGAGTTCGTCGAGGGAAGCCACCTTGGCGACCATCGAGGATACGTCGAGCCTGCCAGAGTCGATGAGCTCGAGCGCGCGACGCTGCGTATAAGGGTTGATGTAGGACGAGGTAAGCACAAGCTCCTTCTGGAAGACCTCGAAGGGCTTGACGGTGATTGTCTCATCGGGCTTGGTGAGACCGAACATCATCACCGTAGCCTTGTGGCCGGCGATCTGGATGGCCTGCTCGATGGTGACGGGCTTGCCAACACACTCGATAACGACATCGACGTTGCCGACGCCCTCCTGCTTCAGGCGGGCCGGGACGTCCTCGTGGATGGAATCAATTGCCAGGTCGGCGCCGAGTTTGAGCGCAACCTCGCGCTTGCCTTCGACAGGCTCGAGCAAGACAACCTTGGTGGCGCCGGCGTTTTTAGCAAGCTGCATCATGAGCAGACCGATCATGCCGCCGCCGATAACGACAACTGTGCTGCCGGGCTTGATGTTGCACATATCGATGCCGTGCAGGCAGCAGGCGACGGGCTCGGTCATAGCACCCTGCTCAAAGCTGGTGTGATCGCCCAACTTGTAGACTTGCTGCATATCGACTGAGCAGTACTCGGCAAAGCCGCCGTTAACGGTGGTGCCGTAACCGGTCATATGCTCGCAGTAGTGGTTGATTCCGTCGCGGCAGGGTTCGCAGCAGCCGCAGGGATGGTTTGGGTCGATGCACACGCGATCGCCCGGTTTAAAACCAGCGACGTCGCTGCCCACGGCCTCGACAACGCCCGCAAACTCATGGCCAAGGATTGTGGGCGGGGTAACGTCGGCTGCGCCCTTGTCGCCTTCATAGATATGCACGTCGGTGCCGCAGACGCCGCAAGCTTTGACGTTGATCAGAACGTCGCGCTTGCCCACGGCCGGCTTTGCCGATTCCTCGACTCTGAGGTCGTGCTTTCCATAGAAGACCGCGCTTTTCATGGTGACTCCTTAACGTGGCGGTGAATATTGTACTGAAGTATAGGCATGTCTACAGGTATAGACAAGAAGATCTAGACAAGTTGAAAAGAAATATAATTTGCGGCCATCAGCTATGTCAGATTTAGCAGGCAAAATACTGGACTTATACCGTTTACGGCCAATAATCGACCGCTGACCGAACATAGAAACCGTATTAACTTGTCTAGATAAGTGATATGATAAAAATAGAAGCGCAAGAAGTCAGGGAAGCGGGCCCACCCGTCCTATTGCACGAGGTACACGCAAACGGCGCGTCTGCGGTCTCGAGTGAAGCCAAAACCGCAGTCGCTCCGAATGAAGAGAGGGGGATTCCCCGTCATGATGCAAAAGATACAACGTTTCGGCGGTGCAATGTACACGCCTGCAATTCTTTTCGCATTTTCCGGAATCGTCGTCGGCCTGGGTACGTTGTTTACCACCGAGGCGATCTTTGGCGAAATGGCCACTGCGGGCCATCTTTGGTTTGATTGCTGGAATGTACTGCTCCAGGGTGGTTGGACGCTCTTTAACCAGATGCCGTTGCTGTTTTGCGTAGCGTTGCCAATCTCGCTCGCGAACAAGCAGAACGCTCGCTGCTGCATGGAGGCTTTGGCCATCTACCTTACCTTCAACTACCTTGTAAGCACAATCTTGGGGCAGTGGGGCCCTGTCTTTGGGGTCGACTACTCTGTCGAGGCGGGCAGCGGTACTGGTCTTGCCACTATCGCAAGCATCAAAACGCTTGATATGGGCATCATGGGCGCGCTCATTATCTCTGGTATCGCCACGATGCTGCATAATAAGTTCTTCGACACCGAGCTCCCCGAGTGGTTGGGCGTGTTCTCGGGTTCCGTGTTCATCTATATGATCGGTTTCTTCGTTATGGTTCCGGTCGCTCTTATCGCCTGCCTGGTGTGGCCGCATGTTCAGGCTGCTATCTCTGCCTTCCAGGGATTCATCCTTTCCGCCGGTACGTTTGGCGTGGGTGTCTTTGCTTTCTTCGAGCGCGTGCTGATCCCTACAGGCCTGCACCACTTTATCTATACGCCGTTCTATTACGACAACGCGGCGGTCAACGGCGGCATCTTTGCTGCTTGGGCCAACATCCTGCCCCAACTGGCTGCCGATCCGAGCATTGCTCTTAAGGATGCTGCACCCTGGGCTGCCTATACCTGCCCTGGTTGGACTAAGGTCTTCGGCTCGCTTGGCGTCGCCATTGCGTTTTATATGACCGCCAAACCCGAGCGCAAGCAGCGCGTCAAGGCCCTGCTGATCCCGGTCACCCTTACCGCTATGCTTTGCGGTATCACCGAGCCGCTTGACTTCACCTTCCTGTTCATTGCGCCCGGCCTGTTCGTCGTCCACTGCGTGCTCGGAGCGCTTGGCTGCATGGCTCAAAACCTCCTTGGCGTCGTGGGCATCTTCGACGGCGGCATCATCTCGATGCTCTCGTGGGACTGGCTGCCCCTTTGGGCCGCACACGGTCTGCAGTACGCCATCTCCATCCTTGTCGGTCTGTGCTTTACCGCTCTTTGGGTCGTGGTCTTCCGTTTCCTGATTGTCAAGTTCGACTTTAAAACCCCCGGTCGCGAGGATGACGATGTTGAGGTCGAGCTCAAGTCCAAGGCCGACTACAAGCAAAAGCAGGGCGGTGCTGCTGCTGGCAAATCGGTCGCCCAGAGTAAAGATGATGAGCGCTTGGTGCTTGCCGAGAACATCCTCGATCTGCTCGGTGGCATGGATAACATCATCGATGTAACTAACTGCGCTACCCGTCTGCGCGTTAACGTCAAGGACAAGAGCGTCGTTGCACCCGAGGCTTCCTTCAAGGCAATCGGTACGCATGGCTTGGTGGTCCAAGGCCAGTCAATCCAGGTCATCATCGGCCTTACCGTCCCGCAGGTTCGCGAGAAGTTCGAGAGTCTTCTGAAGTTCGAGAGTCTTCTGTAAACCATCGTCCATCGAAACAATCGGCCTTGCAGAGCCGGTATGCACCGCAAGGCCGATTCCAGAGATAAAAAACTCCACTTCTAGGTAACAATTCCAAACCGCGCAAGGCCGCGTGCGGGGACGGATTGAGCAAGCGGCCAGAATGAGGAGGACATCATGTCCAAGAAAAACTATGCCGTGACCATTGCCGGCGGTGGCTCCACCTTTACCCCGGGCATTGCCCTGATGCTGCTCGAGGAGCGCGACCGCTTCCCGGTCAACAAGGTGACCTTCTACGACAACAACGCCGAGCGCCAGGAGATCGTGGCAAAGGCCTGCGAGATCTACTTCCACGAGAACGCTCCCGAGGTTGAGTTTAGCTACACCACCGACCCCGAGACCGCATTCACCGGGACCGACTTCGTGCTTGCCCACATTCGCGTTGGTCTGTACGCCATGCGCGAGCTCGACGAGAAGATTCCTCTCAAGTACGGCTGCGTTGGCCAAGAGACCTGCGGTGCCGGCGGTATCGCCTACGGCATGCGCTCCATCGGTGGTGTCATCGAGATCCTCGACTACATGGAGAAGTACAGCCCCAACGCCTGGATGCTTAACTACTCCAACCCCGCGGCCATCGTCGCCGAGGCCTGCCGCGTGCTGCGCCCCAACAGCCGCATCATCAACATCTGCGACATGCCGATCGACCTCATGGATAAGATGAGCCGTATGTGCGGCATCAAGGATCGCCGCGAGCTGCAGTACAGCTACTACGGCCTCAACCACTTTGGTTGGTGGAGCAAGATCTACGACAAGGAGGGTAACGACCTCATGCCGCAGATCAAGGAGCACATGGCAAAGAACGGCTACTTGGACGGCATCGAGCACGAGGCCGGTAAGGAGCAGCACGTCGAGGAGAGCTGGATTCACACCTTCGGCAAGGCCAAGGATGTCTATGCTGTGGATCCCGAGACGATTCCCAATACCTACCTCAAGTATTACCTGTACCCGGACTATGTCGTCGAGACGTCTGACCCCAACTACACTCGCGCCAATGAGGTTATGGACGGCCGCGAGAAGAAGGTCTTTGGCGCTTGCCGCGACATCATCGCCAAGGGTACTGCCAAGGACGGCGGCTTTGAGCCCGACGTACACGCCAACTACATCGTCGACCTTGCCTGCGCGCTGGCCGAGAACACGCTCGAGCGCTTCCTGCTGATCGTCCCCAACGATGGCGCTGTGCCCAACTTCGACCCGACGGCCATGGTCGAGGTGCCTTGCATCGTCGGTTCCAACGGCTTTGAGAAGATTTGCCAGGGCCCGATCCCGCAGTTCCAGAAGGGCCTGATGGAGCAGCAGGTTTCCGTCGAGAAGCTCGTTGTCCAGGCTTGGGTCGAGGGCAGCTACCAGAAGCTCTGGCAGGCGCTCACGCTCTCCAAGACCATTCCTTCGGCAAGCGTTGCCAAGCAGATCCTGGACGAGCTCATCGAGGTCAACAAGGATTTCTGGCCTGAGCTTAAGTAAGGACTGCTGTCTCGAACTCTCACGCATCTCTGCTTCATTTGCGCCGCCGCGGTGTCCGGATTCGCCCGGATGCTGCGGCGGCGCTATACTTATGAAGTTTGAAGTACCTGTACCAAAAGGAGCTGTCGTGTCCCTTTCCATCGGTATCGTGGGCCTGCCCAACGTGGGCAAGTCGACGCTGTTCACCGCGCTTACCAAAAAGACCGGCCTTGCCGCCAACTACCCGTTTGCCACGATCGACCCCAACGTGGGTATCGTCGATGTGCCCGATAGCCGCCTGCAAAAGCTCGCCGACATCGTCAGCCCCGGCCGCATTGTGCCGGCTACGGTCGAGTTCGTCGACATCGCAGGCTTGGTGAAGGGCGCCAACGAGGGCGAGGGTCTGGGCAACCAGTTCTTGGCAAACATCCGCGAGACCGATGCCATCTGCGAGGTCGTGCGCTACTTTAAGGACCCCAACGTCATGCGTGAGGTGGGCCGCACAGGCGAGTTCGTCGATCCCGCCGGCGATGCCGACACCATCATGACCGAGCTCATCCTGGCCGACATGGGCACGCTCGAGAAGCAACTGCCCAAGCTCGAGAAGGAGGCCAAGCGCGACAAGGAGCTCATGCCCAAGTTCGAGGTCGCTAAGCGCCTGCTTGCCTGGCTCAACGAGGGCAAGCGCGCCGCATCCATGGAGATGACCGATGAGGAGCGTGCCGCCGCCAAGGGCCTGTTCCTGCTCACCATGAAGCCCATCCTGTATGTGGCCAACGTGGACGAGGATATGCTCAACGACGATCTGGCGCCCATCGATGGTGTTAAGCCGCTGCCCATCTGCGCCAAGATCGAGGCCGAGCTTTCCGAGCTCGATCCCGAGGACGCTGCCGACTACCTGGAGAGCCTGGGCCTGGAGCAGCCCGGTCTGGACGTGCTCGCGCAGGCCGCCTACAAGCTGCTTGGCCTGCAGTCGTTCTTTACGGCCGGCGAGATGGAGGTCAAGGCCTGGACGGTGCGTCAGGGCGCGACCGCCCCGCAGGCCGCCGGTGTCATCCACACCGACTTTGAGCGCGGCTTTATTAAGGCCGAGGTCATTGGCTACGACGACTACATCGAGCTCGGCGGCGAGCAGGGTGCCAAGGCCGCCGGCAAGCTGCGTATTGAGGGCAAGGACTATGTCATGGCCGATGGCGACGTCGTGCACTTCCGCTTTAACGTGTAAGGACGACGCATATGTTTAAATATGGCAAAAAAGCTGGCTACATGGGTATTGCGCTGCTCGTGCTTGCGGTGATTCCGCTGGTGGTCGCAGCGTTTGTGATCCCCAACATTGGTCCCGAGGTGGCAACAAAGTTTAATGCTGCCGGCGAGGCGACGCGCTGGGGCAAGAGCTACGAGTTGCTGGCATTGCCGGTGCTCAACCTGCTGCTGAGCGTGGCGACGTACTTTACGGCGGGACGCCAGGCTAAAAACAATGATGACTCCGCCGCCATGGCTCGCATCGTGTGCGAGCGCTACCTGCGCAACGGTTGCATCACGGGTGTGTTCCTCAACGTGGTCAACGTTTACTTTATGTACTCGGCGATTACCGGAACGGGCTTTGGCCTTGGTTTCTAGCTTGTCCTTTTAGGCAACGAGCCTGCACATATATTCAATGGCTGCTGCGAGGCCGCCGCTCGATCGTGGTTTAAAGACCATGTCGGCGGCGGCCTCGTTCTCGTATCCGGCACCGCGAAGGGCGAGTGCGATGCCGGCTTCCAGGAGAAGGGGCAGACCGCGTTGGCTGGTTGCGATTACGGCAGCCTGATTGAGCGAGCAGCTGTGCGCTTGGCATTGGATGGCAAGTTCACCTTGCGCCGGGCAAGGGACCAGAACAGCGGCGACGCGACTTGATAGCAATGCAAATGCTGTGCGCTCATCGGGCGAAAGGCATTCTGCTTCAACGACGACGAGCTTGGGCGGTGCGCTGTTTGTGCGAAGCGTGGCTCGGTACATGCGGACCGAAGAACCCGACATAGAAAACTCCTGTGTATTCGGCAAAACGTAAACTATAGTTTACGTTTATGTTCGGCTCCATTTCAAACTCGGCTGCATGGACGAACGTGCGAAACAGATTCTTGGCAGGCGGGTCGAAGAGACACGCAGGGACCTTGGTATCTCCAAGGTTGATTTTTGTGTGGCGACAGGAATCAGCCGACCCTACCTCGACCGAATCGAAGATGGGACGGCAAATTTCACGCTCAAGGTTCTATTTAAGATCGCGCCCGCACTCGGCATGACGGTGTCAGAACTTCTCGAGGGAATCGAATAGGGGATACCCGTCGACAACTGGATTACGCCATCGGGATGCGGTCGTGGTTGACTTGGCTGTAGAACAGGCGCTGAATCTCGTCCGCATCACGTGACTGGCCGAGTGCCCACATGGTCTTGGCCACGAGCGTCTCGGTGGTCATGTCGTCGCCGCGCAAAATACCCGGATGATCGGCGTAAGCTCGGCCGACCTCATAAACGCCCAGATCGAGGCCCTCTTCGGGGACCTGCGTGGTCATAACGACGGTGCGGCCCGAATCGACCCAGCGGAAAATTGCCTCTTGGAACGACTCGCCCGACTCGCCAAACTCGGGAATACCGCCAATGCCAAAGGTCTCCAGAATCACGGCATCGTAGCTATTGGCAAGGGCGTCGAGGATGCCCGGGTTTACGCCGGGCGTAAGCTTGAGTACAAATACGCGCGGGTCGATGCTGTCGTAGAAATGCACCGGGTTTTCGTCCTGATGCGTGCCGTGAAGCCCGTTGCGCACGATACGGTCATTGCGGATGTAGGCAATGGGCGGATAGTTGACGCTAATGAATGCGTTGAAGCTCATGGTGCGCTGCTTGCGGGCGCGCGTACCGGCAATGGCGACGCCGCCAAACACAATCGACACATCGTGCGAATGCTCGTCGAGTGCATAGAGCAGGCTCTGGTACAGGTTGAGCTTGGCGTCGGTAAAGGGGTTGCCCATGGGCTTTTGCGAGCCGGTGAGCACGATGGGCTTGGGGCTGTCCTGAATCAGATAGGAAAGCGCCGCCGCGGTGTAGCTCATGGTGTCGGTGCCGTGCAGAATCACGAAGCCGTCGTGGTCGGCATAACCCTCGACGATGACGTCGCGGATACGCATCCAGTCACTGGGGCGCATATTGGTGCTGTCGATGTTCATGGGCTGCACCACGTCGAGCTCGCAGAGGCCCGAGATCTCGGGGACGCTCTGGGCGAGCTCCTCACCGGTCAGGGCGGGGGAGAGGCCGTTGCCGTCCTCGGTCGATGCGATGGTGCCGCCCGTGGCGATGAGAAGGATGCGCTTCATGCTGGTATTCCTATCGTATTTGCCGCCGCAGAGGCGGAGTCGTTCGGCAGTATTGTGGCACAGGGCGTCCAATGTTCAAACGTATTACATCATCTGTAACGTTTGAAAACACTTCAATTGCCGTCAAATAGGGGCCCAGGTCGTGCGTTTGCCGTGCGCTGATGGCCGCGAGGGGCGAGAAACCCCATATAACGTGTACACTATGGAGGTTATTTTCGTTCATTCACGCGGGTGGGCACCGGCTCCCCGCCAACAAGAGGGGGAACCATGGATCAAAAGGCTTCCGCAAAGGTCCTCGTACTCGACTTTGGTGCGCAGTACGGTCAGCTCATTGCCCGTCGCGTCCGCGACCTCAACGTGTATTCCGAGATCGTCCCCTGCGACATCTCGGCCGACGAGATTCGCGAGATGAACGCCTCTGCGCTCATCCTTTCCGGCGGCCCGGCCTCCGTGTATGCCGAGGACGCTCCGTCCATCGATCCTGCCATCTTTGACCTGGGCCTTCCCGTCCTGGGCTTTTGCTACGGCCATCAGATCACGGCCGTGACGCTCGGCGGCAAGGTTGGCCACTCCGAGGTGGGCGAGTACGGCCGCGCCACCATCACGCGCACGGCCGGCGCCAAGCTCTTTAATTCCACGCCCATGGAGCAGACTGTGTGGATGAGCCATCGCGACGCCGTTTCCGAGGTGCCCGAGGGCTTTACCGTTACCGCCAGCACCGACGTGTGCCCGGTTGCTGCCATGGAGTGCCCCGAGCGCAAGATCTTCACCACGCAGTTCCACCCCGAGGTCAAGCACTCCGAGTACGGTCAGCAGCTGCTGAGCAACTTCCTGTTTGAGATCTGCGGCCTGGAGCCCAACTGGAGCATGGACAACCTGGTCGAGACCATGACGGCCGAGTTCCGCGAGAAGGTCGGTGACGACCGCGTGATTCTGGCCCTGTCCGGTGGCGTCGACTCCTCCGTCGTGGCTGCGCTGGGCGCCCGCGCCGTGGGTAAGCAGATGACCTGCGTGTTCATCAACCACGGCCTGCTGCGCAAGGGCGAGCCCG
>CAUAJK010000045.1:0-14921 GCA_958429345.1 uncultured Collinsella sp. | reverse complement strand
TGCCGGGGCGAGAGGCGTAGGGACTACCCACACGAACTCACGAAGGCTCCTTTTTCTATAACAATTTTTGTCTCGTTACCGATGAAATCGGCTCAGTCCCCTTGTCGCATGCTAGAGCGTGTGGAGCAGGGCGATGAGGAAACGGATGCCTTGGAGGTAGGCGCGACGGGTGATGCGCTCGTTGGTGCCGTGGACGCCGCGGTCACATTCGCCATCGTCGACCACAAAGGCGGAGAAGCGGATGCACTCGTGGCAAATGCGCTGGTAGTTGGCGGCATCGGTTGCACCAATCACGGTCGAGGGCACGATGCTCATCGGCTCTTGGCCCACCGCGGACGATCCGTTTTGCTCCGTCCCCTTGGGATCACGGAAATAGCGGGCGGCGATGGCGCGGACGGCCTCGAGCCCCGAACCGCCCACGCGCGGAGACGGCGAGGGCTCGGAGCTGCCGGGGCCCAGCTCGACCTCGACTCGGCCAGCGAGCCCAGCGGTGGCAACGGCCTCGCGGCAGCAGGCCACGACATCGGCCACGCTCGTACCCTCGAGCATGCGGAAGTTGATATTGGCCCACATATCCTGCGGCATTACGTTGGCACCGGTACTGCCGCCTTCGATTTGCGTGGGCGCACAGGTGGTGGTCACAAGCGGGTACAGCTTTTTGCTGGCGAGGCAGTCGCGCACGATGGCATCCTTGCTGGCAGCAATCTCGTCTGCGGTATAAAGCCCCAGCTCGACGAGCTGCGCGGCAAGCAGATCGGTCACACGCGCCGGCCACTCGATATCGCAAATCGCGGCAATAGCGCGGCTGAGCACTTCGAGCGACGTGCCACCGTAAGGGTTGGAAGAATGCCCGCCTTCGCTCTTCGTCTTGAGCACGATATCGGCATAGCCCTTCTCGGCAAGATCGGCATGCATAAGCCAACCCTCACCTGCGCCGTACTCGGCAGCCGCAACGATACGATAGTCGCCCTCGTCGATCAGGTACTCAAGCTCAACGCCACGCTCCTCGAGCGCGCGACCAATGGCGCCCGCGCCGTACTGCGTGGTCTCCTCATCCTGGCCAAAGGCCAGCAGCAGGGTTCGTTCGTGTTGCCAGCCGTGCGCCAGCGCATACTCAACGGCCTCCAAGATGCCCGCAACCTGGTCTTTCATATCGATGGCGCCGCGACCCCAAATATAGGTGTCGTCCACGTGCCCGCTAAAGGGATCGTGCGTCCAGTCTGTCTCGGTGCCCGGCACCACGGGAACCACGTCCATGTGGCCCATGAGCATGACCGGCTTGAGGGCGGAGTCGGTGCCGACAAGCGTCACGAGCAACGAATGGTCGATGAGCTCGACCTCGCCCGCCGCAAACACGCGCGGCCAGGCCTGCTGCATATAGGCGCGCAGGTCGGCAAACGCCTGCCAGTCCACCGTCTGGGCATCCATGCTCGAAATCGTCGGAAACGACAGCACGCGGCCCAGGCGCTCGCACGCGCCGACCTCGTCGATATCGGCAAAATCATCCTCGTGCGCAAAGAAGCGCCAAACCTCGGCCATGCCTTCCTTCAAAAACAACGTGGCAAAGAGGCAGTCCCTTTGCCACGTTCGCTTGCATTATTTGTCGTTGAGATAACGCGAGAGGAACTCGCGGGTGCGCTGGAGTTTGGGGTTGCCAAAGAGCTCGGCCGGCGCGGCGTCCTCGAGCACCACGCCCTTATCCATAAAGACCACGCGGTCGGACACGGTTCGGGCAAAGGCCATCTCATGCGTGACGACGACCATGGTCATGCCGTCGGCCGCGAGCTTGCGCATGACCTCGAGCACCTCGCCCACGATCTCGGGGTCGAGTGCGGAGGTCGGCTCGTCGAACAGCATGATCTGCGGATTCATGCACAGGGCACGAGCGATGGCCACGCGCTGCTTTTGGCCGCCGGACAGGCGACCCACGGCGGCGTGCGCGAACTTCTCGAGTCCCACGCTCGTCAGATGCTCCATCGCGACCTTCTCGGCCTCGGCCTTGCTCATCTTTTTGAGCGTGACGGGCGCGAGCGTGCAGTTGTCGAGCACGTCCATGTTGTTGAACAGGTTAAAGCCCTGGAATACCATGCCGATGTCCTCACGCAGCTTGTTGATGTTGCAGCGCTCGGCCGTGAGGTCCTGGCCGTGGAACCAGATGTGGCCCGCGTCCGGGGTCTCGAGCAGGTTGAGGCAGCGCAGGAAGGTCGACTTGCCCGAACCCGAGGCGCCGATAATGGTGACGACCTCGCCGGGGTTAACGGACAGGTCGATGCCCTTGAGTACCTCGAGCGAGCCGAAGCTCTTGCGCAGGCCCTCGACGCGGATGAGCGGCTCATTGGTCTGTGCGGCGGCCGCGGTGCCGGTAGTGGCGATATCTGCCATGATGATTCTCCTCGTCTTGAGCCTAGTTGGAGCTGGGCAGCGTTGCCGGGGCCTCGGCGCCGAGCTTTTTGCCAAAGGCCTCGAGCAGGCGGCTCGCCACGAGCGTCAGGATCAGGTAAACCACGAGCGCCACGCAGTAGACCTCCATCTGGCGGTAGTACACGCCGGCGACCGTGGTAGTAGCGTACATGAGGTCGAACACGCCGATGACCGAGAGCACCGACGAATCCTTGATGTTGATGATGAGCTCGTTGGTGAGCGCCGGAATCGCGTTTTTAATGCCCTGGGGGAACACGACTTTGCGCATAGCTTGCCACTGCGACAGGCCCAGCGAGCGTGCTGCCTCGGCCTGGCCGGGATCGATGGATTCGATGCCGCCGCGCAGGACCTCCATCATGTAGGCAGTGGAGTTGAGCGAGATGGTAACGAGGCCGGCGGTGAAGGTGCTCCAAATCTGGTTGGCCTGAGCGGTTTCGAAGCCCATGCCGCGCAAAACGGTGAAGCCCGCGTAATAGATGAGCAGACCCTGGACCATCATGGGCGTGCCGCGCACGATGGTGGAGTAGACGGTCGCAAAGCCGCGGCCGATACTCTTAAAGAAGCGCACCAGGTCGTTGTCCACGCGATCGAAGGTCTGAATGCGCAGGAACACAAAAAGCAGCGCCAGGAAAAAGGCAATGACGGTGCCGAAGGTGGCAAGCGCGATGGTGATCTCGATACCGCGGATAAAGAAGTCCCCGCTCTTGTAGGTCATGTAGACCAGGCTCGACAAAAAGTCGCTGGGGTTGGAATCCGAGACAATACTCACCTGCACCAGGTCGATAAACGACATGACGCAACGGTCGATAAAGAAGATCGCCGCGATGGCGACCACAACATAGCTACCCAGGCGCGCGCCGCGGCGGAAACGCTCGGATGCGAACGGCGACTTTTCGCGATAGTCGCTCCAGTGCATAAGCTTGGTGACCAGCGCCGCCGCCGACACGACGAGCCAGGCCCAAAGAATCGCCCAAAGGCAATCTTGGAACACGCCCGTGGGGGCCAAGAAGCTCAGCGGCGTGGGGTTGCGCTGGCTAAACGCCAGGCCGAGCGCCGCGATAACGCTCGTGCCCAGGTATACATAACGGTGGTCGGCCTTGATAAAGGAGGCCAGGCGATTAATGGTTTTCATGCTGCCTCCCTATGCCGGCTGACGGTCGAGGCACGCGTCCCACATCTGGTCGCGCTCCTCCTGGCTAATGCCCTTGAGCGTCTTATCGATGAGCTTAAGCAGCTTGTCCGAGCCCTTGCGGCAACCGACATTTGCCGCGACCTCCTGCTTAAAGCCCTCGCCCTCGGCAAAATGGATGGGGACGATACCAGGGTTTTGGGCCATATAGCCCTTCTCGTTTTCGGTGTTGTAGGTCACGGCGTCGCAGGTGCCCTGCAGCAGGTTCGAAAACACCGTGGGGACCGAATCGACCGGGTTTTTGTGCACAACGCCCGGAATCTCGTCGATAACGGTATCGAGCATGGTGTCCTTTTGGCCGAGCACCGTGGCGCCACTGAAGTCGCTGAGCTTGGTGGCGTTTTGGTAGGGGGAACCCTCTTTTACGAACAGGCCAAAGTAACCGATAAAGTACGGGTCGGAAAAGCCGACGGACTCCTCGCGCTCGGGCGTGGCGCTCATACCGGCGATGATGAGGTCAATCTGGCCGTTGTTGAGCGAGTCGATAAGGCCCGAGAAGCTCTGTTTGACGGCAACGGGCTCGCCACCGAGGGCCTTGCAGACGATCTTGGCGATCTGCACGTCGTAACCATCGGCATAGGCGCCCTGCACGTTGTCGATGGGGATGGTGTACTCGCTGGCTTCGGAGACCTGCCAGTTGTACGGGGCGTAGGCCGCCTCCATGCCGATGCGGATCTTGTCCTTGCCGATCACGGAATCGGACAGGTCGTCGCGACCGCCACCCGTCGTGGGCTGAACTACTTCCAGCGTGGAGGGGCGCTGGCAACCGGCAAGTGCGCCGGCGACGACAGAAGCGCTCGCAGCGAGAGCACTACCCAAAAAGATGCGACGGCTGCATACCGGCTGTGGATGCACGTCGCGTTGATGGGGAGAATGCATAATCTGCCTTCCCTGTTGAATCGTATGCTGACGACTTAACAGGATACCGCTCAGCGCTACCTCCAGCAAATGCATATATAAATGCATATATACAAGTTTACGAACTGAAAACGATTGGTAGTCGTTGGGGACATTCTTAAACGACTAGTCAAACAAGAACGTCCCCAACGACTAGGCATGAAAAAGGCAAGGCATAGACCTTCTGGTCATGCCCTGCCTTTTGAATGACAAATTGTCGCCCTGGGCGGCGCGCAGCATCGACCGAGCGGCGGAACCTCTAGAGCAGGGTGACGCTAAAGCTACGTTTATCGGTAGCGCCGGGAGCCAAGGTGATGGTGTTGACCTTGTGCTCAAAGACGTCGTCCTCGGTGTCCATGGTGGTGTGACCGGTCCAGGGCTCGAGCGCCACAAACGGAGCGTCGTTGGCGGCAGACCACACGCCGATGTACTTAAAGCCCTCAAAGTCGATCTTGACGCCGTGGCCCGACTTGCGGCCGCGCAGTGTGAGCGTGGAGCCCGGGGTATCGGTGAACATGATGGCATCGTTATCGAAGCTGCGGTGCGTGATGGGCAGCACGTCCGAGTTATCGGGAGCCTTGTAGCTACCCTCGAACGTCATAAGACCGTCGGGCGTGATGATGGGAGCTTCATTGGTCCAAGCCTCGGTAAACGCCAGCTCGTAATCCTCGAATGCCTCGTCCTCGGCGCCGGGAGCCGGTACGTTAAACGCGGGGTGGCCGCCCACCGAGAACGGCAGGTCCACGTCGCCGGTGTTGGTGACGGCAAAGGTCTGCGTGAGGGTGGCGTCGCCGGTCAGGGCATAGGTCATGTTGAGCTTAAAGTGGAACGGAAAGGCCTTGAGCGACTCGGGCGTGTCGGTGATCTCGTAAGTTACCGAGGAGCCGTCCTCCGAAACCTCGACCAGCTTGTGCTCGACAATGCGCGCGAGTCCGTGGCGCGGCATCTCGCAGGTGCCGGCCGCAGACGTTGCCGTGTTGTTGCGCAGCGAGCCCACAATGGGGAACAGGATGGGCGCATGCTTGCCCCAAAAGGCGGGGTCGCCCTGCCACAGATACTCGTTGCCGTTGAGGGCAAGGCTCGTGAGCTGGGCGCCCATGGAATCGATGGCCGCGGTGAGGCCGCCGCGCTTGATAGTGGTGACGGTGGACATGCTACTTCCTCCAAAAGTAAACAATAGTGTCGAGGGCTATTGTGCCACTCTTGGCGGCGGGACGGGACGGCAGGCGATTATTGAGTAGCCATAGCGGAATGAGCGGCGAGCACCTACTGGGTATCCACGTAAAGGTCGAACCCGCCCTGCGGTGTGGTGTCGACCGTGTCGGGCGCCTGTGAGTTAAAGCTCACGGGGACCATGCGCTTTGAGGCACGGAAGCGCGTGCCGTCGGTGGCGACGGGCGGTTCATCGACGGTGAGCTCGTAGTCGCCGGGCTTAAGTTCGATGCCGTCACCAGCGGAATTGACGTATTGATACTCGTCAATCGTCTGCCCTTTGAGCGTGCGCCCCACGATGTGGATGAGCATTTGGCTGTCGCCGCGCGCGGTGTCCCACGTCGCGCCGTCCTTGACCTCGACCGACACATGTACCGAGCGCGTGCGGCCGAGCGATTGCTCGACAGACATCTCGACCTTGGCGGCGTCTTTTCGCTGCTGCTCGACATGGCTCCAGACGTTTCCAATTACCGAGCATGCGATAACGCCGGCCATGAAGGCGATAAGGATGGGGCCGAGCGGAGAGCGACGTCCTGCATCTTCCTCGCGAGACAGATTGGGGCGTCGTGTGGGCGCGGGCGCCTGAGCGCCCTGCGAGGGCACGTCGAGAATACTGAAGGATGCCGTGCTGTCGGGGTCGATGGTGTGACGCGGCTGCGGGGTCTTTGCCGGCGAGATTGACATGTCAGCTGGCTCGCCGAGCGTGGCCGTAGCGTCGGCCTTGGCCTCGTCTGCCTCGGCCTGGGCCCAAGCTTGTTCGAAGGTCAGGGGCTCAACGGGGTCGAGGGCGGCGTCCGAGTCGGCGGCGACGTCGTTGCCGGTCTCGTCCTCGTCGCTCGACACGTCACGCGGCGTGGGCTCGTCCCACTCCTCGTCCGGAGCCTCACCCTCGCTATACCACCATTCAAAGTTATCGATATCCATACGGGGCGCCCCTTAGGCCTCGCAAATAAACACTTGCTAGCCTTATACCCCCAGACGGCACGGCGGCTCGCCGGCACAGATAGGAAAACCATCACAACATTCGACGCTTTTCCTCGTTTTCGAGATTTTCATCGAATGTTGTGACGGTTTGGGCGGCAGCCACGCCGCGAATGTGACAAAGAGACTGTCCCTTTGTCACATTCTGTTAGAGTTGCAGGGATTGAATCCCGCTTATTCACGCGACATTGGAGTGACAACCTTGACCGCCGCAACCACGCCAAAAAGTAAGTCAACCGCCGCCGCGCTCTCCCCCGCGCGCACCAAGCTCTGCCTGGCGCTGCTCGTGTTGTTAGGCTTTTCGCTCGGCTGCTCCGAGTTCGTGGTCATCGGCATCGAAAGTGACTTGGCGACGGAACTCGGCGTATCGCTTGCCACCGCAGGCCAACTTATTAGCGTGTTCGCACTGATCTACGCTATCTCGACGCCGGTGCTCGCGCTCAGCACGGGGCGTTTTCGCCGCTACCAGCTGCTCGTGTGCTACAGCATCGTCTTTGTGCTCGGCAACCTGGTCATGGCGTTGGCGCCCAACTTCCAGGTGCTGTTCATCTCGCGCATCATCCTGGGCTCCGTCTCGGGCGCACTGCTCGCCGTGGGCGTGACGTACATCCCCGAGCTTCTGTCTCCGCAGCAAACTTCGCTTGCCATCTCGGTGGTATATGGTGCGTTTTCCGTGGCAATGGTCTTTGTCACTTCGATCGGCAAGTTTGTGGCCGACACGCTCGATTGGCACGTGGCCATGTACGGCACGCTGGCCTTTGCCGTTCTGATCTGCGGAGCGCTCGTGGCGTTTATGCCGCGCGCTGGGCAAACCGACGAGCCCGCCACTTTTCGCGAGCAGGCGGGTCTGCTACGCGAGCCGAGCATCATCACCGGCATGCTCATCTTTTTGTTTGGCGTGGGGTCGGTCTACGTTTTCTACGGCTACGTGACGCCTTATCTTGAGCAGGTGCTGGGCATGGGCACGGTCGAAGCCAGTACCACGCTCATGGCCTACGGCGTGTTCTGCCTGATCTCGAACATCCTGGGCGGATGGATCGATGCGCGCTTTGGCATGAAGGCGCTACTCGTGACGTTTGTGCTGCAGGCTGCAGCGTTACTCGGACTGTTTGCTGTGGGCGGCACCATGCCGCTCGCGCTGGTCTTTGTCTTTAGCCTGGCGCTGCTCATGTACCTGTTCTCGGTGTCGTGCATCACGCACTTTATGGACGTGGCACGCAGCCGCCATCCCAAGTCGATGGTACTCGCAAGTTCGGTTGAGCCCATGGCGTTTAATGTTGGCATTTCGTTTGGCACCGCGGTGGGCGGCGCCGTGGTAAGCAGCGTTGGCATTGCGTACGTGGGCGCAGTGGGTGCCGTGTTCTCGCTTGTGGCCTGGACGCTCACGCTGGTGACGATTAAGCTGGCTCGCTGGGAACGCAAGAGGGCGATGGCGCAGGCGTAGATGCGATACTCGAGCTCGATGATGGCGATCGAAAGGAAACCGCATATGCAACGTGTACTGTTTATCTGCTATGGAAACATCTGCCGCTCGACGATGGCCGAGTCGGTGTTTACCGAGCTCGTGCGCCGCGCTGGGCGCGAGGCGGAGTTTGCCATCGATTCCGCGGCGACCTCGACCGAGGAGATCGGCAACCCGCCACACCACGGTACCGTTGCCAAGCTACGCGAGGTCGGGATTCCCGTCGTCGCACATCGCGCACGTCAGGTGCGTCGCGCGGAGTATGGCGACTGGGACCACATTGTCTATATGGACGACGAGAACGCCCGCGCCCTGTACCGAATTTTTGGGAAGGACCCCGATGGCAAGATCTCGCGCCTGCTCGATTGGACCGATCGCCCCGGCGACGTGGCCGACCCCTGGTACACCGGCAATTTCGACGCCACCTACCGCGATGTACTCGCCGGTTGCACCGCCATGCTCGAGCAGCTGTAGGCGCTCGGGCGGCGCGGGCACACGGGCCACGCCATCGGCATAAAACGAGCGTGGATTTTCTCCCACTTCGAGCGTTCGAGTGCGCTCTAAACGGGAGAAAATCCACGCTCATGGATGTGACAAAGGGACTGCCCCTTTGTCACATCCGGGACTGGCCCTAGACCGGATTGATCTCCAGCTTTATCCCCTCGGCGCAGGAGTCGCCCAAAACATCCGAAAGAGCCCAGGTCGCATATAGCGGCAAATAGAGAACTGCTCCGTTGCGCTCAACGTTGCCTCTCGAGAAAACAATCCCGAGCCTTACGCCATATTCAGCCGTATCAAGCACATGACCGAGCGCAGCGTGCGCGTGGTAATAGGAGCCCGATTTAACCTCGATCGGAACAGCCGTCCCATCCGGTCCATCGACCACAAAGTCCACTTCACCGCGCTTTTTTGTCTGATAGTAGTAAAGCTGGCGATTTTGGGCAGCCAGCTGCTGGGCCACCACGTTTTCGTAAATGCCGCCCAGATTGGGCTCCTTGCTATCAAGATACGCCGCTTGGGCGACTCCAACGGGGTAGCGCGCCATCAACATGCCCGTATCCGATTGATATAGCTTGAACTGCGATGGCCGTGCCGTCTTGAGCAGGGGCGATTTTGGCTCGGTTACGATATCGGCTTTGAGAGCAACGCCGGCATCGACAAGCCATACAAAATCTCGCTGATACTTCTCGTAGTGAGCCTTGGGGTCAATGGAATTGAGCACGAAGCGCTTGTTTTCGCCCTCGAGCATAATAGGGAGCTGATCGTAGATGCTCTGCACCTGAAGGGCTCGCCCGCTTGCATACTTGAAGATATCCCGTCGGTACTGTTCGTTGAGCTCTGACTGCAGCTGACGAACAGAGGCAAGGTCGCCCCGCGTGTCAAGGAAACGCTGCACGACCTCTGGCATTCCGCCGACAACGGTATAGGTCCTGAAGTTTGCCATCATCGCGTCATGAATGTAACCAGGAATGGGCTTCTCGTTGATGCACGCGTCGCGTATCGTTTGGCGAGCCCCTTCGCTCACCCCGATTGCCCAGCAAAACTCCTCAAAATCGAGCGGGAACATCCTAAGCTCGTGGACATACCCCACGGGATAGGACCTGACGCCCTTGAACTGGGTCCCGAGCATTGACCCCGAAAACGCCCAGCGGCACCTCCCGTCCTCAACAAGGAACTTTGCCATCGTCATGATGTCGGGGGCCTCTTGGACCTCATCGATAAACACGAGCGTTTTGCCCGGCGCTATCGACTTTCCCGAGAGAAGCGTCACCCTGCTGATGAAATCATCGGCATCCCGCGCCTCAAGAAGAGCGTCTTTTGCCTGACGATTTTCCATGAGATTGAGCTCGATGTAGGTTGCATGGCTGGCTTTGCCAAATGCGCGAATCGAATAGCTTTTGCCGATCTGGCGAGAACCCGTGATGAATAAGGCCTTTTGCTCGGCAGACTTCAGCCAACGCTCCAGCTCTGCCGCTATTTTCCTACGCAGCATAGGCTCTCCCCTCAGTGTCATCAAATGAAATGCAAAGTTTTATACGCTTGATTATCGATGAAATGCAGAGTTTTAGAACCTAAAATCGGATGAAATGCAGAGATTTGAGATTACAAGCACAATAGAAGGAACACCACCGGCGAATGTGACAAAGGGACTGTCCCTTTGTCACATTGCGCTCGACTATTCGTCGACGATCTCGGCGAGCCAGACGTTCAGCGTATCGACCTCGGGGCAGCAGAACTTTGCCGTGCCGGGCTCGTTGCCAGGCACGGTTCCGCCATAGCGCAGAATATCGATATAGGGAAAGCCCACATGGCAGGCCATGGCGCACATCTTGCCGCGGTCTCGATCGAAGTCGAAGACGTCTCCCGGCTTGTGACCATGGTGACAACGGCACGCACCCAGCTGGTCCACGCAGCTCACGCGGATACGCGGACGCTTGCCACGCGGCGCACCGAGCGGCCCGTTCTCGCCCGCAGGCTTGACGCTGCCCTCGCCAGCATTACTCATGGTCAATCACATCCAGGCAGGCCTCGATGGGAAGGCCGGCCGACTTGTCCTCTTGGTCGGCATTGCGCTCGATAAGCTCAGCCACCACACGCATGGCATCGGACGTCGCGCGCTGCAGACTCCAACCTGCCATAACGCGGCCGACGAGCACCGCCGAGAACGTGTCGCCCGTGCCCGGGAAATAGACCGGAATGAGTTCAAAGGGAATCGTAAAGTACTCCCCCGCCACATGGTCGTAACCGATAACCGCGTTCGTGCCATTGACTACGGCGCTCGTAATGACCACCGACTTGGCACCCAGCTCGCGCACGGCGTCCACAAGGGCGCGGGCCTCATCGGGCGTAATTTGCTCGGCGATAGGCGTATCGGTGAGCAGACACGCCTCGGTGTAGTTGGGAACCGCGTAGTCGGCGCACTCGAGCAGGTGCCTCATGAGGCCAATCGTGGACTCGGGCACGCCCGCATAGAGCTTGCCGTTGTCACCCATGATGGGATCGACGAACACCTTGGTGCCCTTTTGCGCACGGCGGTGGCAAAAGTCCGAGATGATGCGCGTCTCTTCCTCGGTCACGATAAAGCCGGTCGAGATGGCGTCGAACTCAAAGCCGAGCTCTTCCCAGATGGCAAGACTCTGACGCACGTACTCGGTGGTGTCGTGGATGTAGAACTTGGGGTAGTTGAGCGTATCGGACACAAGTGCCGTCGGCAGATTGTGGATACGGTAACCCATGTGCGACAGCACCGGCAGCATGGCGGAAAGCGCAACCTTGCCGTAGCCGCACATATCGTTAATCAGCAGCAGCTGAGTGTTCTTCATGAGTGTCCCCCTTGGTTCGGGCGCGGCGCGGCAGCGCCACAGTGCGACTAAGTGTAGCGCAGGAGGCGTCGTGAGCAGTCACTAGGGTCGCGAAGAGCGCATTGTTGCGGAAAGGTTTCGGAAATGGGAGGCAAATCACGGCGGTAGCGGCACAGTAGCTGCCACCTATTTACTACCATTCCAAAACTATGCCGGATTACTACGATAAACCGCCAGTCTCCAA
Organism: uncultured Collinsella sp.; assembly: GCA_958429345.1. Classification (GTDB taxonomy): domain Bacteria; phylum Actinomycetota; class Coriobacteriia; order Coriobacteriales; family Coriobacteriaceae; genus Collinsella. The sequence goes on along the minus strand of CAUAJK010000045.1, from coordinate 3,213 downwards.
CCACAACGAATTGCACTCCAGCAAAACCGCAGGTAGACAGCTTGTGATTTTCCGAAAAACAATGCCGAGGTCTGAGATTTCGAATTCATCGTAGTAATCCGGCATAGTTTTGGGCAAAGCAGCTTCGGAAGGGTGTCACCGCAGCCCAAAATGATCTATTATCCTCCGTCCCCCACGGATCACTCAACAAGAGCGTCCCCAACGACTATCCCAACAAGGGCAACGCCGATGTTTTGGCGAAGTCAGCGAAAACCCGCCAGAGCGAGCAAGGTGCCTTGAAACGAGGCGGCATTGACCTTCTGGTCATGCCGCCGAAGTTGAAAGGCAGATTGCCGCTCTGGCGGGTTTGCAGCGCCGAGCCGTTGCGCGGTTTGGTAAAACCGCGCAACAACTACTTTGGTACCTTGACATTCATTTCTCATGCTCCTAGATTGGTTAGGCACAAAACAATTCCACTACCTAACTAAAGAAAGGAGCAACACTAATTCATGTGCGATGAACCTCTTAACCTTTGTTCGCACGAGCCCGGCGGCGACCCGTCACAGCCGGCGGATGTACCCGAAGCGGTTAGCTCGGAAGACAAACTCGCCAAGCGCATCCTGAGCGGCCTGGGTTTTTGCGGCCATTACATGCATTTTCATGGCGGAGGCGTGTCCGGCAAGGCGCCCATCATCTGCCTGCTGGCCAAGCAGCCCGGCGGCGAGATGTCGCAGCAGGAACTCGGCATGCACTTTGACCTCAAGCCGGGGTCGCTTTCCGAGATCCTGTCCAAGCTCGAGGTCAACGGCCTCATTGAACGCAGCCGTAACCCCAAGGATCGACGGCAACTCACCATTCGCCTGACCGAAACCGGCCGGGAAAACGCCCGCATCGACCAGGCGGCCCGCATCCGCTTTAGAGAACGGGCCTTTAGTGCCCTCACTCACGACGAGCGCGAGCAGCTCGCCGAAATGCTCGAGAAAATCCGTGTAACCTGGGAGGAACTGGATGATTAAAACCCTCATGGGCAGCATCCGCGACTATATGAAAGTCGCTGTTGCCACGCCGCTTTTGGTGCTTGGCGAGGTGCTCTGCGAGGTGCTGATTCCATTTATCACCGCCAACCTGATCGACGCCATCAAAGACGGTGCCACCGTAGCCGAGATGCTTCCCACCGCAGGCTTTTTGGCGCTCATCGCGCTGACGTCGCTTGCTTTAGGCGCCGCTGCCGGCGTCACCTGCAGCCATGCGAGCTGCGGCTTCGCCAAGAACCTGCGTCACGACCTGTTCTACAAAATCCAGACGTTCAGCTTTGCCAACATCGATGAGTTCTCGAGCTCCTCGCTCGTCACGCGTCTGACCACTGACATCAACAACGTTCAGCAGGCCTTTATGATGATCATCCGTATCGCCGTGCGCGCGCCGCTGGTCTTGATCTTCGCCTTTACCATGGCATTTATCATGGGCGGCAGCGTCGCCATGGTCTACCTGGTCATCATTCCGCTGCTGGGCTTTGGACTGTTCTTTATCATCTTTAAGGTACGCCCCATCTTCTCGCGCGTGTTCCACAAGTACGACGCCCTTAACGAGTCCGTCGAGGAAAACGTCACCGGCATGCGCGTGGTTAAGAGCTACGTGCGCGAAGACTTTGAGAAAGAGAAGTTCGCGACCGCCGCACGCGACGTCCAGATGGACTTCACCCGCGCCGAGAAGCTGCTCGCCTTTAACAACCCCATGATGAACATCTGCGTCAACGGCGCATTTGTCGTCATCATCTACCTGGGCTCCAAGCTCATCATCACAAGCCAGGGCACGCTGTTCGACGTGGGCCAGCTCTCCTCGATCTTTACCTATGGCTTTCAGATCCTTATGAGCCTGATGCAGCTGTCGATGATCTTTGTCATGGTGACCATGGCCGACGAATCGGCACACCGCATTACCGAGGTGCTTGCCGCCGAGCCCACGATTGCTGATCCCGCCGAGCCCGTGCTCGAGGTTGCCGACGGCTCCATCGACTTTGACCACGTGAGCTTTAAGTATTCCGCGCATGCGAAACGCCAGGCGCTCGACGACATCGACCTGCACATTACGAGCGGCGAGACCATCGGCATCATCGGCGGCACTGGCTCGGCCAAGTCCACGCTCGTAAACCTCATTGCCCGCCTGTATGACGCCACCGAAGGCACCGTGCGCGTGGGCGGCATGGACGTGCGCGACTACGACCTGGACGCGTTGCGCCACCAAGTGGCCATGGTATTGCAGAAAAACGTGCTGTTTAGCGGCACCATCGCCGAGAACCTGCGTTGGGGAGACCCGAATGCCACTGACGAAGAGGTCCGCGAGGCAGCGCACCTGGCCTGTGCCGACGAGTTTGTCGACGGCTTCCCCAAGGGCTATGACACCTGGATTGAACAGGGCGGCTCCAATGTCTCGGGCGGTCAGAAGCAGCGCCTGTGCATTGCGCGTGCCCTGCTGCGTCGCCCCAAGATCTTGATCCTGGACGACTCCACCAGCGCCGTCGACACCAAGACCGACGCCAAGATTCGCGCAGGGCTGGCAAGCTATCTGCCCAACACGACCAAGCTCATCATCGCCCAGCGCATCAGCTCCGTGCAGGACGCCGATCGCATCATCGTCATGGAGGGCGGCCGTATCGCTCAAATCGGTAACCACGACGAGCTGCTCAAGACGAGCGAGATCTACCGCGAAACCTTTACCTCGCAGAACAAGATGTCTGCCGAGGGCGAAGGGGCCGTCGAGGCCAACACCGATACGACCGTAACGCAAGCCCAGACCCAGGAAGGAGGCGAGGCACATGAGTAAGGCAACGACCGCCGAGCGCGCGCTCAACCGCAAGGGCGGCACCATGTCGCGCCTCATCAAGACGCTCTTTGGCTTCTACCCCGTGCTTTTGCCCCTCGTCGTCGTCGGCGTGGTGCTCTGCGCCATCATCAACTCCATCGGCGCGACCTTCCTTCAGAGCGCCCTGCAGATTATTAGCGAATCGTGGCAGTCGGGCGATTGGGAAGCCGCACAGCCCAAAATCGCACAGCTCGTGACCACCCTCGCCTGCATCTACGGCGTCGGCATCCTGTCCTCACTGTTCTGGAACCGCGCCATGGCCATCGTCACGCAGGGCTCGCTCGAGAAGCTGCGCGAGAAGATGTTCAACCGCATGCAGGACCTGCCGATTCGCTACTTCGACACGCACCAGCGCGGCGACATCATGAGCCA
>CAUAJK010000044.1:0-15941 GCA_958429345.1 uncultured Collinsella sp. | reverse complement strand
CGAACGGTGCGCCTGTTTAGCGAAACTGGTGAAAAATAGATTGACGCTAACACGCGCCCTCTCCCGCGCGGCCGGCGACGTCTTCGAGGGCGCGAGGGAGGACGCGCTCGCCTTCATGTCCTTCCCCCGCGAGCACTGGCAGAAGATCAGGACGAACAACGTGCAGGAGCGCGCGAACCGCGAGATCAAGAGGAGGTACCGCTCGGTGCAGTCGTTCCCCTCCGAGGCGTCCATGATGCGGCTCGTGTGCGCGGTGCTCGCCGGAGAGGAGGGCAGGTGGGCCGCCCACCGGGTCGCCGCGCCCGAGTCGGCCGCCCGCGCGTCCGCCCCGGCCCCGGCCCCGGAACCGCTCGAGGGCGAGAGGCTCGAGGCGGTCAGGCTGGCCGCGCACGAGGTCATAAGGGAGGTCCTTGACCGCCACGGCGTGGCGGAATAGCCTTAGGCGCAGGGGGCGCTGACGCGGCCCTCCCTCTTACACCACAAAAATTCACGCCATCTGAGCGGTCGGCAAAAACGCTTAGTAGCTACGAATCCGCAACTAAAGTTCATCAAAAAGGGACAGCCGGCAGAAACATCCCCAGCCGAAGCTGTTCCCTCAATCCGACAGCTCAAAAACCCACCGTTCGCAGAAGATAAGCCGCGCCCCAATACCGTTGCCCGAAGTTTCGGGCGTATGCGGCGTCCGCTATGCCATCATGCGCGTATGGGAATCATTCTGTCACATACCACGGCACGCGCTGTATACCAAACAGCCAACTCGCTCGCAAGCTACGCGACCGGTCCCATACCTATGGAAAAGATCAGGGTGTCTGCGCCGACCACGTCCGACCTGGAAGCGGCACGAGCATGGCTCAACAGAAAGAATGTCGATTCTGAACGCATCCATGTGCTGACGTTTTCCAATAATGCCAAAAGGCACCGCAAGGGCTGCATCTGCCACTGCACGCGCTATACGTTTGATGCAGAAAGCTACCTAGAACTCGAGCCGAACGTCTACATCGTCGATATCAAGCTGTGCGCGTTAGAAGCAACAGCCGACCTCAACCTTTCGGAGCTCGTTGAGTATTACTTTGAAATCTGCGGCTCCTACGCGCTTGGAACGTCCGACGAAACTCAATATCGCGAGCGCCCAGCCCTAACCAGCGTTGAAGAGCTCAGAGCCTTCTTTTCAGAGGCATCGGGGTATCGTGGATCTAATAAAGCACTTAAGGCACTTTCTTATGTACGCAAAGGCTGTCGCTCCCCACTCGAAACGGCGTTTGTCATGATGCTGACAATGCCCAAGTCAATGGGTGGCTTAGCCATACGCGCTATCAAAACGGATTATCCGATCCCAGTCCCCAAAAGATACGCCGCCCTAACGCGACGGACGGTTTTCTACCTCGACGCGCTGCTCGAAAATTCGATGACCGATATCGAATACAACGGCTTTTACCACGACGAGCCCGAGCAGCAATCAATTGACGAGGAGCGCCGAAACACGCTGCGAAACATGGGATATGCCGTTATCACGGTTAATCGTCATTCGTTTTTCAAGCAGTCCGCTTTTAAACGGGTCATGGAAGCGATTCGCATTCGCGAGAAGATATGGCCCGGTCGACTCCCGGATAACTTCGCCATCCTGCAAGAAACTCTTCGTCAATTTGTCTTGCGGCGCTACTTCGAATACGGTCGCCGCGTCCTGGAGACACTCAGAGAAGAAGAGGCCGCCAAGCGCGAAATTGCAAGCCAATATCCGCAAGCTGATGACCCGAGCATCAACGATGTGCCCGAACCCGACGACATGCAACACGTCGGGGCCCTTGCTGAGGAAATCAATGGGCCTTGGGAATGCGACATGTTCGCAAAAATCGATGAAAACCGCACGGAAGACGACACGATTATTGATCTAATTGAGAATTCGCTCTTCTAAAGGCGATCTCTGCGGATATCCACCTACATTTTTCGACTTATTCGGCCACTGATGTGCCAGATTGGCTGCAGCAATGCTCAATATAACTTTAGATAAAACTGATTCTGCAGGAACTCCCGTAGAGGAAGAACTGATTCTCGCGGTATTTAACACGATAAAGTACAAATATGAACAGTTCGAATGTTTCTCAAGGTGGCTTTCTTAGCATGCTGGCCGAACATCTCGAAATATGTTGGCGAGCATTGCGCCGATGTCTCCCAACCCACAGAAAATCGCAGAGGCGGAAAGCAGCCATCGAAATTATCGCAAATTGTATTGACATATGAACATGCACTCATATAATCGAAAGTAAATTATATGAGCGCATGTTCATATGAAAGGATATTGCAATGAGCATCCGCGTTGATGAAACGAAACTCGACATCGAGGCCACCGAGCCCGCGATCCCGACCACCTGCTCGCCCGAGGACCTTCCCGACGAGGAGCTTCTCTACGACCTCGCCGACCTGTTCAAGGTCTTCAGCGACACCACGCGCATCAAGATCCTCTATGCCCTCATGGGCCGCGAGCTCTGCGTGGCAGACATCGCCGAAGCGACCGAAACCTCGCAGTCCGCGGTGTCGCACCAGCTGCGCACACTCAAGCAGTCGCACCTGGTTAAATTCCGGCGCGACGGGCGCAATATCCTCTACTCGCTCGCCGACGACCACGTCTACACCATGCTCAACCAAGGCATGAGCCACATCTGCGAATAGCGACCAACCACGGTACCAGCGCGGCCTGCACCCAAGCCGCAAATACAGAGAAAGGAACCCACCATGAAAAAGCAGTTTAAACTCGACGAGATCGACTGCGCCAACTGCGCGCGTGAGCTTCAGGACGAGCTGACCAAGCTCGAGGGCGTCAAATCCGTGTCCGTCAACTTTATGACCCAGAAGTTGACGCTCGAGGCCGATGACGCCGAGTTCGACGAGGTGCTCAACCGCGTTGTAGAGTTTACGGCCGACGCCGAGCCGGACTGCGAGATCATTCTCTAGCCCAGGTTTACGCCAATCTGCAAGGCCGCGCTTGCCGCGGCCTTTGCTCGCGAAATTATATGATCGAGTGTTCATACATTCAATTGGGAGGATACGAGTCATGGCCATCGCCGACCCCAAAAAGAAAAAGAAGAAGCGCAAGAAAAAAGAGTCGCTCGAGCATAAGCGCAACCGCATCCTGGTAGCGCTGGGCATTTTTGCCGTGGTGTACGCCCTCGAGGAGCTCGGCACCCTCGCCGCCGCATTCGGCACCCCGGGCGACATCTACGCCAGCTTTGTGCTGTTCCTCGTGCCGTTTTTGATTGCCGGCTACGACGTGCTGCAAAAGGCATTCAATAACATCCGCCGCGGCAAGGCCTTCGATGAGAGCTTCCTTATGGCAGTCGCGACCATCGGCGCGTTTGCCATGGTGCTCTTCCCCGATACCGACCCGCACATGGCCGAAGGCGCCGCCGTCATGCTGTTCTACCAGGTCGGCGAGCTGTTCCAGGCATACGCCGTGGGCAAGAGCCGCAAGTCGATCAGTGCCATGATGGACATCGCGCCCGACTACGCTAACGTCGAACAGCCCGACGGCACGCTCGGGCAGGTCTTCCCCGACGACATCGCCGTCGGCACCGTGATCGTGGTCAAGCCCGGCGAGCGCGTGCCTATCGACGGTGTCATCGTCGAGGGCGAAACCCAGCTCGACACCGCCGCACTCACGGGCGAGTCAGTTCCCCGCCCCGCCAAGTCCGGCGACGATATCATCAGCGGCTGCATCAACATGACGGGCCTCATCCACGTACGCACCACCAAGCCGTTTGGCGAGTCCACCGTCGCACGCGTCCTGGAGCTCGTGGAAAACGCTAGCGAGAAGAAGGCGCGCACCGAGAACTTCATCACGCGCTTCGCCCGCGTCTACACGCCCGCCGTCACCGGCGCTGCCGCGGTACTCGCGCTCGGCGGCGGCTTGGTCACCGGCGCCTGGTCCGACTGGATCCTGCGCGGCCTGACTTTCCTGGTCGTCAGCTGCCCGTGCGCGCTCGTGATCAGCGTACCGCTCAGTTTCTTTGGCGGCATCGGCGGCGCCTCCAAGCTGGGCGTTCTCATCAAGGGTTCTAACTACCTCGAGACGCTCGCCGATGTGGACACCGTCGTCTTTGACAAGACGGGCACCCTCACCAACGGCACGTTCTCGGTGGTCGCGGTACACCCCGAGGCCGGCTATACCGAGCAGTCGCTGCTCGAAGTCGCAGCCCTTGCTGAGTCGTTCTCCGATCACCCCATCGCGCAGTCCGTACGCGTCGCCTACCAGGGCGTGGTCGACCCAAAGCGCGTTAGCGACTCCGCCAACGACGCGGGCCACGGCGTGACGGCAACCATCGACGGCAAGCACGTCGTCGTCGGCAACGCAAAGATGCTCGCCGCGGCCGGAGTCAAAGCGCCCGATTGCGAGGTCGTCGGCACCATCCTCCACGTGCTAGTCGATGGCATCTATGCCGGCCACATTGTAATTGCCGACACCATAAAGGCCGACGCCGAGCAGACGATCCGCGACCTGCACGCCGCCGGCGTCAAGCGCACCGTCATGCTCACGGGCGACCGCGAGGAAGTGGCTGCTGCGGTGGCCAAGCAGCTGGGGCTCGACGAGTTCCACGCGCAGCTGCTGCCGGGCGACAAGGTCGAGCGCGTCGAGGCATTGCTGGCAGCCGAATCGGGCAAGGGCAAGCTCGCCTTTGTCGGCGACGGCATCAACGATGCGCCTGTGCTCACCCGCGCAGACGTTGGCATTGCCATGGGCGCTATGGGTTCCGACGCCGCGATTGAGGCCGCCGACGTGGTGCTCATGGACGACAAACCGTCCAACATCTCCCGCGCGATCCGCGTGGCGCGCAAGACCATGTCGATTGTTTGGCAGAACATCATCTTTGCGCTGGGCATTAAGTTGCTGATTCTGGTGCTTGCGGCACTGGGCATCGCCAACATGTGGCTTGCCGTGTTCGGCGATGTGGGTGTGGCGATCATCGCCATCCTGAACGCCATGCGCGCGATGGGTGTCAAGAACTTGTAGCGTTCGTGGGCTGTCCGGCCGGGGCCGGGCTTGGTTTTGAAAACGTCCTCGACCAATGAAGTGCCCCCGTTCTGCTCCTTCGGAGCTACGAACGGGGGCACTTCTGGTCTGCGGAATGTTTTCAAAACCAAGCCCGGCCCCGGCCTGCGGTAACGTTGCTGGCGGTTCTTGGGCATCGCTTGCTGGTGGGGTTCCTTGTCTGAGTTGGACTTAGTTGGTGGGACCACTCGTCTCGGTCGCTGTCCCGCGCCGTTCCGGCGCGGGAGGCGCGCCGCTGCGGGAGTGCTAGTCGGTCATTATTGGCGCCGAAGCACCGTCCCGTCCCAGCATCGCCCTCAGCTTCTCGAAGCTTTCCTCGCTTAGGCAGTGCTCCATGTGGCAGCCCTCTTGCGACGCGACCTCAGCCGAAACACCCGCATCCTCTAGCAGCCCCACGAAAAAGCAGTGACGCTCCCACATTTGACGAGCGACCTCCAGACCACGCTCCGTCAGATGAACATCTCGCTTGCCCATTTCGACATAGCCGTTGCTTTCCAACGTCGCCATGGCCTTGGAAACGCTCGCCTTAGTTACACCGAGGTACTCCGCAACGTCGATCGAGCGCACGACGCCCTGACGTTCCGACAGAACGTAGATCGATTCGAGATAGTCTTCTCCGGATTCACGTAGGGCCATGGGCCGCCTTTCGCGATGATTGCTAGTTAGCCTTTGGATACTTTCCACGGCTAACTTTACCGCAAAAGTTGCCCATGTCTTACTACTTTGTCTAAAAGTTAGCCGTGTTTCACAAAACGTGCGAGACGAAAACAAAATGGGGACGCACCGCAAGGAGTGTCCCCAGCTGCCGGCAGGAAAGGAACGTCCCCAAGTGCCGAGCCGCAGCTATAACAGGCCAAAGTGCTTCGCAGCGTTGTAGATGCCGTCGTCGTCCACGGCAGTCGTCACATAGGTCGCCGCAGCTTTCACCGTGTCCTGTGCGTTGCCCATGGCCACGCTCGTGCCCACGGCGGCAAACATCGACAGGTCGTTCTCGCCGTCGCCAAAGGCAATCGCCTCGCTCGCGTCGATACCAAGCCGCTCGAGCGTCGCCGCCACGCCCAGGTCCTTGCCGCCGTTAGCGGGAATAATGTCGCAGAACAGGTCGCACCAGCGCGTGGTGAGCGAATGCGACACGGCGTCGGTCACGATATGCTCGTCGGCCGGGTCCACAAAGGCGCAAAACTGGTAGACCGATGCGTCAAAGGCGTGCTCAAACGGCTCCTCGTGGTAGACGATTCCCGCGTTGCTGCCAGCCGTCACCACGCGCTCGGACAGGCGGTTCACAAACGAGTTCTCGCCCTGCATGCACAGCGAGTCGTAGCGCCCCTGCGCCACCTGGTCCACAATCACCGCGACGTCGTCCGAATCGATCGGGCAGCTGCGGTAAACCCCCTCGGCATCAAAGCAGTGCTGGCCCGAAAGCGTAATGTACGCATCCCAGCCCAGGTCGAACAGCCAGTCCGGCATCTGGTAGGTCGGACGGCCCGTGGCGATCACGCACGCAATCCCCTGCTCGTGAAAGCTGTCGAGCACCTGCTGCGCCGACGCCGGAATCCGGTGGGTCTTAAAGCTCAGCAGCGTGCCGTCGATATCGAAAAACGCGGCTTTGATCATTCTCGTCTACTCCTCGCCCTCGAGCTTTTCGCTCGCCTCGAGCCACGCCATCTCCAGCTCGTCCATGGCAGCGTGAGCCTCGTCGATCTTTGCCTGCTGCTCGCCGAGCGCCGTGTAGTTGGTGGGATCGACTTGGGCCATTGCTGCCTCGGCCTCCTCAACGCGGGTGCGCTGCGTCTCCATCTTGCGCTCGAGCGAACTCACCTCGCGGCGGAGCTTCTGGCGCTCGGCGTTGGACAGGCCGTTGGGCTGACCGCTCGACTTGGGCTTTTCGGCCGCAGCTGCCGCGGCACCGGTGTCGAACGTGCCGGTCTTGGCGCTCGGCGCGCCCACGGGCTCGCCCTCGGCGGTAGCGTTGCACAGGCGCAGGTACTGGTCCACGCCACCGGGCATATGCGTCAGGTGGCCGTCGAGCAGCGCCCACTGCTGGTCGGTCACGCGCTCCATCAAAAAGCGGTCGTGCGTCACCAGAATCAGCGTGCCGGGCCAGCCGTCCAGCAGGTCCTCGACAATCGCGAGCATGTCGGTATCCAGGTCGTTGCCCGGCTCGTCCAGGATGAGCACGTTGGGCTCGTCCAGAATCGTCAGCAACAGCGACAGGCGACGGCGCTGGCCGCCCGAAAGATCGCCGATGCGGCTCCAGAGCTGCTGCGTCGTAAAGCCCAGACGCTCGCAGAGCTTCTCGGGCGAAGTCTCCTTGCCGTCGATGACGTAGTACTTCTTATAGTTGCCGAGCACCTCGCGGATCGTGTCGCCCATGTAGGGCTCGAGCTCCTCGAGCTGCTGCGACAGCACGCCAAAGCGCACTGTCTGGCCAATCTTCACGCGGCCGCGCGTGGGTTCAATCTTGCCCTGGATCACGTCGAGCAGCGTCGACTTACCGGCGCCGTTCTCGCCCAAAAGGCCATAGCGGTCGCCCGCACCAATGAGCCAGGTCACATCGGTGAGCACCTGCTTGGGCGCGCCGTCGGTATCGGCATAGCCGGCATCCACGTCGACCACATCGATAACCTGCTTGCCCAAGCGGCTCACGGCCAAGCGCTTGAGCTCCAGCTCGTCACGCACGGGCGGCACGTCGGCGATCAGCTCACGAGCGGCATCCACGCGAAACTTGGGCTTGGTGGAACGCGCCTGGGCGCCGCGGCTCAGCCACGCGAGCTCCTTGCGTGCCATGTTGCGACGGCGCTCCTCGGTGACGGCGGCCATGCGGTCGCGCTCTACGCGCTGAAGGATATATGCGGAGTAGCCGCCCTCGAAGGGATCGACCTGGCCGTCGTGGACCTCCCACATGCTGGTGCAGACCTCGTCCAAGAACCAGCGGTCGTGCGTGACCACGAGCATGGCGCCCTGACCGCGCTGCCAGCGGGCCTTTAAGTGACGCGCGAGCCAGTTGATGGTGCGCATGTCCAGGTGATTGGTGGGCTCGTCGAGCATGAGCACGTCATAGTCGTCGATCAGCAGGCGCGCGAGGTCCACGCGACGGCGCTGGCCGCCCGAAAGCTCGCCCACCGTGCCCTCCCAGGGCACATCGCTAATAAGGCCAGCCAGAATCTGGCGCGTACGCGGACTCGACGCCCACTCATACTCGGGCGTGTCGCCCACGACGGCATGATGCACGGTGTCGGTATCGACCAAGTTGTCCTTTTGGCCGAGCAGACCGATCGTGGTGCCGCGACGGTGCGTCACGCGCCCGTCATCGGGCTCCAGCGTGCCGGCGAGCACGCTCAGCAGCGTCGACTTGCCGTCGCCGTTTTTGCCGACAATACCAATGCGGTCGCCCTCGCCCACGCCGAGCGTCACGCTATCGAAAATATGCTTGGTGGGAAACTCTAGGCTGACGGAATCGCATCCCAAAAGAATCGCCATATGCCCTGCTCCTTCGTAGAAATTCAACGTTGTCCATGATAGCAGCGAGCCCCACCCCAAACCACCACGAAGGCGCCTGTCCCCTTTGTGGCGGTCGTTTCGGTCGCAGAGCAAAAAGGCGGGCCATCTCCCACAAGAGATGACCCGCCTCTCCAATCAGTCCCGTGGCGACCGTGGCCACCGCGGGCCTCAAGCATGACCCGGACTAGGAGAACATGCCGGTGAGGTAATCATTCAGCCGCTTATCCTTGGGCCGTTGGAAAATCTCGTCGGTCTCGTCGTACTCGACCATATCGCCCATGTAGAAGAACGCCGTGCGGTTGGACACGCGCGACGCCTGCTCCATGTTGTGCGTCACGATGACGATGGCGCGCTCGGCCACAATCGACGACATAAGGTCCTCGATCGCCAACGTCGAGATGGGGTCGAGCGCCGAGCAGGGCTCGTCAAACAGGATCACCTCGGGGTTGAGCGCCAGCGTGCGCGCAATGCACAGACGCTGCTGCTGGCCGCCCGAAAGCGCGTAGGCGCTCTTGTCGAGCTTGTCCTTGACCTCGTCCCAAAGCGCCGCGCCGCGCAGGCTCTCCTCGACCATGCGGTCGAGCTCGTCGCGGTCGGTGATGCCGTGGCGCTTAGGCGCAAACGTGATGTTGTCGCGAATGGACTTGCGGAACGGGTTGGGCTGCTGGAACACCATGCCAATGGAACGGCGCAGCTCGTACGTGTTCTCGGCTTTGGTGTTCACGTTGCGCCCGCAGTAGTTGATCTCGCCCTCCACGCGGCAGCCGCGAATCTCGCGATTCATAAGGTTGAGGCTGCGCAAGAAGGTCGACTTACCGCAGCCCGAAGGCCCGATGAGTGCCGTGATCTCGCCCTTGTGAAAGTCGAGCGACGTATTGTGCAGCGCATGGTGGTCGCCATAGTACACGTTGACGTCCTTGGTGGAGAGCACGACCTCGTCGCTCACGGCCTTGCCGCTCACGCGCACGCGCTTCTCGCTCTCCCCCACGCTCGACAGGAAGTCCTGGGTGTCGGACGATGCCGCCTCGGTTGCGGGCGTTACATTCATCTCGCTCATTCGGCCGTCATCTTCCTTGCCAGTTGCTTGCCCACAATGCGGGCGATTACGTTAAACAGCAGCACGCAAATCATCAGCAGTGCAGCGGTGCCCCAGACGATCTGCTGGGCCTCGGGGCTGCCCTCGCCATAGATCTTGTAGATATGCACGGCGAGCGACTCGCCGGGGCGGAACACGTTCCAGGCGCAGGTAGGGCTCGACAGGTTAAAGCTCAAGAAGTTCAGGCGAACCGGCGAGCTCATGCCCGAGGTAAAGAGCAGCGCCGCGGCCTCGCCAAAAACGCGGCCGGCCGAAAGCACGATGCCGGTCACGATGGCAGGCATGGCCTCGGGAATCAGGATGTGCAGCGTGGCCTCCCAACGGGTGAGGCCCATGGCCAGGCACGCATCGCGCTGGGCCTGCGGCACGTCCTCGAGCGCCTGCTGGATCACGCGCACCAGGATGGGGATATTGAACATGGTGAGCGCGACGGCGCCGGAGATAATGGAGTACTTCCAGCCCAGCTGCACCGAGAACACCAGAAAGCCGAACATGCCGACGACGATGGAAGGCAGCGAGGACAGCGTCTCGATGGCGGTGGAGGCGATGTCGCGGATAGGGCCGTTCGGCGCGTACTCAACCAGGAAGACCGCTCCGCCTAGGCTGATGGGCACCGAGATGATCAGAGTGATCAGCAGCAGGTAGAACGAGTCGAACAGCTGGTAGAGCACGCCGCCCTGCGTTCCGTTGGCGCGCGACGGCTCTGTGAGAAAGCCCGGCTGGAACAGCGTCGAGATGCCCTCGAACAGGATATAGGCCACCATGGAGATGACGATGAGCATGACGATGGCGACGATCGCCGTCAACACGCCCGTGACGAAGCGGTCCTGCTTTTGGACGCGCCCGAGCCTCGCCTCGTCGATGTGGATACGCGTGCTAGCCACGAGCCTTCGCCCCCTTGCGGCCGATAAGGTGGATGATCAGGATGAAGATGAGGCTCATGCCCATCAGCAGCAGGCCGAGTGCCCACAGAACATCATCCTGGGCCGAGCCCTCGGCATAGACCGCCATGGACGTGGTGAGCGTGGTGGTGATAGTGGACGCCGGCGACAGCAGCGACATCGGCATGGCCTCGATGCCGCCGATAACCATGCGCACGGCGAGCGTCTCGCCAAAGGCGCGGGTCATACCCAGGATGACCGCAGTCATGAGCGACGGCATGGCGGACTTGAGCACCACGTGCCAGATGGTCTGCCAGCGGGTGTAGCCCAGCGCGAGCGAGCCCTGGCGGTAGCTGTCGGGCATGGCGCGCAGGCCGTCGACCGAAAGCGTGGTCATGGTCGGCAGGATCATGACGGCCAGTACGATGGCACCGGGCAGGATACCCAAGCCCGTGCTCACGTGGAAAACGCTCTTCATAAGGCCGACGACAACGTGAAAGCCGATCAAGCCAAAGACGACCGAGGGAATACCGGTCAAAAGCTCAATAAGCGGCTGAAAGACCTTGGAACCAAACTTAGGGCTAATCTCGACCGCAAAGATGGCAGAGCCGATGGCGATGGGCAGCGCGATGAGCGTGGAGAGCACCATGACCGCAAACGAGGCGACGATCAGAGGCAGGGCGCCGGTGTAAGGCAGACCGTTTTCGGCTGTGTTGGCCAGGTCCCACTTGGTGCCGGTGAAGAACTCGACGACCGAAACGCCATCCTTGAAAAAAGCCGAGAGGCCCTTTTGGGCGACCATAAAGATGAGCGCGGCAACGACAAGCGTCACGAGCGCTACGCACGCGCCCGTGACGCCCAGGCCCACGTTCTCAAGGTCGCGCTTTGGCAGCTGTTTTGCCATTGCAAACCTTTCCGGGGCGATTACCTATTTAGCGGAGACCTTGCCGCTGGCGTCCTTGACGACCTTCATGGCAGAGACAGGGATAAAGCCCTGCTCCTCGACAAGCTTGCCCTGGACGTCGTCGGAAAGCATAAAGTCCAGGAAGGCCTTGGTGGCCTCGTCGGCGTCCTTGGCGCAGTACATGTGCTCGGTCGCCCAGATCTTGAAGGAGTCGTCGGTGACGTTCTTGCTCTTGGGCTCGACACCCTCGACCTTGACGGCGTTGAACTTGGAATCGTCAAAGTGCGAGAAGTCGAGGTAGGAAATGGCGTTGTCGGTACTGGCCATCTGGGTCTGGACGTCGCCGGACTTGTCGAGCTCGGCGTCGCCCTTAAAGTCGACGGCCTCGTCGCCAAAGACGGCGGCCTCGAAGGTGGCGCGGGTACCGGAGCCGGCCTTGCGGTTGAGAACGACGATGGTGGCGTCGTCGCCGCCGACCTCCTTCCAGTTGGTGATCTGGCCAGAGAAGATGCCCTTGAGCTGCTCGAGGGACAGATCGTCGACCTTCACGTTCTTGGAGACGACGGGGCCCATGCCCACGACGGCGACCTCGTGGTCGACGAGGTTCTTGACCTGATCGGCCTCGAGCTTGGTCTCGGCGAAGACGTCGGAGTTACCGACGGTGACGGTGCCGGCGGCAACAGCGGTCAGGCCCTTGCCCGAACCGTTGCCCGAGCCGGAGACGGAGACGTCCGGGTTGGCGTCCATGAACTTCTCGGCAGCAGCCTCGACGAGAGCCTGGAACGAGGAGGCACCGTCGTAGGTCACCTCACCGGAGACGGACTCGGCAGCGGCGGCGCTACCCTTGTCGGCGGTGCCGGAGGCACCTGAGCCGCCGCAACCAACGAGGCCGAGACCGACGATGCTGGCGAGACCACCAGCGAGGCCGAGGAACTGACGACGAGAATAAGCCTGATCGAGCATGATCTTCCTTTCATACATGCGACTCGCGGACACCCTGCCCGCTTTGCTGTTTGGAAAGATACGGCCTCGATCGGGCAGCGCCCGCGCCAACTGCGGTTTCTTACGGGCATTTGATAAACCCTTACCGCAAGCGCGGCCCAGCCTTTACAAACGAATAACAAACCCGCCGCCAAACATGGCCAGTCTTTTACACCAATAAAAACGAAGTTGCGGTGAAATAGTTCCTGTTTGGCCATCAAATGGCCCATTCTAGGAACTATTCCACCGCAACTTAGATTGGGAAACCGCGTAACCTTAAAGCTCCAGCTCATTCAAGCGCAGGATCGCCACGATATAAATCTTGAGCGCTTGCTTGAGCTGTTCCTCGTTGGCGCACTCGTTGGGGCCGTGCATCTGGCCGCCCCATGCGGGCAGCTCCAGGCCGGTTTCCTCGGGGCCAAATGAGACGGCGCGGGCAAAGTTGCGTGCGTACGTGCCACCGCCCATGGCAAAGGGCTCAGCATGCTTGCCCGTAAACTCGTTATAGGTATCAATAAGCGCCTTCACGGCCGGATCGTCGGCAGACACCGAGAACGGCACCTTAGCGCGACCCAGCTGGCACGTCACGCCAAAACGGCCCACGAGCGGGTCGAGCTGCTCGCGGATGGTATCGGCACTGGTGCTATCGGGGAAGCGGACGTCGATGACCTGCTCAATATGGCCATCCGCCACGCGGATGACGCCAGCGTTGCAGGTAAGCGGGCCAAACGCCGGACTCGTCGCATCGATACCCAGGCCGCGGCCATAGGCATCCGCATGCACAAAGGCCAGGAACTTGACGAACTCGTGCTCGGCAGGCGTCAGCAGGCGCTCGTCGCGTGCACCAAACGCGTCCTCGGCCTCGCGCAGATACGCCACGATCAGGCCGACGGCGTTAATCGTTCCCTCGGGCATCGAGGCATGACCGCCAATGCCATGGGCAAAAATCTGCGCGTGCCCGTTATCAAGCGCCGTGATCTCCAGGCGGTCGGCGTTCTCAACGGGCGCCGGCAGCTCATCGGCGGCAATCGCAAGCTCGCAGATGGACTGCGACGGAATGGCGTTGCTCGCCTCGGCACCGCTCCAGGACACAATGCGCCCGCCGTCGATCTTGGGGCTCACAAACGTCGTCCCAAACTGGCCCTTCTCGGCATTGCAGACCGGGAACTCGGCATCGGGCGTAAACAAAAAGTCGGGGTCTGCGTGGTTCTCCAGATAATGGTGAACGTCGGACATGCCCACTTCCTCATCGCAGCCCAGCAGCGCGCGAAAGGTATAGCGCGGCACAATGCCGTGCTTGAGCAGGTAGGCACCGGCGTAGAGCGACAACACCGCCGGACCCTTGTCATCAATCACGCCACGGCCGAGCAGCCATCCCTCGCGACGCTCCATCGCAAACGGGTCGGTGTTCCAGCCGGGGCCGGCGGGCACCACGTCCACGTGGCAGATGGTCGCGAGCTGCTTGTCGCCGCGACCCGGGATATCGGCAATGCCCACATAGCCCTCGTCGTCGCTCGTCTGGTAGCCGAGCTTTTGCGCAATGCCGAGCGCGCAATCGAGCGCATCACGAACCGGGCGGCCAAACGGCGCGCTAGGCTCCGCATCGGCAGCAACGGCTACGGACGGATAACTCACCAGCTGCTCGATATCGGCGACGACATCCTCCCAGACCTCGTCGACATACTCAGCGACGCTCTGCTCCACCTGATTCATGGACTGCCTCCTTACCAATGAGCGACGGGTACGCCCGCCCCTCACATCAAGTACTTATATAGCGAAAAGTTTAGCAAGCTCGGCCACCGAGTGCACCACTGCATCGGCACCCGCCGCCTCGTGCTCGCCCGGCGCCGCCGCGCCCGAATAGATACCGATGCACGGTACGCCCATTGCGTGCGCGCCCTCCACATCGTTGAAGCGATCGCCGATCATCACGGCATCGCCCGCCGTCATACCGAGCTCTGCCAGGGCATCGCGGACCGAATCGGCCTTGGTCTCGCGCCCCTGCAGCGGATTCATGCCAGCCACCGCCTCAAACTGAGAAAGACCCAGCTCATGCACCATGTCGATACACTTCGCCTCCACGCGCGACGTCGCCACGGCCAAACGCTTACCCTGAGCGGCCAACCCATCCAGCAGCTCGGGGATCCCATCGAACACGGGGTACTCTTCCGGTCCCAGCTCATCAAAAAAGGCGCGGTACTCGTCGGCCACCACAAGCGACTCCTCGCGCGAGAAGCCGTAAAAGTCGTGAAAGCTCTTCCACAGGGGCGGCCCGATCATGCGGCGCAGGTCACCCATCTGCGCTTCCGAAAACCCGCGTGCGGCCAGCGTCTTGCGCGTCGAGGTCATCACCGCCCGACCCGTATCGGCCACCGTGCCATCGAAATCAAACAGCACGACCGGCCGCCTGCATATCTCCAGTGCCTCCATCGGCATCCCTCTTCCCCAGTTGACGATTTCCACACCGACACTTCAAACTGTTGACTATTCAACAATTGAACCTAGAAATGTGGAACGACTCCACTATACTTGTCGCACTTTGCTCTCAGAAGGCCGCGCCGTCGCGCCCCAACGAAAGGTGCAATTATGTCTTTTGCCATCATAACCGACTCCACGTCGGACATCTCCCCCGCCCGTGCTCAAGAGCTCGGCATTTACGTGATTCCGCTGCATGTGATTATCGAGGGCGAGGACCTGCTCGACCAGGTGCAGATTACCGCCCAGGAGTACGTCGCGCGCATGGCTGGCTCCGAGCAGCTGCCGCACACCTCGCAGCCGAGCGCCGGCGAGTTCAAGGCACTCTTTGACCGCGTGCGCGCCGACGGCCACGACAGCGCCATCTTTATCTCGCTGTGCAGCGAGTGGTCCGCCTGCTACGCCAACGCGTGCCAGGTGGCCGATACCCACGAGCTCGACGTGCGCTGCATCGATTCGCGCACCGGCTCGGGTGCCGAGGGCCTGCTGGTGAAGTACGCGCTCGCCATGCGCGAGGACGGCCACAGCCTGGACGAGACCGAGGCGCAGATCCGCGCGACGCTGCCCGACGCCCACCTGCTGCTGATTCCCCGCACGCTCGAGAACCTCGTTAAGAACGGCCGCGCACCTAAACTCGCCGGCCAGCTCACCCAGATGCTCAACATTCGCCTGGCCGTTTCGCCGGAGTGGAAATCGGGCGAGATCAAGGCAATCAAAAAGGGCCGCGGCGCCAAGCGCATCGTTGCCAACACCATGGCAGATTGCCTCGCGTTTTTGGACGAGCACCCGGGCTCAAGCGTGCGCGTGCTCACGACCGGCGCCGCCGAGGAGCAGGAACTTGTCAACGAGGCGCTCGCGGGCCAGGACTACGTAGACGCCGGCACCGGCCCCATCGGCTGCACCATCGCCACCCACGTAGGCGTCGATGCCATCGCCATCAGCTACTGCCCCCGCTACCAGCCAACTCACTAGGGACGCCCACATCAGTTGCGGTGGAATAGGGACTGTTTTTGGAGCCTTCGTGAGTTCGTGTGGGTAGTCCCTACGCCTCTCGCCCCGGCA
>CAUAJK010000043.1:0-16201 GCA_958429345.1 uncultured Collinsella sp. | reverse complement strand
GTCGCCGGTGACCTTAGAGCTGTAGCCCTCGACGGCGTCCTCGGCCACGGTGTAGGCGATCACGGCGCCGGAGGCATCACGCTGCGGCAGGTTGGAGAAGACGCCCTCCCAGCCGTCAGACTCGCTCAGGGTGATCGAATCGATGACGGTATCGCCGTTCTTGAGATTTACTTTAACCTTATTAGGATGGGGAATCCTGAGGTTCTCCCAGACCTTTTTGATGGGAATGTTGATGTTCTCGGACTTGCCGATGACGACACCGCCGTTGGCGCCGATACCACCTCCCAACGGCGCCGTATTGCCAGAGATCGTCAGCGACGTCTGACCGCCGCCGAGGTTATACACATCCTCGCTCATCACAGATTTAAGCGCGACGTTCGGCGTGGCGTCGGTAAAGGACAGGGGCTCGCCGTTGTCACCATCGGGCGTAAATCGCGGGATTTTGGGGTTTGTTGCCGCAGTGGTGCCCTCGGGGTTAAACAGTCCACCGTCTCTGTACCAGCTGACCTTTCCACCGCCCGGAGCGCGGTTGGCCAAGGTCAGTTTGTATTTGGCGTCTTTGGCGCCGGTGAAGACGAAGTCGTCTCCCGCCTCGTCAGCCGCGTTCTTGGCGATCAGGCCGCCGTCCTGGACGTAGACCTTGGCATCTCCGGTCGGGCAGAACCACATGCCGCCGCCCTGCTTAACCGCATGGTTATCAACAACGAGAGCGTTTTCGATGTGGAGCGTGCTATAGCCAAGATACTCGTTGCCTTCGCTATACACGCCGCCGCCCATGCTCCAAGCAGTATTGCCCTTGATCTCGCCCGCACTGAGCGTGACGTCATTCGAATAGGTATAGACGCCTCCGCCGGCGGAAGCGGAGTTGCCAGATATGGACCCACCCTGCATGGTGAAATCGGTATTCCCCTTTTCGCCGCCCTGACAGCCCGGGTCGACCACACACACTCCGCCGCCTTTGCCGTTGCCAGACGCAACGTTGTTCTTAATCTCTCCACCCGTCATGGTGAACTCGGCGTTGCCCTCAATATGAACTGCTCCGGAAGGATCGTAGGCCGCCTCTAGCCTACTGCTCCTGTTGCCGGAAATCTGACCACCAGTCATCGTGAACTTGGCTCTTTGGTTTTCGCCGTTACCCTGGCCATACGCAAGCACCGCGCTGCCTCGATAACCGTTGTTGCCCTCGATGCTGCCTCCGCTCATGTCAAAGCGAGCGTCGCCCCACAAAATGACGCCAGAAGATGTAAGCCAATAGCAATTGGTGGCCCCGGTAACGACTCCGTTGTTACGGATAACGCCACCCCTCATAACTACATGAGCGCCGCTGGACGCGCGAACGGCACCGCAATACGAATGGCGCAGCTCGCACTGCTCGATAACGCCGCCCTTCATGGTAAGCGAGGCCTTGTCTCCCGACACGTCGACGGCACCCGCGTTATCACTGCTCGTGGTACCGTCGTACACAACGGCCTCGTCAGAGAGTACAACCGCTCCCTTGCTAGAAATAATGGCGCCCTTGTTGTAGCGACCCCTCAGGGACACTTTCCCCGACAGCTCGAGGGATGCCCTCTCGGCAACATTGACCAGTACGGAGACGCCGCTTTTCTTTGCCAAGATGGTATAGGGCTTATCCGACCTGATCTTAATCATCTTCCCAGCAGGAATCGTGAGCGTGGAGCCGAGCTTCACGTGCTTTTTCAGGGTGATGACGGTTTCCTCGCCAACGGGGGCCTCGTTGACCAGATGCTGAAGGGTCTTGGTGCTGTCATCGCTCACGGTATCGCCGACGCCGTCATCGATGGACTCGCGCGTGTAGACGATATCGACGCCAGAGCTCGGGAGGTTCTCCGAGTCGGTAATGTCATCCATGCTGTTTTCGATTGTGATCTTTTGAACCGTGCTGTCGCCAAACATACCCGAGGGTATTTTGGTGAGGCCGCGCCCGATCGTCACATCCTTCACGCCATCTACGCCCGAGAAGGCTGCCGTGCCAACGGAAGTCACGGAATCCGGAATGGAAAGCTGCTCCGGCAACGTGCCGTAATAGAAGGCGTAGTCGCCAATTGTCTCAAGTGCCCTGGGAAGCTGGACGGCGACGTTGCTCTGGATAAAGGCCCAGTCACCGATGCTCTTCAGGCTGTCGCAGAGTCCCACGATCTTAACCGGCGTGTAGCAGAACGCATTGTCCGGAATGTTCTGAAGCGAGGACAGATCCACGGACGCCTGCAGATTTTTGCACTCGTAAAACGCCCCCCAGCCCATCTTTGTTACCTTGCTTAGATTGGGCACGCTCACCAGGCTGGCACACCCCTGGAAAGCAGAGGATCCGATGCTCTTCAATGTGCCCGGGAAATCGATGCCGGTTAAACTCGAGCAATTCCGAAACGCCCCATCCCCGAAGGACTCGATTTCGCTCAGCGCGGTAACGGACGTGAGAGAGGTGCATCCGTCAAACATGTGCGATGGGATCTTGGTAACCGAAGCGGGCAACGACACGCTTGTCAGAGACGTGCAGTCTTCGAACACGCCCGTTATGGTGTCGGAGAAGGCGACATCTTTTGGAAATTCGATGCCCGTGAGGGCCGTAGCCCCCTCGAAGGCGCCCGAGCCCGAAATCATTTTGAGGGTGGAAGGGAGATCGATCTCCAAAAGGCTGCTGCAGCCATAGACCATCATGTTGGCGCTAATCTCCTCGACGCCCTCATCGAAATAGAGCTTTTCGAGCGAGCCAGCGTTTTGCAGCGAGCAACCGAAGTTCTTGATGGAGCCAGGGATATGGAGCTCCTTGACCTTTGCGAACCTCCGGAAATTCCCTCCGTACATTTTTTCGAGCGTGTCGGGAAGCGTCAGCTGCTCAACGTTCTCGGCCACGATACCAGACGAGAAATAAAGTTTGGTGACTTTGTAGGTCTGGCCACCATGCTCGATGGAGCTGGGCACACTCACCGCGGTCACACTGTCGTCGGCAACAATACATGTGATTTCCGCCGTGCCTTTATCCGTGGTCTCGCACGAATAGGTCACGCCGTCCTGGGTGATCTCAAACTCCTCCGCAGTATACGCAGTCCGCGATGCCGTGGCCGCATATGCGACACCGGCCGTCGCGCCAACGGATAAACATCCGAAGCCGAGAACCAGCGCAAGGCAGAGAGCAGCGACTCTCTGCCCCCCCGCCGAAAACTTTCCTCTCCAATTCCCTTCTCCCCCTTTGGTGTCGCCTTCTCTTCCCAAGAGCGATCTATTGATTAGGACAGTTCAAAGACAACATTATGCCCAAAGAGGTCCATCATGGAGATAATCCACGTCTTCGCCCGAAATGGTAATTAATTGGCAAGATTAATTGGCAAACAACTGAACGAAGAACAATCTACTAATGGCATATAAATGGCGGCGTCAACACCTGAGGTGCATAGTATCCGATCCCCAGACACCACCATCGAGCACCACAAGGCACAGGATTGATTTGTTTAGATTCACGTGCCTTTACGGGTGTTTTCCTAGCCCCAAAAAGACTGGTCTGACGCTGCGCCACGAAAAGGACCTATCTACTACGTTTAGGCCGCAAGGGTCAACCATAGCCGGCTTTTTCGAAAATCGGCAAGCTTTCTACCTGCGGTTTTGTTTTTGCAAATTCCGGGATGGTCGAAGGTGGCCGGTTTAACGTAGTAGATGGCCGCATTTCGTGGCAAACGGTCCGACCCAAGGCACAAGGCGGCCAACCTCGAATGGCCATTCTCGAAGTTGCGGTGGAATACGGACTGAATTGGCCCCTTAAAGGCAAAAACGCTCCGTATTTCACCGCAACTTATCGAGGGGATGGGTTTTAGATACGGCCGAGGTCGTAGGCTCGTGCGGCAGACTCGCCGGCGCAGATGAGGTTGGTTGTGGCTTCTTGCGGATCGAGCGCCTGGTCGAGGGGCATGGGCTTGCGGCAGATCGGAAGCACCAAGTCGACGCCCTGCCCATACACCGCATCGAGGTTGTCAGCACGACCGCCCACGACAGCAACCACCGGCTTGCCATATCGCTTCGCACGACGGGCCACACCCACCGGCGCCTTGCCGGCGGCGGATTGTTCATCC
The DNA here is from genome assembly GCA_958429345.1 of uncultured Collinsella sp. GTDB lineage: Bacteria > Actinomycetota > Coriobacteriia > Coriobacteriales > Coriobacteriaceae > Collinsella. The sequence goes on along the minus strand of CAUAJK010000043.1, from coordinate 12,119 downwards.
ATATTGCCCTCGCCCGTTATGACCAGGTCGACATCGCGCGCATGCTCGTCAAACCCCACGAGATCGAGCACCGTCTCCACGCCCGAACGCAGCTCCGCACCGAGCGCCAGTAACGCCGCGCCCAAGCCACCGGCAGCGCCCGCGCCGGGCACGCCAAGCACCGAGCCAAATGTCCGTGCGTTCTCGGGTGTGCGCAACAATCCCTGGGCTCGCGCCTCGAAAATTGCCGCATCGAGCAGGCGACCGTAGCCGACCATCCAGCCGTCGTATCTGCGCAGCACCTCGACATCATCCGCCGGCAGGCCCTTCTGCCCGCCAAACACCGCCAGTGCGCCTCGACGCCCCACGAGCGGATTCTCGACATCGGAAAGCACAACGATACGAACATCATCCAAAGCCTGCAGCGCTGGCGCCAAATCGACGCTCGCCACCTGCTTAAGGCCGGCAAGACCGGGGGCGACATCGCATCCCTGATCATCGACCACACGCGCGCCCAGCGCCTGCAGCATGCCGGCGCCACCGTCGTTGGTGGCACTGCCGCCCAGACCAATATAGATAGTCTTTGCCCCGGCGCGAACCGCACGGAGTATCAGCTCGCCCACGCCATAGGTCGAAGCCGCAAGCGCCGCCGATTCCGTGCAGGGTGAATACCCAATACCCGCCGCCTCGGCCATCTCAATTACAGCCGAGTCGCGCTCGTCGTCCACCAGCATCCGGGCAGACACGCGGTCGCCCAAGGGACCTGCCACCTCGCAGGTCACAATCTCACCGCCGCACGCGGCAACGGCATCGAGCGTCCCCTCGCCGCCATCCGCCAGCGGCAATGCGGCCACCTGGGCATCGGACCACACACGGCGCATGCCCTCGGCAACCGCCGCCTCCGCCTGCGCGCTCGAAACGCTGCCCTTAAAGGAGTCAATCGCCAACAGCACACGGCGGGGTCGGCGACACGCAGGACCAAAGTCAACCGCCATGCCAGCATCCTCACCGGCACCTGCAAGCGCCGCGGCGTGGGCGGCATGCGCCTCAAGGTTCGGACCGCAGCCGCAGCCGCTGCCACCCGCTCCGCGCAGACCGCCAAAATAGCTACTCAGCAGCTCGCGGCATTCATCCGCCAGGACCCCAGCCGTCACGTTAAACCGATGATTCAGGCGCGAATCGGCATTCAGGTCATACAGCGAACCCAGCGCGCCCGCCTTGGCATCACTCGCGCCATACACGCAGCGCCCCACGCGCGCGTTGACCATAAGGCCCGCGCACATGCAGCAGGGTTCCAACGTCACATAAACCGTACAGTCGAAAAGGCGCCAGCGGCCAAGCGCCTGGGCAGCGGCGCACACGGCCGCAAACTCGGCATGAGCCGAAGGGTCCTGGTCGAGTTCGCGCCGATTGTGCGCCCTCGCGACGATCTCACCGTCGCGCACCACTACGGCTCCGATGGGCACCTCGCCCACCGCCGCGGCGGCGCGCGCCTCGGCCAGCGCCTCGCGCATGAACTTCTCGTCGATTTCGGTGATCGTCATCGTTCGCCTTCCCTGTTGCAAATTCAAAACGATGCTATCATTACGACTCATGGAGAGATGGCAGAGCGGTTGAATGCGGCGGTCTTGAAAACCGTTGAGCGCGAGAGCGTTCCGGGGGTTCGAATCCCCCTCTCTCCGCCACTCCTAGTGATGCACCGGTGTCATGGTCCGCTCAAACAGCGCATCGACCACGTCGGCTATCTCAGGTCGACGCTCAAGATCGTGGCCCGATTCCCACCAAATCGTGAAAAGTCGAATAATACCGCCGGCGACAAACTCAGACGTCGTCTCGAGTGACACGGGGGCCAGGGCATCCTCGGCAAGCACGTTCATCACACGCTCGCGGATGGAGCGGGCAATGCGGTCGCAAATAACGTTGGTCAACATGCCCGACATGCTGCTCGCCAAAATGTTATCCATGAGCCGCTCGTGCGCCAGAATCAAATCCATGGCATCGTCCAAAATCGCGTGTCGGAGCGCGCGCACGTCCTCGGCAGACACCGCGCCGGCCTCATCGGGCTGTTTTTGCGGCAAGCCCGACATGAGCTCATCGATATAAAAGGCAAAGTAATCGTTCTTGTCGCGAAAGTGCTTGTAGAAGGTCGTGCGGCGAATCATGGCGCGGTCGCACAGCATGGCAACCGTCAGGTCCTCAAAACGATGCTCCTCGAGAAGCTCGGTGAAGGCATCGAACAGGGCGCGGTAGGTTTTCTTAATGCGAAGGTCCACTGGTATCGCCATCCTCAGGGCAAAGACAACACTCGTCAATCTGTCGCATATCTTACACCTGTACCTCGCGCGCTTTGCCCCGGTGCCAACCCCGCCGAAAACACAACGCTTACCGGAAAGTTCGGCACGGCAAAACGTTGCGGGTATACTAGTAGCGTTATACCAACGGCAGCTGGCGCATGCCGCCGCGGCCATTCGAAACGGAGACATCATGATTACCGTCATCATCGGCATCGTTGTTGTCATTGTGATTGTCTGCGCCATCGCCGGCATCTACAACAACATGGTCACCAAGCGTAACCGCATCGATAACGCCTGGCAGAACATCGATACGCAGCTGCAGCGCCGCAACGACCTGATCCCCAACCTGGTCGAGACCGTCAAGGGCTACGCCAAGCACGAGCAGGAGACGCTCTCCGCCGTGATCAGCGCGCGTAACACCGCCGTCAAGGCCACTACGCCCGAGGCCAAGATGGAAGCCGACAACGTGCTGACCGGTGCGCTGCGTCAGCTCTTCGCCGTAGCCGAGGCCTATCCCGATCTTAAGGCAAACACCAACTTTACGCAGCTGCAGGCATCGCTCGAGGATACCGAGAACAAGATTAGCTATGCACGCCAAAGCTACAACGACTGCGTGCTCAGCTACAACAACGCCATTCAGACGTTCCCGGCTGTCATCTTTGCCGGCATCTTCCAGTTTAAGGAGCGCCAGGGCTTCGAGGCCGCCGAAGCAGCCCGCCAGGCCCCGACCGTCAAGTTCTAGTAGTTTGGCAGCGCATCCTTAATCGACCAAATGCATAAACTGCCCCGTCGAATGCATACTTCGACGGGGCAGTTTCCTTTTTCGCGAAGGTCCCCCTCTAAGCGCCGTGCATTTTTAGGAGTATTCAACATAACCAAGAGCTTCGGACGCCACGATAAATGCCAAAGACCGCGAATATCCCTGCAAATCAAACGCTGTCAGCCCATAACCCCGCCCATCATTCGTAGAAAACATCGAGAACTCCCGATTTTTTGCCCGAAGCCGGTATGCAGGGGCCTTCGATTGCAGAATACTCGCAAAAATGCACGTCGCCACCGCCCCCACATGGCGCGAAGCAAAACAAAAGGGCGACCTTCCTTTCCGGCGCACTCCGCAGGACGAAAGAACCTCCGCCGCACGAAGTGCGCAGCGGAGGTTCTTTCATGTCCGAGGACGCGCCGGAAAGAAAGGTCGCCCTCGGGCCGGACAGCTAAGACAGCTTACGCCACGGTGTAAACCCAGTTGTGCTTATCCTCGACAGCACCGGACTGGATACCAGTCAGGGTCTCGCGGAGCTTCTTCATCACGGGGCCAATCTCGGTGTAGCCAGCCGGGAAGGTCACGGTCTCGTCGGCGCCGTAAACCTTGTTGTCGATCTCGCCAACCGGGGAGATGACGGCAGCGGTGCCGCACAGGCCGCACTCCACAAAGGTGCCGGCCTTGACCTCGGCCCACTCGACGGGACGCTGGTCAACGGTCATGCCCAGGTCCTGGGCAACCTGAACGAGCGAACGACGGGTGATGGAGGGCAGGATGGAGTCGGTGTGCGACTGGGGAACGACGAGGGTACCGTCCTCCTTCACGAACAGGACGTTCGCGCCGCCGGTCTCCTCGACATAGGTGCGGGACTCGGAGTCGAGATACAGGTTCTCGGCATAGCCCTCACGGTGAGCCTCCATCGTGGGCTTGAGGGACATGGCGTAGTTGAGGCCGGCCTTGATGTTGCCGGTGCCGTGCGGTGCGGCGCGGTCATACTCGGAAACGCGCAGCTTGACGGGCTTGAGGCCACCCTTAAAGTACGGACCGACCGGGGTCACGAGAATGCGGAACGTGTACTCAGGAGCGGGAGCCACGCCGATCACGTCACCGGAGCCGATCATAAACGGACGCACGTACAGGGTCGCGCCGGAGCCGAAGGGCGGAACCCATGCGGCGTTGGCAGAAACGACCTGCTTAACGGCCTCGACAAACTTATCCTTGGGGAACGGGGGCATCTCGAGGCGCTGCGCAGAGTTGTACATGCGCTCGGCGTTCATGTCGGGACGGAAGCAGACGATGCTGCCGTCCTCGGCGGTGTAGGCCTTCAGGCCCTCAAAGACCTCCTGGCAGTAATGGAAGATGCCGCCGCACTCGGAGACGTGCAGGGTGTGGTCGGTGGTCAGGCCGCCCTCGTCCCACTCGCCATCTTTCCAATGAGCCTCGTAGCTGTAATCGGTCTTCATGTAGCCAAAGCCGAGGCTACCCCAATCGATATCCTTCTTCTCGACAGTCATATGTCGCTCCTTACATACACAGTTGCAAACTCGCGAACCCGCACGCAAGGACCGAGGCCGACCGCGTCGCAACGTCACACGCCCGGAGCGTAGAGCCGGACGGGACACGCAAACGGCATCAAAGCCGATGGCACGTCGATTCGCATGCACGAGATTGTACTCCGCACGCGCGTCGGATAAAACGTTTTTCTTTAACTAACTAAAGTATTTTCATTTGACCGAAGCTAAAGAGGCCCGCCACCGTAAGCGGTGACGGGCCTCAACTGTACGGTCTGCGCACTGGCTCGAGCTAGGCGTTCTATTTACCCAGCTTGGCCTTAACCAGACCGACCACGGTCGGGATGATCGACACGGCAACGATGCCGATAATCAGCAGCTCAAAGTGCTCCTGCACAAAGGAAATGCCGCCAAAGAAGTAGCCCAGCAGCGTAAAGAGCGTTGACCAGGTAATGCCGCCCAGCACGTTAAAGACGACAAAGTTGCGCCAGTGCATGCCGCCCATGCCAGCGATAAAGGGCACAAAGGTGCGGATAAACGGGAAGAAGCGACCCAGGAAGATGGCCAGGTGACCCCACTTGTCCAAGAAGTCCTCGGACTTTTTGATGCGCTCGGGCGTCATGGCCTTGACCTTGCCCGAAGCGATGATCTTGCGGCCAAAGAAGTGACCGATCATAAAGTTGCACTGATCGCCCAAAATGGCCGCGGCCCATGCGACGGCCAGCAGGGCCACGATGTTAAAGCCGCCATTGTGGGCAAAGAAACCCGAGGCGAACAGCAGCGAATCACCGGGAAGGAACGGGAAGAACACCACGCCCGTCTCGATAAAGATGATCAGGAACACGCAGCCGTAGGCCATAAGCGGGCCGGCGGCGATCCAGCTGGCGATCGCGGTACGCGGATCTTTGAGCAGCTCGGCGATAAAATTAATGAAACCCATGAAGTAAAACCTCTCAGTTGTGGGCGCGGATACGTCCAAGTTGACCAGTATACGGTTGCGGCGTCCCCTCGTGCGCAACCCCACAAAAGCATGACTCCATTACCAGCAAGTTTGCATAACTGACACCTGTCGCGCAAGGCCGCCAAGATTGTCCTTTCTAATCCCTAGCGAATCGCTATACTTTATTGAATCGCATTGCCATGGCGCTAAGGGAGGGTGGCCTGTGAGCTTTATCAATACCATTCGCGAGGACATCAAGACCGTCCAAGCGCAGGACCCCGCCGCGCAAAACGGTCTGGTCATTTTCCTTTCGTACCCGGGCCTGCACGCCAAGTGGAACCACGTGCCCGAGCACTGGCTGTGGGAGCACGGTCATCGCTCGCTCGCCCGCGTGCTCTCGCAAATCACCCGCCACATCACCGGCGTCGAGATTCACCCCGCGGCGCAGATTGGCAAGCACTTCTTTATCGATCACGCCATGGGCGTCGTCATCGGCGAGACCACCATTGTGGGCGACAACTGTGTGCTCTACCAGGGCGTCACGCTCGGCGGCACCGGCAACGAGACCGGCAAGCGTCACCCCACCCTGGGCAACAATGTCACGGTGGGCACGGGCGCCAAGGTGCTCGGCAACATCCGCATCGGCAACAACGTCAAGATCGGCGGCAACTCGGTCGTCGTTAAGGACGTCCCCGACAACTGCACCGTCGTGGGCGTGCCGGGACGTATCATCAAGCGCAACGGCTGCCGCGTGTTCGAGGAGAGTTTCGACGCCAAGCAGCATCGCGAGTACATGCCCGACGACGCCGCCGAGCAGAGTGCCCTCAACCGCCAGGGCATCACCGAGAACGCCCGCCGCGTCAAGGAACTCGAGCGAGAGGTGGCCGAGCTCAAGGCCCTCGTCGCCAAGCTCGTGGACGAACGCTAGGAACGCAAGCGGCACAAAACGACATCGGCACCGATGCAAAAGGCGCGCCAGGGAATCCATCCCCGGCGCGCCTTTCTTTTTGATGTGACATGTGGGACTGTCCCTTTGTCACATTATGCGAACTGACTCAGATAGAGGTCGGCATAAGCGCCCTCGGCTGCGAGCAGCTCCTTATGCGTGCCCTGCTCGATAATGTTGCCGTGGTCCATGACCAAGATCAGGTCGGCGTCCACGATCGTCGACAGACGGTGCGCGATCACAAAGCTCGTGCGCCCGCGCATGAGCGCGTCCATGGCGCGGCCGATAGCAAGCTCGGTGCGCGTGTCCACGCTTGAGGTCGCCTCGTCCAGGATGAGAATCGCCGGGTTGTTGAGCAGCACGCGTGCGATGGTCAGCAGCTGACGCTGGCCCTGGCTGATGCTTTCGGCATCGTTGGCCACGCGCGTGTCGTAGCTCTGCGGCATGGTGCGCACAAAGAAGTCAACCTGGGCGGCACGAGCGGCCGCGACAATCTCCTCGCGCGTTGCCTCGGGGCAGCCGTAGGCGATGTTCTCGGCAATCGTGCCGTCGAACAGCCAGGCGTCTTGCAGCACCATGCCAAACTGCTGACGTAGCTCGCCGCGGTTCATAAGGCGCGTATCCACACCGTCGAGCGTAATGCGGCCACCGTCGATCTCGTAGAAGCGCATGAGCAGGTTGATGAGCGTCGTCTTGCCTGCGCCCGTGGTTCCCACCACGGCAATCTTCTGGCCCGGCTCGGCGGTAAACGACACGTCGCGCATAAGCGGCTTGTCGGGCGAATAACCAAAGCGCACGTGCTCAAAGGAGACGCGGCCCTCAACGCGACCCGGCAGCTTGGCGGCCTCGTCCGGCAGCGGATCGGCTTCCATCTCGGGCTCATCGAGCAGGTCGAACACGCGCTCCGCACTCGCCAGCGCGCTCTGCAGCGAGTTAAAGGTAAACGACAGCTGCGTCATGGGTTCGGACGCCTCGTAAATAAACTGGAAGAACGCCTGGAACACGCCGACGGTCATGTGACCGGCAACCAGCATGCTGCAGCCCACAAGCGCAATAACGATCTGCGCCAAACGGCCGATAAAGCGCACCGCGGGGCCGACGGCATTGATCATAAAGTCGGCCTTGGTGCTCACGCGCGCCAGCTCGCCCGAGGCCTGGTGCACCTCGGCAGAGCTCTGGTGCTCGCGGTTGAATGCGCGAATCACCAAACGGCCCGAATAGCCTTCCTCGACCGCGCTCGTAATCTTGGACACCCACTCCTGGCGCTCGCCCGTCACATCGTGCGTGCGGCGCGAAACGACCTTCGTCACCAGCAGCGACAGCGTCATAAAGAACAAAAAGACGAGCGTGAGCGGCACGCTAAACACGAACATCACGATCACAGCGCCCACCACGGTACCGATCGACACCAGAAGCTGCAGCAAGCCGCGCTGCATGCTCTCGGACATCTTGTCCAAGTCGTTGGTCGCACGGCTGACGACCTCACCGGGACGATGCGCGTCAAAGAAGGCAAGCGGCAGACGGTTGAGCTTTTGCGCGATGCAGTTGCGCAGGCGCAGATTGAGACGTTCGGCCACGCTCGACATCAAAAAGCTCTGGAGCGCGTAGAACGAAGCGGCGGCCGTCCAAATCAAAAAGTAGATGAAGATGGTCCTGCCGCAGTTCTCCCAGGTGATGTTGAAGGTGGTATCGTTGGCAAACGCCACCTGAATGTGGCCCCACAGCTCATCGATCACGCGGGCGCTATATGCCGGCGCAGCGGTGTTAAAGATGGCATAGAACACAATGCTCGCGAACACGATATAGAAGCGCCAATGGTCGCCGGCAGCCTCGCTCCACAGGCGGCGCACCGTCGCCCAGGTGTCGCGGGGTTTCTCGTCCTCGTCCTCGTCGTCCACATCGCGCATGCGCTCTGCCTCGGCGCGGGCGCGCTCGTCCTCGGCGCGCTCGTTTTCCTCGTAGAGCGCTTGGCGGCGAGCCTCGCGCTCGGCTGCAGCCTTGGCGGCGTCATCCAGCTCGGGTGCCACAGCAGCCGTTTCCTCGACCAGCCCCGCGGCAGCGGCGTCATCAACGCCGCCCTGCTTCTTGAGCTCCTCGGTCATGCTACTCACCTCCCTTCATCTGCGATTCCGCGATAGCGCGGTACACCTCGCAGGTTTCCATGAGCTCGTCGTGCGTGCCCAAGCCCACAACCTCGCCGTCCTTGAGCACAACAATCTGGTCGGCGTGCAAGATCGTCGAGATGCGCTGCGCGATGATGAGCACCGCAGCGTCACGCGTCTCATCTTGCAACGCATGGCGCAGGGCCGCATCGGTCTTAAAGTCCAGAGCAGAAAAACTGTCGTCGAAGATATATAGGTCGGCGCGCTTCATGAGCGCGCGAGCAATGGCCAGACGCTGGCGCTGGCCGCCCGAAAAGTTCGTGCCGCCCTGCGCCACCGGGGTATCGAGCCCCTGCGGCTGATCGAGCACAAAGGTGCTCTGGGCAACCTGCAGCGCATGAAGCATGTCGGTCTCGGTCGCGTCTTCGTTGCCAAAGCGCAGGTTGCTTGCCACGGTGCCCGAGAACAGCCACGCCTTCTGCGGCACATAGGCAATGCGCCCGCGGATTTCGTCTTGCGTAAGCTCGCGCAGGTCGACGCCGTCCAGGCGAATGGAGCCCTTGGTGGCATCGTGGAAGCGCAGCAGAAGCTTGGCCACCGTCGACTTGCCCGAACCCGTCGAGCCCACAATCGCCGTGGTCTGGCCACGACGACAGGCAAAGCTCAGGTCGCACAGGGTGTCCTCGTCGGCATCGTCAAAGCGAAACGACATGTGGTCGAACACGGCCACCGCATCGGCTTCGTCTTGGGGCTCGCGCGCCCCGTCATCCAGCGTACGCTGGCCATCGACGATGCTCGGCTCAATCTCCAGCACCTGCCGCGCGCGGTTCAGACATGCGGCGGCGCGCGGAAGTGTCAGCACCACCATCTGCGCCATCATCACAAAGAACAGAATCAGGATTGCGTACTCAAGCACCGCCGAGATGCTCGCGATCTGCATGGCGTGGGCGCCCACGCGGTTGCCGCCAACCCACAGCACCGCCACCTCGGCGATGTTCATCAAAAAGAAGCTTGAGCTGTCGAGGCCCACAAACAGGTGGTTGACTTTGATGGCGTTGGCGGCGTATTCGCTAAACACCTCGTCCAGACGCCGTTCCTCGTGGCGCTCCTTGTTAAACGCACGGATGACGCGCACGCCCACAATATTCTCGCGCAGCACCACGTTCATGCGGTCGATAAAGCCCTGTAGGCGCATAAAAATCGGCGCCGCGTTGGCAACCGTAAAGACCGCCGCCACCAGCACAATCGCAACGACTACGCCCAGGAGCGTGCCCATGGCGGGATCGATAAACCAGGCGAAGATGATGCCCGCCACAGCCAAAAACGGCACGGGCAGCACCAGCTGAATCGTCTGCAGAATCGCCTGCTGAATCACGTTGATGTCGTTGAGCGAGCGCGTGATCATCGATCCGGTGCCAAAGCGCTCAAAATCGCTGGCCGCGAGCTTGAGCGATTTGTCGTACACGGCATTGCGGATATCGCAAGCCACGTTGGCGGCCAGGCGCGCCGAAAGATAGCAGCCCAGCACCGTGCCGCCGCTAGCCATGCTGGTCGCGATAAACATGTATAGGCCGTTGCGTAAAATGTAGTCGACATCGCCCGTGGTAATACCGGTGTTGACCATGTTCGCCAGCATCGTGGGAACCAACAGCGTACCGACGTTATCCACCAGCAGCACCAGCAGCGTCACTGCGACAAGCCCTCGATATGGCTTCAAAAACCTCATTAACAGTCGCACGACTCCCCCTCACCTTGATTCTCGGCTTGGCTCTCGGCAGCGATATGCTGCTTAAAGGCATCGCACTCATCGCCGAGCACCTGAGAGAATTTGCCGATCAAGCGCATAATCTCGCGCTGCTCACATGGCTCAAGCGCGCCAAAGGCTCGCTGCTCGGCCTTGAGTGCCGGCAGCGCATAACGCTCGGCAAATCGCCTGCCCTCTTCGGTCAGGCTCACAACCTTGTTCTTACGACTGCCTTCGGCAAACTCCAACGTTGCGAAGCCCCGCGCCGTCAAGGTTTTAATTGCCGAGTTGATGGTCTGCTTGCTGTAGAACCATTCGCTTGTCAGACGGCTTACGGCAATACTGCCGCCCGCCGTGCTGGTGTCGACGAGCATCCAATAGGCGCAGTCCGAAAGGCCGCAGGCGCGCGAGAACTCCGAATAGATATGGTCGAGTCCATTGAGCAACCGATCGAAGTCGACCAGCGTAACCGCACTATTCATCTATCCCACCATTCAATTGTCCGATTTTTGACCAATTATGTGTCTCTAGATTAGTCCGAGTTTTGACTATCGTCAACAGGCTCTCCGCAAATGCGTGCATTTTTATGGCCTATCGGCAGAAAAAGACCGCCGGCGCGGGGGCGGCGCCAGCGGTCACGTGAAAATCGGGTTTTATTGCCTGTTAAGCGGCGACGGCCTCATAGACCGTAGCGCCCGAGAAGCTGTCATGCAGGCTCTTGCCGGCAATCCACGGCAGCTCGACGACCTCGCAGACCGTGTTGACCAGCTCGGAGCAGTCAGTAAAGTGGCCCTTGTCGTTGAGGGCCTCGCAATCCTGAACACGCCAATAGCCATCGGTGTGCGTGATGTAGTACTCGTGATCGTTGATCGACACGAAAGCGCGCGTCTTGGAACGCAGCAGCTTCAGAAATCCTTCGAAGTTGGTCTCGACGACATCTCCAGCCTGGAACATGATGTTACCTCCTGGCCCGGCGCCACCATGGCGCGTTGATAAACGTTGGTGCTCCTTTAGTAAAACCTTTATCAGAGGTTATGCGTTCGTCATTTAGGCAAGTGGTAAAAAACCGCAGGGTAGACGGGATAAAACGTTTAACCATCCCATTTGTTTGTCACATTCTGAAGGTACTTTTATGCAAACCCACTTTCCCAATTGGAATCTATCCTTTTGGCCGGGCAATTGACCGTCTATCGTTTGAGCCCGACGGGTATGAACGTGGCATCTGCAACGCCACCGCAAGGAGACACCATGGAGACCATCGAAGCGCTCATTCACCGCCGCAGCTGCCGCAACTACAGCGATCGTCCCGTCGAGGCCGAAAAGCTTGCACGTATTATCGAAGCCGGCCAATATGCACCGAGCGGCATGGGCCGCCAGCCGGTGACGTTTGTCGCCGTCACCGACCCCGCGACCGTCGAGCGTCTCTCACAGCTCAACGCCCAGGTCATGGGCAGCAACGGCGACCCCTTCTATGGCGCCAAGACCGTTGTTGTGGTGTTGGTTGACCGCAGCGTGCCAACACATCTGGAAGACGGCTCGCTCGCCATGGGCAACTTGCTCAACGCCGCCTATGCACTGGGTGTCGATTCGTGCTGGATTCACCGCGCGCATGAGGTCTTTGACTCGCCCGAGGGCCTGGAGCTGCTGGCCAGCTGGGGCCTGCCCGCCGACGGCAGCCTGCGCGGCGTCGGCCACTGCATTCTGGGCTATGCCGAGGACACGCTACCCGAGCCCAAACCCCGCCGCGACAACGTGGTGTACGTCAAGTAGCGCAGGAGTGTCCCAAACTGCCGGCAGAGACGATATGAGCAGGACATAAAAACATTGAGAGCCCCTGCTGCAT
>CAUAJK010000042.1:0-16269 GCA_958429345.1 uncultured Collinsella sp. | reverse complement strand
GGTCACCAAGCACAACCTCAAGTATCGTCGCTACTATCACCAGTTCGACTACTAAGAGCAAATAACGTTTGTGTAATTGGGCCCCGCTCCTATATGGAACGGGGCCTCGTTTAGGTTGGAGAGTAATTATGAGCTACCCCCTGCTTGCCGTCATGAATATCAGCCATCGTTATTTTGACCTTGAGGAATTCTTTTCTTCGGCAGCGGCCTCGGGCTACACGTGTTGCGAGCTTTGGACCGGGGCGATGCATCTGTATGTCGATTGCCATGGATACGATTCGCTCGAGCAGGTGCGGGAGCTGTCGCAGCAGTATGGGGTTCGGATTGTGGGGCTTTGTCCCGAACAGAACAACCCCAAGCCGTGGAATATCGCGGCGCGCGGGAATGAGGCGCGTGCCCGCACGCTCGCGTACTTTAAGAACGTTGTGGATATCGCGGCGGAACTTGGAGCCGAGCAGGTCATGGTCTCGAGCGGCTGGGCATTTTTGAACGAGCCAATCGAGGACGCGTGGGGTCGAAGTGCCTCGATGCTGCGTGCGATTGCCGAGCATGCGGGAGAGCGCGGCGTGCGACTGGTGCTCGAGGCCCTACAGCCGGTTGAGTCGATGATCGTGAACTCGGCGGCCGACACGAAGCGCATGATCGAGGCAGTTGATCATCCGGCACTTAAGGCGTGTCTGGATTTGGGCGCTATGGCGGTGGCGGGGGATACCATCGACGATTATTTCGATTTGCTTGGCGATGATGTCGCCCACGTGCATTTTGTCGATGTTGCGGCAGACGGCACGACGCATCTTGCCTGGGGTGACGGCGACCGCGATATGCGCGCCGACCTGGATAGGCTGGTGGCGCGTGGCTATCGCGGAGTTGTTTCGGCCGAGACCTATGACTGGCGCTATTTTGCTGACCCCGCAGCTGCCGATGCACAGGTAATGGCAGAGTATCGTCGTGCGATTGGCGCCTAGGTGGGGTTGGGTTGCGGCAACCTGCCCCATGTTTCCAAATGAATACGGTGTGAGCGGCTGCGACGGATTTTCCCCGCAAGCACTCTAGTATGCTAAAGTACCCTGAAGACCGGCGGAGCTATGCCGGTCTTCTGTTCTATATGAAACACAGCATGAGGAGGCTCACCAGATGACGGCCACACCGTGGGGATTCCGGGACATATTGCCCGAGGAGGCTCAGGCGCGCGAGGAGATTGCGCTGACGGTGAAGGGCTGCTTTAGGGAGCATCATTACCTTCCGGTCGAGACGCCGCTGCTCGAGGACAAGGGCTCGCTCGAGGAGGGCGGCCGCATTGCGGACACGCCGTTTAAGCTCTTTGATGACGACGGTCGCCTGCTGGTGGTCCGTCCCGACAACACACTGCCGATCGTTCGCCTGGTTTCGACTCGCATGCGCGCGGCCGATCTGCCGCTGCGCCTGCGCTATGAGGCGCCGGTGGTTCGCGAGTGTCAGCGCAATGCCGGTGGCTCGCGTCAGTTTACGCAACTGGGTTTTGAGCTCATCGGCGCGGGCGACACCGCGGGCGATGTCGAGATTGTCTCGCTCGTGGCCGAGGCCGTGCGCGAGCTGGCGCTTCCCGATGCGCGCATTATCGCAGGCAGCGTACGCCCTTTTAAGGAATTGCTCGCGGTATGCGAGGACCGCGAGCTGGCTGCCGAGGCCCTGCGCTGCGTGCATGCCAACGACTTTGTGGGCCTCGATGCCCGTGTGGCTGTCAGCACCGAGTCCGATGCCGTCAAGGCTGCCATCAGCGAGCTGCCGCGCCTGCACGGTGGTGCCGAGGTGCTCGACCGCGTGGATGCGCTGCTGGAGGCCGCCGGCATCGCTGCGCCGCTCACGCACGAGTTACGCGCTCTGGTCGAGGGCTTGGCTCCCGAGGATGCCCAGGTGCTGTCTTTCGACTTTTCCATCATGAACTCGTTTGATTACTACACGGGCCTGGTCTTTAAGGCCTATGCCGGTGGCCTGCCCGATCCGGTGGGCTCGGGCGGTCGCTACGACTCCATCTTTACCGGCGCGTTCGGCGACGGCATCGAGGTGCCGGCGGCGGGCTTCGCCTTTTCGCTCGAGCGCCTGGAGGCCGCGCGCACCTCGGCCGAGGACGCTGCTTCCGATGGTGACCATGCCGTGGGCCGCGGCACCGAGGGTCCGCTGCGCATAGCCGTGCCCAAGGGCTCGCTTAAGGCCGACACCCTTGACGTGCTCGAGGCAGCGGGCTTAGACGTCTCTGAGCTGCGCGATCCCGGTCGTCACCTGATTGTGCGCGGTCGCGACATGCGTGCCGGCGAGGGCACGGTCGGCGATATCGAGTTTGTCATCGTGCGTCCCAGCGACGCGCCCGCCTTTGTGGGCTGTGGCGGTGCCGACTGCGGCATCTGCGGTTGGGACTCGCTGATCGAGGCAGACCTCAACCTACTGCAGCTGGTCGATCTGGGCTACGGCCTGTGCACCTTTATCGAGGCGGAGCCCGCGTGGCGCGCCGGCCAGGCCGAGCGCAACTATGCCCGCCGCGGGTCGCTTCGCGTGGCCACCAAGTATCCGCGCATCGCGAGTGCCTGGTATGCCGAGCGCGGCGTGAACGCCGACATCGTTTCGCTGCACGGCAACATCGAGCTGGGCCCCATTGTCGGCATGACCGATCGCATCGTGGACATTACCGCCACGGGCGCCACGCTGCGCGACAATGACCTGGTCATCACCGGTCGCATCATGGACTGTACGGCCCGCTTCTTTGTCAACCCGGGTGCTGCGCGCCTGGATCCGCGCGTACGCAATCTGGCCGATCGCTTGGCCGCAGCCGTGAAGGACAAGCATTTTGAGCCCGTTGCGGGCTCGGCACAATAGCGCGAGCACGCACGGGCGCCCCAACGTCTGGGCTGCGGGTCGACTGGCGCCGCCGCCCGGCCTCTCGTTTTTCGAACATAACCTCGACCGATAGGGGATACCGATATGAAGACCATCAAGCTTGCTCCCGGTGAGCGCCTCGTTACCAATCAGCTCAACCGCAAGGGCGTGCTGCCGCAAAACATCGTCGACGCCGCCCGCGATATCGTGGCCAACGTGCGCGCCAACGGCGATGCCGCGGTGCGCGATTATTGTCAGCGTTTTGACGGTGTTGAGCTGCAGAGTTTTCGCCTACCGCAGGAGCAGATCGATGCCGCGCTCGAAGGCCTCGATCCGGCCTTTGTCGCCGCGCTCGAGAAGGCCGCACGCCAGATTCGCGAGTTCCACCAGCGCGAGGTCGAGCAGAGTTGGTTTACCACGCGCCCGGACGGCACGATGCTCGGCGTTAAGGTGACCTTGCTTGCCGCTGCTGGCATCTATGTGCCGGGCGGCCGCGCGCAGTATCCCTCCACGGTGCTCATGAACGCCATTCCAGCCAAGGTTGCCGGCGTTAAGCGCGTGGTCATGGTGACCCCGCCGCAAAAGAATGGCCTGATTAGCCCCTATACGCTCGCCGCGGCAAAGCTCGGCGGCGTGGACGAGATCTACATGGTGGGCGGCGCTCAGGCCGTGGCCGCGCTGGCGTACGGTACCGAGACCATTCCGCGCGTCGACAAGATCACCGGCCCGGGCAACGCCTTTGTTGCCGCGGCCAAGCAGATTGTCTCGGGCGACGTGGGTATCGACATGGTTGCCGGCCCCTCCGAGGTCTGCGTGCTGGCCGATGCCACGGCCAAGCCCATGGTGGTCGCTGCCGACCTGATGGCCCAGGCCGAGCACGATCCGCTGGCAGCCTGCTATCTGGTGACCTGCGACGAGCAGTTTGCGCGCGAGGTCGAGGCGGGCATCGACATTCTAGTGACGCAGTCGCCGCGTGCCGAGATCACGCGCGCCTCGCTCGACAACGAGGGCACCATCGTGGTGGCCGCCGACATGGACGCTGCCGTCGAGGCCGTGAACACCGTGGCGCCCGAGCACCTTGAGCTGCACTGCAAGGACGCAATGGGCCTGCTTGGCGGCATTCGCAACGCCGGCGCCATCTTTGTGGGCGCTTGGAGCTCCGAGCCGCTTGGCGATTATGTTGCTGGCCCCAACCACACGCTGCCGACCGGCGGCACGGCCATGTTCTCCAACCCGCTTTCGGTCGAAGAGTTCGTCAAACGCTCGAGTGTTATTTGCTATACGCCCGAAGGCCTGCTCTCCGACGCTCCCGCTACGCAGCGCCTGGCCGAGGCCGAGGGTCTGTGGGCGCACGCGCTTTCCGCCGCTCTCCGTCGCCGCGTGTTGGAACAGGGCGAGGATGCCGTGAGTGCCGAGTCTCTGGCCGCGGCCGACCTGACCAAGGTCGCCTGGCCGGGCGACGCCGTGGCGACGGTTGCCGAGGGCGTGGACCTGGCGGCTGTGGGCGGTGCCGCTGGCGCGGTCGTCGAGGGGGCCTAATATGGCCGAGCTGACGCCCCGCATGAAGGAGCTCGTCCAGCCTTACCTGGCCGGTATTGAGCCCTACGATCCCAACTTTACGCCCACGCGTATCAACCTTTCGGCCAACGAGAACACCTATCCCGTGCCGGCTGGCGTGCGCGAAGCGGTCGACGCCGCCCTGGCTGCTACACCGCTCAACCGCTATCCCGATCCCATGTCGAACGACTTGCGCGACGAGCTTGCTGCCTGGCATGGCGTGACGCGCGAGAACATCTGCGTGGGAAACGGCGGCGACGAGTTGCTCTATAACTATCTGCTGGCGTTTGGCGGCGCGGGGCGGACCCTGCTCAACTGCCCGCCGTGCTTTAGCGAGTATGCGTTCTTTGCATCGCTCTGTCAGACCGAGGTGCGCGACGTGTGGCGCGACCCGGCGACCTTTGAGCTCGACCAAGCGGCTGTGCTCGCGGCCGCGTCTGAGTGCAACCTCGCCATTGTGACCTCGCCCAACAATCCCACGGGCGACGTGGCGCCGCTCGACTTTGTCGCGGCCCTGTGCGATGCCTGCCCCGGCATGGTAATGGTCGACGAGGCCTACGTTGAGTTTGCCGACGATTCGTTTGGCGCGGCCACCACGGCGCAAGGTCTTATCGCCGAGCACCCCAACCTGGTGATCCTGCATACGCTGTCCAAGGCGTTTGGCGCCGCCGGCACGCGTCTTGGCTACGTGATCGCTGCGCCCGAGGTCATCGACGTGTTCGCGGCGATTCGCCAGATCTATTCGGTCAACGTGCTGAGCCAGGCCGCCGCGCTTGCCTGCGTGCGTGCCCGCGATGCGTACGCGCCCGTGGTGGCACAGGTCGCATCCGAGCGCGAGCGCGAGCTGTGCGCCCTGCGCGCAATGGCTGCCGAGAGCCTGCCCGTGGAGGCATGGCCGAGCGCGGCGAACTTTGTGCTCGTGCGTACGCCGCATGCCACGCGCGTGCGCGAGCGCCTGCGCGACGAGTACTCGATTTTGGTGCGCGACTTTAGCTACGCGCCGGGGCTTGCGGACTGCCTGCGCATTACCGTGGGCACGCCGCGGGAAAACGACGAGGTGCTGGCTGCGTTTGCCGCGCTGGTGAAGGAGGAGATGTAGATGGGCCGTTATGCCGAGGTAACCCGTAGGACGGGGGAGACCGATATTGTCGTCAAGCTCGACCTGGATGGAACCGGTACGTGCGATATCTCGACCGGCGTGCCGTTTTTCGACCACATGCTCAACGCCTTTGGCCACCATGGCCTGTTTGATTTGACGGTACATGCGGTGGGCGACGTGGAAGTCGACGCGCACCACACCGTCGAGGATACGGGCATCGTGCTGGGCGAGGCGTTCTGCCAGGCACTGGGCGACAAAGCGGGCATTACGCGCTTTGCCGACGCGGCGATCGCCATGGACGAGACGCTTGTGATGGCTGCCGTTGATATTTCGGGCCGCGGGCAGGCCTACTGCGAGCTGCCCGTGCCGACCGAGCGCGTGGGCAGCTTCGATACCGAGCTGGCCGTCGAGTTCTTCTACGCCTTTGCGCGCGACGCCAAGCTCACGCTGCACGTGCGCGAGCTGGCGGGCGGTAACTCGCATCACATTATCGAGGCGGCCTTTAAGGCCGTGGGTCGTACGATGCGTCACGCCTGCGAGCTCGATCCCCGCGTGCAGGGCATCCCCAGCACCAAGGGCTCGCTGTAACCGTCACAAGGGTAAAACCACCACAAAGGGGACAGGCACCTTCGTGGTGGTTTTGGACGATGAGATAAGGGAGGGTCGCGTGGGCGAACCGAAGATCGTGGTGGTCGACTACCACAAGGGCAACTTGTCGAGCGTTGTGCGCGGGCTTGCGCGCGCCGGTGCCGCCGCCTGCACGTCGGACGACCCGGAGCAGATCCGTAACGCCGACGGCCTGGTCATCCCGGGCGTGGGTGCGTTCTACGACGCGATTGCCTTTATGCGCGAGAGCGGCGAGGCGGACGCGGTGCTCGACGCCGTTGCCGCCGGAACTCCGCTGCTCGGCATCTGCCTGGGCCTTCAGCTATTTTTTGAGCGCGGCAACGAGGGCGTGCCTGCGGACGAGGGCACGGTCGCGGACGACGATGCCTCCGAGCAGGCCGGTGGCCCCTGGGTCGATGGCCTGGGCATTATGCGCGGCTCGTGCACGCGCCTGGAGTCGAGCCGACTGAAGGTGCCGCACGTGGGTTGGGACCAGGTGCACATGACG
Source organism: uncultured Collinsella sp. (assembly GCA_958429345.1). GTDB lineage: Bacteria > Actinomycetota > Coriobacteriia > Coriobacteriales > Coriobacteriaceae > Collinsella. The sequence goes on along the minus strand of CAUAJK010000042.1, from coordinate 9,649 downwards.
CCCGCCGGTGCGGCCGATCCGCTGCTCGCCGGTTTTGCCGAGGGCGCCAATATGTATTTCACCCACAGCTATGCGGTGGCCGACGATGCCGATGCCGCCGATGTTCTGGCGCGCACGCACTACACGCGGAGCTTCCCGTGCATCGCGCGCCACGGCAACGTGTGGGGCTGCCAGTTCCATCCCGAGAAATCCTCTGCGTTGGGTCAGCGCATTCTTAAGAACTTCGTGAGCATCGTCGAGGGGGCCGGCCGATGATTCTGTTTCCCGCAATCGATTTGATCGGCGGCAAGGTCGTGCGCCTGGAGCGCGGCGACCGGAGCCGCTGCAAGGTATATTCCGACGACCCCGTGGCCGTTGCCCGCTCCTTTGCCGAGCAGGGCGCGAGCTGGGTGCACGTCGTCGACTTGTCCGCTGCCTTTGGCGAGGACGAGGACGCGTGTGCTGCCAACTCAGCAGCGATCGAGGCCATCTGCGACGTCGACGGCCTGTCCGTGGACGTGGGCGGCGGCGTTCGTTCGCTCAAGCGCATCGACGAGTTGGCCGGCTACGGTGCTCGTCGCATCGCACTAGGCACGGTGCTCGTGACCGAGCCGGGATTTGCCGAGGTGGCGGCTCGCGGCTTTGGCGAGCTGCTGGTGGCAGATATCGCCGCGCGTGATGGTCAGGTCAAGGTGAACGGCTGGCGTGACGGCGCGGGTGTGTCACTCGACGACGCCGTGGCGCAGCTTTCCGAGCTGGGCTTTAAGCATCTGGTGTATACCGACATCGCGCGCGATGGCATGCAGACGGGCATCGATGTGGCGGCGTATCGCCATGTGGCCGAGGTTGCGGGCTTTCCCGTCGTGGCGTCGGGCGGTATCTCGACGCTCGACGATATCCGCGCGCTTGCCGCGGTGGGCGAGGGCGCGATTGAAGGCGCCATTACCGGTCGCGCGCTCTACGAGGGCAACTTTACGCTGGCCCAGGCGCTGACCGCCGCCCGAGGGGAGGAGTAGCCCATGCTTACCAAACGCGTGATTCCCTGTCTGGATGTTAAGGACGGCCGCGTGGTCAAGGGCGTCAACTTTGTGAGCCTGCGCGATGCGGGCGACCCGGTGGAGTTGGCCCGCGCCTACGACCGCGAGGGCGCGGACGAGGTCGTCTTTCTGGACATTACCGCGACGAGCGACAATCGCGCGACGACCATCGAGATGGCGGCACACGCGGCCGAGGAGCTGGCCATTCCCTATACCGTGGGCGGCGGTTTTCGCGACTTGGCGGGCATGCGGACCATGGTTGCCGCCGGTGCCGACAAGGTGTCGCTTAACTCTGCCGCCGTGCGCGATCCGTCGTTGATCAGCCAGGCCGCTGCGGCGTTTGGCAGCCAGGCCGTGGTCGTGGCGATTGATGCCAAGCGTGTGGGCCTGCCCGGCGCATCCGGAGCCGACAAGTGGGAGGTCTTCACGGCTGGCGGTCGCAACGCCACGGGTATCGATGCGGTAGCGTGGGCCGAGGAGGCGGCTCGTCGCGGTGCCGGTGAGATCTTGCTCACCAGCATGGATCGCGACGGCACCAAGGCTGGCTTCGACCTGGCACTCACCCGTGCCGTGGCGCGCGCGGTGCCGATTCCCGTCATCGCGAGCGGCGGCGTGGGCACGCTCGAGCATTTTGCCGAGGGTGTGATCGAGGGCGAGGCCGATGCCGTGCTGGCAGCCAGCGTCTTTCACTTTGGGACGTTCAGCATTCGCGAAGTCAAAGAGTATATGGCCTCTCAATGCATCCCTGTCAGGTTGGACTTCTAGTGCTGCGGGCTGCGCTGCGGCTTGCCCAGGCACCGCATCTTGCCGCTCAAACCGTCGCTCGCGTACCAAAGTACGCGTCGCTCCTCTTTCGCGGCAACCTGCGGCACCTGGACAACCCTCGCCGACCTGCGAAGTTTGAATTTGGGGAATTGAAATGAAAGAAATTACTACTCCAGCGGATCTTAAATACGACGCACGCGGGCTGATTCCTTGTGTGGTTCAGCAATATGACACCGGTGAGGTGCTTATGGTTGCTTGGATGAACGAGGAATCGGTGGGGCTGACGCTCAAGACCGGCACCACGTGGTTTTGGAGTCGCAGCCGCCAGGAGCTCTGGAACAAGGGCGCGACGAGCGGCAACATGCAAGAGGTCAAGGAACTCTGGGCCGACTGCGATAGCGATACGCTGCTGGTCAAGGTTGACTCTCCGGGCCCGGCTTGCCACACCGGCAACCGTACCTGCTTCTTTAAGCGCGTGGAAGGGGGAGTGCGATGAAAGTCGTGACGCCGTTCGAGGTCGCCGACTGCAACACCGAGCTCCTCCGCGCGGGCGTGCCATGCCGCGTGCACCTGACTGATGCCTGCGGGGCGCAGTCGCTTTGGCTCGAGGCCGAGAAGGAAAGGCTCGATGAGGCCCATGCCGTCATCGTCGAGTTCTTTGAGAAAAAGGGCGCAAAGCCTCGGTTCGATGAGACCGGTACCTACTTTACGCTGCAGTAACGAGAGGAAATAACCATGGGAGTCAGAACAGCTAACGTGCAGCCGGGAAATATCGGCGAGACGCTGACGGGACTGGCCGAGGTGATTCGCGGTCGTCGCGATGCGTCGCCACAGGAGAGCTACACTGCTCGTCTGTTGACCGACGTCGAGGACGAGCTGCTCAAGAAGCTTGCCGAGGAGGCGAGCGAGGTCATCATGGCCTGCAAGGATAACGATCACGACCACATTCGCTACGAGGCCGGCGACCTGATCTATCACTTGCTCGTGACGCTCGAGCGCTACGGCATCACCCTCGACGAGCTTGCCGGCGAACTCAACGCTCGCCGCCACTAGTCATTTAAGAACGTCCCCAGTGACTAGTCTTAGGCGAGGGGTGTGGGTTGCCATTCGCCGGTGGGGTGGGGGATATCGAAGGCCCGGTAGCCGCAGTCGTAGGCGTGGGCCTGAGCCTCGCGGATGTTCCAGCAGATGTCGCAGGCGCGGTGCGCGTCCGAGCCAAAGGTGATGGGTACCTCGGCGTGGGCGAAGCAACGCAACAGCCCCGTCGAGGGGTAATAGTCGTCGAGGCCCTTGCGCGGCGCGGCGGTCGAGACCTCAACGCGGCGGCCTGTATCGTGTGCGCACTCTGCCATCTGCTCCCAGAACGGCGCTGGATCAAAATCGGGCGCAAAGCCCTCCTTCGAAAAGCGCATGACCAGGTCGGGATGGGCCATCACGTCAAAGTTGAGTGAGCTTTCGCAAGCGCGGCACCAGTCGTCGACGTAGCGCTCCCACACGCCGCGTACCCCCAGGTTTTCCCAAACGTGCAGGTTGGTGTCGTCGTCGATCCAACCGCAGCGCGAATCGGGCGTATCGGGACGAGCGACGTCCTCCGTTCCCGCCGTGCCCGCAGCGCCGGCCGCAATATCGCCCGGGTTACCAATCCAATGCACGCTGCCCAGGCGTACGACGGCGCCCTGGGACCAGCGCTCAACCAAAGGCTCGCAGCCCTCGTACCAATCGCATTCAAAGCCATAGATAAGCTCGAGCTCCGGCGTGATCTGCGCGGCGAGCTTGCAGGCGTCCTCAAATGCCAGGCGATGCGCCGTCAGGTCGCCCTCGACAACTTGCACTTCGCAGTTGGCGTCCATGCTGGCAGGCAGGGTGAGGTGGTCGGTCGAGACCATGACCTGGCAGCCGGCCGCAGCGGCGGCGCGAACGTTGTCCTCAAACGAGGCGTGTCCGTCCGAGAACGAGGTGTGGGTATGGCAATCGATCAGCGGGCAAGCAGACATGGCGGCTCCTTTGCGTCAAGCGAATCCGCTCCATTGTAACGGCGCGGCCCCCGATGCGACGAGCGCGCCGGGGGCCGAAATCGACTGGAAAGGCTGCGCGACGCGCGGTGCGGCCTCGCTTGCGCTCTCAAAACATGTACATCAGCCTCCAAAAGCTGCAGAAAATGACATGTTTGGAGGCTGATGTACATGTTTGGATAGGAGCGAGGGCGGCGACGGACGAAAGTCACGCCTGTGCCACGTCCGATGTGCTAGCGTTTGGATGAACAAAACGAGCCCGCGCGGAAAGGATCCGGACCGTATGCAATGCGATAGCACATCCCCGCTGTCCCGCGAGACCGATGCGCCCGAAACCATCGTCAAGCTGGAGTGCGACATCGACGATGCGTCGCCCGAGGTACTCGCCTACGCTGCCGACCGCCTGCGCGAGGTGGGTGCGCGCGAGGTGCACTGGCTGCCTCTCTACTGCAAAAAGGGTCGCCCCGGATGGCAGTTGCAGGCGATCTGCTCGCATGAGGATATCGAGCGCCTACAGACGATTATCTTTTTGGAGACCACGACCAACGCCGTTCGTCGCCAGGTGATGGAACGCGTTTGCCTGCCGCGCCGATTCGAGCAGGTGACAACGCCTTGGGGCGAGGTATCCGTTAAGGTGGCGACCCTGCCCGACGGCAGCGAGCGCGCGGCTCCCGAGTACGAGGACTGCGCCCGTCTCGCCCGCGAGCGCAACGTGCCGCTCCAACGCGTGATGCAGGCGGCTCAGAGCGCGGCGCTGCGATTCGAGTAACACGGTAGATGGGCTCCACATCCGCCGGACCCCGTATTCAGCCCCCATCAACTCCGCTTCGAAAGGACTCCCCATGAAATACCTCATCGCCTCCGACATCCATGGCTCGGCATACTGGGCCGAGCGCCTCGTCGCTGCCATCGAGCGCGAGAACCCCGATCGCATCGTCCTGCTGGGCGACCTGCTCTATCACGGTCCGCGCAACGACCTGCCGCGCGATTACGCTCCCAAGCGCGTAATCCCGCTGCTCAACGCCCTGGCCGACCGCATCATCGCGGTGCGCGGCAACTGCGATGCCGAGGTCGACCAGATGGTCCTCGACTTTCCCGTCATGGCCGACTACGCCACGCTGTTTGACGAAACCGGCCGCGAGCTGTTCCTGACGCACGGCCACGTCTTTGGCGCCGGCATGCACAACAGCGTCGACCACGCGCCCGCGCTGCCCGAGGGCTCCGCGCTCGTCTACGGTCACACGCACATCAAGGTCAACGAGGAAAGCGCCGCGCACCCGGGCCTGTGGCTCTTCAACCCCGGTAGCGTGAGCATTCCCAAGGACGGCACGCACAGCTACGGCATCTACGAGGACGGCGCGTTCCGCCACGTGATCCTGGAGGAGGACTAACCATGGCGCAGCACATGGCTCAGCAAAATGCCGAGGGCTCGCGCGATCTGTCCACGCTGGTCGACGCGTCGGCCGAGCTACAACATCTGGTGCAGACCGTCTGGCGCTTGCGTCAGCCCGACGGCTGCCCGTGGGACCGCGAGCAGACGCACCGCAGCATTGGCAAAAACATGATCGAGGAGGCCTACGAGGCGCTCGACTGCATCGAGGGCGACGATGCCGCGCATCTGCGCGAGGAGCTGGGCGACGTGCTCATGCAGGTGGTGTTGCATGCGCAGATCGCGGCGGACGCCGGCGAGTTCACGCTGGCCGACGTGGCGCGCGATATCGACGCCAAGCTCATTCGCCGCCATCCGCACGTGTTTGGCGATGCGGATGCCGAGAGCTCCGACGAGGTACTCAAGATTTGGGACGAGGTCAAGCTTGCCGAGAAAGCCGCCAAGGACAAGGCCGTGGCGGCGCCCGAGGCCGCGCCCGAGGGCCTGCTCGACGGCGTGCCCACGCATCTGCCGGCGCTGATGCAGGCGCAGAAGGTGTCACGCAAGGCGGCTGCCGTGGGCTTTGAGTGGGAGACGGTCCAGGACGTGTGGGATGAGGTCGCCGAGGAGCGTGCCGAGTTTGAGGCCGAGGCTCCCGGTTCACCCGAGCGCGAGATGGAGTTTGGCGACCTGCTCTTTGCCCTGGTCAACGTTGCGCGCAAGGAGGGCATTGACGCCGAGAGCGCCCTTCGTGCCAGCACGGCAAAGTTCCGCCGCCGCTGGGCCGCGATGGAGCAGATGGCGGCCGATGCCCACGTGGATCTTGCCGAGCTTTCGACCCATGGCCTCAACGACCTGTGGGACGCAGCAAAGGCAGGGGAGTAATACCGCGGGAGCGACGGGACGGACTTGTCCCATCGCTCCCATTATTTTTTTAAAATGATTGTATCCCTCGGCTAACTTAGGGCATAATGCAAAAAGTGCGACATGGCTAACTTACGGAGACGCACCTGATGGTGCACGGTCAGCCGGTCGCTTGCATCCACTACGTTTCCAAGTGAGAGGGAGACAACATGAGCGATATTTTGGACGTCTACGGTCGCGAGGTGCTCGACAGCCGCGGCAATCCCACCGTCGAGGTCGAGGTCGTGCTCGAGGACGGCAGCTTTGGCCGCGCGATGGTGCCTTCGGGCGCTTCGACCGGCGCCTTTGAGGCCTGCGAGCTGCGCGACGGCGACAAGGGTCGCTATCTGGGCAAGGGCGTTTCGCAGGCCGTCGAGCACGTCAACAACGAGTGCGCTAACGCCGTCGTGGGCATCGACGCCTTCGACCAGCGCGCCGTCGATGCCGCGCTGATTGCCGTGGACGGTACTCCCAACAAGACCAAGCTCGGTGCCAACGCCATCCTGGGCGTGTCGCTGGCCGTCGCCCGCGCCGCTGCCGAGTCGGCGGGCCTGTCACTGTACCAGTACCTGGGCGGCGTCAACGCCCACCTGCTGCCCACGCCCATGATGAACATCCTCAACGGTGGCGTGCATGCCGACAACAACGTTGACTTCCAGGAGTTCATGATCATGCCCGTGGGTGCTCCGAGCTTTGCCGAGGGCCTGCGCTGGTGCGCCGAGGTCTACCACACCCTCAAGGGCGTGCTGCATGAGGCTGGCCTGGGCGGCGGCGTGGGCGACGAGGGCGGCTTTGCGCCCAACCTCAAGACCAATGCCGAGCCGTTCGAGTACATTACTAAGGCCGTCGAGAAGGCTGGCTTTAAGCCCGGCGTCGACTTCATGTACGCCATGGATCCGGCGTCCACCGAGTTCTACAACGCCGAGACCGGTATGTACGAGCTCAAGGGCGAGGGCGTGGAGTACACGAGCGCCCAGATGGTCGATTACTGGGAGAAGCTCGTCGACACCTATCCCATCATCTCCATCGAGGACGGCATGGCCGAGGAGGACTGGGACGGCTGGGTCGAGCTTACCCGTCGCATTGGCAACAAGGTGCAGCTGGTGGGCGACGACCTGTTCGTCACCAACACCGAGCGCCTCAAGAAGGGCATCGAGCTGGGTGCCGCCAACGCGATCCTGGTCAAGGTCAACCAGATCGGCACGCTTACCGAGTCACTCGAGGCCATCGAGACCGCCAAGGAGGCCGGCTACGCTTGCATCGTGAGCCACCGTTCCGGCGAGACCGAGGACTCCACGATCGCCGACCTGGTCGTGGGCGTCAACGCCGGCCAGATCAAGTCGGGCGCCCCGTGCCGCAGCGACCGCATCGCCAAGTACAACCAGCTCATCCGCATCGAGGACGAGCTCGAGGGCAGCGCGCGCTACGCCGGCAAGGCCGCGTTCTACAACATTCGCTAGGCACGCGGAGCTCGCGGGGGCGGGGAAGACTCGGATTCGCCTTGCTTCAGCCGGGCGCTGTTGAGCACCATTGGGCGCTGGGCCATATGGCTCAGCGCCTTTTTTATGTCGAGCAAAGGCTGGCGAAGGCGGTGCGCGCGCTCGTGCTATAACTAGAATACTTAGCGCAAACAAACCTCAACCGCACAAGGCGCACATGGATCAGATTTACGACAACAGGTACTATTCCGCCGGTTCGCGTGAGCCGTCGCCTCGCCGTGCGCGCACGGTGCAGCTCGGTGGGTCCGCCTACGCCGGCGCCGACCGCTCCATGCAGCGCCCGACAAGTACCTCGCGCCCCAATGCTCAAGTGAATACTTCGTCAGATGGACCGGTGCGCCCGGCACGTTCGTCGCATGCTCAGCGCTCGTCGGCTCAAACGCACGATAGGTCGAGCAGGCCCTCGAACCGTTTTTCGGGCTCGGACTTTATGCACTACGCCAACGACAACGCGGTGGTCAAGGCGATCTACGACTTTACCCACGGTCCTCAGCGAGGGCTATTCATCGGCATCGTCGTTGCCCTGGTGCTCGTGAGCCTGTATTTCCCCGTGCGCGACCTGTACGTGGCAAAGCGTTCGAGCGATATCTTGGCCAAGCAGGTCGAGATTCGCCAGCAATACAATGATGGGCTGCAAAAAAGTGTCGACAAGCTGCTCTCGGAGGAGGGTATCAAGGATGCGGCATCCGAGGACCTGGGCTTGGTGATGCCCGGCGAGAAGAGGATTGAAGTGCAGGGCCTGGACGGCGATTCGGATGCCTCGTCGAGCCAGAAGTCGTCGAACGCCAAGAAGGCCAGCGAAGTTGCCAAGGAAATCGAAGAAGTCGGTAAGGACGCGCCGTGGTACATCCAAGCGCTCGACATGCTGTTTGGGTTTAACGGCGTCGAGGGCCAGACGGTCGTGTCCAACGGCAAATAGCGCCCGGAGGGGAGCCCGCAATGACAAATTGCAAACGCTATAAGGTGGCCGCGATCGACCTGGGAACGGTGTCGTCGCGACTGGTGTTGGCGCAGGTCGAGGCCGGGGCGATTGTGGAATCGTCCAAGCATACCGAGATTACCGACCTGGGCGAGGGCGTGGACGCGACGGGTCGCTTTTGCGAGGCGGCTGTCGAGCGTGTACTCGCTGCGTGCCGCATGTTTGTGGACGAGGCACGTGCCTTTGGCGCCGCGTGCATCTGCACCACGTGCACGAGCGCCGCGCGCGATGCGTCCAACGCCGCCCTGCTGCTGGACGGCCTGCACGAGCTGGGGCTTGAGCCGCAGGTGATTCCGGGCGAGGTCGAGGCGCGCCTGACGTTTTTTGGCGTGGCGCACGACTTTGCCGGCGAGCGCATCATTGTTGCCGATTCGGGCGGCGGCTCCACGGAGCTCGCTACGGGCGTATACGCGCCGGAGCGCGGGGTCTTCGCGCTGGAGGGAACGCGTTCGCTGGACATTGGTTGCCGTCGTGTGACGGAGCGGTTTTTCTCTGCACTGCCGCCGTCGGCGAACGAGCTTGCGGCTGCCGCCGCGTGGGCAGGCGAGCAGTTCTCCGCCTATTTTGAGGGCCTGCCCAGCGACTTTGAGCGTGCCGAGCGCCTCGTTGCGGTGGGCGGTACCGTCACCACGCTCGTGGCGCTGGTCCACGAACTGGAGCCGTACGACTCGAACTTTGTGCACCTGCGCGAGCTTACGATGGAGCAGATCTCGGCCGCCATCGATCGTATGTCTACGCTGGATGTGGAGGGTATCGCCGCGCTACCGGGCGTGCAGTCCAAGCGTGCAGGCGTGATTCTCGCTGGCGCCGTGGTGATTCGCGAGCTCATGCGAGCCGGCGGCTACGACACGCTCACCGTAAGTGAGAACAGCCTCCTCGCCGGTATGGCCGCCACCATCAACGAGACTCTCGACGGCGCGACTCCCACCATCGCCTGGACCCCCAGCCTCAGCACCCTCCAATAAGTTGCGGTGAAATACGGACTAAAATCGCCCTTTCGGGCACCAAACAGTCCCTATTCCACCGCAACTCAACAGCCGGCACCTGGGGGCGTTCCTTTTAATATGAGCAGGACATTGTCAAGAGGCAAAATCGGGCCTGGCCCC
>CAUAJK010000041.1:0-16676 GCA_958429345.1 uncultured Collinsella sp. | reverse complement strand
CCATATCGATATCGGGCATCTCGGTACGCTGCGGGGACAGGAACCTCTCGAACATTAGACCATTCTCGAGCGGGTCGAACGCGGTGATGTTCATGGCGTAGGCGACGATAGCGCCGGCGGCCGAGCCACGGCCGGGACCGACGCCGATGCCGTTGTCCTTGGCCCATTGCACGTACTCGGCAACGATCAAAAAGTAGGCGGCAAAGCCCTTGTCGCAGATGACCTTGTATTCGTACTCAAAGCGCTCTTTGATGTTGACGCCACCGATCTCGCGCGTGGCCCAGTCGTCGCCGTAGTGCTGGCGCAGGCCCTTCTCGCACTCGCGGCGAAACTGGCTCTCGTGCGTCTCGCCGGGGTCGAGCAACGGGAAGCGCGGCAGGATGATGGAGTCCCAGTCCAGCTCGACGTAGCACTTGTCGGCGATCTCGAGCGTGTTGTCGCAGGCCTCGGGGCAATACGGGAACATCGCCCGCATCTCCTCCTCGGTCTTCATGTAAAACTCCGAGCCGGTCATGCGCATGCGGTTGGGGTCGTCGACCTTGGCGTTCATGCCAATGCACATGATGACGTCCTGCACGGGCGCGTCCTCGCGGCGCAGGTAGTGGAAGTCGTTGGTGGCGATGACCTTGACGCCCACCTGCTTGGCGATATCGATGAGCGTGCGGTCCATCTGCTCGTCGGTCAGGCCGTTATCGGTGGTAATACCGTGTTCCTGGATCTCGATATAAAAGTCGCCGGGGTCGAAGGTATCGCGGAAGGTCTCGGCCCACTTGATGGCACCCTCCATGTCACCGCGGTCGATGTACTTGGGGATGATGCCCGCGATGCAGGCGCTGGTGCAGATCATGCCCTTGGCGTGGCGGCGCAGGTTGTCGAGCGTCACGCGCGGCTTGTAGTAAAAGCCCTGCACGGCGGCCTCGGAAACTGTCTGCATCAGGTTGACGTAGCCCTCCTGGTCCTTGGCCAGAAGGATCATGTGGTAAAGCTCGGGCTTATGGTCGCGGGCGAGTGTCTCGTCCGGCGTAAAGTAAACCTCGCAGCCAAAGATGGGCTTGATGACCAGGGGCGGCTTGAGCTCGTCGATGTTGCCCTTCTCGTCCCACATGGCCATGTCTTTCACATACTGGGCATGCTCGCGCGGGTTTTCCTCGGGATCGGGCTCCACCAGCTCGTCGCGGCGGTCCTTTTCCAAGAAGGCCTTGTCGTGGCTCCAGGTTTTATACTCGGGCGTGTTGTGATTGACGGCGTCGCAGGCCAGCGCCAGGTCGGGCACGCCATACATGTAGCCGTGGTCGGTAATGGCCACGGCGGGCATGCCAAGCTCAACGGCACGGTTGACCATATCCTGGATACGGGTTGCGCCGTCGAGCATGGAGAAGACAGTGTGGTTGTGCAGATGGACGAATGCCATGTGATGAGCTCCGATGCGGGTTCGTGTTCTGACTGAACGATTTTACCCCACGGCACGGACAGCACCCGAACCTAGCCAAACCCACACGGGTAGCTAATCACCCGAACCTAGCCAAACCCACACGGGTAGCTAATTTGGGACCTTCAAAAAGGGGAATGAGGGCATCCCGATATATCGAATATTGCTGGAACCCCGGCGATGCGCGGAATGATTTGTGACGAATAGTCATGTCCATCAAGAAGGCTCGACGCTTCGGATAGCTCGTCAATCGATATATCAATTCTTGGAGATCTGTATTCCTACCATTTTTAATGAAACAACGGCGGTAATCGCTATCGCGATTGCGCCAATAATACCGAGCGCCATCTGAATGGGGTATAACCCCAACACATGTCCAAATACGGAGAAAAACATTGCGGAAAAGAGGGCCCTTACCAGAGACGCGGCGGAAAGGATCGTCGCACGGAGATCGTCCGCTATCCCGTCTTGGATTAAGTTTTCCGAAGTGATGTACACCACTTCTGGGAGGAAACAAAGCACCATGCTAAGGCCAAACAAACACAGCGGATTTGAAGCGAACCACGGAAGAATCATGAAAAGACCGGCCTCGATTAGCATCGAGCCGAGCATGGTATTTCTTTTCCCGAAACGCGATGAGAAGAAATCTGCTGCAATGTAGGCCGTCGCATTTACTGCATAGGATGCACCGAAAAAGATTCCTATTATGGAGACGGGAGCATCAAATGCGTCGAATACCAGCTGATTCAAGTTGTAATAACTCCCATAGAATCCGTCGAGCATGCTTGTGCCGATTAGGAGAAGCAATACCGCAAAAGCGGATTCTCCAACACGCCAGGTTTCGCGTCTGAACATCTTGGCTGCGTCAGACCTTCCCTTTTCAGAGCTTTCAGAACGGGTCGTTTCCGTCCTCTCAATGGGATACAGGAGGAAAAGCTGCAGGAGATAGAAAACGGAGACACATATGTAGAGGGCACTCCAAGACACTTGGGCAATGAAAGACCCGAGTACAATTGCTATTCCCGTAGCGATTGATTGCGCGGCGAGCAGCCGAGCGTTGATGGTGAGGAAGCGCTCTCCTTGACCGGCATTTCGAACAATTTCATATAAAAGTGCTTGTTCGGATCCCGATTGAAGGGAGTAGGCGAGCGCCTCAACAAGGGAAAGCACGACAAGAAAGGGACCTGAGAGCAGCAACATGCCGGCCGTATGGAAGAAAAGCAGCAGCACGCCCACTTGAATCGATAACTTCTTTCCAAAGAAATCGCCTATCAGCCCTGTTGGCAGCTCGAGGACGACCGTTGCAATGTTAAACAGGGCTTGATAAAGCGCGATTTCCGTGACAGACATTCCTTTCTCCGCAAGGAAAAGTAGAAACACTCCCCGATTTAAAACAAATCCCGTGAGAACGAAAAAGGCGGAATAGATGTGCAGCTGCGCAGTGGCATTCTTATTCATTTGGCACTTCCATCAACTAATTATGTCAGGCCACTCGCTACTGACTCGAAGCCTGAAGTGTTCACAGTTGCTGTGGAGAGCGGTAAAGCTTTTGAACAGGGTATCAATGGAATACATCCGAAGCGTTTTCGGCAGCATCATCGGCGAAGGCGGGATTAGCCTTTACACGGCGCTCACCCTCGATGTATTTGACGATTTGATCAATCGTCTGGTTGGCGTGGCTCTTGAGCTTGCGCTCATAGAAGAAGAGGCCGAGCTTGCCGCGCGTGCCAGACGTGTTGCCACCCACACCCTGAAAATCCTCGGTATAGGTGAGCTCGCAGGCACCATCGCCAGCAGGTACAGCCTCATAGCGCATGGTATTGATGCCCGCCGCATACTGAAAACGGACCTCATAGAGGCACGGGTAGTCAAAGTGCTTGATCTTAACCTTGATCGCCGTGCCCTTGGCCTTGCCTTTTGCGGACTGGGCGCGTTTCTCGTACTTATAGCCATTGAGCTTGTTGCGGCTGGGACGCTTGCCCGTGGCGTTCTCGATATCCTGCATGATGGACCCCGCCAGAGCGTCAAAAAGCTCCTCCGGCGTCACCTTAAGCGTTTTGGTGAGCTGCATGATGGCTCCTTATTCGTTTGAACCGTTCGAGCCATTGTACCGCCCCAGGCTCTCCCATGCGTTGCGGTGAAATACGGACTGTTTGGCGGCTTTTTTGGCCAAAACAGTCCGTATTCCACCGCAAGTTATCTGAGGGCTAGAGGTTGTAGGTGACTACTTGGGGTTCGGCGGGATTGACGAAGAGAGTCGGATCGACCTGCTCCACGCGAACGAACTTGACGGTCACGGCCTCAAAGCCCGCCTTGTGCAGAACATCAGCGTAGACGCGCGCCTGCAGGGCGTGCTTCTCGAGCAGCTGGTCCGGCGTCTCATCCGGCGTGCCACCCGTCTTGTAATCGATGACCAGTGCGTGCGACGGATCGGCCGGGTCGGTTGCCAAAACATCGATGGCGCCCTCGGCATAGGCGCCGTAGCGGGCGATATCCTCGTCCTCGCAGCCCAGCGAGAAGAACGGCACCTCGGCACGGATGCACGGCCACGCGAGCAGCTCGGCACGAACCGACGACTTGAGCCAGCGATCCAGAGCGACATCGAAGCGCTCGCGCTGTTCCGGCGTCAGGCGCCACAAGCGAGCCAGGGCGTCGGCACGCTCAGCGGGCAGCGCATCGGCACCCATCTCGATGAGCCACTGGCAGGCGGCATGGAACGCCGAGCCCAGCGCCATGGGGTTGCCGGCGGACTCAACGGCGGCCACGTCTGCATCCGTCATCTCGGAACCATCCGACTCCGCATCATCGCCGGACTCGTCCATGGGAACATGAGCCTCGGCGGCACGGTCTTCCGTCTCGGCATGGAGCGCCGCGGCGATTGACGAATAGCTGTACGAATCACGCACCGGGAACGGACACACGCCCATGCGTACGCCCGCCGCCTGGGGATACACAAGCTCAAACGAATCGGGCTTGGGGTCGGCAGGACCGGGGACGGTTGAGCGCGCAGCATTATCGGCGATATCGGTTTCGCCACGAACGAGCCTGCCCTCGGCATCCAGCGAAGCGTTGGCCTCAAACGCTTGCTCGCCAAACGTAAAGTCCGCCAGCGAAATGAGCTCGTAGTCGCCCGGCTTGGAGTTGTCGAACACCAAACGGTCGCTATCGAGCTGCGGCATACCCAGAGCATCCGTCGGCAGAATGCGGCGCAGGACATCGTAGGTCAGATCGGTCTCGACATCGAAGGTCGGCGCCGTCACCTTGCCGCGGCTCACGCCGGCATCCATCGCCAGAATGACCAGCTCGCGCGCTCGCGTCATGGCAACGTAGAGCAAGCGGGCCCGTTCCTCGAGCGAAAGCTGCAGGTCGTCGTTGCGCAGGCGGGCAAATGCCTCGGCGGGAGAGCCCGTCGCGCATACGTCCTCCATGAGCTCCGGCGGCAACCACAGCGACGTGCCCTTGCCCTTAAACGCGTGCTCAAACTGCTTTTTGACGTCGTCGCCCTTCACAAAAGTACCGTCGGCAAGCTTAACGCCGTCGAAGCGTGCCGGCAGTGCCACGACCTGCGCTCCACCCTCGACGCGACCCATCTGTGCCGCACCCGAGGACTTACGCACGCCAAAGCACTCGGCGACCGCCACGACCGGATATTCCAGACCCTTGGAGGCATGCACCGTCATGATGCGCACCGCGCCGTCGCCTTCCTCGTTGAGGGCACCCGGGGCTTCCTTGCCCGCCAAGAAGCGGTCGAAGGCCAGCGCGATGGAACGCGGAGAATTGCCGAGCTCGGCCTCTGCCTCGGCCACGGCATCGAGCGCCTTGAGCACGTTGGCGGCAATGGCCTTGCCCTCGGGGCCGCGCTGCGCCAGACGCACGAACCAGCCGGAAGCATTGACCACGTCGCGCGCGATGGCGGCGAACGAATCGCGGCCCACGCGACGAAGCGCATACCGCAGCACCTCGCGGGCGCGCGTCACAAGCGGCAAGTCTTGCAAACCCGGCACGTCGAAATCGCTCATGATGCCCATGTCGATATTCCGGCGCGAGGTCTCCCCTGTCTCGCTATCGAGCTTGGTCGCCAGCGCCAGGAACTCCTGGGCGCCGAGCGCAAACATCGGCGAGGCGAGCAGCGGCATAAGGCCCTGCGCCGTATCGGCCGGATTGGCGAGCGCACAAACCAGGGCGCGCACCGTCTGCACCTCGGCTGCTTGGGCAAAGACCGAGCCGCCCGCGATGACGCAGTCGAGCCCCTGATCGCGGAAGGCCTGGGCGTAGACGTCGGCGTTGGTCATGCGGCCCAGCAGCAGTACCATGCCGCCCTGGGGCTGGCCCGCTTTGACGAGCGCTTGGAACCGCTCCGCAATCGCACGAGCTTTCGCCTGCGTTCGCTCCTGGGTGCTGCCACCGGCAACGAACAGCGCCTGGCGGCGCGAAGCCTTCGCCTTGAGCTTGTCCTCGCGTTTGTCGCTCGGTTCAAGATCCAAGAACCCCTGCATCAAACCACCGGTGTTGCCGTCAAAGACGCGTGCTACGTAGCGCAGCACCTCGTCGTGGCTGCGGAAGTTGCGCACGAGTTTGACGAGCTCGCCAGCGGGGGCATCGGATGCGACAGCCGTCTCGGGCGCAGCAGAGGAGCCCACCTTGCGCTCCTGGCGGCGAAACACCTCGACCTCGGCGCCACGGAAGCGATAGATGGACTGCTGCGCATCGCCCACGGTGCACAGCGCGCGCTCCCCCGCACCCGTCAGGTAGCGTATCAGATCGACCTGCATCTGGTCGGTATCCTGAAACTCATCGATCATGACCATCTTAAAGCGGCCCTCGTACGCAGCACGGATGGCAGGGTAATCGCGCAACGCCTCGTAAGCCATACGCAGCAGGTCGTTATTATCGAGAGCGGACTGGGCAGCCTTCAGCGCGCGATACTCAGCCTCCACGGAACGGGCCAGGCCCACCAGCGCATCGAGCGCCGGGCCACCGCAGGCAAGCACGATATTGATAAACGCATCGGCGGCCTCGGCCTTGAGCAGCTCGACCTGCTCCTTAGGGAATGCCTTGCTCGCGCGCGGCATGGTGCACGACATCATGAGTCGCGCCGCATCGGCCATGGTCTTGCCGCTGGCCTCGAATGCATCGATGGCATCGAGCGCCACCTGTGCCTTCTCGGTCGCGGCCTTGCTCGCACCCAGTGCTGCGCGATATGCATCGGCAAGCGCCGAGGTGTCGGCCTGGCCGCGCGCCACGCTCACGTCGCCCATGCCGCCCGGCAGCTGGCTCGAGAGCTCCAGCAGCTCGCGCACCAGGCCCTTGATGGTGGTGCCGGCGCCAAAGGGGCCGCCCTCGCCCGCCATGGGATACCAGGCGTAGAGGGCCTTGAGCGATGCCGCGAGCTCGGGGGCGGCATCGGGCGCCGTCGCGCGGGCCAGCACATGCTCAACAGCCTGGTCCATAAGCTCGTCGGTATCGGTGAGCACCGTGAACTCGGGGTCGATGCCCAGCTCCAGCGCATGCGCGCGCAGGATGCGCGAGCACATGCCGTGAATGGTCGAGATCCACGCATCGTCGACGGTCAGGGCCTCCTCGTCCATGCCCTCGTCGATGAGCGCGCGGCGCACGCGGTCACGGATCTCGGCCGCGGCATCTTTGGTAAAGGTAATGGCGAGCACCTGGTCCAGATGCTCAACGAACGGACCAGACTCGGGCGAGAGCGCGTAGACGATGCGGCGCGTAAGGGTAAAGGTCTTGCCCGAACCGGCGCCCGCCGAGACAAACAGCGGACGGTCGAGCGTTTTGACGATCCGCAGCTGTTGCGGCATCAAAGTCGAAAGATCCATGGTCTACACGTCCCTCCTTACAAACGTTCCTTCGTGGTTATACGAGCAGCGCGCATGCGCGGCTTGCGCCGATGTCGGGTCGACAGCGGCGACGTCACCTGCCTCGAGCTCGCGCAGGCGCTCGGCAATGCCGGTCTCCACGCGGTCGAGCAGGGCATCGAAGTCCATGCTGCCGCCCTCGCCCGGGAAGCCCTTCTTGAGGCCCGGGATGCGACCGTCACCACGCTCTTCCTCGAGCAACTCGGCACTCGCCGCGCCGCGCAGCGCGGGCTTGCCGCCCTTGGTCGAAAAATAGAGCGCAGCACGGGTATCTAGGCCCAGCGCCCGACGCATGGCCTGCGCGTAGATGAGTGTCTGGGTATGGGGCGGCAGCCAGCGCGGGTCGTCGATGGGAGCCTCGCCCGTCTCCTCGTCACGCACCGTGGGGTCGGCAAGCTTAAACTCCTCGACACCCGAACGATGCTTGTAGTCGATTACCACGGCGCGATTCTCGGCATCCACATCTACGCGGTCGATGCGCCCGCCGAGCGGCCAACCGGCATACTCGACCTGGAGCTCGTTGAACGCAAACTCCAGGTAGCGCGGGGCAAAGGGGGCAAGTGCCTCGGACTCGTAGGCAAGCACGCCCTCCAACTGCGGCAAGATCTCGGCCACCTGACGCTCCTCCACCGGGGAGAGCGGCACCAGCGGGCCCTCGGCACCGCGCTTGCCGGCGTGCTCGGCCAGGGTCTCGGCAAAGACCTCGCGCAGCAGCTCCTGCGCGCGCGGCAAATTCATGGGCGTCACGCGCTCCATGCCCTCCTGCGGAAAACGTGCATGCAAGTGCTCCAGCACGTCGTGGACAAAGTTACCCTTCTCCATATTGCCAAAGCCGGCGTCGATCGACTGGGGCTTGACGCGGTACGAGACGAACCAGCATAGCGGGCAGGTCGAATAGGCCTCGATCTGCGAAGCGGACGTCAGGCGCGGCACCAGCGGCGCGTCCTCACCCTCGCCATCGCGACGGCGCAGGACCAGATACGGAATGGCTTCATCGCTCAGGTGCTGAGGAGCTTCGCAGGTCACGCGCTCGCGCCTAAGACCTTCGCCTGCCGCGGGATCAAAGTCAGCGATGATATCGCCCTCGCCCACGCGCGTGGGTTTGACAGCGCCAGAGGCCTTAGCGTTGCCAGCGGCCCTAGCGTTGCCAGCGGCCTCGGCATGCGCCCGCAACTCGGTCCATACGGCTGCCGGGTAGCACTCGCGTGCCTGGCGATCGTGCGTCACGCGGGCGAGCGCGACCGGACCGCTCGCCGCCTGCATTGCACGGCCAAAGCGCACGCGCAGAAGAGCGGCAGGCTCCAAAGACACGCCGTCGCGGCGCAGCTCGGCTGTCAACGTGGCAAGCGGGCCCTCTTCGTGCGAAAGCGGATAGCTGTCCAGGTCGACATCGGCAAACAGCACGGCATCGTAGCTGCCGGGGCGCAGAACCGCCGCATCGGCAAGCGGAGCAAAACGAACCTGAGCACGTGGCGTGCGATCGACCTCGTAGGTCTCGTAATCGTAAGCGGTACTGCGCTTGTCCACCTTGGTTCGAACGCCGTCGAGAACCGGCACGGTCGCGGCCTGCGACACGTCGAGCGCGCGAGCATCATTCATAAGGATGTCGATGGCATGGCGCAGCAAAGCCGTCTCCGCCTGGCGACGGGCCTGGCCGTCAAGACCGCCTAGAGCGCGATCGGGCAGCGCCTCTGCAACGGCGAGCATGGCCTTGAGCGCCGTCACGGGGTTGTCGCGCCACAGCGCCTGAAACACGTCCGAGACCACGCATGGCACGTTCTTAAACCAGTTTTCTTCGCTGGCGGCCTTGCGGGCGCCCCTCACCTGGCCCTGCACGCTCTGCAGCAGGCTCTTGACGCCCGCAGTGGTCTTGCTGCGCGACAGGCGCATGTTCTTGTCGAAGCCGCGGGCGCTCGCGGCGTCAGTACCCGAAAGCGGGCTATAAATCCAGTCGGTAAGCTCTGGAGCGGGCCACCACTCGGTCTTGGAAGCGGTGCCCTCGTCGGCGGCTTTCATACGCTCGATCAGGTTGGCGAGCGCCGTAAACTGCCTGCCCGCGATGGACTGGGAAAACGCCGTGAACTCGGTCGTCTCGGACGCAATGTGACGCGCCGCCAGACGAGAGGCGAGCTCACCGAACAGCTGGGATGACCGGGCAGAAACAACGAGCACGCGCACAGGGTCGGCGGGCGTTGCAGTAGCTTTATCGGCCTTGGACTCCTTGTGCGCTTTCACCAACTTATCGATGGCGTCCGCATAGACATGAGCACGGGCATGGGGGCCGGCGACCTCAATAAAGGCAGGCTGAGCGGCGGCCCCGCAAGCGACATCAGACGCGACGGCGTCCTCCCCCAGCGGCGCAATCTCAAACAGCACACCGCGGGCATCAAATGCCGTGGCAAGCTCCTCGCGCATCGCCGCCTGCTCGCGGTCAAGCAGCACGACGACCTCTCCCCCATTGTTCGCCACGGCAGACAGCAGCTCGAGCAGACCGTGCGTAAACGACGTGATACCGCGCACGCATACGGCGCGGGCGCACGCCGGCAGGCTATCGGCCAGGGCACCGGCCATAATGTCGGCTGCCTCGCAGGGCTCGACCATATCTCGACGGTCCAAACCGCCCGCGTAGGCACGCAAAAGCTCGAATACGCGAGCCTCGGCGTCGCTCTTGGGATCGGGACGGCAAACGTCGCCGCAGCAGCGCTCGGCACCCGTCCCCGCTACGCCCGGCAGCACATCGCGGGCCATGCGCGCGAGCATGCGCACCGTGCCCTGGCTGCGCGAAAGCGGCTGCAGGTCGGCATCATCGAGGCGCGTGACCATGTCCGAAAACAGCATCTGGCGCTGCAGGTTGTCGACGAAACCGCGCCCGTCGCCCAAAAGCTCCCAAAGCGAGCGAAGCCACGATGTGGGCGTCTTGTAGTCGATACCCAGCGAAACGCCGGCTTCCGCCGCATCATGACGGCACAGGTCGAGCTCGGCAAACGTTGGTGTCAGCAACACGGCACGCCCGTGACGGGCAATAAGGTCGGCAAGCAGCGCCGACTCGGCATCGCTCAAATCCGTGCCGGCATTGGTGGTATAGATTCGAACAGGCATGGTCCTCCGCTCAAACTGTTCGCAATAATCAATGCATCCATCCTACCCGCCCACGCGGACAGATTTGCCCCACGCCAACAGATTTGATCCCTTGGGGACGGAGGAAAATGGATCACAGTGGGGGTCAGTCTAACCCGGTGATCCGTTTTCCTCCGTCCCCAAGGGATCAAAAAACCACCCCCGAAGGGACGGTTCTTCGTAATTCAATGTTGTCGCTGGCCTACTCGCCGTCCTCCAGCTTAATGAGGATTTTGCGGTAGCCACCGTACTCGCCGTTGAGCGCCTTGGACACACGGCTCACCGTGGTGGACGAAGCGCCGGTACGGGCCTGAACCTCAACATAAGGCTCGCCCTCGTCCAGGTAACGCGCGACCTGCAGACGCTGCGATAGATCGCAAATCTCGCGCGGCGTGCAGATATCGGTCAAAAACGCTTGGATATCCTTCTCGTCGTCCAAAAGGCTAAATGCGTGGACCAGCTGCTTGACATCAGGCTTGTCAAACATGTTCTCGATATTCATCGATCACCGCCAAACCCGCCAAAAGGCATCGAAGTTGATACTGACATCGGGCATCGTTCGCCCGTTCTATGCAATAGGGCAACGCCTGTGGCTTTTGCCCGCAGCAGTGTAGCACACCACCAAACTAAAGCGACAAGACTCTCTGCCAGCGGCGCGTTTTACAGGACGAACGCCGTTTAGAAACCGAATGCGCACGTAAGCTCCACGAATATTTGAGACAATGGGCGCCCAAACACCGCGGCGCGCCCGCGCAACCATCCAGGTCGCCGCCGCAAGCCGCTTCACGCGACGCCAGCAACCCCGGCGCAAGAAAGGATTCACGCCATGCGCTTTATGCTTAACTGGCTCTTCACCTCGATCGCCATCGCAATCGCCACGTTCCTCGTCCCCGGTATCCAACCCTTCGGCTTTGCCGAGGCCTGGGTCTGCTTTGCCTTCGTGGGACTGTTCCTGAACATCGTCGATTCGTTCGTCAAACCGTTCCTCACGGTCATCTCGCTGCCGCTCACGATCATTACGCTGGGCATTTTCCAGCTTGTCGTCAACAGCTTTATGCTTGAGCTCGCGAGTTACCTGTCGGTCAACCTGCTGGGCGTCGGCATCTCCATCGCCAGTTTTGGATCGGCCTTTATGGGCAGCATCCTGGTATCCATCATGCGCAGCATTCTCGATAGCATCGCCGAGAGCTAGAACTGTTCAATACGAACCGTCATATCGACCCAAAACGAAGGCCGCCCATCGCAAAAATGGGCGGCCTTCTTATTTGCCAAGTCTCAAAGGGCGAGAAAATCTACCATTTCCACCCCGTCCCCAAATGCAGGTGTGGGTTAGATGACGTAGTCGTAACCATGGTTGGGAGCGACAAGTTGATCGAGCGTCACACCGTCGAGGTAGTCGTTGATGAGCTTGTCCAGGT
This sequence comes from uncultured Collinsella sp., assembly GCA_958429345.1. Lineage (GTDB taxonomy): Bacteria > Actinomycetota > Coriobacteriia > Coriobacteriales > Coriobacteriaceae > Collinsella. The sequence goes on along the minus strand of CAUAJK010000041.1, from coordinate 4,839 downwards.
TCTTCCACACGTCGAGCGTGGGACACTCATCCGAACGCGAGCAGCCCTTGCAGTCGCCATCCAGGCAGGCGACCGGCGCCAGACTGCCCTCGGTCAGGCGCAAGATCTCGCCCACCGTGTATTGCTCGGGCGGGCGCGTGAGCACATAGCCGCCGCCCTTGCCGCGCATGCCCGAGAGCATGTTGGCGCGCACGAGCGTAGCCAAAATGTTCTCGAGATATTTCTCGGAAATCCCCTGTCGCGCCGCGATCTCTTTGAGCGGGATGCGACCGGCTGCCTGGTGCTCGGCCAGATCGACCATAACGCGCAGGGCATATCTGCCCTTAGTAGAAACCAACATGTATAGTGCTGCCTTTCGGTCATTTAGTCCGTAGAAATTCTAGCCGAAAAATTGGTTTTGAAAATACCCGTTCCGGTCAAGATGGTTAATCAGCTCGTAATAATCTTCTATTTCCTATTGCGTTACTAGGCTTTAGCGTCTACTATGCTTGCCAACAGCAAAATGAACAACCCATAAGGTTTGTGGGTTTCGCTGCTACACACGCACCGTAAAACCACACGGCATCCAGTCATTTGAACACTTTGGAGGTTCACCATGAGCAATGTTTACACGTCCATCGATCAGCTTATCGGCCACACTCCGCTTCTGGAGCTCACTCACTTTGAGGCCGATGAGGACCTCAAGGCCCGCGTGCTCGTCAAGCTGGAATACTTCAACCCCGCCGGCTCCGTCAAAGACCGCGTCGCCAAGAACATGATCGACGAGGCCGAGAAGGCCGGCAAGCTCGTGCGCGGTGGCGACTACACCATCATCGAGCCCACGAGCGGCAACACCGGCGTCGGCATCGCCTCGGTGGCGGCTGCCCGCGGCTACAAGGTGATCATCACCATGCCCGAGACCATGTCCGTGGAGCGCCGCAAGCTTATGCAGGCATACGGCGCACAGCTCGTGCTCACCGACGGCTCCAAGGGCATGAAGGGCGCCATCGCCAAGGCCGAGGAGCTGCAGAAGGAGACCCCCAACAGCATTATCGCCGGCCAGTTTGTGAACCCCGCCAACCCCGCCATCCACAAGGCCACGACCGGCCCCGAGATCTGGGATGACACCGACGGCGAGGTCGACATCTTCGTCGCCGGCGTCGGCACCGGCGGCACCGTGACCGGCGTGGGTGAGTTCCTCAAGGAGCAGAACCCCGAGATTCAGGTCGTCGCCGTTGAGCCCGCCACCTCCCCGGTGCTCTCCAAGGGCCAGGCCGGCCCGCACAAGATCCAGGGCATCGGCGCCGGCTTTGTGCCCGACGTCCTCGACACCCAGGTCTATGACGAGATCATCCCCGTCGAGAACGACGACGCCTTTGCGACCGGCCGCGCCGTGGGCCACAAGGAGGGCGTGCTCGTGGGCATTTCGTCCGGCGCCGCCGTGTGGGCCGCGCTGCAGCTGGCCAAGCGCCCCGAGAACGAGGGCAAGACCATCGTGGCGCTGCTCGCCGACACCGGTGAGCGCTACCTGTCCACGGCACTGTTCCAGGACTAAGGGCCTGTCGCCCATAGGTTGAGCCCACGGACGAGCCGGTCTCCTCTCTCTCCCGGCAGTCTGAGCCCATCCAATCAGGGTGTCCCACGAGACGCCCGAACTTGCTACAATGTCTGCGGCGCGGAACCAGCCTCCCGCGCCGCTTTTCTTTTTTGGCCACATGCCACCAAGGAGAACCTCCCCATGCACAACAAGCGCGTGCTCGTCGCCATGAGCGGCGGCGTCGATTCCAGCGTGACCGCGTACCTGCTCAAAAGCCAGGGCTACGAATGCGTCGGCGCCACCATGCGCCTCACCTGCCCCGCGCCCGATCCCGTCACGGGCATGAGTAAGGTCGACCGCGACATCGCCGATGCAAAGGCCGTCGCCGAGCGCCTAGGGATACCCCACCATGTGCTCGACCTGCAGCAGACCTTCGACCGCAACGTTATCGAGCGCTTCGTGACTGCCTATCAGGAGGGGCTGACGCCCAACCCGTGCATCATCTGCAACCGCCATATTAAGTTTGGCGCGTTGCTCGATGCAGCGCTCGATATGGGCTGCGGCTACATCGCCACAGGTCACTACGCCAAAACGAGCCAGGCGTCCGATGGCACCTGGCAGCTGCACCGTGGCGAGGACCCAAAGAAGGACCAAAGCTACTTTTTGTATTCGCTTACGCAGGAGCGCTTGGCACGCACAATCTTTCCGCTGGCAGGCCTGGACAAAGAGCGCGACGTGCGCCGCATTGCCGCCGAGCAGGGCTTCATCAACGCCAAGAAGGCCGAAAGCGAGGATATTTGCTTTATTCCAGACGGCGACTACGCGGGCTATATCGAGCGCCGCTGCGGACATGCCGCCGAGCCGGGCGATATTGTATGGCGCGACGGCAGCGTAGTCGGACGCCACAACGGCGCGTTGCGCTATACCATCGGCCAGCGCAAGGGCCTGGGCGTCGCGATGGCGCATCCCGTGTACGTAACGGGCGTCGATGCCGCCAACAACACTGTGCATCTGGGCGAGACCGAGGACCTGACGGCCACAGCGCTCACGGCCAACGACTGGATCTGGAGCGCCCCTGCCGACCGCATGGAGGCAGAGCTCACGTCCGGCGGCATTCGCGTGGGCGCCAAGTACCGCTACCGTCAGAAAAACCAGGCAGCGACCCTTACGCGCGGCGAAGACGGGCAAATGCTGCTGACTTTTGACGAGCCGCAGCGAGCCATCGCCCCCGGCCAGGCCGTTGTAGTCTACCACGGCGACATCGTCCTGGGCGGCGGTACCGTAACTGCCGCCATCAAGTAGTCCCACCCCCTTCATAAATTGCGGTGAAATAGGGACTGTTTAAGCGTTTAAAACCGCCAAACAGTCCCTATTTCACCGCAACTTAGAGAGGACGGCCTCGGTCGGTACTGCCGTATCAGCCGAGGCCGCTGCATCGCTAGCGCTGTACGTAGGCGCGGACGAGCTCGAAGGTGTTGCGCACGCCGTCCATGTGGCTACGCTCGTAGTTGTGGCTCGCATACACGCCGGGGCCGATCAGACCATGGCGAATGTCGTAGCCGGCAGAGAGCGTGGCTTCGACGTCCGAACCGTAATGCGGATACACGTCGATAGCGTAATCGAGCTCAAGCTCGCGCGCGATATTGGACAGCGCCGTCACCAGGTCGTAGTTGTACGGACCGCCCGAATCCTTGGCGCAGATCGACACCATGTGCTCGGTGCAGCCTAGGTCGTCGCCCACGCAGCCCATGTCAACGCTGATCATCTCGCGCGTGTCGGCCGGCACGAAGGCGCCGCCGTGGCCCACCTCCTCGTACACGGTAAAGAGCAGCGAAACCTTACGCGAAAGCGTCACCTCGCCAGCGGCGACGGCACGCGCCAAGCCCAACAAAATGGCGGCCGATAGCTTATCATCCAGGAAGCGGCTCTTAATGTAGCCGCTCTCCGTCACCGTCGTGCGAGGATCCATAGCGATGATGTCGCCGGTCTGAATACCCAGCTCGAGCACATCGTCCTTGCTGTCGACGTTCTCGTCGAGCAAGATCTCCATGTTCTTCTCGATGGTCTTGACCGGCTCGTCGGCCACGTGCGCCGAAGGCTCGGTGTTAAGAACCACGCCCGTGTAGACATTGCCGTCGCGCGTGTAGACGGTGCAGTTCTCGCCATCGGCCGTAGACCACTGATGCCCACCGAGCGTCGTGGGGCGCAGGCGGCCATTGTCCTTAATGGAACGCACCATGGCGCCTAGGGTATCGACATGGCTCGCCAGTACGAGCGGCTCGCCCTCGCCGCCAAGCTCAACGAGCACGTTACCCTTATTAGAACGCTCGGGCCCAAAGCCCATATCGCGCAGGGCCTCCATCAGATAATCAGTAGCCGCACGAGTAAACCCCGTAGGCGAAGCAATCGAGGTAAGCGCCTTCAACTGGTCAGTAATATAGGAGAGCGTAGAATCCATCTTGGACACCAAAGTCACCCTTTCATATCGAATTAAACCCACAGCAACAATACCACCGCGAACCATCATTTTACCTAGCGAGATGACCCATCGAGCTCCCCAGAACTGCGCCCGCCACGATAACGAGCCGGCGGGCCCCTGCCCGTTAGCCCCACAATCTTTCCGCAGGACGGAGGAAGCCCCCGCCGCACGAAGTGCGCAGCGGGGGCTTCCGACATGTCCGAGGACGATTGTGGGGCTAACGGGCAGGGGCCCGCCGAACCAAGTTAGGCAGCCGGGCAGATCTTCTTGAAGAGCTCGATGACGTCGTCGAGCGTCGCCTCGCGCGGGTTGCCCGGGAAGCAGGCGTCAGCCATGGCGTCCTTGGCCAGGATCTCGATCTCGTCAGCCTTCATGGCCTCGCAGACGTGCGGGATGTTCACGTCGGCAGAGAGCTGCTTAACGGCGGCGATGGCGGCATCGGCGGCCTCGGCGGTGCTCATGCCCGTGGTGTCAACGCCCATGGCGACGGCAACCTTGGCCAGGCGCTCAGCGCAAACCGGCTTGTTGAACTCCATGGCGATCGGCAGCAGCATGGCGCAAGCGACGCCGTGCGGGGTGTCGTAGTGAGCGGACAGGGTGTGAGCCATGGCGTGGTCGATGCCCAGGCCAACATTGGAGAAGCCCATGCCGGCGACATACTGACCAAGAGCTATGCCCTCGCGGCCGGAGCCGGGCTGGCCGGACTTGGCCTCGGCGACGGAGTCGCGCAGGTTCTCGCTGATCAGCTTAATGGCCTCAAAGTGGAACATGTCGGAAAGCTCCCAGGCACCCTTGGTGGTGTAGCCCTCGATGGCGTGGGTCAGTGCGTCCATGCCGGTGGAAG
>CAUAJK010000040.1:0-17390 GCA_958429345.1 uncultured Collinsella sp. | reverse complement strand
GCTAGGCGGGCACTTTTACCGGGCGGCTAACCCACACAAACCCCCGAAGAGCCGTATTTCTTACGGTCTTTGGCAAGATGCTCAAGCACCGTGCCGTTGGCTATTGGGTTGCACGTTATGCAAGCGAGTGGGCCGACGAGGACAAGGACGACGTCCTGACTTTTGTATTGCCCTTCGAGAAGAAGTCCGCTCCCTCGGGTTACAGCGCTCCGGATGCCGAGCCCGCACCTGAGTCCGAGCCCAAGCCTGAGCCGGCACCTGCACCCGCTCCCGCGACCGAGCCTGAGCCGGCGCCCGAGCCTGAGACGGCATCTGAGTCCGAGCCTGCACCTGAGCCTGAGCCTGAGCCGGCACCTGCACCTGAGCCGGCGTCCGAGCCAAGTTCCGACGAGGAGCCTCAGGACGAGTAGCCATGCCGTCTGCCATTTGGGGACGGGGTAGAAATGGTAGAAATAGCGCTTGAAGAATGAGCGGGGGCGGACGTTTCGATACGTCCGCCCCCGCTCTGCTTTAGCCAGGCTGTTATGGATGGGTGTGACGACTACTCGTCGTGCTTCTCCTCACGGCGTGCGGCAGCGCGTGCGTCGTGGATGCCCTTGATCGCGGCATGGCGAGCCGTTCGGGCATCATGGATGGCGTCGCGAGCCTCGGCGGTCGTCGCCTTGGCAGAGCGCAACTTGGCGGCCAGATCGGGGTTGGTTTCGGCGACCGCGGTAATCGCGGGGCCGTCGAGCTCCTCTTGCGTGGGCTCGGCCAAAAAGTCGATAGCATACTGGGCGGCCACCATGGAGCCCTTTGCCAGCGCGGTCTCGTCGATCTTGTAGAAGCAGGAATGTTGGGCGTACGTGGCGCCAATCTTGGGGTTGCGCGTACCTACAAAGGCGAGCACGCCCGGTACGCGACGCAGGTACTCCGAAAAATCCTCGCCCGAAAGCGTGCCGCGATAATGGCCTTGGCCGGCGGGGCCCAGACACTTAATTACAGCCTGACGGCAGCGCTCGCTCGAGGCCGCGTCGTTTTCGACCTTGTAGTTGGCGATGGTGTAGTCGGTGAGCTCTGCCTCGGCGCCCAAGGCGGCCGCGGTATGCTCCACGATGCGGCGCATGAGCTCCGGCATTTCCTCGTGGGTCGAATCGCCGTAGGTGCGCACCGTGCCGGCGAGGTAGGCCGTGCCGGCGATAACGTTGCGTGCGGTGCCGCCGTGCAGCTCGCCGACGGTGATGACAGCCGGCTCGTAGGGGCTGATCTCGCGCGAGACGATGGTCTGCAGGGCGTTGACGATCTCTGCGGCCACCATAACGGCGTCGTGACCGCGCTGGGGCATGGCGCCGTGGCACGAGGTGCCGCGTACGTCGATACGGAACCAGTCGGTATTGGCCATGCGCGGTCCGGGCTCGCAGCTCACGGTGCCGGCGTCGACCTCGCTCCAGATGTGCGCGGCGTAGGCGCCATCGACGCCGTCGAGCACACCCGTGCCGATCATGAGCTTGGCGCCCTGGCCGTTTTCCTCGCTGGGCTGGAAGACGATGCGGACCTCGCCGTGGATGTCGTCGGTCATATGGCGCAGGATTTGCAGCGTGCCGAGCATCATGGCGATATGGCAGTCGTGGCCGCAGGCGTGCATACAGCCCTCGTTGACGCTGGCGAACTCCTCGCCAGTCTGCTCGGTAACGGGCAGGGCGTCGATATCGGCGCGCAGCAGGATGCGGCGGCGTGGCGTGCCGTCCTCGCGATAGGCGTCGGGCGCGGTGCCGCGAAGCGTTGCCACCAGGCCCGTCTTAAGGGGACGCTCGTAGGGGATATTCATGGCGTCGAGCTGGTTGGCGATGTCGGAGGTCGTGCGCTCCTCGGCGAGGCTCAGCTCCGGGTGCTTATGGAAGTGCCGGCGCTGCTTGATGATATATGGTTCAAACTCGGTAGCGATATCTTGGATGGCCGCGGTGACGTCGTCAGCCGCGCGAGCCTCGGTCGCCGCCATAATCTGCTGTGCCTTGGTCTTCGTCATGGTCGATTTGCTCCTTGCTGGGTTGATCGCAAAATCGTACAGGCTCTCTCCAGTATGCCACCTGCCGCTAGGGCTGGTAAAGTTGCCGTTTGCCGCTTGGGGTTTTGTTACAAGGGCGGGGGAGTACACTCGGGGGTGTTGAATTTCCTGCCAGAGATGGGGATGCCCATGCAACATATCGATCGGATTATCCGCTCCAAGAACGTCTTTACCGCGCAAGACGGCATCGATACCACCCGCGAGCTGGCGATTGCCATCGCAGGCGACCGTATCGTCGCAGTCGGTGCGCCCGATGACGTGATCGCCGCCGCTCCTGCCGCTACGTCGGTTATCGACTACGGCGAGCAGTTTGTCTGCCCCGGTTTCCATGACGCTCATCTGCACTTCTTCCATACCTCGGTCGGTTCCTCGCCGTACATGCTCATGGATATGGGCACGTCCGAGGCGGCGCTGGTGCAACATGCGCTCGAGTTTTCCCAGGACCTGCCCGACGACGCTTGGGTTGTGACGCAGGGCTGGCGCGACTACCGTTGGGACCCGCCCGAGCATCCTACCAAGGCGTCGCTCGATGTGGCATTCCCCAATCGTCCCTGTGTTATGTATTCGGGCGACGGGCACACGCTGTGGCTCAACAGCCGCGCACTCGATGCACTCGGCGTCACGCGCGACAGCGAGCCACCAGCGGGCGGTAGCTACGACAAGGACGCAAACGGCGAGCTCACGGGTATTGCTCACGAGGCGGCTGCCATGCAGCTGCTACCGCGCTGCCTTGAGTGGCTGGGCGAGGATCGCATCGCAAGCGCTTACGCCGATCAAATGAGGCGGATGGCCGAGCAGGGCATCACCTCGATATGCGATATGTCGCTCATGCCCATGCCGGGCTGCGATTTTATCCGCGACGACGTCTACGACAAACTGCAGGCAGCCGGCAAGTTGGGCATCCGAGCCCATTTGTTTCCCACGCTGCTGGATGACCAATCGCGCTTGGAAGAGCTGCAGGTACGTTACGCGAACAACGCGCTGCTTTCGGCGCCAGGCTTTAAGCAGTTCTTCGACGGCGTGTCGAGCGAACACACGGCCTATCTCACCGAGCCCTATACCAACCCGCGCTTCCCGGGCGATCAAGGTCGCCTGACGGTTCCTGCCGAGCGCATGCGCAAGCTGGTTCTGGCGGCCGCGGAGCGCGGCCATACCGTGCGCATCCACGTCATCGGCGACGGTGCGATTCATGCCGCGCTGGATATCTTCGAGGAGGCCGCCGACCTGTACGGCCTGCCCCAGCACGGCCATAACACGCTCGAGCACCTGGAGAACCTCTTGCCCGAGGACATCGATCGTCTACGCAAGCTTAACGTCGTTGCCTCGAGCCAGCCCTGTCACATTACACTCGACCCGGGCGGCCCCGAGCGCGATCTGGGCCTGGAGCGCAGCCGCATCATGTGGCCGTTCGCAACCTATAAGCAGCGCGGCATCCGCCAAGCCTTCGGCACCGATAGCCCCATCACAGCCGTTACCAGCATGAACGTGCTCTACACGGCCATCACGCGCCAAGACCCTCGCAGCCACTGGCCCGAGGGCGGCTGGCTTCCCAGCGAGCGCATCGATGCGGCTACAGCCCTGCGCAACTACACCCTGGGTAGCGCCTATGCGGCAGGCGACGAGCAAAACCTCGGCAGCTTGGAGCCCGGCAAGTATGCCGACCTGGTAGTCCTGGACCAAAACCCGCTCACCATCGACCCCCAAGAGCTCCAGGCCACTAGGGTTCAGGCCACCTACCTGGCAGGTAACTTGATTTACGAGCGCTAAGTATTCATGCCATACCGTTAAGCGCGGCTCGGACAGCCTATTTTGGGATAGCGCTCGAGCCGCGTTTGCGTTTTGGTGGGGATCCGCCATGAGCGTCCCTGCTCTGTTGGATTTGGGCGCGGGGTTGAGGTGCTGCTGCCCCGCGCGCTCAATTCGGACATCAGCAATGCTGTCTCTTGGTGTTTTGCATACTTCCCATTACAGATTGCATAAAAAGGCTGGGATGTTCTTCTTGATCCTGATGTACCCCCGCCCGTGCCGTGCAAAAAACGGAGTATTCAGCACCGCGAGCTCTGCCGGTGCCGCTGCAGTCGGGTGGCATTGCGGAGATCGACGTCATTTTGGGGTCCGACGTGGCGCGAGGCATGCTTGTTTGTCTCGACGAGGCCTGTCTGCCGACCCAAATCGCCGGTCGAAGGCTACCGTGGGACTAATTAGATGCGCCCGGTGCGTATGCATTTGTCCCGGCCTGCTGAAAACTCCCAAAAATGCACGGTGCTCCCCAGGGGACCCGTGCGCGCAACGAAAACCATGCCCATGTCGCTATCCGCATCACCTTTTTTCTGCACTGACTTTTCTGAATGCCGGGCTCGAATTAGTTAACCTGCCTCCCGTGTGGCTCCGGAGAGGCGGGGCATAAGGTTTATCGCGAGTTCCGCACGAGCCGGAGGCCACTTAATGTGGCCTTCGTGCGAGCAGGACTGCCCGAGCAGGAAACCTTATGCCCCGCCCCTCCGGAGCCACACGGGAGCCACTGCTAAGTTATCCCCCGGCATTCAGAAAATCTAAGTGCCAAAAAATAAGATTTTTTGACTCCGTGTTGTATAACCCGCCATTCGTGGGTACCATTCAACGCGTACGCAAACAAAAAGGGTTAATTCGCGTGGTATAACCGCGCGGCCCAAAAAGGAGGAGACAAGCATGTCGTCTTTGAAGCCGCTTGCAGATCGTGTTCTGGTCAAGCCCGACGAGGCCGAGCAGAAGACCGCTTCTGGTCTGTACATCGCCAGCAACGCTCAGGAGAAGCCGCAGCGCGGCACCATCGTTGCCGTGGGCGCCGGCAAGGTCAACGACAAGGGTGAGCGCATCCCCATGGACGTCAAGGTTGGCGACGTTGTCATCTACGGTAAGTTCGGTGGCAACGAGGTCAAGGTCGACGGCGAGAAGTATCTGCTGATGCGCGCCGACGACATCTATGCTGTCGTCGAGGCCTAGTCTCGTCAGAATCTCTGATTCGTCTTTGAACGCGCCCGCCGCATAGGACTCGGAAGCGGCGGCGCGAGTCACATTTCTTTTGGAGGATTACCTACCATGGCAAAGAACATTACGTTCAACACCGATGCCCGCGCTAAGCTTGCCAAGGGCGTCAACACTCTGGCCGACGCCGTTACCGTCACCATGGGCCCCAAGGGTCGCTACGTTGCGCTGCAGCGCACGTTCGGTGCCCCGACCATCACCAACGACGGCGTTTCCGTCGCCAAGGAGATCGAGCTCGAGGATAACATCGAGAACATGGGTGCTCAGCTGGTGAAGGAGGTCGCTACCAAGACCAACGACACCGTGGGTGACGGCACCACCACCGCAACCCTGCTCGCTCAGGCCATCGTCAACGACGGTCTGCGCAACGTCGCCGCTGGCGCTAACCCGCTGGCCATCCGTCGCGGCATCGACAAGGCCGTCAACGCCGCCGTCGCCGAGATGAAGAAGCAGGCCAAGCCGGTCGAGACCAAGGAGCAGATCGCTTCCGTCGGTACCATCTCCGCCGGTGACCCCGAGGTCGGCGAGAAGATCGCCGAGGCCATGGAGGTCGTGGGCAAGGACGGCGTCATCACCGTCGAGGATTCCCAGACGTTCGACATCACCATCGACACCGTCGAGGGCATGCAGTTCGACAAGGGCTATGTCTCCGCTTACTTCGTCACGGACAACGACCGCATGGAGGCCGTGATGAAGGATCCGTACATCCTCATCACCGACCAGAAGATCTCCAGCGTCCAGGACATCATGCCCGTTCTCGAGGCTGTCCAGCGCGCTGGCCGTGGCCTGCTCATCATCGCTGAGGACATCGACGGCGAGGCTCTGCCTACCCTGGTCCTCAACAAGATCCGTGGCGCCCTCAACGTCTGCGCCGTCAAGGCCCCGGGCTACGGCGATCGCCGCAAGCGCATCCTCGAGGACATCGCCGTCCTCACCGGTGGCCAGGCTGCCCTGGACGAGCTGGGCGTGAAGGTTGCTGACATCACCGCCGATATGCTCGGTACCGCTAAGTCCGTCACCATCTCCAAGGACAACACCGTCGTCGTCGGCGGCGCTGGCTCCAAGGAGGCCATCGACGCTCGTATCGCTCAGATCAAGGGTGAGATGGAGAACACTACCTCTGACTTCGACCGTGAGAAGCTCCAGGAGCGCCTGGCCAAGCTCTCCGGTGGCGTTGCTGTCATCAAGGTCGGCGCTGCTACCGAGTCTGAGCTCAAGGAGATCAAGCACCGCGTCGAGGACGCCCTGCAGGCAACCCGCGCTGCTGTCGAGGAGGGCATTGTCGCCGGTGGCGGCGTCGCCTTCATGGACGCTGCTCCTGCGCTCGACGCCGTTGAGCTCGACGACCCCGAGGAGAAGATCGGTGTCGACATCGTCAAGAAGGCTCTGACTGCTCCGGTTGCTACCATCGCCAAGAACGCTGGTTTTGAGGGCGCTGTCGTGGTCGACAAGGTTGCCGAGCTGCCCGCCGGCCAGGGTCTCAACTCTGCCAACGGCGAGTGGGGCGACATGATTGAGATGGGCGTCCTCGACCCCGTCAAGGTCAGCCGCGTCACCCTGCAGAACGCTGCTTCTGTCGCCAGCCTGATCCTCATCACCGAGGCTACCGTCTCCGATGTGCCCAAGAACACTCAGCTTGAGGACGCTATCGCTGCTGCTACCGCTGGTCAGCAGGGCGGCGGTATGTACTAAGGCCGACAAGGTCTAGAACTCCCACCGGGGATCCGGGGGCGTGACGGGGTTTCTCTCCGGAACGTCCTCGGACATGCAAAGAGGCTCCGCATCGCGCTTCGCGCTGCGGAGCCTCTTTGCGTCCTGCGGAATGTTCCGGAGAGAAACCCCGTCACGCCCCCGGATCCCCTGCGTTTACGACCTTGAGGTCGGCGTGGGCGGAGATCGTGGCTGATGGGGATACGTGTCCCGGTCGCTGTTTCGCGGCTTTGCCGCGAAAGGCGCGTTACTTTGGCGTGGACGGAGAACGTGGTTGTCGCGTTAACTTGTCCCGGTCGCATTTCTGGAGCGTTCCCCCGCCATAAATTAGCCTCAGCATACTTGCGTGAAAACCTGCCCGTGCTACACTTGCAATTGCTGTTTCAGGGCGGGGTGGAATTCCCCACTGGCGGTAAATCGGGCGGTGCCAAAGGGGTGCCGTGGCGCAGGCGAGGTGTCTGCGACCGAGCCGATGAGTCCGCGACCCGTGCGTGTGTTGGTTCGCATGCCGGCTGAACTGGTGAGATCCCAGTACCAACGGTTAGAGTCCGGATGAAAGAGGCAGGTGATCTTATGTCTGAACAGTCGCAGCATATCCATTTTGAGAACACGAATAGGTGGAGCACCAAACAGCTCGTTACCATGGCGTTGATGTGCGCCTTGGGCGCCCTGTTTATGTACGTGCAGCTGCCCATCCTTCCTTCGGCGCCGTTTTTGACGTATGACCCGTCGCTGGTACCGGCGATGGTGTGCGGGTTTGCGTATGGTCCTGGCGCCGGCACTGCTGTTGCCGCTATGGCTATCGTTATCCATGCGCTCACCACGGGTGACTGGGTCGGCGCGCTTATGAACCTGGTTGCCACGCTGGGCTACATTCTGCCTGCGGCTATCGTCTATCAGAAGATACATACCTATAAGGGTGCCGTGATTGGCCTGGTGCTCGGTGTTATTGCCGCTACGGCGTTGTCTATGGTCGCAAACCTTACCATTGGCGTATGGTTCTGGTATGGCTCGGTCGATGTGATCGCCCCGCTCATGATTCCTGCCGTGCTGCCGTTCAACCTTATCAAGACCGTGCTTAACTCGGTGTTGACACTGGCGGTGTATAAAGCGGTCTCCAACCTCATCACGCCTAAAAAGGACCAGGTCAAAGGCCGCGCATGATTGAGTGTCGGGGCGTTTCCTTTAGCTATGACGGTGCCGTACCGGCGCTCGACGGCGTCGATCTGAATATCGAGGACGGCGAGTTTTTCTGCATCCTCGGTGGCAATGGGTCGGGCAAGTCGACGTTTGCCAAGCATCTGAATGCACTGTTGCAGCCCGATGCGGGCACGGTACGCATCAACGGCATGGATGCGTCCGACCCCGAGCTGGTCTACGACATTCGTTCGACCGCGGGCATGGTGTTCCAGAATCCCGATGATCAGCTGGTGGCAACGCTTGTCGAAGATGACGTTGCGTTTGGTCCCGAAAACCTTGGCGTGCCATCGGCGCAAATTGCGCAGCGCGTACGTGAGGCGCTGAAGGGCGTGGGCCTGGTGGGCTTTGAGCGCCACGAGACCCATGCGCTTTCGGGTGGCCAAAAGCAACGCGTGGCGCTTGCCGGCGTGCTTGCCATGGAACCGCGCGTTCTCATTTTGGACGAGGCTTCCTCGATGCTCGATCCGCGTGGACGTAAGGGCCTCATGAAGGCTTGCCGCGCGTTGCACGCTCGCGGTATGACCATCGTGATGATTACGCACTTTATGGAAGAAGCCGCCGAGGCCGATCGTGTCGCGGTGTTTCGGGCGGGGCACGTTGCCATGCTCGGTACGCCCGAGGAAATTTTGACGCGGGCGGATGAGCTTGCGCAGCTCAACCTGGATATGCCGGAGTCGTGTCGTCTGGGCATGGCGCTTCGTACGAAGGGCGTGCCCGTTCACGCGCAGGTGCGTGAGGCGGATATGGTCGCCGAGATTGCGCAGGCTTATGCCGAGCGAAGTGGGGCAGGCATCGCGGGGCAGTCTTCCGTATCCCAGTCGGAAATCGCTGACGGCACTGTTCCGGTAGACAACGAGGGCAACGCGTCGGAGCCCGTCATCGAGCTATCCCATGTTTCGTATAGTTATTCGCTCAGTCCGCGCGAGCGCCGCCGCTGGTATAAGCGCTCGGCCACTGCGGGCAAATCGGGCAAACAGGCTCTCTGGGGAAACGACCCAAGCAGCCCGTGGGCGCTGCGCGATGTATCGCTGACGGTGCGTCGCGGCGAGTTCCTGGGGCTAGCAGGCCATACCGGCTCGGGTAAATCGACGCTGGTCCAGCATCTCAACGGGCTGATCCGTCCGCAGGAGGGAAGCATTTGCGCGCTGGGGCTCGACCTATCAAACAAGAAAGACGCCGCTGCGGTTAAGGCCAAGGTCGGCGCGGTGTTTCAGTATCCCGAGCGTCAGCTGTTTGCCGAAACCGTGGCGCAGGACGTGGCGTTTGGTCCGCACAACCTTGGCTTGCCGCAAAATGAAGTCGACCGTCGTGTCGAGTCATCGCTCTCGCGCGTAGGCCTCGATCTTTCCACGGTCGGCGACAAGAGTCCCTTTGAGCTTTCGGGCGGTCAGCAACGGCGTGTGGCATTCGCCGGCGTGCTCGCCATGGAGCCCGAAGTCCTGGTGCTCGATGAACCCATGGCGGGGCTCGATCCGGCTGCGCGCAGGGATTTCCTAGGGCTCATCGATCGACTTCACCGCGATGGCCTGACCGTTGTCATGGTTTCGCACAGCATGGATGACCTCGCCAATTGCTGCGACCGTATTGTCGTGATGAACGAGGGCGCGGTGTTTGCCGAGGGCACGCCCGCTCAGGTGTTTGCGCATGCGGATGAGCTTAAATCAATCGGCTTGGGTGTTCCCGCTGCCCAGCGCATGGCGCTGGCGCTTGCGAAGGCAGGCGTTCCGCTGCGCTTTGACGGCCTTTATACGGTTGAGTCGCTGGCAGACGAGTTGGTGGACCTGCTAATCGGTCGCTCGGGCGGTCCTTCTAACGTCGCGGACATTGCTAAATCCAAGACGGTCGCGCGAGAGGAGGGCTGCTAATGGAGGCGTTTTCGTTTGGCAGCTACTATCCCGGCGATAGTGCGATCCACCGCCTGGACCCGCGAACTAAGTTGCTCTTGGGCTTTGTGTTTCTGATCACGACGCTCACAGTCAGCAGCTTCCGCGGACTGGTCCCGGTCGCAATCTTCGTTGTCCTGATCTATACCGTGTCCCGGGTGCCGTTGCGCCGGGTCCTATCATCGATGGCGCCGCTGCTGGCAATCGTCGTCGTGGTCGCGGTGCTCAACTTGTTTACCGATCAGAGTGGGCGCATCCTGTGGCAGCTCGGCTTTCTGCAGATAAGCGAGGGCTCACTGCGTTCTGCCGCCTTTATGGCGTGCCGCCTGACGTTGATGATGGCCGGCATGAGCGCCATTACACTCACCACGCCGACGCTCGACCTCACCGCGGGCTTTGAGCGCCTGCTCGCGCCGTTTGCGCGTGTGGGACTTCCTGCGCACGAGCTCGGCATGATCATGGGTATCGCGCTACGCTTTATGCCGCAGTTTGCCACTGAGATGAAACAGACGGCCGATGCACAGGCAAGCCGCGGCGCGCGCGTGACGGGCGGTCCGCTCGGCGGCGTGCGTATGCTCGGCAGTGTGGCGATTCCGCTGTTCACGGGCGTGTTCCGCCATGCCGAGACGCTGTCTGCCGCCATGGATGCACGCTGCTATCACGGCGAGCAGGGCCGCACGCGCCTGCATGCGCTTGCATTTGGCCGCGGCGATGCGTTGGCGGCGGTGGTGACGGCGTTGCTGCTCATCTGCGTCATCGTCATCAACCTTCAACTTGTTTAAGCGCGATTCGGGCGCAAGAAAGGGGTCCCTATGACCGACAACGACCGCACGGCTCAGCTTGAGCGCGCCTGTTCGTATCTCAGGCGCATTCCGGCGTGGTATCTGGCCACGACCGATGTGGCCGACGGGCATCAGCCCCGCGTGAGACCGTTTTCGTTTGCCATGGTCGATGACGGTAAACTGTGGTTTTGCACGTCGCGCGACAAGGATGTGTGGGCCGAGCTCAGCGCGAATCCCAAGTTTGAGCTCTCGGGCTGGAAGCCGGGGGAATGTTGGATCGTGTTGACCGGCGAGGCCGCACTTGAGGACGACGCAGTTGCGAGCGACAAGGTGCGTCAAGCGGGTTTTAAGCACATGGTGGGCATCGGCGAGGAACACGAGAGTGCCAACGACGGCCGCCTTGCTTTCTTTTCGGTCCGCAACATTGCCGCGCGCTTCTGTGATATCGACGGCAGCGAGGAGCGCCTGGAGCTCTAGCTCACACAAACCAGGCTCTCAAACTGGCTAGTACAGGAGGACACATGGACGGATTGAATACGGTGTTGGAGTATCTGACGTCGGTGCCGGCGTGGTACTTGGCGACGAGCGTGGACGGGCAGCCGCATGTGCGTCCGTTTTCGTTTGCGCAGATCCAGGGCGGCAAGCTGTGGTTTGTGACGGCGCGCACCAAGGATGTGTGGCAGGAGCTGCTGCAAAACCAACGCTTTGAGGCCACGAGTTGGTGGCCGGGCCATGGCTGGCTTATCTTGCGCGGGCGTGCCGGCTTGGATGACCGGGCTTTAGACGAAATGCGCGAAGCCGGGTGGAAGCATCTAGAGCACCTGGGCGAGCACTATGAGGGGCCTAACGACCCCACGCTCGTCTTCTTTAGCGTCGAGGATCCCGAGGCTTTTATCTGCAATCACGACGAATGGGTGCCGGTCGAGCTCTAGCCAGCTGGCTCATCCTAACAACTTGGTTTTCGCATGGGCGGGCCCCGTATTGACCGGCGCCGTTAGGAGCGCCGGTCAATACGGGGCCCGCTCCATTTGTCAATTCCTTCAAGCGAATGTGTCGGGATTGTTTCAATGCATGAATATGCAAGCCATTTACGTGTTCATGCATCTTTTGGTGCTAAAGTTTCAACCCACTTCATAACGACCACTGCGAAATGCGCATCGGTGCATAAATCGCAGACAAGGAGTCTGATATGTCTTTGAAGGTTGGAATCGTCGGCGCGGCTGGATATGCCGGAGCCGAGCTCATTCGCCTCGTGCTCGGCCATCCCGAGTTTGAACTTGTTGCCATTACGTCCAACGCCGATGCCGGCCAGCCGCTGTCCGCGGTGTATCCGAGCTTTGCTGGCGTGAGCGATCTGGTTTTCACCACGCATGACGCCCCCGAGCTCAAGAGCTGCGATGCGGTTTTTCTTGCCGTGCCGCACACGGCTG
Source organism: uncultured Collinsella sp. (assembly GCA_958429345.1). Lineage (GTDB taxonomy): Bacteria > Actinomycetota > Coriobacteriia > Coriobacteriales > Coriobacteriaceae > Collinsella. The sequence continues at coordinate 5,317 of CAUAJK010000040.1, read as the reverse complement.
CCATGGCACAGGTGCCCGCGCTGCTTGCATCGGGCGTCTCCTGCTTTGATCTTTCGGCCGATTACCGTCTGAGCGACGCGTCTGTCTTTGAGGCATGGTATGCCGCCGAGCACACGAGCCCCGAGTTGCTCAAGACCCGCGCTTTCGGCCTGCCCGAGCTGTTCTGCCAGGACTTAGAGACCGCCGCATCCGATTATGCTGACGGCAAGTCCGTGCTGGTCGCCTGCGCCGGCTGCTATCCCACCGCAACGAGCCTTGCTGCCGCTCCCGCCGTGCGCGCCGGCTGGGTTGCCGAGAACAGCCCCGTAATCGTCGATGCCATTAGCGGCGTGACGGGTGCCGGTAAGTCCTGCAACGTCCGCACCCATTTTTGTAGCGCAGACGAGAACCTGGAGGCCTATGGCGTAGGCAAGCATCGTCATACGCCCGAGATTGAGCAAATCCTTGGCCTGACCGATCGTGTCGTCTTCACCCCGCATCTGGCACCGCTCAAGCGCGGCCTGCTCTCCACGGTGACGCTGCCGCTCACGCCGCAGGCTATCGATACCTTGACCCTTGAGGACGTTGTCGACTATTACAAGCAGTTCTACGCTGGTCGCACCTTCGTGCGCGTACTCGATGCCGGCCAGCAGCCCAAGACGGCTTCGGTCGTCGGCACCAACGCCGCCCAGATTGGCCTTGCGCTCAACAAGCGCGCGGGCGTGCTGGTGGCGACGGGCGCCATCGACAATCTGTGCAAGGGCGCTGCGGGCCAAGCGGTCCAGTGCGCAAATATCGTCTTTGGCTTTGACGAGCGACGAGGCTTGCCCACAGTGGCGTGCCCGGTGTAGCACATTCGATTGTTAACGATTTGGTAGTCGGGCATCGAGTGGGGCGCCACTCTTAAGCTGGTCTCATGATTACGACTGGCATGGCGCACCAACCGATGTCCGTTTTTTGTTTGACATAAGGAGTCATGAAGACGATGAATACCGAGCTGTTTGATATCAAGATTCGCGCCGTCGAGGGTGGCGTTACGGCTGCGGCTGGTTTTAAAGCTGCGGGCATCCACGCTGGGTTCCGCAAGAACCCCGAGCGTCTGGATTACGCGCTCGTCGTGCCCGATAAACCCTGTCCCGGTGCCGGCGTGTTTACCACCAATCGCTTTTGCGCGGCGCCCGTGCAGGTGAGCCGTGCCAACCTGGGCGGTGCCGACAAGGGTTACGGAATCATCGCCGGCGTTTCGGTCAACTCTGGCAATGCCAACGCCGCCACGGGTGAGACCGGCCTTGCATGCGCGCGCGAGACGTGCAGCATCGCATCGCAGGTCATCGGCTGCGAGCCCCAGCAGATTCTGGTTGCCTCCACGGGTGTGATTGGCCAGATTCTGCCGATCGACACGTTTGAGACCGCCATTCCTGCTGCCTACGAGGCGCTCTCCGCCCACGGTGGCGCCGATGCCGCTCGCGCCATCATGACGACCGACACGCACTCCAAGGAGTACGCCGTGTCCTACGTCAGTGAGGCTGCGGGTCATGCGAGCAATGTCTATACGGTAGGCGGAATGTGCAAGGGCTCGGGCATGATCATGCCCAACATGGCCACCATGATCGCAGTTATCACCACCGATGCCCCCGTCGAGCCTGCGGCACTTCATGCCCTGCTGCTCTCGACCGTCAAGCAGACCTTTAACAAGGTAACGGTCGATTCCGACACCTCGACCAACGACACCTGCATCATGCTTGCCTCCGGCGCCGCTGCCGCAGATGCCGAGCCTATCGTCGAGGGCTCCGATGCCTTTGACGAGTTGGCATTTGCCGTGCACGAGGTGTGCGAGAGCCTGGCGCGCAATATTGCCGCCGATGGCGAGGGCGCATCCAAACTTGTTACGGTCAACGTTACCGGAGCCGCCAACGACGAGGAAGCTGATATCGCCGCTCGTGCCGTTGCCAACTCGCCGCTCGTTAAGACCTGCATCGCCGGCCACGACTGCAACTGGGGCCGCGTTGCCATGGCGCTTGGCAAGTGCGGCGTGAAGTTTAATCAGGAAGACGTTTCCATCGACATGATGGGTATGCCTGTCTGTCGCGATGGTCTGACTGTTCCCTTTGACGAGGACGAGGCTCTACGACGTTTCGAGGCGCCCGAGATCGTGATCTCGGCCGACCTGGGCGCAGGCGACGCGGCAACGACCGTGTGGACCTGCGACCTCACGCATGAATACATCTCCATCAACGGCGACTACCGTTCCTAGATTCCAGGCACGCTGCGCATCTTGCCGCGATTGCGGACAGCGGAGCACGGCGCGATAACGATACGAAAGACGAGGCAGATTATGAAATTCGCACGCGATTGTCGTTCGAGCGAATCCAACGAAGCAACCGCGCAGCTGCTGTTCGAAGCGCTGCCGTGGATTAAGAACCTGACCGGCAAGACGGTTGTTATCAAATATGGCGGAGCCGCCATGGTTGATGAGCAGCTGCGCCGCGACGTGATGAGCGACATCGTTTTGCTCAAGATCATCGGTATGCGCCCCGTCATCGTGCACGGCGGCGGCAAGGCCATCAACGAGGCGCTCAGCCACTACGACATCCCCGTCGAGTTTAAGAACGGCCAGCGCGTGACCACGCCTGCCACCATGGACATCGTGCGCGAGGTACTGGGCGGCAAGGTCAATCAGGAGCTGGTCGCGGCGCTCAACCACCACGGCAACCTGGCCGTGGGCGTGTCCGGCAGCGACGCCGGCACCCTTATCGCCGAGCCACTCGACCCCGAGCTCGGTCGCGTGGGCAAAGTGACGCACGTCAACACCGACTATATCGAGCGCTTACTCGATAGCGAGTACATCCCCGTCATAGCTACCGTCGCGGCGGGGGAGGACGGCGGTTTCTTCAACATCAACGCCGACACCGCCGCCGGTGCCGTTGCCGCGGCGCTCCACGCGCATAAGGCGATCTTTTTGACCGATGTCGATGGCCTGTACAAGGACTTTAGCGACAAGGACTCGCTTATCTCCAACCTAACGCTCGACGAGGTTAACGAAATGCTCTACGGCGGCGAGGTCGATAAGGGCATGATTCCCAAGCTGCGTGCGGCCGTCGATGCGCTTGCCGGCGGCGTATTTCGTGCCCACATCATTAACGGTACTACGCCGCATTCGCTGCTCCTGGAGCTGCTGACCGATGCCGGCGTCGGCACCGTGATTCATTCCACCGAGACGGCTTACGAGTTCGATACGCATCCGCATCCGCTTTCGACGTTTGCTGCGCGTCTGACCGAGAACCTTGACGAGGTCGAGAAGCTTCAGACGGTCTAGCTGACCCGCAGCCGCCCCATTCCTGCACCCATAGCCCCGCGCCGTCTGGCGCCCAACGAAAGGCATCTCATGTCACTTGCAGCTCAGCAATCGCTTGAATCCCATTACGTTATGCATACCTTTGGCCGCTCTCCGGTCGAGTTTGTCGAGGGTCACGGCATGAAGCTCACCGGCGACGATGGCCGTGAGTACCTCGACTTTCTTGCCGGCATCGGCGTGTGCAGCCTAGGTCATGGCGACCCGGCCGTGCTCTCGGCGCTCGAGGCACAGACCAAAAAGCTCATGCATGTCTCCAATTACTTCTACATCGAGCAGCGCGGACAGGTCGCGGCGCTGCTGTCCAAGCTTGCTAACGACGACGTAGATGGTGCGCGCGTGCTTGCCGATGCCATTGTCGCCGGCGATGAGACCACGGCAGCTGCTCTTGGTGCCCCGGCTGCGGATGAGCAGGTTTGGGAGACCTTCTTTGCCAACTCTGGCGCCGAGGCCAACGAGGGCTCGATGAAGCTCGCGCGCCTGTACGCCAAGCGTGCCGGTAATGGCGGCAACACCATCGTGTGCATGCGCGGCGGGTTCCACGGCCGTACGCTCGAGACCATTGCCGCCACCATGCAGGATTGGCTGCAGGACAGCTTCCGCCCGCTGCCGGGTGGCTTTGTGGCCTGCACGCCCAACGATGTAGATGAACTGCGTGCGATCTTTAAGCAGCTGGGGAGCGAGATTTGCGCCGTGATGCTCGAGCCGATCCAAGGTGAGAGTGGCGTGCACCCCATGACCGAGGAGTTTATGGCGGCAGCGCGCGACCTGGCACACGAAGTGGGCGCCGTGCTTATCGCCGACGAGGTCCAGTGCGGCATCTTCCGCTCCGGCAAGCCGTTTGCGTTCCAGACCTATGGCGTGGAGCCCGACATCATGAGCCTTGCCAAGGGCATTGCCGACGGCGTGCCCATGGGTGCCGTCGTGGCAAAGAAGGAGATTGCCGACGTGTTTAAGCCGGGCGACCACGGCTCGACCTTTGGCGGTAGCTGCTTGGCCGTCGCGGCGTGCGCCGCGACGCTCTCCGCGCTTGTGCGCGGCGATTATGCCGACCATGCTGCCAAGGTGGGTGCCTATATGGAGGCAAAGCTCGCCAAGCTGCCGCACGTGACCGAGGTGCGTGGCCGCGGCTTGATGCTCGGCTGTGATTTGGATGATGCCGCGGGCGACGCGCATGATGTTGTTGCCCGCGCGCTGGCCGCCGGTGCCGTGATTAACGCTACGGGTGCCCATACGCTGCGTTTCCTGCCGCCGCTCGTCTGCGAGGAAGCCGACGTGGACAGTCTGATTGAGATCCTGTCGGGTGTCTTGGGCTAACGCGGTGCAATAACTCAATTTTGACCGGGTTCCGGACTGCGGACGTGTCCTATGCGGCATGATTCAGCGGTCTGGAGCCCGTTTTGCCTTAGATTTGCTAAGGCAGGGAGACCTGCTGGTCAAAAAACATCAAATATGAGTACTGTTACCGATTTGGTGGCAGCAATTTTGGACTAATAAGGCCAGATAGCAAGTCGAAATGGCGATGAAAGCACGATTTTGATTCAACTGTTAGTCCTTATAATGGACATATGTTGTGTAACTTAAGCAAATACTATCTTTTTATATGTTGCAAACAAAGCAGCAGTACTCATTTTTGCCATTATTTGGCCACGGACCTTGAAATAAGGGGTCCTTAGGGTTCGAATCCCATGCGCTGGGCCCAAACAAAAAACGGTCCCCTTGCGAGGACCGTTTCCAATTCAGTGGTGGGCGATGAGGGATGTCCGCGTGCGGCTGACGCCGCCCGCTTTCGCTTCGGGCCTACGGCCCTCGCGTGCTGCGCTGGAAAACGCTTCGCGTTTCCTCAGCTCCGCACCCTGTCGGGTTCGAATCCCTCTGCGATGGGCCCAAAAAAAGGAAAGGCTCCCATTGCTGGGAGCCTATCAAATCAGTGGTGGGCGATGAGGGATTCGAACCCCCAGCCTTGTGCGTGTAAAGCACCTGCGC
>CAUAJK010000039.1:0-17572 GCA_958429345.1 uncultured Collinsella sp. | reverse complement strand
CGGCCCTGCCGGGGCGAGAGGCGTAGGGACTACCCACACGAACTCACGAAGGCTCAGAAATACGGTGACGAAAGCGACCAGCACCAAGAACAGCGCGAGCGTGACGCCACCGCCGGTAACAATTGCCTCAATACCCGTAGGACGATAGTAGTAGCTATACATACCGACAGAGGCAATGGCGCCAAAGACGACCGTCAAGATCCATGTGACAACGTTGGCGACCAGGCCCGTCAAAAACTCGGGAAGGAACGAAGCACAGAACAGCTTGGTCTTGTTGTGCTTAAACGCCGCCCAGACCTTATCGAGCGAAAACGCGCTCTCGACACGCCCGGTCACCGCAAAGTGCATCACGGCGATGTCGGCGAACATCTTAAAGAAGACACCCAGAATCGCCGAGGCAATTAGCGCCAGGACAAGCAGGCCAAGCGAACCGAACAGCGCAGCCTCGAGCGCATAAGAACCGTAATAAGAATACGAGCCCGCAGCGCCAATTACCACGCCCTCCACCAGCGAAAGCACTACACCGATAACGGGAATGGCAGCGATAACCTCGAGCACGACCGAAATAACGCTCGAAAAGACTCCGAGACCAAACGACGTGGAACGCATCAGCGGACGATCCATGCCGTCATCGATCTTAAGCGACAGATCGCGACCCCACTCGATGCCAAAGCCGGAACCGCACACGCTCGCAATGCAAGCTGCCAAAAAGCCGATGGCAGCCGCAATGCCGCCAATAACGGGAATAAACAACACGAGCACCGACACAACGCAAATCAGCGCCGGCAAAAACGCGATTTGGCATACACGCTGAAGCACACCCGGAGTCTTGGTCATATCTTGGAACGCCTGAGCCACACAGCCCTTTGGCGCATTCGCCACGGGCGGTTGCGGAACAAACTGCTGGGGCTGAGGCTGTCCCTGGGGAGCGGGGCCAGCGGCACCGGCATTAGGAGCACCACACACGCCGCAGAACTTGTCGTTATCGCCCATGGGGGCGCCACACTGCGAGCAGAACATAGAATCATCCCTTCGTATCTTGAACAAATCAATTGGATCGCAAACGATGTCTTTAGCATCATTATTGCCCAATGTGGGGTCAAATACTCAAAGATGACCGATTTGCAAGATACACGGCGCCAGCAGGCGGTTCGTTGAATACGTCTGTGCTAGTTCGTTCCGCGGAAGCCCTTGCCGACAATCTCGGAGCTGTCGACGATCGTGATAAAGGCACCCGGATCGACCTCGCGCGCATAACGGCGCAGCTGCACGGCCTCGCGACGGCTCAGCACGCTCATGATCACCGTCACGCACTTGCCCGAGAAGGCACCGTAGCCGCGACTGATGGTCGCCGTACGGTTGAGATGCTTGACGATAAACTCCTCGACCTTAAGGGGCTCGGAGCAAATGACCGTGCAGACTTTGCGCAGGTGAATGCTCTCGATGGCTTTGTCGACCACAAGCGTCTTGGCAAACAGGCCGAGCACACAATACAGACCGACACGCGGGCCATACAAAAAGGCCGCGATGGCCACGATGCCGATATCAACCAACAGCAGCGCGCGGCCAATCTCGAGCGTCGTGCGGCGCTTGAGGATCATGGCAAGAATGTCCGTGCCGCCCGTCGAGGCGCCAATATCAAAGACAATAGCGCTGCCGAGCGCCGGCAAGATGACGGCAAAGCACAGGTCGAGCCACATATCACCCGTCAGAGAGACATCGGTCGGAATAAAAAGCTCAAACAGCGAAACATAGGCCGAAAGCGCAAACGAGGCGAAGACGCTCCACAGGATTGCCTTGCGCTCCAAAAAGATAAAGCCCAAGACGACGAGAACCGCGTTGATAATCCACATAAAAACGCCGACGGGCAGGGTCGGGAACAGCGTGGACAGAATGACCGACACGCCCGAGGTGCCGCCAAAAGCAAAGTGATTAGGGGTTTTAAACGCAACGATGGCGAAGGCCGTAAGAATCAGGCCCAGATTGAGCTCGGCAAAAAAGCGCGGGAAGCCCGGCTCCTGGCTGCGCTTTTGACCGACACGCTCGCCGCGCTCGATATCGGTGCGATCAACCACGCGCTCCATCGGCACCACGGGAGGACGATGCACCTCCTCGGCAGCACGCGATGCCGCCTCTGCCGCGGCGGCCTCAATCGCCCATGCCTTGCTTTCTGTTTCGTGCTCGTCGGCCATTACGGCAACCCCTCGTTAACAATTTGGAAACAATGCGCCCATTAGGGTAACGCGGAACGCGATGATTGCAACCCCTAGTTAGACGAGCGGTATGCCCACATCGGGGGACATACAAATAACGGCCGGCCACGCTTTTGCTTGCGCGGTCGGCCGTTTAACGTTTTCGCAGATAAAGCCTGCCAAAACAAACCTGTCCCTTTTTGGAAGGTTACTCGTGCTGGCTGGTGCGGTGCTCGTACTCCTCGGGGGTGATGACGTCCTCGATGCGCAGGTTGACGCCCGCCACCTCAAGGCCGGTCATCGCGGCAAGGCGCTCGGTCACGCGCGCCTTAACGTCGTCGAAGATCGCGGGCGCATAGGCGCCATACTCGATAATGACGGAGATGTTGACGACCACGCGATTGTCATCGGTGACCTCAACCGTCACGCCCTTGGTCAGATTCTCGGCACCAAACTGCTCCTGCACAAAGTGCATAAGGTTACCCTTCATGCCCAGGACGTGCGGCACCTCGCGGGTGGCCATGGCGACGATCTTCTCGATCACACCGTTGGAATAGGTCAGCGAGTCCTCGGACTCGTCTGTTTCCTCATCATCCTCGTCCGCGTCATCGGCGGACTCGGCCTCGACGAGCGCCTCGTCCTCGAGCGTCACATCCTCAGCTTCGGCGACGACCGCCTCGTTCTCCTCGAGCTCGGTATCGGCCACATCGACCTTCGTATTAAAAGCCATGGTTCCTCCTTATGCCTGCCGCGGATGCGACAGTCGAATACATATTAGCGGCCGCTAAACAGACGGCCGAAGAAGTTGACGATCCCGTTCTCGCCGTCGCGAATTTGGCCGATCACGGCGCCGATCAGCACGAAGAATGCAATGACGAGTGTGTCCCACAGGCCGAGCGTGAGCACCAACACGGCGAGGATAAAGCCAGCGACGGCGCCAAGCGTGGTGTTGGGATGACGCACGGCATAGCTCCAGATGGCAGCGCCCGTACCCTTGATGAGACCCATAGCCTCGTCAAAATCCGCGGCTGCCGCGTCTTGTAACTCGGTTGCCTCTGCTTTGGAACCAACAGGTTCGTTCGCCGGCGTGGCGCTCTGGTCGATCGTCAGGCGCGGCGTACGAGCGGTCTTATCTTGATTGGTATCACTCACCGGAAACCTCCACGGTCTGGACGGTAGTCTTGGACGGCAAAAAACGGACGCGTGCGGTCGTGCCCGGCGTGCCGAGCATGGTGTCGCAGGCCTCCTCGATACGTTGCTGCATCGCGGCTGCAAGGGAGGCCACGTCCCGGTCGTCAAGCGCGATAGCCTCGACCTTAAAACGGACGTGCGAATCGTCGGAGCCTTGGACGCGGGCCTCGACATGCTCGACCATCACGCGGTCGTCGCGCTCGGCAGCGGCCCTGGCGCACGAAGAAAGCGCCGCAAGGGTGACCTCGATATTGCGCTCCCCCGCCGGATGCACGCAGGACGGCTCGCGACGCGCGAACATCAGGCGGAAAAAACCGATGAGCACGCCAAGCGCCACGATAGCGGCGCACACCGTAACGACGACGCGAGGCATGGTGTCACGCAACAGCAGCATAAAGCGATACGTATACGGTCCCCAGAACTGGCAGACAAGCGTACCCAGCGCCACGATGGCGGCGGCAAGATACACGATCGCTAGGGCTCGTTTGAGTACGCGCACGCGCGCTCCCTTCAGGTTTCGGTCCACAGAATGCAAAACGGTTCGCATCATTATAAAAGAGCCGGGTCCGGTGCCATACGCACGCGGATCCGGCTCATCTATTCCACGAGGCTTGCATGCTCGCTTCATTATGCCCAGATATGCACGGCTTAACCCGTGTGGGCGCTACTCCTCCTCGAGGGCAGCGATGACCTCGTCGGTCATGTCCATGGTGCTGTAGACGTCCTGGACGTCGTCGAGCTCCTCAAGACGGTCGATGAGGCGCTGGACCTTCTTGGCGTCGGTACCGGAGACCTCGGTCGGGGTGGTCGGGACCATGGTGGTCTCGGAGCCCTTGACCTGGACGCCCTGCTCCTCGAGCGCCTTGGAGACAGCCATGACGTCGTTAGCAGCGGTCCAGACGATCCACTCCTCGCCGGCGTCCTCGTAGTCCTCGCCACCGGCCTCGGCGATGGCCATCATGAACTCATCCTCGTCACCGGCAGGACCGTTGGCGATCATGGTCTCCTTCTTGGCGTTCTCGTCCAGAATCTCCTTGGCGACGACGATCTGGCCCTTGCGCTCAAACTGGAAGGCGACGGAGCCCGAGGTGCCCAGGTTACCACCAGCGTGGGAGAAGGCGGAACGGACATCGGCGGCGGTGCGGTTGCGGTTGTCGGTCAGGCAGTCAACGTAGACGGCGACACCGGCGGGACCGTAGCCCTCGTACACGATGTTCTCGTAGACGGCGGCATCGGCACCCGAACCGAAGGCCTTGTCGATAGCGGACTTGATCTTGTCCTTGGGCATGGACTGAGCCTTGGCCTTAGCAACGGCAGCGGCGAGGCTGGCGTTGTTCTCGGGCAGCGGGTCGCCGCCGAGACGGGCAGCAACGGTGATGTTGCGGCTCAGCTTGGAGAAGAGGGCGGAACGCTTGGCGTCCTGCGCGCCCTTACGATGCTTGGTTGTGGCCCACTTAGAGTGTCCGGACATACGTGTCTCCTATCGGTTTCGACCTAAAGCCCAGCGCAGATGCTCGGGCAATATAAACAAACGTCGTTATGATATACCTACTGGCCTGCGAGATAAACCCCAAAATGAAGGCGTCGTGATGATGCAGCCCCTTAGTGCAAAGCAACCTGACCCCAATGTACCAAATTAGGACCAGAGGAGGTCGCTGCGGGTGATGGTGGCGCCGATGGCAAAGGGCATGCAGGCGATGACCGGATACAGGTAGCGCATGTAGGTCGAGCCGTTGCAGGGACCGATCAGGCACACGGCGAGCACGCCCAACAGCGGCACCCAAATGGCCAGCCCGCGCCACGAATGACGACGTAGCAGATAGACCACCACGGCGATCATGATCCACACATAGGTGGCCGAGCTCATGGTGAGCGAGATAAACGGGATGCGCTGCACTGCCACGCGATACAGGTTGATCAGGTGGTCGCACCAGCGCACAACCTTGCTATCGACCGGATGGAAGTCAAAGTACTTGAGGTTATCGGGCTTCGCCATGATCTCGGCACTGCGCGCCGTGCTGTAGACCAATGCGTCGCGAGCGCTCGGATAAAAATACCCATAGTAGTTATTGATGAGCGCCGAGATATAGCACCCGGGGTCCTTTTTGAACATCTGGGCCCACACCTCAAAATAGGCCTTGATGTCCTCCTGCGAGGCATACTCGTTAAAGCAATTTTTGACGGCGTCCGACTTATCCGGGTTGTAACGGCGGCCCAGGTTCTCGTACTTGAGCACACGGTCGATCACGGCACGCTCTTCGTCGGTCACCAAGCCGTCGCAAGGAGCCTCCACGATGGTGCCGTCCTCCTTAACCGTGGGGTTGACGCCCGAGTTAAGGCCATCGTGCTTTTGGACGAAACGAGCCGTCTGCTGGAACGGAATCGAGAGGATTTCGCGCTTGGAACCAGGCGTGATATCGTGCGCCGGCATAAAGACCTTGGTGAAGTACATATTAGAAGCAAGACAGAGCGCGAGCACCGCGAGGACGCCGACCCAGCGGAAGCGCGGCGTGGCGCCCGAAGTCGCAGCACCAGTCTGCCTGGCTGCACGATGAGCCACATGCGCGTCCCATGCGCAAAACGCCGCCGCGATCACGCATGCCGCCAGGGGAAACACCAGGCCGCCGTTGCGCAGAAACGTGGAACCCATGGCGCCCAGAGCGAGCAGCAGCCAGTCATGGCGCGCAAAGAGCACGGGCCTCTGTTCGCCCGCACGCTCGGCATTGGCATCGCGACGGGGCAGGCCGCATGCTACGAGCTTCACGGTCTGCACCAACAGCACTAAAAACGCGTCGGCAAACAGCACATCTTTGGTAAGCAGCGCCGCGTAGTTGGAGAACATGGGCATAAACACAAAGAACAGCAAGATCACGCCGCGGACCGGCAGGCTCACGCCCAGCTTGCGCAGCGACGAGATGGAATAGGCCATGCAGGCGGCGGTAATGACGAACTGGGCGCAGGTGTAGATGGCAAGACCTGCGTTGGCGCTATTGAACAGCGAAAGCCCCAGCTGGACGCATGAACCGATGATAGCCGTGTGCGCCACGGGGTGATGTCCGTTGAGCAACACATTGGGATTGAGCAGACGCAGGTAGTCACTCGTGCCGTTGGGGTAGTTGAACCACTGGCGAATCTGCGCACCCGTATCTCCCATAAAAAGGCCGGGCAGCGAAGCGATGAGCGTGGGCGCCCAAGCGACCATAAGCACCAGGAAGGGCCCGGCAAAGGGATGGACCGAGAGCACGGCGTGAGCCACACGCCATACGCGGCCAAAGTGCGCTTCGGAAAACGGAATGCGCCGAGAGCTCAGCCAATCTAGACACTCAAAGGCAAGGTAGAAGGCAACGACCGCCAAGAGCATCCAGCCCGCACCGCCTATCCAGGCGCAGATGATGCGGGCCTTGTCGCCGAGCACGATCTCGGCCGAATCGGTGAGGTCGTAGCTGCGGCCAAACACCATGCAGACGGCAAAGAACAGCGACGGAAGGATCACCGAGGGACGCCAAGCGTCGCCGCGGCCAAAGAATACGTAGCGAAACGGCAGCGTGAGCAGGCAGGCAAGCGCAAGCAGCATGACCGCGTCGGTATGGCCGGCAAACGAGAGGAGCACCTCGTAGCACACGTACAGCATGCCCGAGGCTTTGGGGTCAATCGCCAAGACTGCGTTGCTCGACACCGGGGCGGGATCGATGGAAAACGCCGTGGTCGCCAACAGCGCGAGCAAAAATGCGATGAGCGTCTGCTTGGCGGGGTAGCGCTTAAACCAGACGATGCGGGCAGCGTCGCGCGCAGCCGTTGTGGAGAGGTCGGGATCCTTCACAGTCCGAAAGCCTTTCTAGAAACCTATCAAACTCGGCAAGACCACCACAAAGGTGCCTGTCCCCTTTGTGGTGGTTTTGGTGGTTAGACGTCCAGGTAGACGCGCTGGGGCTGGTTGCGGCGACGGGCGAAGATGATGAGCGCCAGACCCGCGATTACGAGCGGCAGGCTCAGCAGCTGACCCATGGTGATGACGCCGCCCAGCAGATAGCCCAGCTGCGCATCGGGCACGCGCACAAACTCAATCAAAAAGCGAACGATGCCGTAGCCCATCACAAAGACGCCCATAAACGTACCCTGGGGCAGCAGTGGTTTTTTGCGACTGAGCGCCTGCAGGATGCAAAAGAGCACGATGCCCTCAAGAAACGCCTCGTAGAGCTGGGAGGGATGGCGTGGCATATCGCCCGCGGTGCCGCCAAAGACCACACCCCAGGGCAGATCGGTCGGCTTGCCCCACAGCTCACCGTTCACGAAGTTGGCGCAACGTCCCAGGCACAGCGCCAGCGGAGCGCCGATCACGGCAAGGTCGGCGATGGTCCAGGCGTCGAGCTTATACATGCGGCACACGATGATGCCGCCCAAGATGCCGCCGACCAAGCCACCGTGGAAGCTCATGCCGCCCTCGTTGGTGGCAAAGATCTCGAGCGGGTGGGCCCAATAGTAGCCATCGCCGTAAAAGACGACGTAGAACAGGCGCGCGCCGATTATAAGGCCAAAGACCGCGCCGACCACGACGCTCGTCAGGTCATCAATCGTGATGTTGAAGCCCCAGCGGCGCTGCGTGCGATACATGACGATCGCCGTGAGCAGAGCGCCGACCACATAGGCCAGACCGTACCAGTAGATCGTGATGAGGCCCGCCGAGATCGCGACGGGGTCAAGCATATGGTAGAGGTCGTTGAGCATATCGATCTCCCTGCTCCCTACATACAAATGCGGGCGCGGGCCTTGTGCTCGCAGCCGCATATCTGGGCGTAACGTCTATGCGGAGCATGTCGTCCGCAGCTTTCGCATCTTAGAACGGCGCGTACTCGTCGTACAGGTCGTCGGTCTCGCCGGAAGCATTGATCTGCTCGACGCGGGTAACGCCGGGCACGTGCTCCTTCAGGATGCGCTCGATGCCCATGGACAGGGTCAGTGCGCTCATAGGGCAGCCGGCGCAGGCACCCTGCAGTTCCAGCTGGACGACGCCCTCGTCGTCGACGCCCACATACTCCATATCGCCGCCGTCAGCCTGCAGGTTGGGGCGAATCTCCTCAAGAACCTTCTTAAGCAGCTCTTCGTTAACAGCCACAGGGGCTCCTTTCTCACAATAACGCGGGCACGCCCGCGGACAGAAGCTATGTTACTACAGCCATGTACCCGCTCACGAGCCGTCCATGCGCGCAGACGCGACTTTCACGAGTAGTCAATTTGGGATGGGGCTCTTTGAGCTGCGTTCGTCGTCAGATAGCGACAAGGCATATTACTGCTGAGCCTGTCCCCCGGTACCAATCTGGACATCGACGATGACCTGGCGGTAGCTGATGCCGCAGGAGTCGAGGATGCGACGGCTGATACGGCCGTCGTCGGTATCGGCATACTTGTTGTCCAGGTAGACGACCTCGCCCACGCCCACCTGCGCCAGGATTTTGGCGCAGTCGTGGCACGGGAACAGCGTGACGTAGACCGTGGAACCCTCAAGGTCCTTGAGCGAGCCGCGGTAGTTGAGCACGGCGTTGGCCTCGGCATGCACCACGTAGTTGTGCTTATCCTGCAACGGGTCGTCGCTCGTGCCCCACGGGAAAAAGTCGTCGTTGAGCGCTGAGGGCGTACCGTTGTAGCCCACCGAAAGGATGCGGTGGTTGGTGTTGGCGATGCACGCGCCCACCTGCGTGTTGGGGTCCTTACTGCGGCGCTGCGCGGCGATGGCCACGCTCATAAAGAACTCATCCCAGCTAATGACGTCGCGGCGCTTGCCCGACGCGGTTTGATGAAGATCGTCCGACATGGCAGACACCTCCGTAATCGCAATAGTTTGACCCATTGTAGCAGGTGGAAGGTGGAGACGTTTTTGTCCCATCGCCCCCATCGCTACACGCGGCGGGGCTTTTGGTTGATGTGGTAGAGCTCGGCGAGACCCCGCAGCGTCAGCGCATCGTCGACCGTCAGGCTATGGCCGACCAACGCCGCGAGCGCCTCGGCATCATCGCCGGTGATGATGATGGGCACGCTGCCCTCGCCCGCGGCCTTGGTCGAGCGCATCTCGGCAAGCACCATATCGAGCATGCCGTCGATGCGGGCCACCTCGCCCAGAACCACGCCCGAGCGCATGGCCTCGCGCGTGTTGCGGCCGATGACGTGTGTCGGCGCCGAGGGCTCGACCTGCGGCAAGCGCGCCGCAGCGGCCGAAAGCGAGCGGGCGCCAAGCGCCAGACCCGGCGCGATGACGCCGCCGACAAAGGTACCGTGCGCGTCGATGACCTCGATATTGGTCGTGGTGCCCAGGTCGATCACGATGCACGGAGAGCCGTAGACGGCACGAGCCGCCACGGCATCGGCGATGCGGTCGGGGCCGATCTCGGCCGGGTCGTCGTAGTGGACGGGCATGCCAGTCTTGAGGCCCGGCCCCACCGTGAGCACGCGCCCCGTGCAGGTACGGGAAAGAGCCGCCTTCCACGGGCGCTCGAGCGCCGGCACCACGCAGCTCAGCACGGCCGCCGTGGGCATAAGCGCGCCGGGCATGCCCGCATCGGCCGCCAGCGCGGCCATGACCTGCGCGAGACGCATACGCGCTTCGTCGGCCGTAATGCTCGATGGCGTCGTGATCTCGCACGTCGCAAGCGGGAATTCCTGCGCCGCGGCCGAATCCTCGGCAAACAGACCAAAGCGAATGAACGTGTTGCCCACGTCGACCGTCAATATATATGCGCACCCATTAAGCATCGTCGGCGCTCCTTTCGTCTGCCCAGCAGTATATCGCCTACCTAAACCAGTCATCCCGAAATGACTAGCTTGCGGTTATACTGGTGCGCGGTCGTTTGCGAGCTCACGCGGCGGCCCTTGGTAACCCGACTTCCCGCGCCGTATCCGTAGCGGCGCTCCCGGGGGAAGCGGATATACGCAAAGGAGTTCTATATGAGCAATCCCTCGAACCGCGCTTCGATGCGCGGGCAACTCACGCTGCGCGGCGTCGTCATCGGCGTCCTTGGCTGCGTGATCATCACGGCAAGCTCGGCCTACACCGCCCTCAAGATGGGCGCACTCCCCTGGCCGATCATTTTCGCTGCCGTCATTTCGCTGTTCTTCCTGAAGCTCATGGGCAACGCCAGCCTCAACGAGGCCAACGTTACCCACACCATCATGTCCGCGGGCGCCATGGTCGCCGGCGGCCTGGCGTTTACCATCCCGGGCGCCTGGATGCTGGGCTATGCCGACCAAATCAGCTGGCTCGACATGTTTATCGTGGCGCTCGCCGGCACCATCTTGGGCCTTCTGGCGACAGCGCTCATCCACCGTCACTTTATCGTGGACGCCGCGCTGGAGTTCCCCACCGGCAACGCCGCAGCTCAGACCCTGCGCGCCACCGAGGCCGGCGGCAAGACCGGCAAGCAGCTCTTTGGCTCCATGGCCATCGCAGGCATCTACAGCGTGCTTCGCGACGCTCTGGGCGTGGTGCCCAGCATGCTGTGCACGCTCAATATCCCTGGCGTGACCTTTGCCATCTACAACTCGCCCATGTTGCTGTCCATCGGCTTCCTCGTGGGCTTCGCCCCCGTCGCCTTCTGGTTTGCCGGCGCGCTGCTGGGCAACTTTGGCATCATCGTTGGCGGCACCGCTGCCGGCCTGTTCGATATTGTGACCGCACAGGGTATCGTCAAGTCCCTGGGTATGGGCCTCATGATGGGCTTTGGCGTCGCCGTCGTCCTCAAGGACATCCTGCCACAGGTCGCCGGTATCGTCCGCGGCCTCGCCGCCGACAGCTCCACCGACACCGACGAGCAGTCGCTCATCTCGGGCTCGCTTAAGCTCGACGCCGGCATCATCTGCCTGGGCACCGCCGCCATCGCCGTGATCGTTGCCATCGCGCTCGACCTCGGTCCCGTTCCGGCCGTCATCGTCACGCTGTTCACCTTTGTCACCACCATCATGAGCGCACAGAGCTGCGGCCAGACGGGCATCGACCCCATGGAGATCTTTGGCCTCATCGTCATGCTCATCGTGGCAGCCTTCGCGCAGCTCGCGCAGGTCAAGCTGTTCTTTATCGCCGGCATCGTGGCCGTGGCGTGCGGCCTTGCGGGCGACGTCATGAACGACTTTAAGGCCGGCGCCGTGCTGGGCACCAACCCGCGCGCACAGTGGGTCGGCCAGGCCATCGGCGGCATCGTGGGCGCCCTGGTCGCTGCCGCCGTCATGGTCGCGCTCGTAACCGCCTATGGTCCGGACGCCTTCGGCCCCGACAAGAGCTTTGTGGCCGCGCAGGCAAGCGTGGTCGCCACCATGGTCTCGGGCATCCCGAGCGTGCCGTGGTTTGCGGGCGGCTTTATCGCCGGCATCATCATGTACTGGCTCGGCATTCCGGCCATGATGATCGGCCTGGGCGTGTACCTGCCGTTCTACATGTCACTCACGGCATTCCTGGGCTCCTGCGTCAAGCTCGCCTACGACAAGTGGTCCGCCCACCGCGACGCCACCGCTGGTCTTTCTGACGAGGAGAGGGCTGCCAAGGACGCCGCCTTCCAGGAACAGGGCCTGGTTGTCGCCAGCGGCCTGCTCGGCGGCGAGTCCATCGTCGGCGTTATCCTAGCGTTTGTCTCCGTCGGTCTGAGCCTGCTGGGCTAAGCTGAGCAGCTGCTCGACAGCAACCATATTGCCTACGATTTGCCCGGTCGGTAGCTTTCGCGGCTACCGACCGGGCTTTTTGATATCGAAACAAAGAAAGGCCAGCGCGCTGCGTTTAACAGCGCGCCGGCCTTATCGGTTAAGCTATCGAAGCGTTCCTGCTATGAAGCGAAATTCGTTGCAGAATCTACGCCCGAATCACTACATGTGCTTGCGACGACGATCGCCCAGCGTCACGCCCGCGGCCACGAGCGTAATACCGCCGATAACGAAGACCTCGCCCGCAAGCGCGGAGGTATCACCGGTCTGGGCGAGCGCAGCGTCCGCAGCCTTCTTCTTGGCGACAGGAGCCTTTGCAGCAGCCTGCGCAACCTGAGGCTTGGCCTGCGGCTCAGCCTTGGGATGATACTTGTCGTACTCGGCCTGTGCGGCAGCCAGGGCATCCTTGGCATCGTTAAGCTCGGCAAGCGCGGCGGCATAGGCGTCGTTGGCATCGGACAGTTTGGCATCGGCATCGCTCAGAGCAGCCTTGAGACCAGCAGCGGCATCAACGGCGGTCTTATAGCGAGCGTAGGCAGCGTTCAGCTTGACCAGCTTCTCGTTGCCCGTCGTGCCCGCGGCAAGGGATGCCTTGTGGTCGACAGCCTCAAGATCGGCCTTGAGTGCCTCATCGCTGGCAAGCTCGGCCTTGGCCTTGACGATCTCGAAGTTCGCATCGACGACGGCTTCGTTGGCGGCCTCGAGCTGCTTCTGGGCATCGGCGACACCGGCGACGGCGGCGTCATAGGCGACCTTGGCGTCGTCGACCGCTTTCTGGGCTCCAGCGAAGCGCTCGAAGGCCTTGTTCGCGGTGGCAAGCTCGTCCTCGGCGGCCTTGGCCTTCGCCTGTGCGTCGGACAGGGCCTGCGTCTTGGCGGCAACTGCCTGCTTGGCGCCCGAAAGAGCGGTCGCGGCGCGCACATCTGCGGCCTGAGCCTTGTCAACGCCAGCCTGGGCAGTGTCGTCGGCCTTCTTGGCATCGTCAAGCGTGCCCTGCTTGTTCGCAAGATCCGTCTTGGCGGCATCGCACTTGGCGGTAAGGTCCTTGACCGAAGCGGTAGCGTTGTCATACGCCTCTTTGGCCTGATCGGACTTTACCTTGGCAGCATCGCGGGCGCTGCGAGCCTTCGCCTTTTGAGCAGCGGCATCGGTTGCCTTTGCCTTGCCGTCAGCAAGCGTGACGTTTGCCTTATCGAGAGCTGCCTGGGCAGTAGCGGCCTCGCCCTTGGCGGCGTTGAGCTTGGTCTTGGGCGTCTTGACGTCGATACCCTTGAGTTTGGCTTCGGCGGCGGTGTAGGCGGACTTGGCGGCAGCAGTAGCGGACTGAGCCTTCTCGTACTCGCCCTTGGCGGTGTTCATGTTCACATCGGCTGCGGTGAAAGCGTCCTGGGCGGCATCCTGCCCGTTTACAGCTGCGAAGTAAGCTTCCCTAGTAGTTCCAAAGTTCTTCTGCGCCTCGGCGAGCTTGCCCTGAAGCTCCTTGAGTTGCGCCTTCTGCGCCTGCGTGCCGCCAGCGTTATAGGCGGAATCGATGTAGTCGTTCAGGAGCTTCTTGAACTCGGAGACAGTGAAATCAGCCTCACTGTCAAAAGAGCTGTAATCGAAGATTGTTACCTCGGAATCGGTGTTCTTACCGCTACCGGTCGCGATGCCGATAGCCTTCGTGCCGGCATCGATGATGTTGAGATAGTGCCCGCACTCATGGTAGATGCTGCTGTAGTGCTGGTAGATATAGTAGGAATCATATCGATGGTTTCCAAGGTCACTATTCTTCTCGACGTACTTATCGAATGCCTCTTTTTCCTGAGTGTAGAGACCGGTATATGGCCAGCCAAGCGTATCCTCGGTCTCGCCGCCGGTATATGCGCCGCCGCCGGCAAGATTTTCTCCATTGTCCCAGTAGCAGCCCGAGTGCCCCCAGATGTTCGATGAATATGATACATTAAGGGCGGCTGCCGCAGTCATGCGGAGGCTGACGCTGAGCGCCGACTGACCGTTCGCCTTGCGGAGGTTGTTCTGGGTGTCGAGATATGTCAAGGCGTTGCGCATCTGCTCCAGGGAGAGCGGGTTGGTGTCGCGAGACATGTCATGATCGACGTACTGGTCATACCATTCGGCCTTGTCAGCGGCACCGGTCAGCATCGATACGGCTTCCTGGGCGTTCTTTTTCTGTGTGGCTGTGAACTGGCTGCCGCCGATGATGTAATTCATGAAGCCGAATATGCCCTGGCTGATGACTTCCTGGTCAACGGTCATGTTCGACTTGAGGTCGGCAATCTGCTGCTCAAGAGCCTCAACCTGGGCATTAGCAGCGTCATAAGCCTTTTCCGCGGCGTTCGAAGCGGCGCAGGCTGCCTCCCACTCGCTGCGCTTCTGCTTGCGAACTTCGACAAGCTTATCGTACGCGGTCTTCTTGTCTGCTTCGGTCTGCTGCGCCTTCTCGTATGCGGCCTTGGCGGCGTCGCGCTCGCTGGCGGCGGCGTTGTACTCCTTGTTTGCCGCATCGTATGCAGACTGGGCAGATGCCACGGCAGCGTTGGCGGCGTTGGCCTTCTGCTGGGCGGCGTCGACGGTATTCTGGGCCGCCTGCAGGTTCGCCTGTGCGGTGGCGTCTGCAGTCGTCGCGGCTTCGAGCGCGGCCTGCGCGGTCTTGAGCTCACCAGCAGCAGCGTTCTTGGCGGCCTCAAGCGCACTGAGGTCGACACCCGTACCCGAGACGGCAGCATCGAGCGCGGCCTGCGCCTGGTTGAACTTCTGCTGGGCGTTATCGCGCGCGGTGGTTGCGGCTGCGAGAGCAGCGGCAGTCTCCTGCTTCTTGGCCTGGGCGGAAGTCAGAGCGGCCTCAGTGTCCTTCTTTTCCCGCTGAGCGTTGGCCTCGGTAGCCTTGGCCTGGTCCAGATTGGCCTGTGCAGTAGTAACGGCCTTATTGGCGTCATCGAGCTTTGCCTGCGCGTCCTCGACGGCCTTCTTGGCGGCCTCGTACTCGTCCATACCCATGGCCTCGAGCTTGGCCTGCGCATCGTCGAGGGCCTTCTTGGCCTCATCCTGCTTTGCCTTGGCGTCCTTGAGCGCCTGGGTCTTATCCTCGACACTCTTGTTGGCTTGATCGAGCTGATCGTTCAGGTCGCCCAGCTTCTTCTGCTGCTGCTCGGTCTTTTCGACGGCGGCTTTGAGCTCGTCAATCTTCGCCTGGAGCGCGGCTACCTCGGCCTCGTTCTGCTCGGCGGCGTTATCGGTCACGGCCTGCGAGGCCTGATCCTTTTGCTGCTGAGCCTGCTTTTGAGACTGACCCGCCGCGTCGGCCTTCTTCTGGGCGGCATCGTAGGCGGCCTGAGCGTCCTTGAGCTGCTTTGCCGACTCCTCGGCCAGCTGGGCAGCCGTCTTTACGACCGCTTGGTTACCGGCGGCAACGGTGTTCTCTACAGAACTACCCCCCCCCTGAACAGAATCGCCGTTATCGGTTGACGGTGCGGCGATTGCCGCCAGCGGCGACATGAGCGGCTGAGCGATGAGGCCCGCCGTCAAAACGGTTGCGACGGCGCGGTTAGCAACGCCCTTGACGTTGACAGTCTTGGCCCGAGGCTCAAAGTGTTGTGGACTGTAGTTTGCCATGGCTTTCTCCCTTTGACACGGATGTATCCATACGCTTCAAAATGTAGGAGCTGATTTTTGAATTCTGTTGCGCAACATTGGTCACCAGCGGATTTTTTGAAATTCGCACTCTCGTGCTTCACAATTTCGTCACATATGTAGGAGCTGGTGCATCATATTCTTGCGGGATGGAATTGAGCCTGTGATTTGCATTTGCTCCCGCGTCATCCGCCCTATCGGATTCCGCATCCAACAGACACCCCGCCCGCCACGGTGTAGAGTTAGGACAACGGGCGCGTTGCGCGGACCGCGCTGGAACGAGGTGGACATGGAACTCGACAAACAACAGATCAAGCGACTGCGCGAGCGTCATCATCGGCGTCACGGCATCCGCCCCGCTCATAGCGAAGCCATGGAAAACATCACCCGCTTCCTCAAGCGCGCATTCAACATTCGCGAGGGTCGCGCGCCCTACCACGTAATTCGCAAGCGTTTTGTAAACGGGGCGCGTCTGACTGGCTCCCACCTATGCATCCTGATTATTGCCATGCTTATCGCGAGCATCGGCCTCGATATCGACTCGGACATTGCCATCGTGGGCGCCATGCTCATCTGCCCGCTCATGGGCTCAGTCCTTGCCATGGCATACGGTATTGCCACGCTCGACCGCGAGATTACCGTCGAAGCCGTCGCCAGCCTTGCGCTGCAGATGGCCTTTTGCCTGGTCACGTCCACGCTGTACTTTAAACTCTCGCCCCTTGGCACCACCACGGCCGCCATCATCGACAACTCGACACCCACCGTCTGGGACCTTACCGTCGCACTCGCAGGCGGCTTTGCAGGCGGGCTGGGCAACTCGCGCGACCAGGAACCCGCCACGCTCATCGCCGGCGTGGCCGTGGCGACCGCGCTCATGCCGCCTCTGTGTGCGGCGGGCTATGGCATCGCCATCGCAAGCGGGTCGCTGTTTCTCTCGGCGCTTTACGAGTTTGGCATCAACGTGGTCTTTATCGCACTCGCGGCCGAAGCCGTATTACTTATCTTGCGCGTGCCGCTCAAGCGCGACCTCAACGGCGACGGCATTGTAACCGCCGAAGAAGATGCTGAGGTCGACGAGCTATCGCGCAAGGTGCGCCGCCGCATCATTGTGGGTACGGTAGTCTTTGCCATCCCCTGCATCGTTATGACGGCGGGGTCTATTGGCTCGGCGCAGACCGGCGTGCAGGACGGCTACGGTGTCACCGAAACTACGCGCGAACTTGCCGCGGTGCTGCCGGGCTTTAAGGATTACACCGTCGCCGTCGAGACCTCGGCTACCGAAGGCGAGGAGGAGGGCGTCGTCGAGCGTGAGATTGTCGCCCATGTGACGACAGGCGAGGCGCTTGGGGCACACGACCGCCACGTCGCCCGCAAGCTCATAGACCTCAACGTACCCGAACTCAATCGCGTGGAGTTCGATGTGAAGTGATGCAGAGCGCGGGATGAATGCTCGCACGGACGCAAGTTACGACGAAGCGCAGGTGCGATTCGGACACGAGCAAATAGCGGGGTGCAGTTCACACCCGCGCCCCACTCGCTTTTTTATTGCCGTGAATCAACTGTCCGAATCGACCTCGCCAGACTCCACCGTAAACGCCGGATCGGTGCTCACAAGATAAAATCGGGTCACCTTAGTATTTCTAATTAGGTAAATCTGCCCTTGATTGCGTCGGCGCGATATATATGCAACGTGAACCGTGCCGAACTCTTCGCCGTTTTCCTTCTTTAATACCAGGATATTGGGATCGTCCGTACGCTTAAACTGCCCGTCAACGCAGCTGCCGTCTTTGTCGACCAGTTGCCACCGATGGTTATCCTCTTCAAGAAAGGGCTCTTCGGGGGTTTGTGTGGGTTAGCCGCCCGGTAAAAGTGCCCGCCTA
>CAUAJK010000038.1:0-17830 GCA_958429345.1 uncultured Collinsella sp. | reverse complement strand
CGCCTACACGATTTCCAATCGTGCTCCTTCGGCCACTCGGACAACTCTCCGTTAAATGCGAAAGTTAGTATACACGAGGAATCGCAAGGTGCAAGCCGAAAACTTAGCATTTTTTAAAACGCTTGGCCGCACTTGGCGTTGCAGTGGGGTTTGAGGTGCCAAAAAACGGCTTCCGACCAGCGTGGTTGATCAACTCAATTGTTCAAAAAGGGTATTCATAAGCGACTTGGCAATGATTTTAAAAATCTTTGATTGGTGCTGTGGGCCACTGGTATGCATTTTGCGACCACAGCCTTGTGCCCGTTGACCTGCGGCTTGGCTCAGCTTGTCCCCGCGGCACCGTATCTTGTCCACAAATCCGTCAAGCATTTGGTCGGCATTTGGTTGGAATGCGCATGAAACACCGTGCGAGTATGGGCATATGTGGAGGTCATGAGGTTGTAGCTGCATATTCTTGCAGCCTAGGAGGTTGAAAGATATTATTACCAAGTCTTTTCCTGCTTCAGGCGCACCTTCACGACCTGAAGCCACATTTGCCCAGAGGAGGTGACAATATGAAGGCTTATGAACTGCTGTTCTTTGTTGACCCGTCGCTCGACCCCGAGACTCGTCTCGCTGTTATGAAGCGTATCGATACCACGATCGCTGAGGGCGCTGGCAAGGTCGACTCCGTTGACGAGTGGGGCAAGCGCAAGCTCGCCTACGAGATCAACGACCTCACCGATGGTGACTACACCCTCATCAACTTCCACGCAGATCCTACCCAGATCGCCGAGCTTGATCGCGTCCTGCGCATCACCGACGCTGTGGTCCGCCACATGATCGTCCGTCGCGACGACCAGGAGTAAGACTGTCGTTTTGGACTGGGCTTGTGCCCCAAGAGGAAGTAGTGAGTTATGAGCATCAATCGAGTGAACATCACCGGTAACCTCACCCGCGATCCCGAGCTGCGCGCCACAGCCGGCGGAACCCAGGTTCTGTCCTTTGGCGTCGCCGTGAACGATCGTCGCCGCAACGCGCAGACTGGCGAGTGGGAGGACTATCCCAACTTTGTCGACTGCACCATGTTCGGCACCCGCGCCGAGGCCGTGAGCCGTTTCCTGGCAAAGGGAAACAAGGTCGCGATCGAGGGCAAGCTGCGCTACAGCTCTTGGGAGCGCGACGGCCAGCGCCGGAGCAAACTTGAGGTCATCGTCGATGAGATCGAGTTTATGAGCTCCCGTGGTGGCCAGGGTGGCTACGACCAGGGCGGTTACGCCCCCGCAGCTCCCGCGCCTGCAGCACGTCCTGCCGCGCCGGTGGCTACGCCGCCCGCGGTCGACGTCTACGATGAGGACATCCCGTTCTAAGGGTTGTTCACCTATTTTTGAGTGAGAGGCGGCTTTGGTTCGCCGAAGTTGCCAAATGAAAGGTATTTTGACATGGCTAATGATTTTTCTGCACGTCGGCCGCGTCGTAAGTACTGCCAGTTCTGCAAGGAGAACACTGAGTTCATCGACTATAAGGACACTCAGCTTCTCCGTAAGTACATGACCGACCGTGGCAAGATCAAGCCCCGTCGCGTCACTGGCGCTTGCACGCAGCATCAGCATGACATCGCCAACGCCATCAAGCGCGCCCGCGAGATGGCTCTCCTGCCGTACACCGTCCCCGTGGTTTCCTCTCGTGGCAACCGCGACCGCGGCTAAGAAGGGAGACGCATCATGAAGGTTATTCTTCTCGATGAGATCAAGGGTAAGGGCGGCGAGGGTGACGTCGTAGAGGTCGCTCAGGGTTACGCTGAGAACTTCCTGTTCCCCAAGAAGCTCGCTGTTGCCGCCACCAAGGGCAACCTCAAGCAGCTTGACGAGCGTCGCAACAACATCGCCAAGCGCGAGGCCGTCCGTCTGGCTACCGCCAACGAGACCAAGGCTGCCTTCGAGGGCAAGACGGTCACCGTTGACGTCAAGGTCGGCGACGAGGGCATCCTCTTTGGCTCCGTTACCGCCGCTATGATCGCTGACGCCATCAAGGCTCAGCTCGGTATGGACATCGACCGCAAGCGCGTCGAGCTCGGTAAGCCCATCAAGGTTGCCGGTGCCCACACCGTTGCCATCTCGCTGTACCGCGAGATCAAGGCCGAGGTTGTCGTTCTCGTCGGCGTTACCGCCGAGGAGCTCGCTGCCGAGGCTGAGGTCGAGGAGGCCGCTGAGGTCGCCGAGGCCGAGACCGCCGAGGTCGAGACTGAGGCTGCTGCCGAGTAGCATTTGCTGCAACGCAACAATCTTGTTCTAAGAAGGGCGCTCTGGGAAACCAGGGCGCCCTTTTGTTTTTTTGCGCTGAGTGAGTGTCATGGTGAACGTTGCGTCGAAGTCCTATATGCAGGACCGTTCATCCGCTTGGTTCGGTGATGATTGGCGGCGCACGGCGCGTTTTGGGACCATGGCTGATACTATGGATGCTCGCAAGCGATATGAATGAGGATGCTCATGGCATATGACGATAGGGAGACCGGGCTGACGGTTGAGGACCGCGGCTCAAAGTTGGGTCTTCCCCAAAACCAAGATGCAGAGGCCAATGTACTGGCCGCTATGCTGCTATCGCCCGAGGTGGTCGAAGAGGCCCAGGTCGAGCTGCAGCCCGATGACTTCTACCGGCCCATTCATAAGACCATCTATACTGCGATGGTCGATATGTACAACAGCCGCATTCCCATCGACTCCATCTCGCTGATCGATTACCTGCGAAGCATCAACAAGCTCGATGCCGTGGGCGGCGAAGCGTACATTTTGGAGTTGATGGGTCAGACCCTGTCGCTCGTCAACTGGCAGCACCATGCCGCCATCGTTCGCCGCGACTCGATGCTGCGCGAGCTGATCGGCGCCACTAACGAGATCAACGCGCTGGCATATAACGCCCCCACCGACACCAAAGAGGTTGTCGAGCTGGCCGAGAGCAAGCTGCTCAAGGTTACGGCACGCGAGGTCAAGTCGAGCTACAAGACGTTGACCGAGTTTATGGTCGAGGCCTATAACGAGGCCGAGGAAGTGTGCCAGGCCGGTGGCCAGGCTGCGGGCGTGCCCACGGGCTTTCCGTCACTCGACCGCATGCTCATGGGTTTTCGCGAGGGCCAGCTCATCATCATCGGCGCCCGTCCTGCTGTAGGTAAGACGTCGTTCGCACTGAATCTGGCACTCAACGCTGCCGCTGCCGGTTATACTGTCGGCTTCTTCTCTCTGGAGATGTCGGGCAAGGAAATTGCCCAGCGTCTGATTTGCGCCTACGCCATGATCTCGATCAGTGACTTCCGCATGGGCCGCATTAGCCCCGAGCAGTGGGCCAATATCAACGAGGCCACGCAGACCTTGTCCAAGCTCGATATTCTGATTGACGATACGCCCGGCACCACAGTGACCGAGATTCGCGCCAAGAGCCGCCGTATGCTCCATAACAAGGAGAAGGCAATTATCATCCTGGACTACCTGCAGCTGGTGAGTCCTCCGCCGGGACGCCGCTCCGAGAGCCGTACCGTCGAGGTCTCGGAGATGTCGCGTGGTTTGAAGATCATGGCCAAGGAGCTCAAGATCCCGCTCATCGCGCTGTCGCAGCTCTCACGTCAGGTCGAATCCCGTACCGGCAAGCGCCCGCAGCTTTCCGACCTTCGTGAATCGGGCTCCATCGAGCAGGACGCCGATATCGTTATGTTCTTGGACCGTTCCGCCGACGAGGCCGAGGCCTCGCGCGACGATCGACCCGACGAGGGCGTTACGCGTATCGTCGTGGCCAAGAACCGTTCGGGCCCGATCGGCGACGTCGACCTGATGTTCCTGCCGGCATCCACCAAGTTCTATGAGCTTGATGGGGCGCATGCCGAGGAGTAGGACAGGCGCCCGTTGCACGGGTATACTGGGAATGTTTTGTGCTTCTGCGTGCCGGCGTGGTGCGTAGACAGTCCATGAATGTAAGGAGTAAACATGCCGTCAACCGTTTTGGTCGGTGCCCAGTGGGGCGATGAGGGCAAGGGTAAGATTTGCGATCTGGTCGCCGGCGACTTCGATGCCGTCGTGCGCTACTCGGGCGGCAACAACGCCGGTCACACCATCGTCGTCAACGGCAAGAAGTACGGCCTGCACCAGGTGCCCTCCGGCATCATGTATTCCGACCACGTGTCGGTGATCGGTAACGGCTGCGTCGTCAACCCCAAGGTTGTCCTTGAGGAGATCGACATGTTCGAGGCCGACGGCATCACCACCAAGAACCTCAAGATTAGCGGAAACGCGCATGTCATCATGCCGTACCACATTGATCTGGATGGCGCCTTTGAGCAGAAGCTCGGCAAGAAGAACATCGGTACCACCAAGCGCGGTATCGGTCCGTGCTATCAGGACAAGATGGCCCGCATTGGTCTGCGCATGCAGGACATGCTGGACGAGACGCTGTTCCGCGACAAGCTGGAGACCGCTCTCGCCCGCGTGAACCCCGAGCTCGAGCTCATCTACAATCTGCCCACCTACACCGTGGACCAGATTTGCGACGAGTACCTGCCGATGGCCGAGCGCCTGCGTCCCTACATCACCGAGACGAGTCTGCTGCTCAACAACATGATTGACGAGGGCAAGGACCTGCTGTTTGAGGGCGCCCAGGCGACGCTGCTCGACATCGACCACGGTACCTATCCGTACGTGACGTCTTCCAACTGCACCGCCGGCGGCGCCATCACCGGCTCCGGCGTGGGCATGAAGAACGTCGACCGCGTGCTGGGCGTCATGAAGGCCTATATCACCCGCGTCGGTTCGGGCCCCATGCCCACCGAGCTTTCCTATGAGTCCGAGGCCGGCCACACGCTGACCGAGGAGGGCTACGAGTACGGCGTGACCACCGGTCGCCGTCGTCGCTGCGGCTGGTTTGACGGCCCCATCGCCAACTACGCCTCGCGCGTCAACGGCCTCACCGATATCGCCATGACCAAGCTCGACGTGCTTTCGGCCTTCGACACCATTAAGGTGTGCGTTGCCTATGACGTCGATGGCGAGCGTTACACGAGCGTGCCCGAGCATCAGGTGCGCTTTGAGCATGCCAAGCCCATCTACGAGGAGCTTCCTGGCTGGAAGTGCGATATCACCGGCTGCCGCAGCTTTGAGGAGCTGCCGCAGGAGGCCCAGGACTACGTGGCGTTTATCGAGGATCTGGCACACACCCGCGTGACGTTCATTGGCGTTGGCGCTGGTCGCGAGCAGATCATCAACCGATTCTGGAAGTAATCGGGACTATTTGGTTATTGCGATATACCCCTTTGCAGCCCGGACGGGCGGCCGAGGGGT
Organism: uncultured Collinsella sp.; assembly: GCA_958429345.1. Taxonomy (GTDB): domain Bacteria; phylum Actinomycetota; class Coriobacteriia; order Coriobacteriales; family Coriobacteriaceae; genus Collinsella. Next base: position 12,530 of record CAUAJK010000038.1, on the reverse strand, counting down.
ATATTTGCTTGCAAAGGGCTCGCGCGGAGCGGGCCGTTAATCCATAGAGGAGGCACCCTTGAAGGCGGACACTCAAACCATCGACATCCTGTTGTTGGGCAGCGGCGGCCGTGAGCATGCTTTGGCAGCTAAGCTCGCAGCATCACCGCGCGCCGGCAAGCTCTACATCGCGCCGGGCAACGGCGGCACCGCGAGCTGCGGCGAGAACGTTGTTCTCGACGACTGCGATCCTGCGGCCGTGGCAGCGTTTGCTCAGAGCCGCGGATGCGGACTCGTGGTAATTGGCCCCGAGGCTCCGCTCGTGGCGGGCGTGGCCGACGCCGTGCGCGCGGCGGGTATTCCCTGCTTTGGCCCGGGTGCCGAGGGTGCCCAGATGGAGGGCTCCAAGCTGTTCTCCAAGCAGCTCATGGAGCGTGCGGGCATTCCGACGGCAGCCTATGGTTCGTTTACCGACGAGGCTTCGGCTCTTGCCTATGTGCGTGAGCAGGGCGCCCCGCTGGTCGTGAAGGCCGACGGCCTTGCCGCGGGCAAAGGCGTTATCGTGGCGACCGAACTTGAGCAGGCCGAGGAAGCCGTGCGCGAGTGCTTCGGCGGCGCCTTTGGCGATGCCGGCAACACCGTGGTTATCGAGGAGATGCTCGTTGGTCCTGAGTGCTCGCTGCTGGCCTTTACCGACGGCAAGACCGTGCGCCCCATGGCCACCTCGCAGGACCACAAGCGCGCGCTCGAGGGCGACAAGGGTCCCAACACCGGCGGCATGGGCGTCTACAGCCCGGTGCCCATCGTGACTGACGAGGAGCACGCCACCATGGTGGCGGTCATGGAGCAGACCGTGGCCGAGCTCGCTGCCGAGGGCATCGACTACCGCGGCTGCCTGTACGGCGGCTTTATGCTCACACCCGCCGGCCCCAAGGTGCTGGAGTTCAACGCCCGCTTTGGCGACCCCGAGACGCAGGTCGTGCTTCCGCGCCTTAAGAACGACCTGGTCGAGGTCATGCTGGCTTGTGCCAACTGCGAGCTCGATCAGATTGAACTCGACTGGCGTGACGAGTGGGCCGTGGCCGTTGTCCTGACGAGCGCGGGCTACCCCGGCAGCTACGAGAAGGGCAAGGTCATCACCGGTATCGCCGATGCCGAGGCCATGGAGAACGTGACCGTGTACCACGCGGGCACTGCCGTGGTGGACGGCCAGCTCGTGACCAATGGTGGCCGCGTGCTTGCCGTGACCGCTCTGGGCGACACGTTCGAGAACGCTCGCAACCTTGCCTACGAGGCCTGCGAGAAGATTGATTTTGAGGGCAAGACCCTGCGTCACGACATCGGCCTGCGCGCTCTGCGCGGTCGCGACGCCTGGGATGCCTAAAATCCGAGAGGAATGAGACGGATGGACGAGAAGAACGAAGAGCTCGTGGACGCGCAGATTGTCGAAGAGGACAGCCGCATGTATGGGCACGCCGAGGGCGAACCTGGTGGCGAGGTCGCTGACGAGCCGGCGCTGGTGCTGGGCGACGACGACCCGCACGATGCTGAGCTGCACGAGAAGATTCTTTCGGAGGAGTGCGCCTGGAAGGGCAAGATCCTCGACGTCCACCGTCTTGAGGTTGAGCTGCCCAACGGCCACCGCAGCGCCCGCGATATCGTTCGCCATCCGGGTGCGGCGGCCGTTGTGGCACTGACCGAGAGCGGCAAGATCGTACTGGTGCGTCAGTACCGCACCGCCATCGACCGCGTGACGGTCGAGATTCCCGCCGGCAAGCTCGATCCAGGCGAGGACCCGCTCGATTGCGCCAAGCGCGAACTGCATGAGGAGACGGGCTTTAGGGCTGGTCGTATTCGCTTTTTGACGTCGATTGTCACGTCCTGCGGTTTTTGCGATGAGATCATCCACATCTACTTGGCTACCAAGCTCGAGTTTGATGCGCCCAACCCCGATGATGACGAGTTTGTCAACGTGGACCTGGTGCCGCTGCACGAGCTGATCGACGCCGTGCTCGACGGCAAGATCGAAGACGCCAAGACCGTCGTAGGCGCCTTGGCCTGCGATAGCATCGCGCACAGGCTGGGCGGAACTGAGCTTTAACGAGCGGGGATGATCCCGCAGGTTTGTGTAAGTCAGCGAAAGTGCTCCATTTGAGACAAGGTGGCCTAAAAGAGGAGGGAAGCGTATGGATATACGCGACCGACGATTGAAGGCCAGATTGTCCAAATGGAGCACTTGCAGCGTCGAGACGAAACGCGGTTTGGTAAAACCGCGTAAGGTGATTATGTTTAAGAGGTTTTTGTCTTATTACAAGCCCCAGATGGGGCTTTTTGTTGCTGATACTGTTTGTGCTCTGGTGCTTGCCGCCATTGACCTGGCGTTCCCCATTATCCTGCGCAATTTGACCGGTGGGCTGTTTACCCAGGGCCAGGCTGCCATTATGCAGGCGCTCGGTATGATCGCGGTGGGGCTGGTGCTGATGTATGCCGTTCGCTGCGCCTGCCGCTACTTTGTGAGCTACTGGGGCCACGTGATGGGTGCGCGCATGGAGTCCAAGATGCGCGAGGACCTGTTTGACCAGTACGAGCGCTTTAGCTTTGCGTACTTCGACCGCAACAGTTCGGGCGACATGATGAGCCGCGTGGTCAACGATCTGTTCGATATCTGCGAGGCGGCGCACCACGTGCCCGAGTGGATCATCATCTGCGGCATCGAGATTATTGGCTCGTTTGCAATCCTCTTTACCATCGCCCCGGTGCTGGCGCTCGCCATGGCCGTGGTGACGGCGGCGTTTGCGGTCATCATGTTTTGGCAGAACATGCGTATGCGCGAGGTTTTTAGCGACAACCGCAAAAAGATCAGCGGCATCAATGCGCAGCTGCAGGATTCGCTTGCGGGCATGCGCGTAGTCAAGAGCTTTGCCAACGAGGAGACCGAGCGCGCCAAGTTCCGTGCCTCTAACGATCGCTACCTTTCGTCCAAGGAGAACATGTATCACGCCATGGGCGTCTATACCGCGACGTATGGCCTGCTCTCGGGTGTGCTCTATGTGATCGTGGTGCTGCTGGGCGGCTGGCTGGTCGCCCAGGGACAGCTGCAGGCGGTCGATATGGCGACCTTTGCACTCTATATTTCGCTGTTCTGCACGCCGCTCGAGACGCTCGTCAATTCGGCCGAAACGTATCAGAAGGCTATCGCCGGCTTTAAACGTATGGACGAGGTGCTCTCGACCGCGCCGGATATCCAGGACAAGCCAGGCGCTACGGATCTGCAGGTGACTGCCGGCGCCGTGGAGTATCACGACGTGTGCTTTAACTACGAGGATGTCGAGCTGGGCGAGGGATATGCCGACGAGCGTCCCGTTATCGACCATATGAATCTGTCCATTAAGCCCGGGCAGACCATCGCGCTGGTTGGCCCTTCGGGCGGCGGCAAGTCCACAACCTGTTCGCTGCTGCCGCGCTTTTATGACGTGGCTACCGGATCCATTAGCATCGACGGTCAGGACGTGCGCGATGTGACGCAGCAGAGCCTGCGCCGCGCCATCGGCCTGGTGCAGCAGGATGTCTATCTATTTGACGGTACGATTGGCGAGAACATCGCCTACGGCAAGCCGGGCGCCACGGCAGAAGAGATCGCCGAGGCCGCCCGTCGCGCCAACATCGATGCCTTTATCGAGTCGCTTCCGCAGGGCTACGACACCGTGGTGGGCGAGCGCGGCAGCCGTCTTTCGGGCGGACAGAAGCAGCGCGTTGCCATCGCGCGCGTGTTTCTCAAGAACCCCAAGATCCTGATTTTGGACGAGGCGACGAGTGCTTTGGATAACGAGAGCGAGGAGGCGGTGCAGGAGTCACTCGAAGAGCTGGCACGCGGCCGCACCACGATTATTATCGCCCACCGTCTTTCGACCATTAAGCATGCCGATGAGATTGCGACCGTTGAGCATGGTCGCGTTGTGGAGCGTGGCACGCACGAGGAGCTTCTCGCCCGTGGCGGCACCTATGCCCGTTACTATCGAATGCAGTTCGAAGGTGCGCGTGCGCACGAGCTCGACTGATTGATATGACAGGAAGTTTATGGCTGACAAGAACCCTTTGACTCCGGAAGAAGTGACGGAGTTATTCTCCGAAATCGATGCATCCGGCGTCTTGGATCCCACGCTCGCCAAAAAGCGTACCGAGCGCATGCGTGAGAAGGAGGCTGCGGCCAAGCGCGGTGACAAAGCGGCGCTAGCGCAGCTGCGCAGCGAGGACCGCGCGAGCCAGGCAAAACATATCGACCCGCTGTCCGAGGACGATCCTTCGGGCTCGCAGGTGAGCCATACCATTACGAAGACCGCGATGGCCGTGGTCATCGGTATTTTGGTGCTGATCGTGGGCATGCAGATTGGCTACGGCGTGATGCGTCGTCTGAACACCGCCAACCTGTCCGAGAGCGTTTCGGTCGATACCGTTTCGACCGCGCTCAAGGGTGGACTTGAATGGGGCAACGGCTTTACGCAGTTCCCGCTCGACTTTACCGTCGATGAAGCCGATGAACGCACGGGCACGGTCGAGGTGACGGTGTTGGACACATCGTCTGCCAACGAGCTCGAGCTGCTGTCCAACGGGCAGATTCAGGCCGCGGCGCTTGCGACCAACGCGTTGCTCAACGATAAGATCGACCGCGTGGTGTATAACGTTCACGCCTGTATCGACGAGGATAGCAACATTCAGCACGATTCCTTCTTTGGCATGTTCCCCGCGCGCGGCCACCAGAGCGCCATTTTGACGTTCGTGTGGACCAAGAGCTCATCCAACGCCACGAGTATCGACTGGAAGATGCGCATCGTGAGTATGGATGACACCATCGCCGAGCGCATTCAGAAGCAGGTGAACTCGGTGTCGTCGTTGATTGAGGACCCGGTGGTGAGCCAGACCAAGATTGACGAGGAAAAAGCCGAGCGCGATCTGGAGCATCGTCTGCATGGCCGCGAGATTTTCCGTGGCGGCAAGCCCGATCGCACACCGTCCGAACTGCTGGAGCAGGACAAGAAAAAATAAGACGCCATCATCCCGCGTGAGCCACAAGCCCCGCGGGATGATTTTTTAATCCCCGTCCCAGAGAAATCATTATGCATAGAAAGTCATAATTATCATTTCGTAAACATTTCGATGAAATTAACGCCATGAGGCATGCTTGCGGTTACAATACCGCGAGGCCTAACTACACACCTTTAAGCCGGTCCTGTGAGACCGGGAAGGAGAATTATGGCGAACAACCATACCGCGGGCGCTGCCGCCCGCACCTTCGCGCCCAGCGAGCTTTGCCAGCGTATGCTGGCCAAAACCAGCAAGGGCACCTGCGGTCCCTGCATCCTGTATCTTGAGGATGGGACCATTTTTTATGGACGTGCATGCGGCGCCGAGGGCACCGCGACCGGCGAAGTTTGTTTCAACACCTCGCTCGAGGGCTACTTTGAGGTCATGACCGACCCGAGTTATGCCGGCCAAATCGTAACCATGACCTATCCGCAGATCGGCAACTACGGTATCGACGAGACCGACGTCCAGTCGGCCTTCCCCGGCGACGCCGTGCGCCCTGCGAGCGCTCCGGCCATGCGCGGCATGATCGTTCGCGACATGTGCGCCACGCCTTCTAACTGGCGCTCGGCCGTCAGCGTGCCGGAGTACCTGCGCGCTCACGGCATCGTCGCTATCGAGGGTGTCGACACTCGCGCCCTGGTGCGCCACCTGCGCGACAATGGTTCCAAGATGGGCATTATTTCGACCGAGATCTTCGACGTCGACGAGCTTGCCGAGCGTCTGGCCGCAGCGCCCACGCTGGTAGGCGAGAACCTGGTCAAGACCGTAAGTTGCCCCGTACCTCACGAGTTTGTGGCCGCCGACCTGCCTGCCACGCATGACTTTGCGCTTACGGCTGCCGCTCCTGCCCGTCACAAAGTGGTCGCCTACGACTGCGGTGTGAAGCGCGGCATTCTGGAGGGTCTGGTCCGCGCCGGCTGCGACCTTACCGTCGTGCCGTGGGATACGCCCGCGAGTGAGGTGCTCGACATGAATCCCGATGGCGTCTTTTTGTCCAATGGTCCCGGCGACCCCGACGCCGTGGTGGAGACCTACGAGCAGGTGCAGCAGCTGATCGGCAAGGTGCCGGTCTTTGGTATTTGTCTTGGTCACCAGATGATCAGCCTGGCCTGCGGCGCTCAGATGGAAAAGCTTAAGTTCGGTCACCGCGGTGGCAACCAGCCGGTCATGAACCTGGTAAGCCGTCGCGTGGAGATTACCGCGCAAAACCATGGCTTTGGTCTGCTGTTCCCCAGCTTGGGCAAGCTTGTCCCCGAGTTTTCCGGCGGCGAGACCGAGCATGCGGCCGATGGAGATCTGCGCGTCTGGGTGCGCCGCGGAATCGCGCCGGTTGTGATGAACGAGCGCTTTGGTCGCATTCGCCTGACGCATGTGAACCTCAACGACGGCACCGCCGAGGGCATCCAGCTGCTCGACGCGCCGTGCTTCTCGGTGCAGTACCACCCCGAGGCCTCGCCCGGACCCACCGATGCCCACTATCTCTTTACCGCCTTTATGCGACTCATGGACGGCGAGGAGAACTACCTGGACATCGACACCGCGAAGGACCGCCTGCAGGGCTGGAACTTTGCCGACAATGGTTCCGCTGCGACCGAGACCGAGGAGAACTAACATGCCGAAACGTACTGACATCAAGCGCATCCTCGTTATTGGTTCGGGCCCCATCGTTATCGGCCAGGCCTGCGAGTTCGACTACTCCGGCGCCCAGGCCTGCAAGGTGCTCAAGGAGGATGGCTTTGAGGTCATCCTGGTCAACTCCAACCCGGCGACCATCATGACCGACCCGGGTCTTGCCGACCGCACCTATGTCGAGCCCATCACCGCCGAGTTTATCGAGCGCGTAATCAAGAAAGAGCGCCCGGACGCGCTGCTGCCCACGCTGGGCGGCCAGACCGGTCTGAACGCCGCCGTCGAGCTGGCGAAAGACGGCACGCTGGACAAGTACGGCGTCGAGATGATCGGCTGCGACCTGGCCGCCATCGAGCGCGGCGAGGACCGCAAACTCTTTAACGAGGCCATGGCCGAGATCGGCCTGGAGGTCGCGCGCTCGGGCTACGCCTACAGCGTGACCGACGCCGAGGCCATCGCCGAGCGCGTGGACTATCCCTGCGTGCTGCGTCCGAGCTTTACCCTCGGCGGTGCCGGCGGCGGCATCGCGCATACCCACGAGGAGCTCGTCTCCATTGTGAGCCAGGGTCTTGAGCTTTCGCCCGCCCACGAGGTGCTGGTCGAGGAGTCCATCGAGGGCTGGAAAGAGTATGAGATGGAGGTCATGCGCGACCACGCCGGTAACGGCATCATCGTGTGCTCCATCGAGAATCTCGACCCCATGGGCGTGCATACCGGCGACTCCATCACCGTGGCGCCGGCGCAGACGCTCTCCGATCCTGAGTATCAGCGCATGCGCGTGGCCTCGCTCGCCATTCTAGAGAAGATCGGCGTCGAGACCGGTGGCTCCAACGTGCAGTTTGCCGTGAACCCCAACACCGGTCGCTTGATCGTCATCGAGATGAACCCGCGCGTGAGCCGTTCGTCCGCGCTGGCCTCCAAGGCCACGGGTTTTCCCATCGCTAAGGCCGCCGCGCGCCTGGCAGTGGGCTATACGCTCGACGAGATCGTCAACGACATCACCAAGGCAACGCCCGCCTGCTTTGAGCCCACGATTGACTACTGCGTGGTCAAGGTGCCGCGCTTTGCCTTCGAGAAGTTCAAGGGTACCGACCCCACGCTCACCACGCGCATGAAGGCCGTGGGCGAAATCATGGCGATCGGCCGCACCTTTGAGGAGGCCTTTGGCAAGGCCATGCGCTCGCTGGAGGACGGTCACCAGGGTATCTGCGCCGGTGGCAAGGAGGGTGCCGACAAGCTGAGCGACGATGAGCTCGCCCAGGCCGTGGCGACCCCGACCGAGCACCGCATTTTCTTTGTGGTCGAGGCCCTGCGCCGTGGCTGGGACATCGCTCGTATCCATGCCATCTGCGGTATCGATCCGTGGTACCTCAACCGTATCAACGATATGGTGCAGGTCCAGGAGAGCATCCGCGGCCTGCGTGTGGAGGACATTGACGCCGACGCGATGCGCCTGCTCAAGCAGTACGGCACGAGCGACGCCGAGATTGCCGCGCTGACCGGCTCGGATGAGCGCTTTGTGCGCGCCTACCGCAAGGGTCTGGGCGTGGTTCCCGGCATGAAGACGGTCGATACCTGCGCTGCGGAGTTCTCGAGCGCCACGGAGTACCACTACAAGACGTACGAGAACATCTACCGCACGAGCCCGGATGCCAAGAAGTGCGTTGCCCCCGACGAGACCACGCCGGCGGACAAGCCCAAGGCGATGATCCTGGGCGCCGGCCCCAACCGCATTGGTCAGGGTATCGAGTTCGATTACTGCTGCGTGCACGCGAGCTACGCGCTGGCGGCCCGCGGCTTCGAGACCATCATGGTCAACTGCAACCCCGAGACCGTCTCGACTGACTACGACACCTCGGACCGCTTGTACTTTGAGCCGCTCACCTATGAGGACGTCATGGATGTCATCGATGTTGAGCGACCCGACGGCGTCGTGGTGACGCTCGGCGGCCAGACTCCGCTTAAGCTGGCGCGCATGCTCGAGGAGAGCGGCGTGAACATTATGGGCACCAAGCCCGATGCCATCGACTTTGCCGAGGACCGCGAGCGCTTCGCCGCTCTGCTCGACAAGCTGGGCATCATGTACCCGCCGGCGGGCCAAGCCACCTCGTTTGAGGAGGCCGAGGCCGTGGCCGCGCACATCGGCTACCCGCTGCTGGTGCGTCCGAGCTACGTGCTGGGCGGCCGCGGCATGATGATCGCCTATGATGCCGAGCATCTGCGCGATTACATGGCCGAGGCTGCGCGCATTAGCCCCGACTACCCGGTGTACCTGGACCGCTTCTTGGAGGGTGCGATCGAGTCCGACGTCGACGCCCTGTGCGACGGCGAGGAGGTCTACATCGGCGGTATCCTGGAGCATATCGAGGAGGCCGGTATTCACTCCGGCGACTCTGCGACCTGCATCCCGCCGTTCAGCTTTAGCGAGAGCCTGCAGGCGAAGCTCCGCGAGACCACGCGCCGCATCGCGATGGCGCTGGGAGTCCGCGGCCTGGTCAACGTGCAGTACGCCATCAAGGGCGAGACCGTCTACGTGATCGAGGCCAACCCGCGCGCGAGCCGCACCGTGCCGTTTATCTCCAAGGCCACCGGTGTGCCGCTCGCCAAGTGCGCGGCGCGTATCATGGCGGGCGATTCCATCGCGAGCCTGGGCCTGCCGAGCGACGAGCGTCAGCTCGATTGGTTCTGCATGAAGGAAGCCGTTATGCCCTGGGGCCGTTTCCCCGGTGCCGACGTTATCCTGGGGCCCGAGATGAAGTCGACGGGCGAGGTCATGGGTATCGCCAAGAGCTATCCCGAGGCATACGCCAAGACGCAGCTGGCGATCGACTACAAGCTGCCCGATCCGAGTTGCGGCAAGGTGTTCATCAGCGTGTGCGACCGCGACAAACGCCATATCCTTTCGGTCGCGCGTATCCTGCGCTACCTGGGCTTTGATATCTGCTCCACCGAGGGTACGGCGCGCGTGCTGCGCGGCGGCAACGTGACCTGCGAGGTCGTGGAGAAGATCAGCGGCCCGCACGACGGCGAGTGCCCCAACATCGGCGACCTCATCGCTGATGGCAAGATTGCGGTGATCATCAACACGCCGTACGGCCCGGGCTCACGTGGCGACGGCTATCTGCTGCGTACCGAGGCCGTGCGTCGCGGCGTGACCTGCGTGACGGCGATGTCTGCGGCCAACACGTACGTGAGCGCCATCGAGGCCGTGCGCGAGGACCAGCAGGGTCACGGCAGCGCCAACGACATGGGCATGGACGTCATCGCCCTGCAGGACCTGCCGCAGCACACGGTGTAGTTGACCTGGCCGGCCGGGGCGGGAGGGGCCGAGATTTCCCCCTTTCGCTCCGGCTGCAAGCAGAGTCGCTCAGGAGGAAACACGGCCCCTCCCGCCCCGGCCTACGGTGACTCAATTGCACCGTGTGCTGCCGAAGGGGCTTTGCGCGATGACTAGGGCTAAATAAAAAGTGTGTGGGCTCCTTCGTTCATCCGAACGAAGGAGCCCACACACTTTTTATTTCAGCCAACGTACGTCATAGCAATCCCCGGTAGGTCCCCGGGTGCCCCGCGGCGGGCTGGGTTTATTGTCTGAGCGACTTTGCGAAGCAAGGGGAGCGAAGATAAAAACCCAGCCCGCCGCGGGGCACCCGGGGACCGCAGGGACGGGAGCAGCTATACTACTCTCAGTAGTTAAGGGTCGCGGATCCGCCGCGTCGCCGCTCTCAACAGGAGGTCTTTGTTTATGGCAGATCAAAAGCCGGTTGTCGGGATCATCATGGGTTCCAAGTCCGATCTGGGCGTTATGGAAGGCTGCACCGCCGAGCTCGAGGCGCTGGGTGTGCCCTATGAGCTTGTTATTGCGAGCGCACACCGCACGCCGGCGAAGGTCCACGAGTGGGCCTCGACTGCCGCCGATCGCGGTATCAAAGTGATTGTCGCCGCCGCCGGCAAGGCTGCTCACCTGGGCGGTGTCGTGGCTGCGTTTACGCCGCTGCCGGTCATCGGCGTGCCTATGAAGACGAGTGACCTGGGCGGCATGGATTCGCTGCTGTCGATGGTGCAGATGCCTTCGGGTGTGCCCGTGGCCTGCGTTGCCATCAACGGTGCCAAGAACGCCGCCATCTACGCCACGCAGATTCTAGGCGCTTGCGACCCCGAGTACCGCAAGGTTATCGAGAAGATGAAGCAGGAGATGGCCGACGCCTAGGCGTTTCGCCGTTTCACCGCAGTATAAGGAGAGCCATGTCCGACTATCAGGGAAAACGATTCAAGGCTTCTCAGATTCCCGATCCATCGAAGCCGGGTGCTGCCCATGCGGCGCAGCAGGGTCGGGCATCCTCTCCTCAGCAGCCGCGCGCGCCGCGTCCCGTGACACCGGCGACGCATCGTCGACATGACGCGCCGGCCGCATATCGTCCTTTGTCTTATAGCACCGCTAAGAAACCGCCCCGGTCTTCATCGCATGCCGTGCCGTCGGATTACACCGAGCCGCCGCGCAAAAAGCGCCGCTCCATTATTCCCATTCTGCTCATCATCATCGGCATCGGCCTGATTGTTGCCGCCGCTGCCATCTTTATCAACGCGCAGATTGGCTATAAGCAGGCGAGCGATTCGTATCAGAAAATCGAGAAGCAATATATAAGCGATAAGGACGCCAGCGGCGTGCCGATTATCGACTTTGATGCACTTGCCCAGACAAATCCCGAGGTTGTGGGTTGGATTTACGCGCCGGGAACCAACATCAACTATCCCGTGGTGCAGACCAATAACAACTCCAAATACCTCAACACGCTGTTTGACGGCACGTCCAATGCATCGGGTGCGATCTTCTTGGACAGCGACGATACCGCGCCGGGAATGGTTGACCAGCAGACCACGATCTACGGCCACCACATGAATGACGGGTCGATGTTCAACGTGATTTCGGACACCACTGATCAGGCAACGTTCGATAGCATCGAGTTCGTGTATTACATCACACGGGATGCTACGTATAAACTGCGACCACTGGCGACCAAAGTTGTCGAGGACACGTATGCCAAGGCGCGCACGACCAATTTTGAGGGCGACGACGGGCTCAAGAACTACCTGTCCGAGATGCTTGACGGTGCCTCTGCCGTGGCGAGCGATGCCACCGATCGTGCCGCCTCGGCAACCAAGGTCGTAACACTTGTGACCTGTCGTTCGTTATCGCTGAGCAACACGCGTGCCGTCATGGTGCTCACGCCGGTCGAGGAATAGATAATGGGCTACTCAATGACGGTGAAAGGGGAAATGATGCTCGAGAATGGCAAAACGATGCCTTCGGTTGATGCTTGGCTGCGCGAGGCCAAGGCCGATGCTTCGGCGGCAGGCTGTGGGATGTATCTGACGCATAACGGTGTGGTGCGCGCGACGCCCAAGTCCGAGGTCCGCGGGATCGAAACCGATGGCGTAGCTCCCGGGCGCAGGGTTGGCGGCATGGTGTTCGGCTTCGATGCTCAGAAGGTGCAGGCTGCTATCGAGGCCACGCGCGCGATGCCGGGTATCGGCTATGTGCGCGTGTGGCTGGCAAGCGGCGAGCTTGCCGTAGGTGACGACATCATGCTCGTGCTCATCGGCGGGGACATTCGCCCGCATGTGGTCGATGCGCTGCAGGCGCTCGTTGGCACCATCAAGAATGAATGTGTGAGTGAGGTCGAGCGCGAGGCGTAGAGGCTTGCGTCGATAGAAGGCTCGTTTATAAAAATGCCCGCCGGTACGTGTGTGAACTGCCTCCCATTTCTTGGACATGAGAAATGGAAGGCTTTCTTTATGCGCGTTGATTTGAGGGTGAAGCATGATGTCGAGGCCAGGAA
>CAUAJK010000037.1:0-18116 GCA_958429345.1 uncultured Collinsella sp. | reverse complement strand
GCCCGATTTTGCCTCTTGACAATGTCCTGCTCATATTAAAAGGAACGTCCCCAAGTGCCAACCACGGAAGCGCCGATGTTTTGGCAACGACAGCGAGCGGGCCGCATTTGAGGCAAGGTGACGTGAAACGAAAGGGCGCTGACCTTCTGGTCGCGCCCTTGAAGTTGAACGTCAGATTGTCCAAATGCGGCCCGCGCAGCGTCGGCCGGTCCGCCGTTCGGTAGAACGGCGGAACTAAATCAACTTGAAGCCCTTGCGCTTACCCACAGAAAGGGTGTCGCCCAGTTTGAGGGCGCTGGGATCGATGTTATAGCTCTTGGGAGCCACGGCCTTGCCGTTGATTTTGACGCCGCCGCCGTCGATATCGCGACGAGCCTGGCCGGCGCTCGCTGAAAGGCCCAAGTCCTTGAGCAGGCCGGCGAGGTAGATCTGGCCCTCGTCGTTGACGGTCAGCTCAACGTGCTTCTCGGGGAAGTCGGCGAGCTGGCCCTCCTTGAACACACGGTCGAACTCGGCCTGAGCCTCGTCGCCGGCGCCGGCGCCGTGGTAGGTGTCGCACAGGTCGCGACCCAGAGCGCGCTTGAGCTCATAGGGATCGGCAGAGCCGTCGGCCAGAGCAGCGTCGATCTTGTCGACCTCGGCCGGGGTGAGCGAGCTCGCCAGGCGGTAGTACTTGCCGATCATCTCATCGGGAATGGACATGGTCTTGCCGAACATGTCCTTGGGAGCGTCGGTCAGGCCGATGTAGTTGCCGTATGACTTGGACATCTTGCGCACGCCGTCGGTGCCCTCGAGCAGCGGCATGGTGAGCGCGATCTGCGGCTCCATGCCCATCTTCTCCATGAGCTCACGGCCGGCGAGTAGGTTGAAGAGCTGGTCGGTGCCGCCCATCTCGACGTCGGCCTTAATCTGAACGGAGTCGAAGGCCTGCATCACGGGGTACAGGAACTCGTGCAGGGCGATCGGCGTCTGGGACTGGTAGCGCTTGGTAAAGTCGTCGCGCTCAAGGATGCGGGCGACGGTGAACTTGGAGCACACCTGCAGCAGGCCGGCCAGGTCCATCGAAAGGATCCAGTCGCCGTTGTGCACGATGGTGGTCTTCTCGGGATCCAGGATCTTCATGGCCTGGCTCACGTAGGTCTCGGCGTTAGCCTCGATCTGCTCCTGAGAAAGCTGCGGGCGGGTGGAATTCTTGCCCGAGGGGTCGCCGATCAGTGCGGTACCGTTGCCGATGATGAGGGTGACGTTGTGGCCCAGGTCCTGGAACTGACGCATCTTGCGCAGCGGCACGGCGTGGCCCAGGTGCAGGTCGGGGCTGGTGGGATCGACGCCGAGCTTGATGTTGAGGGGCTCGCCCTTCTCAAGCTTCTTGCGAAGGTCGGCCTCGGGGACGATCTTCGCAGCGCCCGAGGTGATGATACGCATTTGCTCGTCAACAGACAGCATTGGGTATCCTCCTTTTGCTATAGCACCCTCGCCGAAAACGGCGGTGCTGGAAGTCCATAAACTCTCATATGATAACAAACTGACGCGACGCAGCACCTACGACAGGAAAATCCTCGTCCTGCCGCATGCGTCGATAGCAACTGGCAGACGTGTACCGTCACGCTCGACCAGATAGCGAGCCTGCCGGCGACGCAAGCAGTCGCGGCAACAGACCCGCCCCGTCGCATCGGTGGCGCAGACGCCCTCAGCGGTCAGCAGGCAGTGCTCGCACACCATAAGCTCGGGGCGGTCGGCGTCGACCGGACCCAAGACGCCGGGTTCAGCAGCCAGTTCGGCAATACGCTCCGCATCATTGCCGAGCAACTCGGCCGGCAAGTACACCCGCCCCGCACCGAGTCCGCGCAGCCAGGTAAGCGTGGCCCGATTCGCGCAGAACACCGGCGCCGCCACGTCAAACGTCACGCCCAGCTCGCGAGCGATCACCACCTGTCCCAGGTTGCGGCAGACGACGCGCCCGGCACGCTGCATCAGTGAGCGGGTCCGGTCAGCGTCACTCGCGCGGCACACCTCGTCAAGCACCACAACGGCGTCGGACAAATCGAGTTCTCCGCGCGGGTCGGCATCCATCAGCTGCCAAGCAAAAACCATGCGAGCGGGAACCGCGCACTCCACCAACTCCGTCGACGCACCGCCATCCACCGCAACGCCCTCAAAGGGCAGCACCTCAACGGCACGCGCAACGGGCGCAATCGCATCCGCCTCGGCCCGCATGCGCTCCAACACCGCCGCCGTCTGATCCAACACGCCGGCGCTGCGAATCAGGTACACCTCGCAGCCCGCGTCCACCTTACGCTTGCAATGCACGACGACGCGCTTCCCCGCTGCGGCATCCACCGGGCAGGGCACCTGCGGCCAGCGCTTGGGCACATCGGGACGCGCGTCGACACCCGGATAGAACCGAATCTCGAGCGTGTCACCCGCCGCCACGGCGGCGTCGAGCTCAACGGTCACCTCTTCGTGGCCCACAGCGACCAAACGCCCCACGCGCACGCCCTGGTTAATTGCGCGCTCAAAGCTCATCAGCTCGGCACCCGAACGCCCTCGCAGGTACGCATCGGTAAACCCACGGTTAAACGACCTCCCCAGCTCGCGTTCAAGCTCTTCCACGGCATCGGGGTCCCACGCGCCGTCGCGCAGCATATCGAGTGCCCGGCGCCACACCCGCACCACGTTGAATACGTAATCGGGGTTCTTCATGCGCCCCTCGATCTTGAGCGACGCCACCCCGGCAGCAACAAGCTCGGGTAAATGAGCAATGCCCAGATAGTCACGCGGGCAGAGCAGACGATCGCCTTCGACGGCAACGACGTTCTCCCCAGCCTCATCCACCAAATCGTACGCCAGACGGCACGGCTGCGTGCAGTCGCCACGCATCGCCGACCGTCCGCGCCGCAGGGCCGAAAACTCGCACGCACCCGAATAGCCAATGCATATGGCGCCATGG
The DNA here is from genome assembly GCA_958429345.1 of uncultured Collinsella sp. Classification (GTDB taxonomy): domain Bacteria; phylum Actinomycetota; class Coriobacteriia; order Coriobacteriales; family Coriobacteriaceae; genus Collinsella. The sequence continues at coordinate 15,166 of CAUAJK010000037.1, read as the reverse complement.
CAGAACACCTCGATGGGCACACCGGTAGCGCAGAGCGTCGCAATCTCGTCGACCGTCAGCTCGCGTGCCGTCGTCACGCGCTCGACCCCCAGCTCGTCAGCCGCCAAACGCACGGCGCCCTTGCTATGGACGCCCGCTTGGGTGGACAGATGAATCTCGACCCCCGGAATTGCCGCATGCAGCGCGCAGGCCAACCCGGCATCGGCCACAATCAGAGCATCGGCGCCCAGCTCCAGTGCATGAGCTCCCAGCGCCACCGCATCGGACAGCTCATCGTCAAACACGAACACGTTGAGCGTCACGTACACGCGCACGCCATGGGCATGCGCCACGGCGCAGCCGCGCGCAAACTCGTCATCCGTAAAACCATGCGCGCTCACGCGGGCGTTAAAGCCGCCCAACCCCGCATAGATGGCATCGGCACCCGCGGCGATGGCCGCAAGCATCTGGTCGAGCCCGCCCGCCGGCGCCAGCAGCTCGGGCAGCGCCGCACCGGCAGCATCCAATCCAGTCTCGTATTGTCCGCTCGGCCCCATCGCCCGAATCGCCATCGGCAAACTCCTTACCAAGGTATGCATTCACTCTGAAAAATGCCGTCTTCCAGCATACACGAGGCCTCGCGCGCCCCGTTTGGTTTATCGTGTAATAACTTATGTCCATCCTGCCTCGACGGCACATCCACCGTCCGGCACGACATACCTGGAGGTCAATATATGGGTCCTCGCCAACGACAGGGACGCAGCCGTTCAAAGACGCATGCCCTGCCCATAATCCTGCTCTCGTTTTTGGGCTTTCTGCTGATTGCGGGCGTGGCGTTTGGCATCGGCATGGTCGGCAACGTCAACCGCTGGCTGTCCGATCTGCCCGACTACACCGACGCCAACGCGTATCTGGTGAGCGAGCCCACCGAGATCGTCGACTGCAACGGCAACAAGATCGCGAGCTTCTACACGCAAAACCGCAAGTCCATCACCAAGGACGAGGTCTCCCCCTACGTGCTGCAGGGCACCGTTGACGTCGAGGACGAGCGCTTCTACGAGCACGGCGGTATCGACCTGTGGGGTATCGCGCGTGCTGCGGTGGCAACCCTCGGCGGCGGGCACGAAGGCGCCTCGACTATCACCCAGCAGCTGGTGCGCAACACCATCCTGCAGGAGGAGCAGTTCGACTCGACCATCGAGCGTAAGGTGCGCGAGGCCTACATCGCCGTCAAGATGGAGGACATGTACTCCAAAGACGAGATCCTCATGATGTACCTCAACACCATCTATTACGGTCACGGCGCCTACGGTATTGAGGCCGCCGCCGAGACCTACCTGTCCAAGAGCGCCGCCGACCTCACCCTGAGCGAGGCCGCGCTGCTCATCGGCCTTCCCAACTCGCCGTCGCAGTACGACCCCACGGTCAACCCCGACCTGGCGCTGTCCCGTCGCAACAAGGTCCTCGACAACATGTTGCGCCTGGGCCACATCACGCAGGAGGAGCACGATGCCGCACAGGCCGAGCCCATCACCCTCAACGTGACCGAGATTTCGGGCAGCGGCGTCGACGTATACTCGCAGCCCTACTTTGTCGCCTATGTTAAGCAGCTGCTGGAGCAGGAGTTCTCGACCGACGTGCTCTTTAAGGGCGGCTTGACCGTCAAGACCACCATCGACCCCACGATGCAGCAGGTGGCAGAGAATGCCGTCCGCCAGCAGCTCGACACGCTCTCACTCGACGGCCTGGACATGGGCATGGTCGTCGTCGACCCCAAGACCGGCTACATCAAGTGCATGGTGGGCGGCTACGACTACAACGCCGACGAGAACCATGTGAACCACGCTACGGCGAAGCGCCCCGTCGGCTCCACCTTTAAGGCCTTTACGCTGGCAACTGCCATCCAAAACGGCATGAACCCCAACGTCACCCTCAACTGTAACTCGCCGCTCAAGGCCAAGGGCACCACGACCGAGGTCCAAAACTACGCCAACCATAGCTATGGCAACATCACGCTTAAGCAGGCAACGGCATACTCCTCCAACACCGGCTACATCCAGGTGGCAGAAGCCGTCGGCAACAGCAAGATCATCTCGCTCGTCAAAAAGCTCGGCATCGATCCCGCCAAGGACAACATCGAGGACGTTCCCGTCATGACGCTCGGCACTGGCTCGATCTCGCCGCTCGAGATGGCCGCCGCCTACGCGACGTTTGCCAACGGCGGCTACTATCGCCAGCCGATCGCCATCACCGAGATTGACTCTCGTACCGGTTCGGTGCTGTACCAGCACACCGACAATCCCTCACAGGTGCTTACCGAGGGCGAGGCCGCCGCGGTCACCGATGTTCTGTCCGGCGTCATGCAGGGCGGCGGTACGGGTGCTGCTGGCGCCCTGAGCGTCAACCAGCCCTATGCCGGCAAAACGGGCACCACCGACAACACCACTAACCTGTGGTTCTGCGGCTATACCCCGCAGCTGGCGTGCGCCCTGTGGACCGGCTATTCCGCGGGCGAGATCCCCATCCAAAAATACGGCACGGACCTGCTGGGCGACAGCACCAACCTGCCTGTCTTTAAGCGATTTATGAACACCGTTCTGACCGGTACCGAGCGCGAGGAGTTTGCGACCGGAACGGCGCCCACCTACAAGAACAACAGCGTCTGGAAGTTCTACGGCACCAACAACACCAAGAAGACGGAGAACGACGACAAGGACGAAAACGAGGACGAAGAGGAAACCACCACAACGACTACCACGACGACGACCACCGAGACCACGGGCGGCGACACCACCGGCGGCACCGGTACGACCGGTGGCTCGACGGGCGGCTCCACTGGTGGTTCGACCGGCGGCGATGGCGGCACGCCTACGCCTACGCCCACTCCCGACCCCTCGCCCACGCCTGACGATACTGTTGGCTAGAAATTCATCCGGCCATTAGCAACAAGGCCCCCGAGCAGCCTATTGAACTGCTCGGGGGCCTTTTAGTTTGAAGCGACCTGGTGGGCGGTCTTTATACCGGCAAACAAAAAGGGGGTACCGACCAACGTCGATACCCCTTACAAGCCACGATGTCAGCGCGCACAGTGCCGAGCGCACAACCCGCACGCCTACTTGCGAGAATTGCTCAGCTTATTGATCAGCGCCTCGAGACGCTCGCCGTCCTCGGCCGTCTGGGCAATGACCAAAATCGTATCGTTGCCGGCAAGCGAGCCAAGCACATCGGGCAACTCTGCCGCATCAACGGCGGCGGCGATGCCGGAAGCCGTGCCAGGCTGAGCCTTGATCATAACCAGATTATCGGTACGCAGAACGCCCGTAACGAGCTCGGAAACCATACGCTGCAGGTGCAGGTCCTCTGCCAGAACATAGATGCCCTCAGGGAGCTTACGCAGCCCCATATCGGCAATATCGCGAGAGACAGTCGCCTGCGTGCAATCGAAGCCCATAGCGCGGAGCTCATCGACCAGCACGCGCTGCGTGCGGACGTCCTTATTGCGCACAATATCTCTAATGGCATCCTGGCGCCCATTGCGTTTTTTAGCCATACAAACCCTCTCTCCAAAAGATGGCGGAGACAATCAATCAGTGATTGAATAGTTTAACGCTATTTGAAGGCTTTTGTGTATAAGAACGCATTTCGAAACAATTCTATGCAAGTTTGTTACGAAATGAGCCGTTTAGGCGGTTTTTGCGCCCGTCCGGTTAAGAAAAGCTGCCAGATGCGTACACATCACGCAGCGCGCGGGCTTGGCGCTGGCGATCGGCCCAAACAACAGACCGAGCCCCCGATGGTTATCCTTGAGCGCGGCGACCATCTGACGGGTTCGAGGCGCCTCGAGCATATCACGCATGCGGGCGGAACGCTCGATTGACGACACCCCATGCGGGCTCAGACACAAACTCTCGATGCAGGCGACCAGTCCGGTAAAGTAGAACTTTTGGCTTGCCAGCTTGAGCCGACCACCGCTATCTGCTTCCGAGAGTGAGCCCGCAAGCTCGTCGAGCGCTCGGGTGTCATCGGATACCTTGGCATACATGGTGGGATCAAAGGCATCTGTAAGCTTGGGTGCCGCCGCGTGGAAACAAGCATCGCCGCAGCCGGACACGCATCGTGCCTGCGAGAGCGCATATGCCATAAACTCAACCGTACGGTACGCCTTGCCGTGCGACAGGCATGCCTCAAACAGCGGACGGCTATACATCACGCCAGAGACTTGAGCAACCAAGCCGCCTAAAATCAACTGGGGCAGCCCGGTCACCATCGAAGATTTGCTATCAATGGAAATATGAGTAGCATCCAAGACGCGCGAATGGCGCTCTCGATGTGCATCATAGCGGTCGAGCGACACCGTGGGAAACACTATGTCTGCCGCAGTATCGCACGCGATATCGACCATCTTGGGAAGGGACTGCGGAGCAAACCACTCATCGGCGTTCATAGCGATGATTTGAGAGCCGCGCGAGGCAGCAAAACCGGCACGAAGACAAGCACCGCGCTTCGCGTCCTCGACGTCAATCAAATCAATATGAATGTCCCTGTCGGCAGCAACTTGAAGCGAATGGCGCACACCGGGCGCAGCATCGCGGCAGACAACGACAATCTGCAAATCGTAGAGGTCTTGGTTCTGGATACTCTCGAGCGCACGCATCGCATAGCTGGGCGAACCTTCTACCACAAGGATCACCGAAAGTCGCGGATGCGAGCCACGTCGAACCAAGTTATCCGTCCTCTCGACAGCAATGAATCAAACCGTGGTTCATGGTACACCCCGGCAATAAAAGCAATGAGACACCGGTTGTATTGCACGCCAAGAACAGATGTTGCACACGCGCAGCCCACAGATGACGGGTGTCGACGCACGACGCGTCGAGCCCTCCCCTAGTCGAGCACGACAAGCTCGGCGGGATCGTAATCCACGCCCATAAACGTAAGGCCGCAGGCAGGAGCCGTGGGGCCCGCAGCGGTACGGTCGCAAGCATCGATGACCTCGCACATACACTCGGGTTCACGGCGATGCATGCCAATCTCGACAAGCGTGCCCACGATCGTGCGGACCATCGAATGCAGAAACGCATTGCCCTCGATGGTAAACGTCAGGATGTCCTCGCCAAACGCAACCTCATGGCCAAACTCGGCACGCATCACGCAGCGGTGCGTGGGCTTGCCCACAGCAGACGCCACCTTGCAAAAGCTCTTGAAGTCCTGCTCGCCCAGCAGCGCGGGACAGGCCGCAGACATCGCCTCAACATCCAATGGGTAGCGATGCCACCACACCGCACCGCGCGAAAGCACAGGGCGCACGTCGCGATCGGCAATACGGTACGTATACGTACGGGAACGCGCATCAAAGCGTGCAGAAAAGCCTTTACGGGCCTTGTAGACCTCGTTTATGGCGATATCTTTGGGCAGGAGGGCATCCATAGCCCTCAGCCACCTACGGCGCGTCAAAGCCAACTCAGCGTCCGTTACGGGCACGCTGATGAACTGTGCCACCGCATGCACGCCGGCATCGGTACGCCCCGCACACGTCAGGTCGATCGGGCGGCGCAGGAGCGTCTCGATAGCGCGGCGCAACTCGCCCGAAACCGTCGTCTGACCGGGCTGCTCGGCAAAGCCGCTGTAGGACGAGCCATCGTAGGCCACGCGAAATACGAGCGTGGCGTCGAGCTCGGGAATCGAATTGAAATCAGACGGCGCAGTCATGGGCGCTCCCAACAAGCAATCAACGGTATCGCGACAAAAAAAGAGGGGTACGCGAACGTACCCCTCGAATATAGCCTATGCAGACGGATTGTCTACTCAGCGGTCTCCTCGGCAGCAGTCTCCTCGACAGCCTCGACCTTCTTGGGAGCAGCGGCCTTCTTGGGGGCCGGAGCAGCCTTCTTGGCCTTAGGCGTGCAAGGCTCGGTGACGAGCTCCATGATAACGATGGGAGCGTTGTCGCCCTTGCGGTTGCCGAGCTTCACGATGCGGGTGTAACCGCCGTTGCGGTCCTGCCACATACCCTGAGCAGCCTTGTCGAAGATCTCGGCAACGAGCTGCTTATCACCGAGCTTGGCGATAGCCAGACGACGAGAGTGCAGGTCGCCCTTCTTGGCCCAGGTGATGATCGGATCGACGACCGAACGCAGCGCCTTAGCGCGGGTCTCGGTGGTCTTGATGCGGTCGTTCTCGAAGAGGGCCTTAGCAAGGCTCTTCTTCATGGCCTTGGTGTGGCTCGCATCGGTGCCGAGCTTCAGGCCCTTCTTAACGTTGTGACGCATGGTCTAGTTTCTCCTCAAATATGCGAAGCATTAAGCCTTCAGGCTCAGGCCCATGGACTCAAGCTTGTCCTTCACTTCCTCGATCGACTTAACACCGAAGTTACGGATGTTGAGTAGATCGTTCTCCGAGAACTCAACGAGCTGACGGACCGAGTGAATGCTGGCGCGCTTAAGGCAGTTGTAGGAACGGACGGAAAGGTCCAAATCCTCGATCTGCTTGTCAAGCTCGGCGTTGTCGTTGGTGACCTCGGGAGCGAAGATCGAAGCCTCCTCCTCGACCTCGGGGGTCTCGGCAAGGTTCATAAAGGCGGCCATATGCTGGTTGATGATATTGGCAGCCTGGACCACGGCGTCGCGCGGGGCGATGGAGCCGTTGGTCTCGATCTCGAGGACAAGGCGGTCGTAGTCGGTGTGCTGACCGACACGGCAAGCCTCAACGAGCTTGGCGCAACGGGAAACCGGCGAGTACAGCGAGTCGACGTGGATCACACCGATGGGATCGTTGTCGCGCTTGTTGGCCTCGCCAGAAACATAGCCGCGGCCATAGCCGATGCGCATGCTCATGGTGAGATGGCCACCCTCGGTGAGCGTAGCGATGTGCTGCTCGGGGTTGACCAGCTCAAACTCGGACGGAATAAAGAAGTCCGCACCGGTGACCTCGCAGGGGCCGTCAACCGAAATGGTGGCGGTCGCCTCGTCGGTCGTGCCGAGAGCCCTGAAGACAAGACCCTTGACATTCAGGACGATGTCGGTGACATCCTCGACCATGTTAGGGATGGTCATGAACTCGTGCTGCGCACCATCGATCTGAATAGCCTCGACGGCGGCACCCTCGAGCGAGGACAGAAGAACGCGACGAAGGGAGTTACCCAGCGTATCGCCGTAGCCACGCTCGAGCGGCTCGACGGAGACACGAGCAGACGTCTCGTTGATCTCTTCGACCTGAACCTGAGGCCTAATGAATTCTGACATGTATTACCTCCAGCCTCAGCAGCCCGGATGGACTACTTAGAGTAGAGCTCGACGATGAGCTGCTCGTTGATATCACCGCTGATCTGCTCACGCGTCGGCAGAGCGAGCACGTTACCAGACAGCTTCTCGATATCGACCTCGAGCCAGCCAGGGACCTCAAAGCGCTCGGAGGAAATCAGGGCCTCCTTGATGGGGAGGAGGTCACGGAACTTCTCGCCGACAGCGACGACGTCGCCGGCCTTGACGCGGTAGGACGGGATGTCCACGCGCTTGCCGTTCACGGTGAAGTGACCGTGACGGACGGACTGACGAGCCTCTTTGCGGGTGCGGGCGAAGCCAAGACGGAAGACAACGTTGTCGAGGCGAGACTCAAGGATGATCATGAGGTTCTCACCGGTGACGCCGTTCATCTTACGGGCCTTGTTGAAGTAGCCGTGGAACTGCTTCTCCAGAACGCCATAGATGAACTTGACCTTCTGCTTCTCGCGCAGCTGCATGCCGTACTCAGATTCCTTGCGACGGCGCTTGGGCTGACGGATAGATTCCTTCTTGCTGCTGTAACCGAGCTCAGCGGGATCGATCCCGAGCTGACGGCAGCGCTTAAGAACAGGAGTCCTGTCGATTGCCATATTGATACGATCCTTTCAGTTACACGCGGCGACGCTTCTTGGGGCGGCAGCCGTTGTGCGGAATGGGGGTCTTGTCCTGGATGCTCGAGACCTCGAGGCCAGCAGCCTGGAGGGAGCGGATGGCGGTCTCACGACCGGAGCCGGGGCCCTTGACGAAGACGGAAACCTTCTTCATACCGTGCTCCATGGCCTGCTTGGCAGCAGCCTCGGCAGCCATCTGGGCAGCGAACGGCGTGGACTTACGGGAGCCCTTGAAGCCCACCTGGCCAGCCGACTTCCAGGAAATGACGTTGCCCTGGGGATCGGTGATCGAAACGATCGTGTTGTTGAACGTAGAACGAATGTGAGCCTGGCCCACGGAAATGTTCTTACGGTCCGCGCGCTTCAGACGGGCAGCGCGAACGTTCTTCTTAGCAGTAGCCATCTATCTAGCGCTCCTTATTTCTTCTTCTTAGCACCGATCTGACGCTTCGGGCCCTTGCGGGTACGAGCGTTAGTGTGGGTGCGCTGGCCGCGGACCGGGAGGCCCTTGCGGTGACGAAGGCCGCGGTTGCAGCCGATGTCCATAAGGCGCTTGACGTTCTGGTTGCGCTCACGGCGGAGGTCGCCCTCAACCATGATCTGGTTCTTATCGATATAATCGCGGATGGCGTTAACCTCATCCTCGGTGAGGTCCTTAACGCGCGTATCCACGTTAACGTTGCACTCGACGCAAATCTTCGTCGCAGTGGTGCGGCCGATGCCGTAAATGTAGGTCAGACCGATCTCAACGCGCTTCTCACGCGGGAGGTCGACACCATTAATACGGGCCAACGTAGTCTCCTCTCTTAACCCTGACGCTGCTTATGACGGGGGTTCTCGCAAATGACGAGGACCTTGCCATGGCGCCTAATGATTTTGCACTTATCGCACATCTTCTTGACCGAAGGACGTACCTTCATCGTTCTTCCTTTCGGTAGCGCTCAAACTACTTCCCTACTATCTACTCGCCCAGCCGCAGGCGTTTAAAACTATGGCTGGTCTTCACACGCAAACCGACCGTAGGTTGAGCTAAGCCTGCAGTCGGAAAAGAGCGTGTATGCGTGTCGCTATTTATAGCGATAGGTGATGCGACCGCGGGTCAGGTCGTACGGGGAAAGCTCCACGACAACCCTGTCACCGGGGAGAATGCGGATGTAATTCATTCGGATCTTGCCAGAAATGTTGCACAGAACCGAATGACCGTTCTCGAGCTCGACCTTAAACATGGCGTTGGGCAACGGTTCCTTTACCGTACCCTCGAGCTCAATTGCGTCTTCCTTCTTCACAAGCAATCATCTTTCTCTAGAAAACGACAGCGATTGAGTATTTTACAACACGTATGCACGCATCGTAATAACTTCGTAATGGCTCCACAACTAAGTGGAACTTGTTACATTTCTCCGCCTTGGAGCGAACACCAAGCACCTTGGGCATCCGTGGTGAGAATCACCGGACCGTCGTTGGTAATGGCGACGGTGTTCTCGTAGTGCGCGGCGGGCAGGTGGTCGTTGGTCGTAACAATCCAACCGTCGGAGCCCGTGCTCACATGGTTGGAACCCATCGTAACCATCGGCTCGATGGCAATGACCATGCCGGCCTGGAGGCGAACGCCCCTCCCCTTCTTTCCATAGTTAGGAACGTTGGGGTCCTCGTGCATCACGCGGCCAATGCCATGGCCCACATAATCACGAAGCACGCCGTAACCGTGAGACTCGGCGAGGGACTGAACAGCATAACCAACGTCCCCGATATGGTTACCGGGAACAGCCTGCTCGATGGCAGCCTTAAGGCAATCGCGCGTGACCTCGCACAAAGCCTTGGCTTCGGGCGTGGGGGTGCCGACGAAAAACGTCCAAGCGTTATCGCCGACCCAACCGTCGACAACGGCTCCCGTATCGATGGAGATGATATCGCCATCGCGCAGGATCATGTCGGGGTTGGGAATACCGTGGACCACGGCATCGTTGATCGATGCGCAAATGGTCCCCGGGAACCCGCCGTAGCCCTTAAAGGCCGGGGTGCCGCCATGCATGCGGATAATCTGCTCCGCGAGCTGATCGAGCTCAAAGGTGGAAACGCCGGGACGCACCATGGCTCCAACGTGGCGGAGCGCCATCTTAGATAGCGCTCCTGCCTTCTTCATCTGCTCGATTTGCGTTGCAGACTTAATCTTGATCATAGACCGAGAGCCTCTTTGACATCCCCGTACACGGTCTCGCGAGCCTGGTCACCGTTGACCGACTTGAGCAGACCCTGGCCACGATAGTAGTCGACGAGCGGGCTCGTGGACTTCTCGTAGACGTCGAGACGGTTCTTGATGGTCTCGGGCTTGTCGTCGTCGCGCTGATACATCTCGCCTGCGCACTTGGGGCAGGTGGCATCGGCAGCGGTGCCGGTGTAACCGCATGCGCGGCAGGTGCGACGCGAAGACAGGCGATCGATGATGACCTCGGGGGCCACGTCGACCAGAAGGGCGCAGTCGATCTCGCGACCCATGGCGGAGAGCTCGGAATCGAGCGTCACAGCCTGGGCGGTGTTGCGCGGGAAGCCGTCGAGGATGAAGCCCTGCTGGGCGTCATCGGCGGCAAGGCGCTCCTTGACAAGGTCGATCACGAGCTGGTCGGGAACGAGCTCGCCAGCGTCCATGTACTTCTTAGCCTGAATACCAAGCTCGGTGCCACCTTTGACGGCAGCACGCAGCAGATCGCCCGTGGAAATGTGGGCGAAGCCAAACTCGGCGACGAGCTCCTGTGCGACGGTGCCCTTACCGGCACCCGGAGCTCCGAGCAATACGAGGTTCATGAGCAATCCTCCTCTAGCCTATTTAAAGAATCCATCGTAATCATACATCTTGATCTGGCCTTCGAGCTTATCGACCGTGTCGAGCACGACGCCGACCATGATGAGAATGGACGTGCCGCCAAATGCCTGAATCAGCTGGTTACCCGTGAAGGAGAAGATGATCGAAGGCACGATGGCGATGAGCGCCAAAAAGACAGCGCTGGGAAGCGTGATCTTGTTGAGCGCGTTCTTGATGTAGGCCGCGGTAGCCCTACCCGGACGCACGCCCGGAATAAAGCCGCCCTGCTTCTTAAGGTTGTCGGCCGTGTCATCGGGGTTGAACACCATGGAGGTGTAGAAGTACGCGAAGAACACGATAAGGACAACGTTAAGCACCCAGTTGAGCCAGCCGCGCGAAAGCGCAGAGGCAACTGCCTGGATCCAGCCGATGCCGGGGAAGAACACGGCAATCTGAGCCGGGAAGTACAGCAGCGCCGAAGCGAAGATGATCGGCACGACACCCGCGGTGTTGACCTTGATGGGCAGGTAGGTGGTCTGGCCACCCATCATGCGACGGCCCACGACGCGCTTAGCGTAGGAGACCGGGATGCGGCGCTGGCCGCGCTCAAGGAAAACAATCAGCGGGATAACCAGCAGGATGATGGCGCAGATGATCACCATGGTGATGATGCCACCGGCATTGCCCTCGGTGCTGGAGAAGATAGCCTGCGGCAGACCGGCCATGATGTTCGCGAAGATGATCAGCGACATGCCATTGCCGATACCGCGCTGGGTGATGAGCTCACCAATCCACATGATCAGCATGGCGCCCGCGGTGAGCGTACCGACGATCATGAGGTCGAAGATGATCTCGGGAGCGCCGGCGCCATTGAAGCTGATGCCGAAGCTCTTAAAGAGGAAGAGGTAACCCACGGAGTTGAGGATTGCCAGAGCCAGGGTGAGGTAACGCGAATACTGCGTAATCTTGGTCTGACCGACCTCGCCCTCGCGGGCAAGCTCATGCAGGGAAGGCACGACGGCCTGGAGCATCTGGAGGATGATCGAGCTGGTGATGTAAGGCATGATGCCCAGCGAAAACACCGACACATAGCTCAACGCGCCGCCAGAGAAAAGATTCAGGAGGGCCATAGCACCTGCGGCGACCGAATTGTTATCGGTCGAGAAAAGGCCCAGCATCCCCTGGAAGGGAATGCCGGGCACAGGAACGTGCGCACCAATGCGGTACACGACGAGCATAGCTATGGTAAAAAGAATCTTTTCGCGCAATTCTTTGATGCGGAAAGCATTCTTAAGACCATTTAGCACGGCAGCTCGACCTTTCCGCCGGCGGCCTCGATCTTGGCCTGCGCAGAAGCGCTGACCTTGTCGACCTTGACCGTGAACTTCTTGGTGAGCTCACCATTGCCGAGCACCTTGACGGGCTCGAACTCGCTCTTGGTGATGCGAGCGGCCTTAAGAGCGGCACCGTCGATCACAGCGCCGTCCTCGAACTTACGCTCGAGACGCTCAACGTTAACAGCGGTGTACTCGATACGACGGGGGTTGCGGAAGCCCGGAAGCTTGGGCAGGCGCATAGCCAGCGGAGTCTGGCCACCCTCGAAGCCGGCACCCTTGGTGCCGCCAGAGCGGGAACCCTGGCCCTTCTGGCCGCGGCCAGAAGTGGTGCCGTGACCCGAAGAATTGCCACGGCCGACGCGCTTGCGGTTCTTGGTGGAACCGGGCGCGGGAGTAAGATCGTGAAGCTGCATTTGCTACTCCTCTACAATCTCGACAAGGTGCTTGACCTTGAAGATCATGCCGCGGACGGACTCGTTGTCAGCAATCTCGCGAACCTCGCGGATCCTGTGGAGACCGAGGGCACGGACAGTACGGACCTGGTCCTGCTTGCAACCGTTGGTGCTGCGGACCTGCTTGATCTTGATGGTGTCAGCCATGCTTAGTTCTCCTTACCGACGAACATCTCGGAGACCGTCAGGCCACGGCGAGCCGCGACGTCCTCAGGGCTGGAGAGCTCCTTGAGGCCCTCGACGGCAGCCTTGATGATGTTGAGGCCGTTGTCGGTACCGAGGGACTTGGACAGGACGTTCTTGATGCCAGCAAGCTCAAAGAGGGGACGCACAGCGCCGCCGGCGATAACGCCGGTACCCTCGACAGCGGGCTTGATGATGATGCGGCCGGCACCAAAGTGGCCGAGAACCTCGTGCGGGATGGTGCCCTGCTCGGTCACCGGCACGTGGAACATGTTCTTCTTGGCATCGAGAGATGCCTTGGAGATGGCCATGGGCACCTCAGCGGACTTGCCCATGCCAACGCCGACGTTGCCCTTGCCGTCGCCAACGACGACGAGAGCGACGAGGCTCATGCGACGACCACCCTTGACGGTCTTCGACACGCGGTTGATGTAAACGACGCGCTCCTCGAACTCGGAGGCCTCGCGCTGCTGCTTCTGATTACGAGCCATGTGCTACATACCTCCTAGAACTCGAGACCGGCGGCACGAGCACCGTCGGCGAGGGCCTTGACGCGGCCATGGTAGATACGGCCACCGCGATCGAAGGCGACCTTGGTGATGCCGGCCTCGATGGCGCGCTTGCCAACGAGCTGACCGACCTTCTCCGCAGCCTCCTTGTTCGAGGTGTGGGTGCCCTTGAACTCGGCCTCGAGGGTCGAGGCAGAGACGAGCGTCAGGCTGGAGCCCTTGCTGTCGTCGATGATCTGGGCATAGATGTTGGCGTTAGTACGGGTCACGCGAAGACGCGGACGCTCGGAGGTACCCGAGACCTTGCCGCGAACACGACGCTGACGACGCTTGAGGCCTTCCAGCTTCGCCTTATGCTTGTTCATACGTAAACTCCTAAAAAGGTTGATCTTGCCAGCACCTGACGGGGTGCTGGTCTTATGCGAGTGAGTCGGTTACGACTACTTGGCGGCCTTACCCAGCTTGCGGCGGATGTGCTCGCCAACGTAGTGGATACCCTTGCCCTTGTAAGGCTCGGGAGGACGATGGCCGCGGATCTCAGCGGCGATCTGACCGACCTGCCGCTTGTTGATACCCTTGACGTTCACGTGGGTGTTGTCGGGAACCTCGAAGGTGATGCCCTCGGGAGCCTCGACGATCACGGGGTGCGAGAAGCCCAGGGAGAACTCGAGGTTCTTGCCCTTCTGCTGCACGCGGTAACCGACGCCGGCGAGCTCGAGCTTCTTCTCGAAGCCCTCGGAAACGCCAACAACCATGTTGTGGATGAGGGCGCGGGTGAGGCCGTGGCGGGCACGGGTCTCACGCTCGTCGTCGGGACGGGAAACGGTGAGGACGTTGTCCTCGACGTTGATAGCGAGCTTCTCAAAGACATCGAGCTCGAGCTGGCCCTTGGGGCCCTTGACGACAACGTTGTTGCCGTTGACTGCCACTTCGACTCCGGCGGGAATCTGGACAGGCTTATTACCGATACGAGACACGGTGATCTCCTTTCCTTCTACCTACCGAGCGAATTACCAGACGTAAGCGATGATCTCGCCGCCGACGTTGTGCTTGCGAGCATCGCGGTCGGTCATGACGCCATGGCTGGTGGAAATAATGGCGGTACCAAGGCCACCGCGGACGCGGGGCATGTCGGCAACGCCGGTATACTTACGCAGGCCCGGCTTGGAAATGCGGCGGATGCCGTTGATGACCTTAGCCTTCTTGGGACCATACTTAAGCGTGATGTGCAGAGTCTTCTGGGGAACGGTGTCCTCGACATCGTAGCCCTCGATGTAGCCCTCCTCGTGCAGAACACGAGCGATCTCGACGAGCTTCTTGCTGCTCGGCATGGAGACCGTGGCCTTGTTCACAGAGTTAGCGTTACGGATGCGCGTAAGCATATCTGCGATCGGGTCTGTAAGGTTCATACAGATTCTCCTTCGTTCTTGATGAACACGTGCTCTTGGTTCTTCGCCGCCCTTAACGGCAAAGCCTTTTTAGCGCGTTTTCCCTGTTCCAAACTGATGCTTGAAACGCTGGTAGTGACTTACCAGCTGGCCTTCTTAACGCCGGGAAGCTCGCCCTTGAGTGCAAGCTCGCGGAAGCAGACGCGGCACAGGCCGAACTTGCGGTACACAGAGTGCGGACGGCCGCAGCGCTGGCAGCGCGTGTACTCACGAGTAGAGAACTTCTGCTTGCGATTGCACTTGACGATCATCGATGTCTTAGCCACTTATATCCTCCTCACATAGAGTATTGTTCGCCCCAAGCGCCGCCCCCTTGTGGGAACGGCGCTTATAGGGCAGGTGAACCTATTTCTTGAACGGGAAACCGAAGGCGTCCAGAAGGGCCTTGGCCTCCTCATCGGTGTTGGCGGTGGTCACGAAAGTGATGTCCATACCGCGCTGGTGATCGACGGAGTCGAAGTCGATCTCGGGGAAGATGAGCTGCTCGGTGACGCCCATGGAGAAGTTACCACGGCCGTCGAAGCTCTTGGCGGAGATGCCGCGGAAGTCGCGGATACGGGGGATCGC
>CAUAJK010000036.1:0-20027 GCA_958429345.1 uncultured Collinsella sp. | reverse complement strand
GCGGCTAACCCACACAAACCCCCGAAGAGCCTGAAATAGGGACTGTTTTTGCTGGCAAAAGGCCTAATCAATCCCTATTTCACCGCAAGTTTTGATCAGTTGTTGGGATTACTTCACCTCGACGGGTGCGGCGCCGGGGTAGCGGTCCTCAAAGTCCAGACGGTATTTGTTGTCGTTGGTGCCCGCTACGTTGTCGCGCGCCAGCGGTGCCACGATCTCGTCCTTGTGGTTGGCGGGGCTGGAGTACTCAAGGCTGATCTCCCAGGCATCGCAAATGACGTCAATGCGATTCTCCAGGTCGTCGTAGAGCGCGATGATGTCTTTCCACGAGCTGTAGTTCTGCGAGTCGATGGGAACGTCCAGGTCCTCGACCTCGTCCTTGAGGTCGTCGATCTGATCCTCGAGCGCCTCGGCGGCATCGCTGGCCGACTGACGCGAGCTTCGGTCATCCTTAAGGTAATACGTGTTAAACGTGGTGGCGCAGTCGCGAACCTGCTGATCAAGATCGGAGAGCCTGCTGTAGTAGGAGCTCAGCTGGTCGTAGACGTTCTGCTCGCTGATGGTGGCGGCATCGTGGACGTCATCGTCATCATCATCGTCAAGCTTGTTGGGGTCGCCCTTGACGGACGCATCGTCGTTATCGTGGTCGATCTTGACCTTCTCGATCGTCGTGCCCTTGGTATCATCGGCGCCCTTGTCGAAAGGCTTGATCATAAAGAACACGACGAGCGCGATAATCACGACGATTAGCGCGGCGATGATGCCGATGAGCAGGGCGTTGTTGTTTTTGGGAGCAGCGGGGGCGCCGGCCTGCGGAGCGGCGGTCGGAATGGGCTGCTGCGGCGCGGAGCCGGCTGGCGTCGCCCATTGCTGCGTCGTGCCGGCTTCGGGCTGGGGAGCGGGCACGGGCTGATGGGCGGACTGTACGGTCACGTCTGCCGGTTGGAGCTGAGTCGCCGTGGGCTGCTGCGCAGACTGAATCGTGGTCGCGGCGGTGTCGAAGGCGGCGTCGGGCGCGGCGGCATGTTCGGCTGCCTGCGCATTCTCTTGCGACTGAGAGGCCTGGCCATCATCGGTTACCGGCGTTCCGCAGCTGGTGCAAAAACGCTCGTCGTCATTCAGAAGCTTGCCGCAATGGGTACAAAACCGGGGCATGATGGTTCCTTCCGTTCGATGTGTTGGCTAGATTATAAGGTGGTTCAGGTGCGGTTGGGCCGCGCCGACCCAACTGGTTATGTGAGGATGATCATGTCGCGCAAGCCCTGTCGCATGCGTCACAATGAGTGCGGCGTGCTGGGTGTCCGGCGCGGCCGTTTATCGACGGCTCGGTAGAATGCGATGGTGGGGGAGTGAGTCTGTGTACTGCGGCGAGCAAGGTCGGGGTGGCGGCGAAAACGTGGAGGCGTTCCGGTTCCCGCCGGGGGATGCACCCCTCACTGCGCGCGATTGCTCGCGTCGAGTGTTTTGTGCCGGGATGTTGACCGGAGCGCTTGCCTCGGTGATGAGTCTCGGCGGTTGTGCCGTGCGCCGCAACGAGGCTGAGGGCTCCGCTGTCCCTGCCAAACAAAAAGCGAATCATCCGTCCGCTCAAAAGGCGGAAGCTGTCTCCCGGGCTTCTTGGATTGCCGGCCTTCAGCAAGATATCGAAGCCCTTGTCGAGCCGTATGGTGGGTCTACCTCGGTCTATGCTGTGGCGCTTGATCCTCAAACGTTCGCGTCGCTCGATGGTGAAGCCGCTGTGGCGCCGGACGCGCGACATGTGGCGGCAAGCATCATCAAGCTTCCCGTTCTTGCTTGTGCGCTCGAGACCGTGGCGGCGGGCGAGCTGTCCCTCGACGAGCAGATAACGGTAACGCAACAGGATATCGTGGGTGGCAGCGGCAACATCCAGTCGCGCGGCGCGGGTGCGTCGTACAGTATTGACGAGCTGCTGCACGCTATGATCGCCCAGAGCGATAACGTGGCAGCGAACCTTGTTATCGGCAGACTTGGCATGGATACGGTCAACGAAACGTGTGGCGCATTGGGGCTGACCCAGACCGTGCTCGCTCGTTTGATGATGGATGCCGAGGCCCAGGCACAAGGTCGCGAGAACTATACGAGCGCCCGTGATGCTGCGGCCGTGTTACAGCGGCTGGCGGCGGGGACAATCGCGACGCCCGAGCTGTGCGAGCGAGCGCGCGGATATCTGCTGGCGCAGGAAGACACGCGCGGTATTGTCGAGGGCGTTCCCGGCGGCGTTTTGGTCGCGCACAAAACGGGCAGTCTGGCGAATGCTCAGCACGATGCCGCAATCGTCTACGCCGAGCGCCCTTACGTGCTGGCAATCCTCACCCAAGACCTCGAACGCGAGCAGGCCCTGACCTTGGAGCGCGACATTTCCTTCGCCATCTATACCCGTGCCCACTCCTAACTTGCGGTGAAATAGGGATTGTATTTGCTGCTAGAAGGCGTATTCAGTCCCTATTTCACCGCAACTTAGAGGGTCGGCAGTTGGGGACGTTCCTTTTCGGCCGGTACTTTGGGTACGTTCCTAACTGCCACCTAGTCATTTAAGAACGTCCCCAATGACTAGGTGGGATTTGGGGTGCGCCGGACGCTGGGGTATCATGGCCTGGTTGCTATAACTTGTATTTTCGCGCCTTGTAGGAAGGGGCTGCGCCCATGGCTTTTGAGCCCGCTCAACATAGCTTTATCACGCTCGAGGGCGTCGACGGCGCCGGCAAGTCCACGCAGGCGCGTCTGCTGGCCCGTGCGCTCGAGCTCGCTGGTTACCAGGTTGTGAGCCTGCGCGAGCCGGGCGGCACCGCCATCAGCGAAAAGATCCGCGCCCTGCTGCTCGACCCCGCCAATACGGCGATGGGCGACACCTGCGAGCTGCTGCTCTACGAGGCCGCGCGTGCCCAGCTGGTGCACGAGGTTATCGCGCCTGCCCTCGCTGCCGGCAAGGTGGTCCTGTGCGACCGTTTCTACGATTCCACGACCTGCTACCAGGCGTTTGCCGACGGCCTCGACCGCCAGATGGTGCGCGATGCCAACAACCTGGCTGTCGCCGGTACGCATCCGGCGCTCACGCTCGTCTATCACATCACGCCCGAGCAGGCGGCGCTGCGCATGGCGGCCCGCGGTGCGGCCGATCGCATGGAGGCCAAGGGCATGGCCTTCCAGGAGCGCGTCTACCAGGGATTTTGCAGCATTGCCGCCGAAGAGCCAAATCGCGTAAAGCTCATCGACGCCACCGCGTCAATTGCAGACGTCTTCGCGCAGACGGTCGAGCTGGTTCGTGCGTACGGTCTCGACATCCCCCAGGATGCCGTCGCCGCCGCGCTTGCCCAGGAGGCTGAGTAACATGGCCCCCGCGCAGACAAGCCTGCTGGCCAAGCTAGACACCCAACAGCGCGTGCGCGACTTTTTGACCAATGCCGTCACCAGCGGTCGCGCATCGCACGCCTACCTGTTTTTGGGCGCGCCCGGCGCCGGTAAGCTCGACGCCGCATGGGCGCTTGCCCAGGCATTCCTGTGCGAGCAGGACGGCTGCGGCTCATGCGATAGCTGCGTGCGCGTCGCCCGCCATACGCATCCCGACGTGCACTACTACACCCCCGAAAGCGCTACGGGCTACCTCATCGCGCAGACCCGCGAGCTGCTCGACGACGTGCCCCTGGCACCCATCCGCGCCAAGGCAAAGGTCTACATTATCGACCGTGCCGAACAGCTGCGCGCCAACACCGCCAACGCGCTGCTCAAAACGCTCGAGGAACCGCCCGAGGGCGTCATGTTCATCCTGTTGGGCACCTCGGCTGACGTGATGCTGCCCACCATCGTGAGCCGCTGCCAGTGCGTACCGTTTCGGCTGGTGTCGCCCGCTGTGGCCGCGCAGGCCGTGAGCCGCGCCACCGGTCAGGATCCCGCACGCTGCCGCATGGCCGTCGCTGTGGCGGGAAGCCCCACGCGTGGCATCGAGTTCCTCAAGAGCGCCGAGCGCCAGGACGCCCGTCGCCAGATGGTCCGTGCCATCGACTCGCTCATCGCCGCCGACGAGGCCGATGTGCTCAGTCGCGCCAAGTCGCTCATCGTCGCCGTCAAGGCGCCGCTCGCCGAGGTCAAGTCCACGCAGGAAAAGGTGCTCGAGCAAAATGCCGACTACCTGTCGCGTGGAGCATTGAAGCAGCTTGAGGACCGCAACAAGCGTGAACTCAACGCGCGCGAGCGTTCGGGTATCATGGAAGCGCTGGCGAGCGCGCGGACGCTCATGCGCGACGTGCTGCTGACGCTTCAGGACGAGGCGGCAGACGTTGTGAACGAGGACGTGCGCGACACGATCGGGCGGCTTGCCGCGGCGACCAATGTTGCGGGTGCCACCCAGGCGCTCGAGGCGGTTGCCACCGCTGAGCGCAACATCGCCAGAAACGTTACTCCCCAGCTGGCCATCGAGGTCATGCTGTTCGATATCAGGAAGGCACTGAAATGCCGTTAGTCGTACCCGTTAAGTTTACCTACGCCTCGCGCGACCTGTGGTTCGACCCGCAGGATCTGGATATCCTCGAGGCCGATTATGCCATTTGCTCCACCGAGCGCGGAACCGAGATCGGCCTGGTCACGGCCGATCCCTTCGAGGTGCCGCAAGACGAGATTGGCCAGCCGCTCAAGCCCGTGTTGCGCGTAGCGAGCGACATCGACCTGCAGCTTGCCGACGACCTGGCTATCCAGGGTGACGAGGCCATGGTCGATTTCCGCCGCCTGGTCAAGGAGCTCGACCTCGAGATGAAGCCGGTCGGCGTCGAGTACCTGTTTGGCGGCGAGAAGGCTGTGTTCTACTTTGCTGCCGAGGAGCGCGTCGATTTCCGTCAACTCGTCAAGGACCTGTCCTCGACGCTGCACATTCGCGTCGACATGCGCCAGATCGGCGTGCGTGACGAGACCCGCCTGGTGGGCGGCTATGCCCAGTGCGGCCAGGAGCTCTGCTGCACGCGCTTTGGCGGACAGTTTGAGCCGGTTTCGATCCGCATGGCAAAAGAGCAGGACCTGCCGCTCAACTCGTCCAAGATCAGCGGCGTCTGTGGCCGCCTGATGTGCTGCCTGCGCTACGAGTTTGAGGCGTACAAGGACTTTAAGAGCCGCGCGCCCAAAAAGAAGACGCTTATCGATACGCCGCTTGGCAAGGCGCGCATCCAGGAATATGACACGCCGCGTGAGCAGCTGGTGTTGCGCCTGGAGAACGGCAAAGTCTTTAAGGTCAACCTGGCCGACATGACCTGCTCTGAGGGCTGCAAAAAGAAGGCCGCCGAGCAGGGCTGCAACTGCCGCCCCGACTGCGTGACGCGCGACGTGCTCGAGCGCATCGAGTCGCCCGAGATGCGCCTGGCGCTTATGGAGCTCGACCGCGAGAACGGCGTCGACGTGAGCGATGGCCTGTCGAACGCCGATCGCCTGGCGGGCATATCGATGCCCAAGCGCCGTCGTCGCGATGCCGAATCCGATGCTCGCGCCGGTCAGGGCCAGGGCGAGGGTCGTGGTCGTGGAAAGGGCCGTGGTAAGTCCGAGACGCCCGAGGTCGAAGAGGCGGGTGGCCGTCGCCGCCGCAAGCGTGCGGGCTCTGCCGATACCGGCGAGGCCGCAACCGCCGGCAAGAACGGCGCACGCGAGCGCGAGGCTCAGCAGCCTCAACAGCAGAATCGCGGTGGTGGCATGAATCCCACGCGCCGTCGTCGCCGTCATCTGTCGAGCGAGGAGCGCGAGGACGCTTTCCGTGCCGCAGCCGCTCGCGAGGCCGGCGCTGCCCCCAAGGGCGGCTCGGTCGCCGATGCGCCTGCCGATAAGGGCGGCAAGTCGCATGGCGAGGATGAGCGCGCCTCGCGTCCGCGCCGTCGCCACTCGTCGGGCACGCAGCGGAAGCCCTCGGTGCCCTCTGTGGCCGATCAGGTCTCGGATGGCGAGGTCAAGGTCACGCGCCGTCGCCCCGGAGATGGCGGAGGGGCGGCCGCCAAGGCCGCGCGCGGCGCTGCTCGCGACGAACGCGAGTCGCGCGAAGATCGTGGTGGCGAGGGTTCGGCCGACCAGGGCCAGAAGCGCCGTCGCCGTCGTCGTTCCCGCAAGCCGCGTCAAGATGGTGGCGAGGGCTCGACCCAAAACTCGTCCGCACCGCAACCGCCCACCGGCGAATAGCGTCCGCAAACGGATTTAACCTGCCTGACCCCAAACGCGTCGGGGTACCATAGCGCTGAATCAACGACCCTCCCTGCGACCGAGCGTAGGGAGGGTTGTGTCGTGAAGAGACATTTGAATGTGTTGGGATGCCTGCAAGGTGCCGACATCCTACCGTTTGCGGATGAATTGCTACCGTTTGCCGAGCGGGCGGCGCACGAGGCGCTTGAGGCGTTGTCGCCCACGCGATGCGCCGGCTGCGAGCGCGCCGGTGCGCTTATTTGCCGAGACTGCCTGGCCGCGCTCGCGCTCATCGACCCGCGGCATAGCTGCACTCGATGCGGCGCCCCGTTTGGAGACTTGCTGTGCACCGAGTGCTCGGTCGAGGGTACGTCCTCGGCGATGGCCGAAGCTCTCGACCGGTGCCTGGCATGTGCCGTTTACACGCATCCGCTGCCGCGGATCATTAAAGCGTACAAAGACGCGGGCGAGCGACGCCTGGCGCCGTATCTGGCAGAGCTGCTATACGACACCGCCTTACATGCCCAGGTCGCGGCACCCGAACGCTTAGGCGGTGTGTTGTCCGGCGCCGATGCAGTGGTGTTTGTGCCCGCGACGGCGGCGGCGTTTCGGCGACGCGGCTTCGATCATATGGAAGCCATCGCGCGCCCATTTTGCGAGCTGTCGGGTGTTCCGCTGCTCGACGCCCTCGTTAAGTACGGCCATGGCGACCAGCGTGAACTCGGTCGTGAAGAGCGCCGTGAACGCGCCCGAGGCATGTACGAGACCGTTGAGGACGTGCGGGGCCGCCGCCTGCTGCTTATCGACGACGTTATCACCACGGGTGCGACGATGGCAGTGGCTTCGGCGGAACTCAAGCGCGCCGGTGCCGCGGCCGTTGATGGCCTCGCTATCGCACGCGTTTGGTAGGGGTGATTCGTGTGGCGGTAACAATCAGGCAGTGTGACAAACCGACAAAAGAGCAGCTAGCGGCTTCCGTGATCCTGACGGGCGCCTCGGCGTTGCGTATGATGCGCGCCGAGCGCCGGCAGATGGGCTACGTCGGCTGGAAGGACCTTGAGCCCGAGGAGGAGCGCCGCGTGCTGTGTGCGTCATCGCCTTCGACCGAGGATATTTATCTTTCCGACCTGGTTCGAATTGGAGCCAAAAGCGGCGAGGTGCAAGAAGATCTGTGCTTGCTGGTGGGATCTGCGGTGCAGCGCCGCCGCATGCCTGGCGTGGACTGGTCCGTGTGCTCCGGGTTGCCTGCCGGCTCGATTCTAGAGGTGGAACCGGGGATGTACAGCCTATCTCCCGAGGCCCTTTGTGTTGCCGTCGCTCGCGAGGTCGGCTGTATCCAGGCGTTTGCCCTGGCCCAGGAACTGTGTTCCAAGATTTCACTGAGCGATCGCGGGAAGTATCTACCTCCCTATACCTCGCCTGTTGCGAATAGGCTTGCAAAGGACAAGGACCAACCGGCAGACGTGGGCTACTTTGAAGTCGAGCCAGTGCTGACGCCCGATCGCCTGGCAGATTACCTTGCGGCATGCAAGGGGAGTGCGGCCAAACAGCTGCTGCGCCTGTGTCCCTACCTGTCAGAAAACCTGCTCTCGCCCATGGAGTGCATCATGCTCGCTCTGTTTTCGCTTCCGTTTTCCTATGGCGGATTTGCCTGCGGTCCCTTTAAGACCGACTACAAGATCGAGTTCGATGACCGCGCGCAGGCAATCTCGGGGATGCCGCATGCAGTTTGCGATGCGTATCAGGAAACAGCCCGGTTTGACCTGGAATACAACGGTGAGCTGGGCCATTCCTCCCGGAGGGGACGTATCCATGATGAAAAACGCAACACGGGCTTGATTACTATGGGAATCGAGGTCGCGACGGTCAACAACGAAATGCTCTGCGACATGGAAGCGATGGAAGCGCTCGCATGGCGCATTTACCAACGCATGGGTAAGCGATATCAGAATCGTGTAGAGGCTCGTCGAAAGAGGCAAGATGCTCTGCTGAATACGCTCCGAGCGTGCTTTGGGCTCAAGCCGGCGTAAAACTATGGCTTTATAGAGGGTTTGTTATATGCCCTGTGCAAAAAACGGCAAATATGAGTACTGTTACTAGATTAGTGACAGGAAAAACAGAGAAACCTGAGCCGAAAATCTGGATTCAGTGAAGAGATAATAAACGAATGTGGAATATCTTGGCGCCAAGCGGGCTGTACGGAACTCAAAAAGGGCTCGTGGGGCGGAAAAACGCTGCTACTAAATTGGTAGCAGTACTCATATTTGCCGTTTTTTGCACACGGCACCCTGAGACGGGTGCCCCGGAGCTCCCCGTAGGGGAGCTCCGGGCTTCATGGGGGCACGAATAGTCCGCTCCGACCTGCAAAATCTGTGCTCACGGTGCGAATGACGCCCCTAACCTTAAACTTTAGCTTGAACTTAGCTATAATGCGCTACGTTCCTGCCAGGCTGTGGTTGCGGACGGACAAAATGTCCATCCTAGTCCAAGACAGACGCGGTCAAAGGGATCCACGTAAGCGACCGCGTGCGCGCGGCGCGATCATGGCGCGTCCTAGATGTAAGCCGCACCGTCCGTTCTACTTTCTTTGGGGCAATACCGCCTCGCGGGCGAGCGGGCCAGTCGTGAAGGTGGCTACGGCCTCCCGAGCAAACACCCCGGTGCGCAAGTGTGGGGTCAAATACCAGGTCAGCTGGTGGGAACAACCCGTTATTCCGCGCAACGCACGGATTGTATACGACACAGAAGGCAGGGTAGTGGACATGGTGAGGGGCAGCTTGATGCACGCGGCTCGGTTAGGTGCTGGGACCGCGGCGGTCATTGCCGTATTGGGCTTGAGCGGATGCGCGTTCAATCCACTGTCCACGTTCACGACACCCACGATTGACCAGATCGAGCGCGAGACCGTCACCCCTGCGGTGTCGGACGATGCCCTGGTCACTCCCGGCACCCTGACGGTTGCCCTCGATACCTCCGATGCTCCGCAGGCCATGCAGGGCGCCGATGGCAACCTCACGGGCTACGCGGTCGACGCTGCCCGCGCCCTTGCAAGTCGCATGTGCCTTAAGGTCGCCTTCGCCGATGCGTCGTCTGCCGATTCCGCGCTCGGCGACAAAAAGGCCGACATCTTCATTGGTGACATCAATTCCACGGATGGTGATATCAGCACGCTTGGTACTTGCCTGTACGACGCTGCAGCAGTGTTCGGAAAGACGAGCGACGGCGAGTCGCTGAGCGTTTCCACCGAAACGCTTAACACCGCTACCCTGGGCGTTCAGACCTCCTCGGCATCGCAGGAAGCGCTCGCCAAGCAGAGCATCACGGCCAACCAAAAGACCTTCTCCAACATCAACGAGTGCTTTGAGGCACTCGAGTCCGGCGAGATCGACTACGTGATTTGCGACTCCACGGCCGGCGGCTACCTTGCGCGCCTGATGAGCCAGATCTCTTACGTCGGCGCGCTCGAGACGCCCTCGACGCTCGGCGTCGCGGGCCTCGCGGCCAACGATGAGCTATGCCGTGCCGTGAGCGATGCCCTCGACGGTATCACGGTCGATGGCACGCTCGAGGCGGTCCACTCCGTCTGGTACGGCACGATGCCCTATGACCTCACCACCAAGACGGTCTCGGGCGCCGACGTGCAGTCGACCGAGACCGGATCCAGCGAGTCCGCATCCTCCGATTCGAGCAGCGAGGGTGCATCCTCCGAGGATAAATCGTCCAGCCAGGAGGGCACTATCACCGACGACGACATTAACAAGCTCAATGGCTAGTTATTGCTAGGGGTGGCGTCTCCTATGCGCTAGGAGAGACGCCTCTTCACGGTTTCAACACGCATTGCCGGGCTTTCCCAACAGGGGAGCCCGGCTTTTTCGTTTCCATAAAACCAGCAGGTCAAAGACACTTTTTAAGTGCAAAACCAAAGCCGCCGGCCCCCTCCCATAGCGCACTTTGCCACAGAAAAGTGCGAGACTTCGGTATGCGGTATCAAGCAATCGTTATTCGGGTCTTTGGGAATCCGCGTGATTAAATGCACGGCAATGGGTACATAGCCAGTACAGTAAGTCCCCGAGGCAGATTGGAGCCACGTATGGATATCAAGGTTTCTGGACGCAAGACGACGGTAACCGATGCTCTGCGTGCGCATGTGGATGAGAAGATCGGCGAGGCGCTCAAGGTTTTCGATATCGAGCCCATGACGGTCGACGTTGTACTTCGCTATGAGAAGAACCCCTCGAACCCCAACCCGGCAATCGTCGAGGTTACGGTTCGTGCCCGCGGTTCGGTGATTCGCGTTGCCGAGCACGGTGCAGATATGTACGCCGCCATCGACCTCTCCGCCGATAAGGTCACCCGCCAGCTGCGCAAGTTCAAGACCAAGGTCGTGGACAACCGCCAGGGCGGTGCCAGCGCGGCGGATGTCGCACCGGTCGAGCGCGTCGAGGATCTGGCCGACCTGCTGCTGCCCGAGGAGGAGGACGACCTGCTCGTCCGCGAGAAGGTCATCGATGTCACCCCGATGACTGAGGAGCAGGCGCTGGTGCAGACCGATCTGCTGGGTCACGACTTCTACGTGTTCGAGAACGCGACGACTGGCCTTATCAATGTGGTGTATCACCGTAAGAATGGTGGATATGGCATCATCAAGCCCCGCATCGAAACACTTGACGAGTAAAATACGTTAACTTGCATGAGTTAACGGCCGGCGGCCATCCCATGCGGATGGCCGCCTTTTTACGTAAGGAGTCGCTTTGATGGACAAGGCCGCATCCGCCGGTCATTCGGACCGTTGCCGCATCGTCGTCGATACCTGCTGCGACTTTAGCCCCGAGGTCGCCGCGAACCTCGATGTCGATATCTTGGGCTTCCCCTTCATTATCGATGGCGAGGAGCGCACGGATGACATCTGGTCGAGCATCACACCCAAGGAGTTCTACGACCGCATGCGCGCCGGCGCTCGCGTGTCTACCTCCGCCGTGTCGCTCGGTCGCTATATCGAGTTCTTTACCGAGTGCGCCAAAGAGGGCACGCCCACGGTCTACCTGTGCTTTACCTCGGCGCTGTCGTCGAGCTACAACTCCGCGTGCCAGGCGGCAGATGCCGTGCGCGCCGAGTATCCCGATTTTGAGCTTTACGTGGTCGACAACGCTCTGCCCTGTGCGACCGGCGCGCTCTTGGCGCTCGAGGCCGTGCGCCAGCGTTCGGCGGGACTGACCGCCAAGCAGCTGGTCGATTGGGCAAACGAGGCAAAGACCTACGTCCACGGCTACTTTACGCTCGAGAGCTTCGACGCACTGGCTGCCGGCGGCCGCATTCCGCCCGCGGCGGCGCAGCTCACGGCAAAGCTCGATGTCAAGCCCGAGCTCTCCTACGACCTTGCCGGCTCGCTGTCGCTGATCGGCGTCAACCGCGGCCGCAAGAAGGCACTCAAGTCCATCCTCAAGTCGTTCCGCGAGAACTACGTGCCCGATCGCACCATGCCCATCGCCATCATGACGGCCGATGCCGAAAAGGACGGTGACTGGCTCGAAGCCGCCATCCGCAAGGAGGAGGGCTGCGCCGACGTCACGATCATTCGCAGCTCCGTGGGCCCCACCATCGGCTCGCACGTGGGCCCCGGCATGGTGGCCTGCGCGTTTTGGGGTAAGAACCGCGCCGACAAGGCGTCGCTTTCCGACCG
Source organism: uncultured Collinsella sp. (assembly GCA_958429345.1). GTDB lineage: Bacteria > Actinomycetota > Coriobacteriia > Coriobacteriales > Coriobacteriaceae > Collinsella. The sequence continues at coordinate 8,182 of CAUAJK010000036.1, read as the reverse complement.
CATCGCCCGCCGCGTGCGCGGTCAGTAGGCAAGTAACGCGGCCGTAATCGATCCCAGCTCACTGCCCAAACGCTGGCACCGAGTATTCAACCTGGTAACAACACCCAACCCAAAAGGAAAGGTTTCATGGCAAACAAGCTCTCCGTCGCATTTATCGGCACCGGAATCATGGGTGCCCCCATCGCCGGCCACATCCTGGATGCCGGCTATCCCGTCACGGTCAACAACCGCACCAAGTCCAAGGCCGCAGCGCTTATCGAGCGCGGCGCCGTCTGGGCCGATACGCCGGCCGAGGCCGCGGCTAACGCCGATGTCGTCTTTACCATGGTGGGCTATCCTTCCGAGGTCGAGGAACTCTACCTGGCGGGCGACGGCCTGCTCGCGTGCACCAAGCCGGGCGCGGTCTTGATCGACCTCACCACGAGCTCGCCCGAGCTCGCCCGTGACATTGCCGAGGCCGCCCAGGTTTCTGGTCGCATGGCGTTTGACTGCCCCGTCACCGGCGGCGAGTCGGGTGCTATCGCCGGCACGCTCACGGCTATCGTGGGCGCTACCGAGAACGACGTCGCGCCGGTCCGCGACATCCTTGCCACCTTTGCGGCCAACATCTGCTGCTTCGACGGCGCCGGCAAGGGCCAGGCTGCCAAGCTCGCCAATCAGGTGTCGCTGGGCGCCTGCATGGTCGGCATGGCGGACGCCATGGCATTTGCCGAGCTGAGCGGCCTTGACCTGGAGAAGACCCGCCAGATGATCCTGGGCGGCACCGGTAAGTCCGGCGCCATGGAGAGCCTGGCGCCCAAGGCGCTCGACGGCGACTACAAGCCCGGCTTTATGGTTGAGCACTTCATCAAGGACCTGCGCCTGGCGCTCGCTTACGCCGACGATCGCGAGCTCGCGCTGCCCGGTGCCGACGTGGCCTTTACGCTCTACGACATGCTCGACGCCATCGGTGGCGCCAAGCTGGGCACCCAGGCCATCACGGTGCTCTACAAGGAGGAAGCCGACGCCATTGCCGCCGGTCTGGACTGGTCGCAGTATCGTCCCGAGGAGCACGGTGCTCACGAGGACGGCTGCGGTTGCGGCGAGCATGGCGACGACCACGAGTGCGGTTGTGGCCACCACCATGGCGAGGACCACGAGTGCTGCGGCGGCCACGGCCATGATGACGGCCACGAGTGCTGCTGCGGCCATCATCACGAGGAGTAGCGCCCATGAGCTGGACGTTCGTGGTGCTCGCGCTGGTGCTCTTTATCTTTGCGATTTACATCGGCTTTTTGTGCGGCCAGTGGGCGTGCGAAAAGCGCGTCATCACCAAGCGCGACTACTGGATCGCCAATTTTGCAGGTGCGGCGGCAGTCGTCCTGCTAACCTGGGTGTTTTCGCTGTTCCCGCTGGTGCAGTTTGCGCCGATCGGCTGGCTCGGCGGCTTTATCGCCGGCCTTAAGATGAGCTTTGGCGAGTCCGTCGGCCCGTGGCGCAAGCATGACGAGGTCTTTAACGTCAACAAGGCTCACCGCGCCGCTGCCGACTCGGGCGATGCCGAGGAACGCCGCCGCGCGCGTCACAATGGTGCAGCCGACCGACAGCTCATCTCGGTCACCGATGACAGCAAGGGTGCTGGCAAGCACGCTAAGAAATAGTAAGAAGAGGTAACTATGGCAGAAAACAAGGAAGAACAGCTCACCGATGAGGAGCTGGCACAGCTTCAGCTGGCAGAGGAGAACGAGAACGCCGTCGACCGTCTGGTCAAGGAGCTCGGCTGCCCCACGCGCCGCATCCGTCAGTTTGCCGCCCGCGTGCTGCACCTGCTTGCCGAGCGCGATCCGCAGCGCGTCGTGCCCTGCGTGCCCGCGCTGATCGAGGCGCTCGATCGCCCCGAGGCTCAGACCCGCTGGGAGGCCCTCGATGCCCTGACGGCGCTCGCTACCACCTGCCCCGAGCAGCTGGGCGATGCCTTTGAGGGCGCCGAGACTGCACTGTTCGACGAGATCTCCTCCACGCTGCGCTATGCCGCCTTCCGCCTGCTGTGCGTGTGGGGTGCCACGAGCGTCGAGCGTTCGCGCGAGGCTTGGCCCATCCTGGACGAGGCCATCCAGTGCTACCACGGCGACCTCGAGTATCGCGACATGCTCGGTTGCCTGTACGAGTTTTGCCAGGGCGAGATCGACGCCGAGGTTGCCGAGAAGCTTGCGCTGCGCCTTAAGTTCGATGCCGAGAACGGTAAGGGCAGCTATCTCAAGGCCCGTTCGAGCGAGATTTGCGAAATGCTTGTTAAACGTTTTGGCCTGGATCTCTCCAAAAAGAAGAAGCGTGCTAGCGTTAAAAAATCTGACGACGCCGAAGACGAGGAGTAACAGATTATGGCGCACGATGTAGTCCTGATCCCCGGTGACGGTATCGGTCCCGAGATTACGCAGGCCATGCGCCGCGTGGTCGAGGCCACCGGTGTCCAGATCAACTGGAATGTCCAGGAGGCCGGCGCCGGCGTCATGGACGAGTTTGGCACGCCGCTGCCCCAGCATGTGCTCGATGCGGTCGCCGAGACCAAGGTTGCCATCAAGGGCCCCATCACCACGCCGGTCGGCACGGGTTTCCGCAGCGTTAACGTGGCCCTGCGCAAGCACTTCGACCTGTACGCCTGCGTGCGCCCCTGCCTGTCGCAGCCGGGCGACGGCTCGCGCTTCCGCGATGTCGACCTGGTCATCGTGCGCGAGAACACCGAGGACCTCTACGCCGGCATCGAGTTCGATGAGGGCGCTGCCGAGGTCGAGGAGCTCTCGCAGCTCGTTGAGCGTTCGGGCCAAAAGACCTTCGCCGCCGATTCCGCGATCTCGATCAAGCCGATCTCCATCGCCAAGAGCCGCCGTATTGTGGAGTATGCCTTTGAGTATGCCCGCCGCTGCGGCCGCAAAAAGGTGACGGCCGTGCATAAGGCCAACATCATGAAGGCGACCGACGGCCTGTTCCTGCGCGTTGCGCGCGAGGTGGCCGCCAACTATCCCGATATCGAGTTCAACGACAAGATCGTCGACGCTACCTGCATGGGCCTGGTCCAGAATCCCAATGACTTCGATGTCCTGGTGCTGCCCAACCTGTACGGCGACATCGTGAGTGATCTGTGCGCCGGCCTGGTGGGCGGTCTAGGCATGGCCCCCGGCTCCAACATCGGTGCCGGCTGCGCAATCTTTGAGGCTACGCACGGCTCCGCGCCCGATATCGCCGGTCAGGATATCGCCAACCCCACGGCCGAGATCCTCTCTGCTGCGATGATGCTCGATCACCTGGGCGAGAACGATGCCGCCAATCGCATTCGCGCCGCCGTCTCTGCCACGCTCGACGAGGGCGAGCAGGTTACCGGTGACGTGCGTCGTGCCCAGACCGGCTCCGTTGAGGGCGCTGTGGGCACGCAGGCCTTTGCCGATGCCGTTATCGCGCACCTGGCCTAAGGCATGCACGCTGCAAACGCCTAAATAGTACTTAAGTGTTTGCGTATAACCTAAGAATCAATACGCCCGGCGCTCTGCCGGGCGTATTCTATTGGGGACTATGTTTCCTAACAAGGAGTAACCGATATGGGTCTGATTCAAAAGAAGGACGAGAAGGACGAGATCGACGGCATCCAGATTATCGAACGCGGCGAAGGCCCCGACGGTGACGAGGACGAGAAGATCGACCTGGTCGCCGGCACGTCTGCCGAACATATTGCCGCCGGCACGACCGCCGAGGAGGAGGACGCTCGCTTGGAGGCAAAGATCGCCGCGGACGCCGCCGACGAGAACCTCATGCCCGAGGCTCAGGATGAGGACGACGACTCCGACGTGGACGACCACGCTTGCAAGCACAAGAAGACGATGATTGCCGCCTTTGTGGTCGCCGTCGTGATCGCTGCCGTGGTCGGCTTCTTTATCGGCAACGGTGGTTTTGGCGGCAAGGGCGTCGGCTCGGCGACCCTGACCGAGGACCAGCTCGATTCGACCGTGGCAAGCTATAGCTACAACGGCAAGAAGAGCGACATCACCGCGCGCGAGGCCATCGAGAGCCAGTATAGCCTCGACACCGTCAAGGACGACGACGGCAACTACACCGCACCGTCTGCCGACGTCATTCTGTCCTACGTGCGCAACCAGATTCTGCTGGACGCTGCCGAGGACGAGGGCATTACCGTCTCTTCCAAGGAAATGAAGCAGTACGCCGAGGATTCCATCGGTACCTCCGACTACAAGACCATGGCCACGCAGTACGGCGTGTCCAAGGACCAGGCCAAGCAGATCGTCCGTCAGTCCGCGACGCTGCAGAAGCTCTACAAGAAGAAGGTCGGCGACACCTCCGCAAGCATGCCGACCGCCCCGACTGAGCCTGCTGACGGCAACGAGGAGACCGCGAGCAAGGACTACGCCGACTACATCATCAACCTTGCCGGCGACGAGTGGGATAGCGAGAAGGGCACCTGGAAGGACGCCGATAGCACCTATGCCAAGGTCTTCGCTGACGATGCCTTTACGGCCGATAGCGCTACCTATAAGCAGGCCATGACCGCCTATTACACCGCCTACCAGCAGTATTCCTCGCAGGCCTCAGGCGCTAGCTCCAAGTGGACCGAGTATGCTAACGGCCTCTATGCCAAGGCCAACATCAGCATCTACGGCCTGTTTGCGTAAAGATTTGTCTGAGCCACCGAGCGCGTAGCCGAAATATCTGAATAAGCCCGCTAGAACGGATGTTGTTCTAGCGGGCTATTTGCGTTTAGGCGCTGGTGGCTAAATTATGCCTATGAATCTTTAAGTCCAAAAAGGTTATCGGCTTCATCGTCAGGCATATATTCCAGCACATCGCCCGGTTGGCAGTCGAGTGCCCGGCATATCGCGTCAAGAGTTGAAAAACGTATGGCAGAAACCTTGCCCGTCTTAATGCGTGACATATTGACCTGGGAGATGCCCACGCGTTCCGCAAGCTCTTTGGATGAGATCTTGCGTTCGGCGAGCATGCGGTCAAGCCGCAGAATAATCATGGATTCCCCCTAGAGCAACTCGTCATCTTGTTTTTGCAGGATATACCCGTAGCGGAAGATGCTGGCAATCAGGCAAATAATCAGGCCTGCAAAGAGCATGGAGGGCTCGAATAACTGGCCGACGAACGCATCCGTAAAGCTGCCGCCAAATCCTGAGAGTATCATTCCCGTGATTACGGCGCCAAGAAGCCTCACGGCAACGCCGCCGATAAGGAATAAATGTCCTACTCGACGAAGTGTCTGGTTACATTCAAGGTCAAAGGGCCTGCCTTCCTTTTCAATGTTGAAGAAAAGCCTGCGCACGCTTATCGCGATGGTAAGCGCGAGGCATGTCATCAAGAGGCTCCCTATGGCAGTGTGACCATCGTGTGCGACGAGCATAAGTGGGGCCTGCACATCGGTACCGACGATAGCAAGGCACGGCCCTTCGCCGGCTTGAAGTTCTACGGATTGGAGACACGGGCCTTGGGAGAGGCCAGGCAATATGAGTAGAAGGTCAATCGCAATGACTGCGAGGAGCCCCAGAGCGAGCGCGGTGGTAATGCAGATCGTGGCCCATTTGCAGATGCGAGCGAGCTTCCTCAGTTTGGCTACCGTCTGTTCGCGGCTGATGGTTTCATTCGATATAGATGCGTTTCGATGGACCATAACCCCTCCAATCGGCGTTTGGGATGATACTTGTATCATATCAGAATTAACGATAAACGATAAATAATTACGGATACTGAGTAAGTAATGATTGAAAACGATTAGCGTGAGCTATTAGCTCATTTTGGATGCCGGAGTTTGGCGCGTGGGGGATAAGGACAAATGCCAAAATTTCCTGTGATGGCGCAAATGCTTCATCGGGTTTCCCCGATTCATCTGGGAAAACAACTGCAAACGATTGCAAGTAACCGGTGAACGGTCGAAAACTACCGTTCACCGATAATCTCAAAACTGGTTCTAACTGGTATTAAGTCAAAAAGACCAATTCACATATCTTCACAATGACCTGCAATTTTTCTACACGCTATTTTTAGCCGCCCTGCGTTGTTTAGACACAGGAAAAGATCCGATTTTTTGCCAAAGCATTTCGAAACGGTTTCAAAACCGCAGGTAGAAGTGTTAACGACCGGTAAACGGTCGATTTATCACCGTGAGCGGTGCAAAAACGTTTTACCGTATGAATCAACGAAAGAGACCTCTTCTGGGGTGATATAGTGACAACAACACGTCACGTGGTTACTACCAGTTTAGAAACCACTGGTCTTCAAAGAACGCTTTCTAAGAAGCTTTAAGGGCGAGTGCCCGCTGGCTTCCGAAAATCATCGGACTCAGATTGTACACACCTTCGGAAGGGAAATTTGAATGGTTGGCTTTATTCTTACCGGTCATGGACAGTTCGCACCCGGCCTTGCAAGCGCTATCGCTATGGTTGCCGGCGACCAGCCTGCTTTTACCGTCGTTCCTTTTGAGGGCGACCAGGCCGCATCCTACGGTGAGGATCTCCGCGCCGCTATTACCGCCATGCGCGAGGAGTGCGATGGCGTGCTTGTCTTTACCGACCTGCTTGGCGGCACCCCGTTCAACCAGTCGATGATGATTGCCCAGGATGTCGACAACGTCGAGGTTCTGACTGGCACCAACCTTCCCATGGTTATTGAGCTTCTGTTCCTCCGCGGCAATGCCACGCTCGCCGAGCTTGGCGAGCAGGCCGTGACCGTTGGCCAGACGGGCGTCACCGCCCAGACGGTCGCATCCGTTGCCGGCTCCGACGAAGAGGATATCTTCGGCGACGAGGACGGCATCTAATGGCCGATTTCGGAGCCAACGTCCTGAGCTCCTCGGTCGCCCTTTTAGGCCTGCTTGTCATCATGGGCTTGATTTACACCATCTGGTCGCAAATCAACATGAAGAAGAAGCAGAAGTACTTCAAGGAGCTGCACACCGAGCTCAAGCCGGGTCAGGAGGTTCTTTTCGCCGGCGGTATCTACGGAACCGTAAAAGGCATCGAAGGCGAAAAGGTCCAGATCAAAGTCCGATCCGGAGCCGTCGTAGACGTTTCGCGTTACGCGATTCAGGAGATCAAGTAACTGTCGTCAGCAAATAACGAAAGGAAGCTGATCAACATGGCAGAACCCAACATTCTTCTTACCCGCATCGATAACCGACTGGTTCATGGTCAGGTTGCCACCCAGTGGAACTCCACTCTGGGCTCCAACCTCATCCTCGTCGCCAACGACGACGTGGCGACCAACACCATGCGCCAGAACCTCATGAAGATGGCCGCTCCCGCCGGCGTCGCTACGCGTTTCTTCTCTCTGCAGAAGACCATCGACGTCATTGGCAAGGCGAGCCCGCGCCAGAAGATCTTCATCGTGGCCGAAACACCGGAAGACGTGCTTACGCTCGTCAAGGGCGGTGTGCCTATAAAGAAGGTAAACATCGGCAACATGCACATGTCGGAAGGAAAGCGCCAAGTCGCCACCTCCGTCGCAGTTAACGACGAGGATGTCGCTGCGTTTAAAGAGCTGCAGGAATTGGGGGTGGAGTTGGAGATCAGGCGCGTTCCGAGCACGCCTGTTGAGGACACGAGCAAGCTCTTCTCGTAATCCTCATGATCCACGTTGTCAGGAATGAAAACCTGACATTCTGTACGTGAAATCCAAAGTGCGTACATACATTTTGAAAGGAGGAGCAAGATGGAATACTCGATCATCCAGGTCGCTCTGGTCTTCATCGTCACGTTCGTCGCGGCAATCGACCAGTTCAACTTCCTCGAGTCTCTCTATCAGCCCATCGTCACCGGCGCCGTCATCGGTCTTATCCTTGGCGACCTCAACACCGGTCTTCTCGTGGGTGGTACTTATCAGCTCATGACGATCGGCAACATGCCGATCGGAGGCGCTCAGCCGCCTAACGCCGTCATCGGCGGCATCATGGCAGCCATTCTCGCTATCGCTACGGGTCTCGAGCCCAACGCGGCAGTCGGCCTTGCCATTCCGTTCGCTCTGCTTGGTCAGCTCGGCGTTACCCTGGTCTTCACGCTTATGTCGCCGCTCATGTCCTCCGCGGACAACATGGCTCACAACGCTGACACCAAGGGTATCGAGCGTCTGAACTACTTCGCCATGGCTCTGCTCGGCCTGATCTTCGCTGTCGTCGTCACCCTGTTCTTCATCGCTGGCGCTA
>CAUAJK010000035.1:0-20883 GCA_958429345.1 uncultured Collinsella sp. | reverse complement strand
TGCCGAGGTTCAGGAACTCGAATGCGATGATCTCGTTCTTGTCGTTGAGAGCCATGCGGGTGACGTAGCCCTGAGCGAGCTCGAGGTAACGGGCGCCCTTGGCCTTGGTGCCGAACATGGTGCCGACCTGAGAGCGAAGGCCCTTGCCGAGGTCGTCGAGGGAGGCGCCCACGGGCAGGCCGCCCTCGGAGAACGCGGTCTGGCTGCGGCCGTAAACGATCTGCAGGAAGATCTCGCGCATAGCAACGTTGATGGCGTCGCAGACGAGGTCGGTGTTGAGGGCCTCGAGGATGGTCTTACCGGGAAGGATCTCGGAAGCCATGGCGGCAGAGTGGGTCATGCCCGAGCAGCCGATGGTCTCAACGAGGGCCTCCTCGATGATGCCGTCCTTGACGTTCAGCGTGAGCTTGCAGGCGCCCTGCTGAGGTGCGCACCAACCCACACCGTGCGTAAGACCGGAGATGTCGGAAATCTCCTTAGCCTGGACCCACTTGCCCTCCTCGGGGATGGGTGCGGGACCGTGGTATGCACCCTTGGCAACGGGGCACATGTTCTCCACTTCCTGTGAGTACTGCATGCCTCTCCTCTCTATCGTGTTGGCGTCCCGTCTGGGGGTCGTGGCTGGCGATTGCCGGGCGACCCTTCGAAAGGGACATGACATGCAGCCCCTATAATACCGCGGAATGCACGGAATATTCGGCGAACGGCTCAGTTTTCGTAGCGAGAAGTCCGGAAGTTTTAATTGAAACGGTTTAACTCTATGTTCTGTGGTCGTGAGCTTCCGTAGAGGGGGTCCGTCTTGGGCAAGCTTTTGGTCCGCTCTTGCAAGCGTTGCAGTGGTTGACCTGTTGCAACGGTGCCGTTCGCCGCCTGTTTGCTGCCTTTGGCCGCGCGAGTGCATTGTTTTGCGTGAATGTTTTGATGGCACGCTTCAATCGTGCTGTATTGGATGGTAAGCAGATCCCGGCGAAGGGAGCGCCATGCAGCGCATTTGGAGAACGGTTACCGGCTTTTACCATGTCTGTGCTCGCGGTGTGGGCAAACAGCTCATCTTTGAGGGCGATGAAGACCGGTGGGAGTTTTTGGAGCTGATGCGCGAGTGCTGCTGCGAGGAGGGTGTGACGGTTATCGCCTGGTGCCTTATGGGCAATCACGTGCATTTGGTGCTTACAGATTACGAGGACAGGATGAGCGCGGCGATGCACCGGTTGCTTTTGACGTACGCGCGGCGGTTCAATAAACGCACGGGGCGCACAGGGCATCTGTTCCAGAACCGTTTTGACCGGCGCTCGCTCGATACCGACTGGCAGGTGATGGAGGCTATTCGCTCCGTTCACGCCGATCCGCAGGAGGCGGGCATGAGCTTAATCGAGCGTTACCCCTGGAGCAGCTTTGCGGAGCATCTGCGCGCTTACGACAGTGATGCGGCAGATGCCACGAGGGGATTTTCTGATCCTTCTTGCGTGCTTGAGCTTTTTGGTTCTGCCGAGGCCTTTGCTGCCTATTCGCTTTCGACGCCCGACAGCGGCGAACCGGCGCTGCGCGATATGAAAGAGACAGAGTGGGAACGCCACGCCTTTGCCGATAAGTTGGCGAAGAGCCTCGGGGCTCCGCTCCATGGGGTTAAAGACGCACCGCCTGCGCAGCGTGATACCGTTATTGTTGGATTGCACGATGCCGGTTTCACGGTGCGCCAGATTGAGCGCTATACCGGGATTGGCAAAAGTAGCGTCTCTCGTATTGTGCGTGCTTATGCGCGGGTGAAGGCACAGGCTGAGCTCTCGGAATAGAAAATGGCCGAACCACTCTTGTCAAGCGATTCGGCCAACAAAAATCTTAAGATTTGGGACAAGTACTACTGATTATTTTGCCCCTCGAGCATGCCGTCGAGGGTGCGCCAGGCGAGCTCGGCGCATTTGACGCGGGCGGGCATGTGCGAGATGTCCTGGAGCTGGGCGGCCTCGTCCAGATCTTCCAGGTCCTCCTCGGAGAGCTGTTCGCCGCGGATCATGGCGAGGAAGAGCCCTGCCAAGCGACGCGCTTCCTCGACGGTCTCGCCGGTGATGAGGTCGGCCATGATGTCGGCACTGGCCTGACTGATGGCGCAGCCGTGGCCGGTAAAGGAGGCCTCCTCGATCACGCCGCTCTCGACGCGCAGCTGCAAGGTGAGCTCGTCGCCGCAGCTGGGGTTGATGCCGTCGTGCTCGTGTGTGGGAGCATCCATCTCGTACTTATAGTCGGGGTGCGAGTTATGCTCCATAAATGTGGTAGAGGTGTACAGATTACCCATTGAACGTGCTCCAAACGTGATGCAGGCCGGCGATGAACTTGTCGATGTCGGCCTTGTCGTTGTAGAAGGCCACGCTGGCGCGGCAGCAGGCGAGGTTCTCGACGCCCAGCCAGGTGAGTAGCGGCTGCGCGCAGTGGTGGCCGGCACGGATGCACACGCCGTCCATGTCCATGATGCTCGCGACGTCGTGCGGGTGGATGCCCTTGACGTTAAAGCTCACGACGCCGTGGTGGTTGTCCCAATAGATGGAGCCGATGATCTGAACAAAGTCGAGCTGCATGAGTTCGCCCATCAGGTAGTGGACGAGTGCCTGCTCGCGTGCCTGGATGTTTTCGTAGCCAACCGTGTTGACGAGGTAGTCGAGTGCCGCACCCGTGGCGAAGATGCCGGCGGCGTCCTGCGTGCCGGCCTCGAACTTCTCGGGGACGGGCGCCCAGACGGCGTCCTGCTCGGTGACCGAATCGATCATCTCGCCGCCGGTGAGCATGGGCGGCATGGCGTTGAGCAGGTCCATCTTGCCCCACAGCACGCCGATGCCCATGGGGCCCATGGCCTTGTGCGCGCTAAAGGCAAAGAAGTCGGCGCCCAGGTCGGCCACGTTGACCGGCATGTGCGGCAGCGACTGCGCACCGTCGACGACCAGGTAGCCGCCGTACTTGTGCACGAGTTTGCCGAGGTTCTTGACCGGGTTCTCGACGCCCAGCACGTTGGAGACCTGGCCCACGGCCAGGATCTTGGTCTTGGGACCAACCTTGGCAAGAACTTCCTCGGTGGTGAGCTGGCCGGTCTTGGTGGGGTAGAGGTAGACGAGCTTGGCGCCGGTCTCGCGGCAGACCTGCTGCCACGGAATCAGGTTGGAGTGGTGCTCCATGATGGTAATGACGATCTCGTCACCGGGCTCGAGCACCGTTGGCGCAAAGCTCTTGGCGACCAGGTTGAGCGACTCGCTCGTGTTGCGGGTGAAGACGACCTCGTTGGCCTGGGGAGCGCCGATGAGGTCGGCGATCTGCTGGCGGACCTTCGCGATGGCCTCGGTGGCCTCGACGGACAGCGAGTACAGGCCGCGCAGGGGGTTGGCGTTCATGCGCTGGTAGAAATCGCGCTCGGCGTCGAGCACACAGGCGGGGCGCTGCGCGGTGGCGGCACTATCGAGGAAGGCGATCTCGGGGTGCTGCTGGAACAGCGGGAACTGCGCCTTGTAGGGATTAGTCTCTATGTCCACGGTGGGCCAACCGCGCGAAGCCTCGTCGCTGGCGTCGAGCTCCATGGGCTCGGGGGCGGTGCAGGTATCGCATTTTACGTGCTCGGTATCGATCATGCGAGCTCCTCTTCAAAGTTATCGATCAGGTTGTTGCCCAGGCGGACGACGGCGGCGCGGGTGCGCTCATCGGTGGCGGAAAGCGCGGCATCCTCCAGCTTGGCGCGGATGAACAGATCCTCGGCGGCGTTTTGGTCAAGGCCGCGGCAGGCGAGGTAGAACAGCTGCTCGTCGCGGACGTGGCCGATGGTGGCGCCGTGGTTGCCGGCGACGTCGTCCTCGTCGCAGAGAATGACGGGAACGGTCTTGTTGTCGACGCCCTTGTTGGCCAAAAGCACCGTCTCGCGCTCGGTGCCGGTTGCGCCCTTGCAACCGTGCACGAGGTCGATGGTGCCGCGGTAGACCTTCTTGGATGTGCCGGTCAGCACGCCGTTGGCGTCGATCTCGCACTCGGTCTTGCGGCCGCGGTGGCGCAGCTCGTAGTTAAAGTCGCGCACCTGCTCGCGGGCGCCCAGGTAGTCAGTATCGATGGTGACCTTGGCGGTATCGCCCAGCAGGTCGCCGGCAAGGCCGGTGGCGCTGGCGCCGGCACCCAGGACGGTGTGCTGCACGTTGACGCGCGCGCCCTCGTCCAGGAACAGGCCGGTGTCGTCGAGCGCGATCCAGCTATCGTCGAGCGTCTGCGTGCAGGCCACGTTGACGGTGGCGTACTCGTGGGCGCACACGCGCAGCACGGATCCCACGACGCCCTCGCCGGCAACGGGGGAGTCCAGGGCGATCTGCAGGTCGAGCGTCGACTGGGGACGGACGACGACGTCGATGGCGGCGATGGCCGCGGCGGCATCGACACCGCTCACGCGCACGGTAACCGTGGCGTGCTGGTATGCGGGCACATCGATGACGATGCGCTTGGTAGCGTGCTCGGCCAAGTAGGCGTAGGCAGCCTCGCCCATGCCGGTCTCAAAGGCCTCAGCAGGGGAGAGCTCCTCCTCGAGCTTGATGGCACCGGCCTGGTAGACGGAGGTGGCGGGCACGTCGAGCTCGGTCTCGGGCGTGATGCGGGCGCGGTCGGCGGCATCGCCGGGCGCGGAGGCGCGGCGCTCGGGGAAGCGCTCGGCCATGGCGTCCATGGCGGCGTCGAACGCGTCTGCCACGCCAGCAAACTGCTCGTCCAAGTCCTCAACCTTAACGGTCTCGGCGGGAGCGGCGGCAAGCTCGTCCGAAAGCTCGAGCTTGGTCTGGTTCATCTTGAGCCAACCCCATGTGGCGGCCGGCATAGCGTTGACCTGCTCGAGCGTGGTTGCAGCGGTGTTGGTTTCCTGTTTCATTATCCGATCGCTCCTTCCATCTCGAGCTTGATCAGGTTGTTCATCTCGACGGCGTACTCCAGCGGTAGCTCCTTGGAGACCGGGTTGGCAAAGCCGTTGACGATCATGGTACGGGCTTCTTCCTCCGGGATACCGCGGCTCATCAGGTAGAACACCTTGTCGTCGCCGATACGTCCGATGGTGGCCTCGTGGCCGATGTCGACGTTCTTGGCGCGGATGTCCATGGCCGGAATAGTGTCGGAGCGGCTCTGGTCGTCGAGCATCAGTGACTGGCAGCTCACGGTTGCCTTGGAGCCCTCGGCCTTGGGCGTGGCAACGATAGAGCTGCGGAACGTCTGGATGCCGCCGCTCTTGGAGATGCCCTTGGTCTCGACGGTTGCCGAGGTCTCGGGCGCGTTGAGCACGACCTTGCAGCCGGTGTCGAGGTTTTGACCGGCGCCGGCAAAGGTGATGCCGGTAAAGCTCGAGCGGGCGCGACGGCCGTTGAGCACGCTCATGGGGTAGAGGTAACCCACGTGGCTACCGAAGGAGCCGCTGATCCACTCGATGTCGCCGTCCTCGTCCACGCGCGCACGCTTGGTGTTGAGGTTGTACATGTTCTTGGACCAGTTCTCGATGGTCGAGTAGCGCAGGTGCGCACGCTTGCCCACAAAGAGCTCGACGGCGCCGGCGTGGAGGTTGGCTACGTTGTACTTGGGCGCGGAGCAACCCTCGATAAAGTGCAGGTCGGCGTCGTCCTCGACGATGATGAGCGTGTGCTCAAACTGGCCGGCGCCCTTGGCGTTAAGACGGAAGTAGCTCTGCAGCGGGAAGTCGAGCTTGGTGCCCTTGGGCACGTAGACAAACGAGCCGCCCGACCATACGGCGCCGTGCAGGGCCGCAAACTTGTGGTCGGTGGGCGGGATGAGCGTCATAAACTTCTCGTGGATGAGCGGTTCCCACTGCGGGTCGTGCAGGGCCTCCTCGATGCCGGAGTAGACGATGCCCATCTTAGACGCTGTGTCCTGCATGTTGTGGTAGACGAGCTCGGAGTCGTACTGCGCGCCGACGCCCGCCAGGTAGCTGCGCTCGGCCTCGGGGATGCCCAGGCGCTCAAAGGTGTTCTTGATGTCGTCGGGCACCGATTCCCAGTCGTGTTTTTGGTCGGTGTTGGGCTTGACGTAGGTGACGATGTTGTCCATGTCCAAGCCCTCGATGGAGGGGCCCCACGTCGGATCCGGGAAGCGGTTGAAAATCTCGAGGGACTTTAAGCGCAGGTCGAGCATCCACTGCGGCTCGTCCTTCTTGGCGCTGATCTCGCGCACGATGTCGGGCGTGATGCCGGCGTCGAGGCGCTCGAATCCCTCCTCGCCATAGGTGAAGTCGTAGAGGCTGCGGTCGATGTCCGCGACCTCGGTGCGGTTCTTGGTCATTGCGTCGCCCCTTTACGCCTGCTGCTCGGCAGCGGCGGACTCGGACTGGGCGCGCTGCTCGGCGGCCTCGCGCTCGAAGGTCTCAAAGCCGTTCTTGTCGATCCAGGGGATGAGCGAGGCGTCGTCCTCGCGCACGATGTGACCCTTGACCATAACGTGGACGCGGTCGACATCCAAGTGCTCCAGGATGCGCGTGTTGTGCGTGATAATGAGCATGGAGCCGTCGCAGCTCTTGCGGTAGGCGTCCATGCCGTGGCTGACGGTGGAAAGCGCGTCGACGTCCAGGCCCGAGTCGGTCTCGTCGAGGATGGCGAGCTTGGGCTGCAGCAACAGGAGCTGGAGCATCTCGACCTTCTTCTTCTCGCCGCCCGAGAAGCCCACGCCCAGCTCGCGGTTGAGGTAGGCGGTATCCATGTTGAGCTCGGCCGCGAGCTCCTTGACGCGACGGCGGAACTCCTTGCCCTTCATCTCCAGGCCGGGGCGGCCGGCGATGCTGGCGCGCAAAAAGCTCGATAGCGGCACGCCTGGGATCTCGACCGGAGCCTGGAAGCTCAGGAACAGGCCGGCGCGCGAACGCTTGTCGGTGGTGAGCTCGGTGATGTCCTGGCCGTCAAAGACGATGCGGCCGTCGTTGACCGTGTAGACGGGGTCGCCCATGACCAGGTGGCCGAGGGTGGACTTGCCGGCGCCGTTGGGTCCCATCAGCACGTGGGTCTCGCCGGCGGCGACGTTGAGGTTGACGTTGTGGAGGATGGTCTTCTCGTCCACGGAGGCGGTCAGACCTTCGATGGAAAGCAGCGGATTTGCGCTCATGCTGTCCCTCTCTGTATATGGTGTACTCATAGGTGTACTAAACCCTAGGAATCTTCTCGGAATAAAGTTACTATGGGTTCGGCGTTAGTCAAGGGAAAACCCGACTAATCCACTCGACTTTTTAGATGTGGGACATAATAATCAGGTTTGTTTGCCCCGCGTGCATAAGATTTGGGACAAACACTCCTTGTATTTTGTCCCAGCAACGATGGGAGGGTAGGTATGCTCATTTCTTCCAAGGGCCGCTATGCCCTCCGGCTGATGATCTATATCGCGGCGCTCGGTGACGCCGAGGGCAAGATTGCCCTGCGCGAGGTTGCCGACCGCGAGCATATCTCGCAAAAGTATCTGGAACAGCTGGTCCGTCCGCTTATGAAGGCGGGCCTGCTTACGAGCGTGCGCGGCAAGGGCGGCGGCTACATGATGGCCAAGGATCCCTCCGAGGTACGTGCGGGTGACATCCTGCGCGCCGTCGAGGGCAGCACGGCGCCCGTGGCGTGCGACGGCATCGACAATAGCTGCACCCGCAGCGATTTGTGCTCGACCGTCAAGTTCTGGCGCGGCCTGGACGACGTGATCGAAAAGTACGTCGACGGCGTGACGTTGGCCGACCTGGCCGCCGTCCCCGAGATCAACTTTGACATTAAGCTGTAGGGGTGCAAATGGCATCTCTCGACAAGGTGTACAAGCAAATCGAAGTTTTTGCTCGGGAATGTGACGCCGAGAAGGTCGTGTTGTTTGGTTCTCGTGCTCGAGGCGACAACTTGCCCAAGAGCGATATTGACATCGCCGTAGCAGGTTGCCGGGATTTCGGCCGTTTCTCATATTTGATCGAGGAACATCTTGATACTCTTTTAGATGTAGATGTCGTCAATCTCGACGAGTCCTTGTCGCAGCAATTGCTCGATGAAATTGCCAGGGATGGTGTGATTCTGTATGAAAAAATATGAGAACTTTGTTAGCGCCTTGGCGAATCTTGAGGATGCGCCCAATCAGGATCTCAACAATGATTTTGTTCAGAGTGGATTGATTAATAAGTTCAATCTTCAATTTGAACTGAGCTGGAAGCTCCTTAAGCGTCTGCTCGAGTATGAGGGCGCCACGCTTGCCGCGTCGGGGTCTCCTCGTGCCATCTTGAAGGAGTCCTACCGATTCTACGACTTTATTGATGAGGCAGCCTGGCTGGATATGCTCAGAGACCGCAATACGAACGTCCATATCTACGACAACAAGCTCGCTCAAGATTTGATTCAGCGCATCTTGAACGTCTATATTCCCGCTTTTTGTCAGTTGAGAGACGGGCTGACGAAATGTTACGGCGAGCTTCTGTTGGCGCCCGACGACCAGTTTGTCTAATTCCTTAAGATTTCGCGGAGGGTTGTTGCCGTTTACCGAGGGGTTGTTGTGTAACAACGGGCGAGCTGCAATACTGATTTTTATCTTTGCAAACTGAACTTTAATTACACCAATGCAGGGAGGATCTTATGCAGCCCAAGCATTCTGCTATTGTCGCGGGCCTGACGTTGGCGCTTTCGTTTGGCGCCGTTTCCGCGCCGGCACCCGCCGCTGCCGAGGAGCCCACGCCGGGCGTTGCCTCGGATGCCACCGATATCGATAAGGGTCTCTACACCCAGCAGTCCTTCTCGGGCGTGCTGAGGTCGGTCCAGGGCGTTTCGTTTGTCAACGTGACTCCCGAGATGAAGTACTTTACCAAGTACGAGAGCCATGGTAACTACAACCAGGGATTTTCGTATGGTGACGGCTATAACGCACTGGGCTACTATCAGTTTGATCGCCGCTGGTCGCTCATTCCGTTTATGAAGCAGGTTTACAACTACGATTCTGCCAAGTACGGCATGCTCAAGGATGCGATTGATCGCGGCAGCGAGATTTCCAACGCGAGCAATGCCATGTACGAGAACGGCCAGCTCACCGAGTTGGGCCGTATTGCGCAGGAGGCCTTCCAGGGCGCTTATAACACCGACCCTG
Organism: uncultured Collinsella sp.; assembly: GCA_958429345.1. Taxonomy (GTDB): domain Bacteria; phylum Actinomycetota; class Coriobacteriia; order Coriobacteriales; family Coriobacteriaceae; genus Collinsella. The sequence continues at coordinate 11,793 of CAUAJK010000035.1, read as the reverse complement.
CTGAGTTTTCGGCTCTGCAGGATGCCTATGCGTACAACTCGTACTATGCGGTGACCGAGGCGTGGCTCAAGAGCGGCCTGGGTATTGATATTTCGGGTCGCGCCGATTGCGTCAAGGGCATGGTGTGGAGCATTACCAACATGTGCGGCACTGGTGGCTGCAGGGACTTTTTCCGCTGGGCGAATCTTTCCAACGATATGTCCGATCGCGAGTTTGTGACGGCGCTTTCCAACAGCGTGGTCAATAACGTGGCGACCAGGTATTCGAGCCAACCCCAGTATCATGAGGGCTGGAAGAACCGCTACCGCAACGAGCTAAAGGACTGCTTGGTTTATATCGCTGAGGACGAGGCTGCCGCCGCGACGCCCGTGCAGCCCGAGCCCACACCGGCGCCCTCGCCGACACCTGATTCGAATGACGACTCGAGTGACGATGCCAACGATGACAGGATGGATGCGCCCTCGACCGATGCTGACGGTAATGGCTCTGCTGGTGGCACTACCAACGACGGCTCTACCTCGAACGGCTCCGATTCGAACGGCTCTGCTGCGGGCGATTCGCCTTCAAGCTCTGCCGGCAATACGGACAGCGACGCTTCTGGTTCGACCGGCGCTGGTTCCTCTGACTCTTCCACTGGCTCGAGCGATTCTTCCGCCGATACTGGTTCTAGCAATGACTCTAACACTGGCGCCGCTTCTGATTCCGATGCTTCCAAGGACGACTCGAATAAGGCGCCGGACGCTCCCGTTGCTTCGCCGGACAAGAAGCCTTCTTTCTCCGTGCAGCTTGGTTCTACGCTGGGCTCTTCGCTGATGGCTGGTGTCAATAACGGCTCGACCCAGAACAAGGACAACTCTGATCAGGTTTCCACGGAAAAGGCCGAGGCCGCAAAGGGCGACTCCAAGGACGAGACTTCCGAGAAGACCGAATCCAATAAGGGTTCTAGCTCTGAGGAGAAGGACGACAAGTCCGCTCAGAAGAAGGACGAGAGCAAGACCGAGGGCGAAAGGAAACAGCCCGAAGACGACGACAAGAGCGGTGCTGACAACCAGGTCCAAGAGCAAAATGACTCCAAGACGGTGACCACTACAACCACGACGACTACAACGACCAAGTCATCTGGCGGTAACATGCCCAAGACGGGCGACCTTATCGTTATGGCGAGCCTTGCCAGTGCAAGCTTGGCCACACTGGGCGCTACGTCTATCGTAAGTGGTAAGCATAAGCTCGATCAGCAGAAGAAAGATTCTGGGGAGGACGGCTCGGAGGAGTAGCCTCTTGGTTGCTAGATAACTAAAGAGTTGGGACGGGGTCCGGTGCGAATGCATCGGGCCCCGTTTTGTTGTGCAACGATTAGTTATGCCCCCTCACACCTCTTGTTGCTACCGTTGCCCGATATGTTCGCGCGGCGTCGTCGGTACGCGCGAGGCGGTCATTACAATTGGCATCGTGCAGCGATTTAGGGGGAACGTTTTGGTGTCTGAACAGGCAAATGTTGATTGTGCTGCTGGCTTTGGCGTGCGCTTGATCGGCTGTGCCGACGATGCGGTTTTGCCCATTGGCATGCACGACTATGCGGAGGCCCTTGGTTGCTGCATGCTGGTTGACAAGACCATGTTTATTGCCGATGTGTTGGACTGCGACGCGTCCGTTGTGGTGTGCTGTCGACCCGAGGGTTTTGGCAAGAGCATGAACTTGTCGATGCTCAGGGCTTTTCTGGAGCGTCCAGCGGTCGGTCGCTCTGGTCAGCGTTTGTTTGCCGATGCTCAGATTTGGGATGCGAACGGCGGGCGCTATCGGGATGAGTATGCTTGCTATCCGGTGATATCGCTGGACTTTTCTGGCGCTGCGAGGCGTGGCGCCGCTGTTGCCGGCGTCGTGCGCGATGCCCTTTCGGGCGAGTGCGCTCGCTTGTTGGCGCTCTTGGAGGCTCCGGATTTAGCTCGAGATAAGGTGCGTCACATCGAACGTGTCGCGCGTGGCGTGGCGAGCGAGGATGAGGTCGCCTCGGTGCTTGGCGTGCTCATTGAGCTGCTGGAGATGGCCTGCGATGAGCAGGTTGTATTGCTCGTTGATGGGTACGACGCGGCGTGGTTGGGCCGTGCGAGCGCGAGGGGCGCTTCCGGCGCCGATCCGGCAGGGCTATTCGATCGCGTGCTGTTCGACGCCATTGCCACTGCGCGCGATTCGTTGCGGCTGACGTGTCTGATGGGGGAGTATCCCGGCCCTGCCGAAGCGGCGCTTTCTTTGTATGGCTGCTCGTATTGTCTGTCGACGCCGCTTTCGACGTGGTGCGACCGTTGGTTCGGCTTTTCTGATGCCGAGGTCCAGGCTCTGTTGAATCATGCTGGGCGCGAGGGATACCTTGATGATGCGCGTGAATGGCTCGAGGGATATCGGTTTGGTAGGGCCTATTGCTCGAGTCCAGCGCGTGTGGTCGGTTTTCTGGACCGAGGCTGCACGGCGCCTGTGCGCGCCGATCTGTATGGGTATGCGGATTGCCTGAGTAGGGTAGTTGCCGGGTGGAATCTCGACCGCCTTTCGGTCTTGTTCGATTTGCTCCAGGCCCATGGGTGTGCTGAGGTCCCGCTTTGTTTGGGCACTGCAGAGCCAGATGTCTCGCCTGACGATGGCATGTGGACAGCGCTGTATCTGTCCGGTTTCCTGACGACAGATATGACTGAGGAGCTAGAGCATGGCGATCGCTTCCGTGTTTTGCGATTGCCCAATAACGAGCTTCGACAGGCCTTGCGTCTAGTGATTGTTGAGTGGTTTGAGTGCGCTGCCGAAGACATTCGAGACGTCGATGCGTTTCGCGACGGGCTGTGCCGTGGGAACGAGGATACCGTGAGGCGGGCGCTAAGTCGCATCCTGGGGGATGCGGGAATCGGTGAGGCCGACCCAGATACGCCGCTGCCATATCATCTGCTCTTGCAGGGGCTCTGCTTTGGCTTGCCGGGCTATGCCAATCCTGCCTCGAGGCGAAAGTGTGGCGCGGGTCGCTGGGACATCCAGGTTTTTCCTACGGGCGTCGTGTTCGACATAGCCGATACGATCGGTATGCTCGATGAACGTCCGCTGATAACGATTAACATGATGTATGACCCCGATGTTGATGCGCTGGGCCTGGAATTGCTGGCCGTGCAGTCGCTACTCGACATAGAGCGCGACGGCATCGACGAAATCCGTGTGCCGCGACCCGGCGTGGGTCGCATGCGCTGGGGGTTCGGTTTTGATGGGCAGCGTGTGTCTGTGGTGTGCCAACGTCTGTAGCGGCGGTCGAAAGCCCTTTACTGTTCCGTGTCCTTCAGGGGTGGCATGGGCTTCCAGTTGGGGTCCTTGACGATCTTGCGGGCGTCCTTCATGCCACGGCGCAGCGCCGGAATACCGGTCTTAAAGCACTTGTCAACGGCGGCCAGGCGAATGAACTCCTTGCAGAAGGTCGCGGCGTTGCCCAGACGGAACAGCATGGGGTGATAGTCGCCATAGATCTGCATGTAGCGGGCCAGATAACCGCGGTTGCGCATGATGTAGTAGCGGTTGGTGTCGCTCGTGGAGTTGAGTTGGCGCTTACCGGCGATGTCCCAGTTAGAGACAGCGCGGGCACGCTTGAGCACCACGTCGGCAACAACGGCGGCGGGGAAGTGTTGGCTGGCTACGTAGCCGTAGCAGGCATCGTCGCCGTAGATGAAGAAGCGCGCGTCAGGCAGGCCAATCTTGTCGACCACGCGGCGCGAGAACATGCCGCCCTCAAAGCACAGCTGGTTCATGGCGCGATAGCCCTCGGGGCCTAAATCCCACTTGGCGACGGGGTTGGGAATGCCGAGCGAAAGGATGAGCTGGTACTGCCAAAAGAAGGCGCCGCCGTCAAAGTCCAGGCGCGAACCCTGGATGACGTCGTAGCGGTCGGTCCACTTGGCCAAGCGCTCGATGCCTTCGGGGATGACGAGCACGTCGTCGTCCATGACCCAGAACCACTGGGCCCCCAAGTCGTAGGCGCATTTAGTGCCGGCGGAGAAGCCGCCCGCACCGCCGCCGTTTTCGAGCTGCGGGGCGTAGATGACACGGTCGGTGCCGCCCTGCGCGTCGGGCTGCTCGGTGTCGATGCCCCACAGGTTGGCCAGGCGCTCGTTGAATGCGGTGCACATGGCCTCGGTCTCGCGCGAATTCTCGTTATCGACAATCACGATGCGCCAGGGCGTTGCCGTGAGCTCGGTCATGGAGTCGAACAAGTTGGCCAGGAGTTCCTGGCGCTTGTACGTAACGACGACGATGGCGAGCTTGTCGATGGGGGCGGGAAGGGTTGAAGGCATGGGGCAATATATCCTTTCACGCGCGGCGGGCGAGCGCTGCACGGAAGCTATCGAATACGTCCTTGGGACTGTCCTATTGTAAAGGCTCGGCGCACCTTAGCGGCAAGCTTTGAATAAAACGCAGGAACCTGCCATGGGCCCGCCGCATGACGTGGGGCTGCTTTGCCCGCAAGAGGCTCCATAGATTATATAAACGCCCGCTGGCGCGCTGACCCTTTGATACCATGAAACGACAGGTATTTCCTAAGGAGCACATTTGTCTACTAATTCCTCTGGCAGCCCTGTTCTGTCGCTGCTTATTCCCATTTACAATGTTCAGCGCTACCTGCGCGAGTGCCTCGATTCCGCCCTGGCGCAGACGCTCAAGGATATTGAGATCATCTGCATTAACGACGGGTCGACCGACAACTCGCCGGCGATTATCCGCGAGTATATGGAGCGCGATAGGCGCGTCAAGATGATCGACAAGGCCAACAGCGGCTACGGCGACTCGATAAACCACGGTCTGGAGATGGCGCGTGGCAAGTACGTGGGCATCTTGGAGTCCGATGACTTTATGGCGTCCGACGCTCTCGAAAAGCTTGTCTCGGCCGCCGATAGCAATAATGCCGACTTTGCGAAGGCGAACTTTGATTTCTACTGGTCTAAGCCCGAGGAGCGCCGTTCGCTGCACGAGATGTTTAAAGCCAAGGACTGTGGCAAGCCGGTGCACCCGAGCGATACGACTCAGTTCTTTAAGCAAAAGCCGTCGATTTGGTCGGCCGTGTACCGTCGCGATTTTCTTGAGCGCAACGGCATTAAGTTTCTGCCGACTCCGGGGGCATCCTTTCAGGACACGTCATTCGCCTTTAAGGTGATCGCGTGCGCCGATAAGGCTGTTTACCTGCATGATGCCGTGTTGTCGTATCGCCAGGACAACGAGAATTCTTCGGTCAATTCTTCGGCTAAGGTCTTTTGCGTCAATACCGAGTATGCCGAGATTGAGCGTTGGATTCGAGAGGATTATGCCCGCGGCCACGCAAGCGGCGACGTCGCGCGCATGCTCAAGTTCAACCAGCTCATTAAGTACGATTCGTACATGTGGAACTACGTGCGCCTGGCGCCCAAGTTCTATAAGGAGTTCCTGGTTCAGATGGCCAAGGAGTTCCAAGCGGCCTTGGACGCCGGGGACTTTTCGCTTGATGACCTCAAGCCGTGGAAGCGCGCAAATCTCGCTGCTATCCTCAAAGATCCTGAGGGCTGGGTTGACGAGCATCCGAGCTTTGCGACGGATGGTGCCTTGGGGCGTGCTAAGTATTACGCCTCGGTTGGAGGCCCAGGCGTGGTCGCCGCTTTCCTCATCGAATCGCTGAGGGGGTAGGTCGGCATGGGAGAGGCCTCGTGTCCTAAAGCTACCATTGTCGTCCCCGTTTACAACTCTGCGCGCTCCATTCAGCGATGCCTCGATTCGCTGTTGGCCCAGTCTGAGCGTTCGATTCAGGTTGTCTGCGTCAACGACGGTTCGACTGATGATTCGTTGAACGTTTTGCGCCAGATTGCGCAGGCCAACGATCGCGTACTGGTGATTGACCAGGAAAACGCGGGCGTCTCGTGTGCTCGAAATGCCGGTATCGATGCCGCCGTGGGCGGGACCGTCTTTTTTGTGGACGCCGACGATTACATCGATGCGCAGACGGTCGAGCGCGTGCTGCATGCCATGGAGTCTGCAGATGCCGAGGCCGCCGTTTTTGGCGGCGTCTGTGAACCTGCCGATGCTGCCCCCAAACGCGTCCAGCAACTCATGAGTCCCAAAGCTGGTATCTTTGGCGCCCGTGATCCCCAACTGCTGTTCCATTCGAATGCGCAGCCCTATGCCTGCCGTGCGGCTTTTTCGCGCGAGCTGCTCAATCGCGAAGGCATTCGCTTCGCCCCCGGTCTGGCTTTGGGCGAGGACGTCGTCTTCCAATTTGCGGCTTATGCGCTTGCCCGCAAGACTGTCGTCATGCCGGACAAGTTCTACCACTACGTGATGGAGAGTGAATCGGCGACGCACGAGTTCAACAGTGCCGAGGCTCGCGCAAAAAAGCTTGACGCCCACATGAGGATGCTCGAGGAGGTCTTGGAGGACTGGGCGGCCTACGGTCTTTTGGACCTGTACCCCGGCGAGCTGATAACTTGGTTTTTGGACCTCATTGTGTTCGACCTGGCGCGCTTGGATGCCGATGACTTCCATCGCGTGGCGGCTCGCGTCAACATGGACCTTACGACGTTTTTGGGAACGGAGTGGGCGGATATGCCTGCTAAGGGCGCCGTTTGCCGTGTTGCCCAGAAGCTCGTTGCGGCGACCTCGGGCGTTTCGATGGCAGACGCCACGCTGTTCTATCTTTCGACTCGCGGTCTCAAAGCCTGCCTGGAGCGCTTTATCTAATTCCAAGCGCTGTCGCCCGCCGCAACTCGGCTGCTAAAATAACCCTGTTACACGCTATCCAACAGGAGGTTCTCTTGCAGAACTCTGATACCCCTAAAGTTTCGCTGCTTGTTCCCATCTGCAATGTTGAGCGCTACCTGCGCGAGTGCCTCGATTCCGCCGTTGCGCAGACGCTCAAGGACATCGAGATTATCTGTATCAACGACGGCTCCACCGATAGTTCGCCAGATATCATCCGCGAGTACATGGAGCGCGACTCCCGTGTCAAGATGATCGACAAGGCCAACAGCGGCTACGGCGACTCGATGAACCGCGGCCTGGAGATGGCGCGCGGCGAGTACGTGGGCATCCTTGAGTCCGACGACTTTATGTTTGAGGATTCGCTCCAAAAGCTGGTCGCCAAGGCCGATGCTGAGCATGCCGATGTGGTGAAGGGCGACTTTTACCTGTATTGGTCCACGCCCAGCGAGCGCCGTGAGCTGTTTGGGATCATCGACGAGCATATGACGGGCGCCGCGTATCGCCCTGTCGATCGCCCGGGCATCTTCTACCGCAAACCTTCCATTTGGTCGGCTATCTATCGGCGCGAGTTCCTCAACGACAATCAGATTCGGTTCCTTCCCACGCCGGGTGCCTCGTATCAGGACGCAGGCTTTAACTTTAAGGTTTGGGCTTGCGCCGAGCGCGCCGCGTTTATTGCGGACCCCATTTTGTGCTATCGCCAAGATAACGAGAAGAGCTCCGTTAATTCGCCCAACAAGGTGTTTTGCGTTTGCGACGAATATGCCGAGATGCAGCGCTTTTTGGACGAGCGTCCCGAGCTCAAGGCTCAGCTCCAGGGCATTTTAATGCGCATGAAGGTCGATACGTACCGTTGGAATGACGAGCGCCTGGTCGATGAGCTGCGTGGGCAGTTTTGGGAGAAGGCTTCACCCGATCTCAAGGCCGATTGGGATGCCGGTCGCTTTGACTTGTCGCTGTTTGATCCGCGTGGCGAGACCGACTTGCGCCTGATGGTCAAGTCGCCCCGCGCCTATATCGATTCGCGCTTTGACTTTAAGAAGCCGGGCAAGCTCAATACGTTTAAGCATTACTTTAAGATCGGCGGCCTGCCGCTGGTCTGGCGCGTGCTGACGTATCAGCGCACCTACGGCGATAACCCGCATCCCGACGACGTGCCGGCGGCGCAGTAGGAGCACGTGATTATGGCTACCCCTAAGATTTCCGTTGTCGTTCCCATCTACAAAGTGGAGGAGTGCCTGGCCTGGTGCCTGGACTCCCTGCTTGCGCAGGACATGCCCGATTGGGAAGGCGTGTTAGTCAATGATGGCTCGCCGGACGGTTCGCGCGATATTGCGGCTGCCTATTGCGAAAAGGACGCGCGCTTTAGGCTGGTTGATAAGGAGAACGGCGGCCTGTCGAGTGCACGTAATGCAGGCATCGCTGCGTCCACGGCGTCTATCGTCGCGTTTTTGGATTCCGACGACCGCTTTACGCCCGATGCATGCCGCGTGATCGTCGATACCTTTGAGCGCGAGGACTGCGACGTTTTGACCTTTGGCGCGAATCCGTATCCGCTGGAGGCGGGGTATCCGTGGCTTAACTATGTTCTGAGCCCGCGCGATGTGTCGTTTGAAGGCTATAGCTCTGACTTGCTGTTTAAGGAAGCATCTCGCCCCTTTGCATGGCGCACCGCCTGCAAGCGTGAGTTTTTGCTGGGTTACGGGATCGTGTTCGACGAAACCGTTAAATATGGCGAGGACCAGGTCTTCGATTTTGCCGTGTACGGTCGTTCGCACAAGACCGCGCTTATCTCGAACAAGCTGTACGATTACCGTGTGGCGCGCAAGGGCTCGCTCATGGACACCATGCGCTATGACGACGAGACGCGCCTGCTGGAGCACGTGAAGATTTACTCCGCGGTGCTGGCTGACTGGCAGCGCGACGGTCTCGATGCTCAACATGCCGATGACCTGGCGTACTTCCTCTGCGATCTGGTGCTGTACGATGCGCTCAGGTTGCTGGGTTCGGACTGCGGCAAGGTGTTTGCTGCCGTTGCCACGGCACTTGCCGGTTCTGCCGTGGGCAGCGATGATGCGCTCGCACAATGCGCTCCTTCTGTTGCTGCTATGGTGCGTGCGGCGCTTACCAGCAAGGCCCCTAATGCCCGTGCATGTAAAAAGCTCATGTTCGATTACGACGTCTTGAGGTTTGGGCGCCTGGGCGCGTGCAAACGCATGGCAGCGAACGCCCTGGGAAAGCGAGAAGTGTAGATGAGTATCAAGCGTTTGGCACTTTGCCGCAGCCAGGGCCGTCTTTTTGTGCTGCTTCGTTTTGCCGGTCAGGATGTCGCCGCGCTTATTGAGCGGGAGGGCTCTCAGGCGTTTGCCCATGCGACTACGAGCGGTTCTTGTGTGCCGTCGCTGGTGCTCCCGGTCGATCATGGCTGTGTGCTGGCGCTTTGCCCTTCCGTTTCCGATTACGAGCGCGAGCTCGCTGTCTTGGTGCTTCCGTTTTTGGATGGCTCGTCGATGGATGTTGTTTTTGCATCCGATGGCCAAAGGCTGGGCTCCATTTGTCTCGATAGCCGCGTGGCCAAGCTGGAATCCAAGATTAACTACAAAGCAAAGCCTGCGATGTGCGCGCTCGTTCGCGATGCGCAGCGTGGCGAATGCTGCGGTCGCTACGAGATCGATGCCATTCGCTATTTGCCGGCAGACGCCGGCGCGGTGTGGCGCTATGAGGTTACCTGGGCGGGAGACCCCCAGTGCGCACCCGAGTTCCAGATCTTCGATACGCATATGAATGCCATCGATGTCACCTTGCATGTGTTTGAGTCGCAGGTCGATGTGCCGCAGCAGGACGGATGTCGCGTCAATAAAACGTTTCTGAGCGTTGAGATGCCTCAGGATATACGAGATTTTGTCGCGATTGTGAGCGATCCCACAGAGCAGATCCAGAGCGGGTTTTGCGCCATGGATGGTCGCCTGTACAACGGCATGGTCGACGACAGCTGGAACCGCATGAAGGATGCACGCGCTGACGACGCAGTTTATCGACGTTGGTTTGAGCAGCATCGCGCAAAGCCGGGCGATCTGGCGTGCCAGCGTGTCGCTTCGGCGGCCTTTGCCTATAGGCCGCTCGTGAGCATTGTGGTGCCGTGCTACAAGACCGATCGGGTCTACCTGCGCGAGCTGCTGGACTCGGTGCTAGCCCAGAGCTATGACAACTGGGAATTGCTGCTTATGGACGCCTCGCCCGAATGGGATGCGGTGGCCAATCTTGCGGCAAGTGCCAACGACGAGCGCGTTCGTCGCATTGGGCTGCCCGGCAACGGCGGCATTGTGGTCAACACCAACGCAGGTATTGAGCAAGCGATGGGCGACTACATCGCGTTCTTGGACCATGACGACATTCTGGAACCGGACGCGTTATTCCAGTATGTTTCCGCGCTGAATAAGGCGGCCGAGGGCGAGCGTCCCCAGGTCCTGTTCTGCGACGAGGACATGTTCCAGAAAGCAGGGGAGTGGGGCCAGCCGGTCTTTAAGACCAAGCTTAACGTCGACCTGCTCTATAGCCATAACTGCGTGACGCATTTCCTGATGGTGGAGAAGGCGCTCATCGATTGCATTGGCATATCGCCGGAAGACGTCGCGGGCGCCCAGGATTATGACCTGACGCTTCGCTGCCTTGCAGCGGGTGCGCGCTTTGAGCATATTGCGCACATGTTGTATCACTGGCGCGTGCATCCGGGGTCGACCGCCGACGGAACCGCCGACAGCAAACCGTATGCCATCGAGGCCGGGCGCCTGGCTCTGCAGCGCCACTTTGACTCGCTGGGCGTTCACGGAACGGTCGAGGAGACCGAGACGCCGTTTGTCTACCGCATGCGCTATGCGCTGCCGGAGCCTGCGCCGCTGGTGAGCATTGTGATCCCCACTAAGGACCACGTTGAGACGCTCGATGCCTGTGTGATGTCGATCGCCCAGAAAGCCACGTATGCCAACTACGAGATCGTCTTGGTGGAGAACAACAGCGAAGACCCGGAGACGTTTGCGTATTACGAAACCCTGCCAGAGCGCGTGGCTGCAGCATCCAAAGGCAAGGGTATCGCGCGCGTTGTGTTCTGGCCGGGCGAGTTCAATTACTCCCAGATCATTAACTTTGGCGTTGAGCACGCTAAGGGCGATTATCTGTTGCTGCTTAATAACGATACCGAGGTCATAAGTCCCGACTTTATAGAAGAGATGATGGGGTATCTGCAGCGTCCCGATGCGGGCGTGGTGGGCGCCAAACTCTACTTTGCCGATCATCTGGTGCAGCATGCCGGCATTTTGGTTGGCGTGCGTGGTGCACTTGCCCACGCCAACCAGGACTTCTCGGCAAAGCGCGAGGGCTATCTTGCCCGTGCCGTGCGCCCGGGCAACTTTAGCGCCGTAACGGGTGCCTGCCAGATGGTCCGACGCGGCGAATTTGAGCAGGTCGGAGGCTACAACGAGGAATTCGCCGTCGGTTTTAACGACGCAGACTTTTGCCTGCGCGTGTGGGAGGCGGGCTACCGCACGATCTATACGCCCTATGCCGAGCTATACCACTACGAGTTCACCTCGCGCGGCAGGGAAGAGGCCAACGAGGAAAAACTGCGCCGCTGGAAGCGCGAGCAAGCGCTGTTCATTCAGCGCTGGCCTGAGTTCTTCCTCGATGGCGACCCGTGGTTGGGGCCGAACTTATCCGCTGAGAGCGAGTATTTCTCGTATTAAGGCAATGGTTTTTAGGAAGTCCTTAACTTTCTTTCGCTATGAGCTTGGAAGAAAGTAACGTTGGACTACTTGCTAAGATAAATTACGAAAGCTCGATACTTTCGCGATAAGTTTATACAAGCTTATACAGCTCGATATTATTCGATATAGTCTGTGATAATTATTGAAACGATGATTGACTGTTAATCGATTCCCTAGAAAGGCAAACAAGTGAGCGCCACAGCATTCCATAATCCGTTTCGTCCCACTGCCGGCGCTGGTAGTGTCGAGAAAGTTGGTGTAAGGGCCCTTGCGGCCCCTGTGTCCGATATCC
>CAUAJK010000034.1:0-21786 GCA_958429345.1 uncultured Collinsella sp. | reverse complement strand
GCCCGATTTTGCCTCTTGACAATGTCCTGCTCATATTAAAAGGAACGTCCCCAAGCGCCAGCCAAAAATGGGAGTGGATAATCCCCCGTTTCTAGCCCTCAAGCGGACCAAAAGTGGGAGATTATCCACTCTCATATTGTTAGGATTTGCGTCGTAGAGCCGCCGTAACTAAAGATCGGTTCCCGCGCCTAGCAGCTTGCGCATGACTTGCTCGGGGTTGACTGAGCCGTCGCGCGGGGCCAGGGCGGTAATCTTCTTTTGCATCTTGTACTCGTGCAGCTCATCTTCGAGCTGGCGTACGCGGGCGCGGAGCTTCTCGTTCTCGCGTTCGCGCTCCTCGGCACGCTCCTTCATATCGAGGATGCGCACCACGCCGGCAAGGTTGATGCCCTCGTCGGTCAGCTGGTTGATGAGTTCCAGGCGCTCGATATCGGCACGCGAATACAGACGCGTGTTACCGCCCGAGCGCTGGGGGTTCACCAGTCCCTTGGACTCGTAGACGCGCAGAGTCTGCGGATGCATGCCGGTCAGCTCGGCCGCCACGCTGATCATGTACAGCGGTTTGTTCCTATTGTCCTCGGCCATGCTACCTGACCCCTTTCCGTCTCGTTATCGTCCATCATAAGCCCGCGGGCGCGGGCGTGCGCCACGACCGCCCTAGTACGTCGCCTTGTAACGGTTGACCTTCTCGCGATAGTCGCGCGTGTCGGTCTCGCGCAGCTTGGTCATGGCATCGCGCTCGTCATCGGATAGGTTCGTGGGGACCTGCACCTTGATCTCGACGAGCAGCGCGCCTGTGCGGCCACGGTGCTTAACGTCGGGCGCCCCCATTTCCTTAAAGCGGAACTTCTTGCCCGTCTGGGTACCCGCGGGCACCTTCAGACGAACCGTCGCACCGCCGGGCGTGGGCACATCAACCGTGCAGCCGAGCGCCGCCTCGTAGACCGAGATCGGCACCTCCATGGTCACGTCGGCACCTTTACGCTTAAACAGCGGATGCTCCTCCACGTGCGTGGTCACGACCAGGTCGCCGCGCTCGCCGCCGGCAACGCCATACTCGCCGCGACGCTTGTAGCGCAGCTTGCCGCCGTCGACCGCGCCCGCAGGCACCGAGACCGTAATGGTCTGCTGCTCGCCTGTCGAGGGAATGCGATACGTGACCTTGTGCGTCACGCCGCGAAACGCGTCCTCAGCCGTCACATCAACGGTCAGCGACAGGTCGCCGCCCTTGCGAGCACGGCTGCGGCCCGCGCCGGCATTACCCGCAGCCCCGGCAAAGCCCGAGCCCCAATCGCTGCCCCAGGCGCCGTTGCCGCTAAAGATGCTGTCGAAGATATCGCCCCAGCCGCTGGCGCCCGCGCCAGCACCGTAGCCGCCGCCATACGCGCCGCCCGCGCCCGGCATGCCGCCAAACATGAGCATCTGGTCGTACTCTTTGCGCTTCTTCTCGTCCGAAAGCGTCTCGTAGGCCTCGCTAATCTCCTTGAACTTGGCCTCGTCGCCGCCGGCATCGGGGTGATATTTTTGCGCGAGCTTGCGAAACGCGCTCTTGATCTCTTTGTCGGAGGCGCTCTTGGATACGCCCAGGATGTCATAGAAGGTTTTGCCTGCAGCCATCGTAGCTCCTCTCCTGTTACGTCCGCCGCCCATGCAGACGACGGCTCATGCTTTCATATGGCACTAGGCCAGAAAGGGCCCCGGGTGTTGCCCCGGGGCCCTTCTCAATTACTCCTCGGTGCTCTCGGCCGTATCGGCCGCGGCATCCTCGGGCGCCGCTTCGGGCTCCGGTGCGGGGCGCTTCTCGCCACCGTAGGTCACCGTCACCATCGCGGAGCGCAGGATGCGATCCGCCATGCGGTAGCCCTTCTGGTACACGTCGTTGACGGTCTCGTCGTACTGCGATGCGTCCTCGACGCGACCCACAGCCTGATGCTCAAGCGGATCAAACGCCTCGCCCTTGGGGTCGATGGGCTCAACGCCCTCGTGCGCAAACACATCGAGCAGCTTGGCATGTACCGCGTCAACGCCATCGACGAACTGCTTAAAGTCGTCGGAAAGCTCTTGGCTGCGGGCATGGTCGATCGCGCGCTCGATATCGTCAATCACCGGCAACAGCGCGGTGACAAGCTTCTCGGTCGCGCGCTCGCGCTCGGCAAGGCGCTCGTTGGCGGTGCGGCGACGGAAGTTCTCCCAGTCGGCCTGCAGGCGGGCGGTGCGCTCGGTAGCGTCCTTCGCCTTGTCCTCGGCGGCCTTCTGAGCCTCTGCCGCAGCGTCGAGCTCATTGCGCACGTCGGCAAGCTCCTTTTGGGCCTGCTCGAACTTGAGCTTAAAGTCGTTGTCGGCGGCTTCCTCACCGGCGCGGATAGCAGCTTCCACCATCTCGTCCTCGGTCATCGTCGCCTCCTTGTTGGAATCCTCTACCTGGTTCTCGGCAGCCTCGGCGGCCTCGGCCTCGTTGGCCTCGGTATCGTCGACGGCCTCTACGGGAATCTTCACGTCCTTCTCCTCAGAGTCAACGGGGGCGGCGCCAGCGGCAGCCGCCTCCGTGCGAGCTTTACGGGCGGACATGATTACTTGTCCTCGTCGTCCACAACCTCGTAGTCGGCGTCGACAACGTCATCGTCGGCAGGCTGGGCACCGGCGGCACCGTCAGTCTGCTGCTGAGCGTCGGCGTAGACAACCTGGGCCAGCTCGTAGGCCACAGACTGCAGGGACTCGCCGGCAGCCTTGATGGCCTCGACGTCAGAGCCCTCGAGCGCCTTCTTGGCGTCGGCGATAGCGGCCTCGGCCTTGGACTTCACGTCGGCGGAAACCTTGTCGCCCAGCTCGTTGAGGGTCTGCTCGGTGGAGTAGCACAGGCTGTCGGTCTGGTTGCGGACCTCGACCTCTTCCTTCTGCTTCTTGTCCTCCTCGGCATGAGCCTCGGCGTCTTTGACCATACGATCGACTTCGTCGTCGGACAGAGCAGTGGAGCCAGAAATGGTGATCTGCTGCTCCTTGCCGGTGCCCTTGTCCTTAGCGGAGACCTTGACGATGCCGTTGGCGTCGATGTCGAAGGTAACCTCGATCTGCGGCACGCCGCGACGGGCAGCCGGGATACCGGTCAGCTGGAACTTACCGAGCGACTTGTTGTCGCGGGCAAGCTCGCGCTCGCCCTGGAGCACGTTGATCTCGACGCTGGTCTGGTTGTCGGCAGCGGTGGAGTAGACCTCGGTCTTGGAGGTCGGGATCGTGGTGTTGCGGTCGATCATCTTGGTCATGATGCCGCCCATGGTCTCGACGCCCAGCGACAGCGGGGTAACGTCGAGCAGCAGGATGCCCTCGACGTCGCCGGTGAGCACGCCGCCCTGGACGGCCGCGCCGTCAGCAACGACCTCGTCGGGGTTCACGGACATGTTGGGCTGCTTGCCGGTCATGGTCTTGACGAGCTCCTGAACGGCGGGCATACGGGTGGAGCCGCCGACGAGGATGACCTCGGTCAGATCGGAGAGCTTAAGCTTGGCGTCGCGCAGGGCATTGGTGACAGGCTGCTTGCAGCGCTCGAGCAGGTCGCGCGTGATCTTCTCGAACTCGGCGCGGGTCAGCGTGTAGTTGAGGTGCAGCGGGCCGGACTGGTTCATGGTAATGAACGGCAGGTTGATGGTGGTCTGCTGGGCAGCGGAGAGCTCCTTCTTGGCGTTCTCGGCAGCCTCCTTCAGACGCTGCAGGGCCATGGGATCCTGACGCAGGTCGATGCCGTTCTCCTGCTGGAACTTGTCGGCCATCCAGTCGATGACGCGCTGATCCCAGTCGTCGCCGCCCAGGTGGTTGTCGCCCGAGGTGGACAGAACCTCAAACACGCCGTCTGCGAGGTCGAGGATGGAGACGTCGAAGGTGCCGCCGCCCAGGTCGAAGACCAAGATGCGCTGGTCGGTGCCCTGCTTGTCCAGACCATAGGCCAGGGCAGCAGCGGTCGGCTCGTTGACGATACGCTTGACGTTGAGGCCGGCGATCTTACCGGCATCCTTGGTGGCCTGACGCTGGGCGTCGTTGAAGTAGGCCGGGACGGTGATGACGGCGTCGGTGACGGTCTCGCCCAGATACTTCTCGGCGTCGGCCTTCATCTTGGCGAGCACCATGGCGCTCACCTGCTCGGCGGTGTAGTCCTTGCCCTCGATGTCGACGACGGCACGGCCACCCTGGCCCTCCTTGACCTCATACGGCACGGTCTTGATCTCGGAGGTGCACTCGGAGTACTTGCGGCCCATGAAGCGCTTGATGGAGAACACGGTGTTCTTGGGGTTGGTGACAGCCTGGTTCTTAGCGGCCTTACCCACGACGCGGTCGCCGTCGGCACGGAAGCCCACGACGGACGGGGTGGTGCGGTCGCCCTCGGCGTTCACGATAATGGTCGGAGAACCGCCCTCGAGGACGGCCATAGCGGAGTTAGTAGTACCAAGGTCGATACCAAGAATCTTACTCATTAGAAATTCCCTCTCTCTTTTGCGTTCGCGCCGCCTCGACGGTCTGTCGCGCGGCGTTTCGGCTTGTCTTTCAGGATGTAGTGTATCCCCTTATGGGCCGGAATATACAAAATCTAAGTCAATTCATATAAGATTTCTTATCTCTGAAAGTTTAGGTTCTCAAATGCGCAGGTAGATGCGCTGATTGAGTTCTCGGCAAATCTATCGAGATCTATGTAGAGATGGCTGAGGCTTGGGTCCGGGGGTGCCTAGGGCCGCCTTGCGGAAAGCTCGTCCCGGTTTGGGCGTGGATTCCGGGTCGCAGTTTCCGTCTGAAGGCTCAACCGGAAACCGTATCCCGTTTTGAGAGCTGATACCGGCTCGCATTTTCCGCTAGCGGGCCTAACCGGAAACTGCAACCCGTTTTTCGACAAAATAATGGGATGCGGTTTCCGCAAGCACGCTCAATCGCCCTATATTTCAAGTCACCTTTAGCTAACATTTATGCAGCTCAACGGCCCCACCTGCGCGTTTTTTAGTAAACCTTGGCATACTCGGCGAACGGTATGAAGATGCCGGCCAGAGGGTATTGCAAACGGTCGCTCCCGTGGTATGTTTTTGCCCGAATCAAACCGGCGCGCATCGCCTGTAGCGTCGGTCAACAGAGAGGAAACTACCATGGCTCATCCCGTAATTGATGCCGACGAGTGCATCGCTTGTGGCGTTTGCGTCGACTCCTGCCCCGCTGGCGTTCTGGAGCTCCAGGACGTCGCTACCGTCGCTGACGAGGACTCCTGCGTCGCCTGTGGCGCTTGCCAGGACGCTTGCCCCGCCGGCGCGATCACCGAGATCGTCGAGGAGTAACAACTCCCCCACTTGCACACTCAAAAGTACACCGTGCACAAAAAAGGAGGCCTCCGCATCGCCGCGGAGGCCTCCTTTTGCATTCGTGGGCAGCTAATTGGGAACGGTGTCGGGCTAGGACAAATCGTCTTCGTAGGGCATCAGGTCTGCTAGGTAGCCTTTTTCCTTGAGCATCGCCTCGATCTCGTCGAGGGTCTGTTCGTCCTCCGCCGCAATGCGATGGAAGTGATAGCCGCTCGTCACCGTTAGCAGCGGAAAGCTCTTGCCGCTCTCGATATCGCGCAGATAGCGCTCGACATCGCGACGATTGCGGATGTCCAGGTCGGCCGTAATCTTACCGTACACGCGGTGATTGACAATCACGTTGAGCACGGCGCCGCCGGCGTCGACGATACTCGTGAGCTCATCGCCTGCCTGCTCCACGCTGTGGCGAACCTTGACCAAGCGCGTAGGCACGGCGGGGCTGCTGGGGGCCTCCTGCAGCACGTAGCCGCGGTTGGTCGCCACGATATCGTGCCCATCGGCGCGCAGCAGGGCGATGTCCTGCACCACGATCTGGCGGCTCACACCCACCTCGCGGGCAAGCGCGCTGCCCGATACGGGCCCCTTGGCCCCCTCGAGCACGGCCATGATGGCACGGCGACGCTCGCGGGCGTTCATTATTTACCGTCCAGCAGACGCAGGTGCTTAAGCGAGAGGTCGAGGATCGGCGCGGAGTGCGTCAGGGCGCCCGAGCTAATAAAGTCAACGCCCAGGTCGGCAAGCGCGCGGATATTGCTGGCATCCACGTTGCCCGAGCACTCGGTCTTGGCGCGGCCGGCGATAAGCTCAATCGCGGCAGCCATATCGTCGTGGGTCATGTTGTCGAACATGATGATGTCGGCGCCGGCCTCCACAGCCTCGCGCACCATGTCCAGGTTCTCGCACTCGATCTCGACCGTCGTGGTAAACGATGCATGGGCGCGCGCCATCTCGATCGCGCGCGTCACGCCACCGGCGGCATCGATGTGGTTGTCCTTGAGCATGACGGCCGTCGACAGGTTGTAACGGTGGTTGCTGCCGCCGCCAATCTCAACCGCCGCCTTCTCAAACACGCGCATGCCCGGTGTGGTCTTGCGCGTGTCGACGAGCACGGTCTTGGTTCCCTCGAGCGCCGCGGCCATGCTGTGCGTATAGGTAGCGATGCCGCTCATGCGCTGCAGGTAGTTGAGCGCCACGCGCTCGCCCGAAAGCAGCACACGCGCATCGCCGCGCACCTGACCCACGTGGTCGCCGGCATGCACCTCGTCACCGTCGGCAACACCAAACAGCACCGAGCTCTGCGAATCCAGCAGCTCAAAGGTGTGAGCGAACACATCCAGGCCGGCAATGATGCCATCGGCTTTGGCGATAAGCTCCACCGTGGCGGGACGCGCCGTGGGGCACACGCTCGCCGTGCTCACGTCCTCAAACGTAATGTCCTCGCGCAGAGCTTGCAGAATCAGATCATCGACGACGAGCTTCATGGTAATGGGATTCATGGTCTACTCCTCCACGGCCTGCGTGCCGGCGGCACGGGCCAAATCATCGATTGCCAAGGTGTCGGCACTTAGGGCGCGATGACGGCCATCGAGCGCGGGATCGCCTGCCTGCTCCACGGCCAGTGACTCGCCGGTACGCATATACCACGCGGCGCGACGACCCCAGACCAGCGCCTCGAGCAGGCTGTTTGAAGCCAGGCGATTCTTGCCGTGAACGCCGTTGCAGGCCGTCTCGCCGGCGGCGTAGAGCTCGGGCATCGAGGTGCGGCCGTCCTTGTCGACCCACACGCCGCCCATAAAGTAGTGCTGCGTGGGCGTAACGGGAATGGGCTCGTCCAAGATGTCGCGGCCGTCCTCCAGGCAGCGCGCGCGAATGTTGGCAAAGTGCCCGGTCACCACGTCGCGCTCGACGGGGGCAAAGCTCAGCCACTCGTGCTCGGTGCCGTCCTGCTTCATCTGCTCGCGAATAGCGGCGGCGACCACATCGCGCGGCTGGAGCTCATCGGTAAAGCGCTCGCCGGCGGCGTTAAGCAAAATCGCGCCCTCGCCGCGGCAGCTCTCGCTGATCAGGAAGGTGCGGCCCGGCTGCGGCGAGAACAGCCCCGTGGGGTGAATCTGCACGTAGTCCAGGTGCTCCATCTTAATGCCATGCTCCTGAGCAATGTAGCAGGCATCGCCCGTGAGCTGCGGGTAGTTGGTCGAATGGTCGTATACGCCGCCGATGCCGCCCGTTGCCCACAGCGTGTGGCGGGCATGGATCTTAAACGGCTCGCCGGCATGCGCGCCCTCGGCGGCATTTACCAGCTCGTCGGCGGGACGAGCCGAGTTGTCCTCGTCCACGGGAACGGCAACGACGCCGGTGCACACCGTAACGCCATCACGCTCGCCCGTCAGGATGTCGGTCATGGCTACGTGCTCCAAAATCTGCACGTTATCCAGCTTGCGAACGGCCTGGAGCAGCTTGGTCGTAATCTCCTTGCCGGTGATATCGGCATGGAAGGCGATGCGCGGACGGCTGTGCGCGCCCTCGCGGGTAAAGTCGAGGCTGCCGTCGGCCTTGCGCTCAAAATCCACACCCATCGCTAGCAGGTCGTTGATGACCGAGCGGCTCGAGCGGATCATGATGTCGACGCTCTCGCAGCGGTTCTCGTAATGGCCGGCGTGCATGGTGTCCTCAAAGAAGGCATCGTAGTCCGAGCCCTCGGGCAGTACGCAGATGCCGCCCTGCGCGAGCATCGAATCGCACTCGTCGACAGCACCCTTGGAAAGCATGATCACGCGCGTGCTCATCGGCAGGTTGAGAGCTGCGTACAGGCCCGCCACGCCGCAGCCGGCAATGACGACGTCGCACTCCATATCGGGGTATTGCTTGGTTTCCACAGGAATCCTCTCCTTTGTAATGTGACATAAGGAACCGTCCCTCATGCCACATTGTTCTAGCGCGCTGCGCACTCGAGCATACGGTCGAGCGTAAGTTTTGCCTGGTCGGCAGCCTCGTCCGAGACGCCGATCTGCACCTCGCCCTCGCCCGTCTCCAGGCAGCGCACGAGCTTTTCGAGCGTGATGAGATCCATGTTGACGCAGGTGGGCTGCACCGCGGGGAAGTAGAACTTTTTGCCGGTGCCCTGGCAGCGGCGCTCGAGCTCGTAGAGCACGCCGCGGACCGTCACGATGATGAATTCGCTGGCGTCCGACTCCTCGGCATACTTGATGATGCCGGCGGTGGAGCCGATGTAGTCGGCCTCGGCCAGCACATCGGCTTTGCACTCGGGATGCGCCAGTACGAGCGCGTCGGGGTGGGCCTCCGTCGCGTCGACGATCTGCTCGACGGTGATGATGTGGTGGCGCGGGCAGTAGCCCTTGTTGAGAATGACGTGCTTTTGCGGCACCTGCTCGGCTACGAAGCGGCCCAAGTTTTGATCGGGGATGAACAGGACATGCTGCTGCGGCAGCTCAGACACGATCTTGACGGCGTTGGAGCTGGTGACGCACACATCACTCCAGCTCTTGATCTCAACCGTGGAGTTGACGTAGCAGACGACAGCCAGGTCGTCGCCGTACTCGGCGCGTGCCGCGTCGACCGTCTCGCGCTTGACCATGTGCGCCATGGGACAGTCCGCGCCCGGCTCGGGCAGCAGCACGGTCTTGGTGGGGTTGAGCAGCTTGGCACTCTCGCCCATAAACTCCACGCCGCACAACACGATGGTCTGCTGCGGCAGGCTCTTGGCAAGCTTTGCCAGGTAGAAGCTGTCGCCGACGTAATCGGCCACAGCCTGGACCTCGGGCGCCACGTAATAGTGCGCCAGGATTACCGCGTCACGTTGGGTTTTTAGTTGCTGAATGGCCTCGACGAGCTCTGCGGGCACCAGTGCCACGCGCTCCGTTGCCGTCGTTGCCGATGCCAGGCCGGCCGCGATATCGCGTGCAAGCTCCGACGCATCCATGTTCGCGCTCTGTGCCATCAAGGCCCCTCTCTTTTGGCGAATCTTGGGGCTTTAGTATGACACCTAGGTTTACAGCTGACAAGACAGCTGTAAACCTAGGTGTAAAGTTGAAATAAAGATTCAATCATGTGGCAGGTCCATATTCGAACTGGCAAGCTGAGGATAGCTGAGCTCTCGATGGCGCAGGAGGCATCTTTCGCCACCGCAATACCGCTTGGCGCGAGTTGCACGCCGTGGGGCGCAACCGGTCCGCACCCCCACAAGCGGTCCGCACCCAATGTGGCAAAATCGAACTACTAAGGGGGCTTAGAATGCTCAAGATTATTGCCTGCGACGATGATGTCGCTTTTCTAGATAGACTGCACCGGATGATCGACCGTTGGTCGACCGAGACGGGCACGACGGTCGATGTTGCGCTCGTCACGCGCGGCGAGGACCTGCTGGCCCGCCATGCCGCATCGCGCGCCGACATCATTCTGCTCGACATGATCATGCCGCTCGTCAACGGCATGGACACCGCACGCGAACTGCGCCAGGCCGACACCGCCGTGCGCCTGGTGTTTCTCACCTCATCGCCCGAGTTTGCACTGGAGTCCTACGAGGTCCGCGCCTTCGACTATCTGCTCAAGCCCGTGACTTACGAACGCCTGGCGCAGTTACTCGACGAGCTTTCGAGCATGCGCCCGGCGGCAACCGACGAGCTCGTGATCAAAACTTCCTTTGGCTACCACGCCCTGCGCCTGTCCGACATCGAATATGCCGAGGCGTGCAACAAGCACGTGGTCTTCCACTTGCGCGACGGACGCGATATCGAGGCACTCGAGTCGTTCCGCAGCGTCGAGGACCGCTTGGAGCAAAACGCAGTCTTCTTTAAATGCCACCGCAGCTACCAGGTCAACCTGCGCAATATCGATCACTTTGACCGCACGGACATCGTCATGCGCTCGGGCGCGTGCATCCCGCTTTCGCGCAGCTGCAAGCAGGGATTCCAAGACGCCTACTTTGCGGCGCGCTTTGAGGGTGGGAGACACTGATGGTCTCCTCGGTCGAAATGGTCCTTTGGGCAATCCACCACGCCACGACGCTGCTCTTTGGCGTCTTTGCCTCGGCGGCGCTGTGCGGTGTCGAGATCAACCGGCGTCATGCGCTTGAACTGGTGCTGGTCGGCGTCGTGACCGGCGCTGCCTTTTCGATCGCCAATGCCGTCGGCGGCGAGCTTTTCGCCCGCCAGGTATATCCGCTCGTCGTGCATCTGCCGCTCGTCATCTATTTGTGCGCGCGCTACCGTCTGAGCCCGCTGCTTGCCGTGCTCGGCATTACGAGTGCCTATCTGAGCTGCCAGTTCAGCAATTGGATGGGCATCGCCGCATTTGCCGCAACCGATTCTCAGATCGCGTACTATCTGGCGCGCATCGCGACCACACTCGCCGTCTTTGCCGTCCTGCTGCATTGGGCCGGCGACATCGGTCCGCGCTTGGCGATTAAAAGCACCACCGAGCTGGGCATCCTTTTAATCCTGCCGCTCGTCTATTACGTCTTTGACTATGCCACCAACGTCTACACCACGCTGTTCCACTCGGGCTCGGTGGTGACGGTTGAGTTTTTGGCCTTTGCGCTCTGTGCCTTCTATCTTATGTTTCTTGCCGTCTACCTGCGTGAATACGAAGAAAAGGAAACTGCCGAGAGAGAGCGCTGGATGCTCGAAACCCGCGACAGCGTCGCCATCAAAGAGCTCGAGGCTTGGCGTCAATCTGGACGCGAGCTGTCGATTCTTCGCCACGACATGCGCCACTTCCTGCGCGGCCTGGCCGCTTTAATTGAGGAGGGCCATGCCGACGAGGCGCTCGATCGCATCGACGAACTCTGCGAAGCCGGCGACCGCACCGCCGTACGCCGCTTCTGCGCCAACGAGACCGTAAACATCGCGCTTTCGTCATTTAACTCGGATATCAATAGAAACGGCATTACCGCCAACCTGCGCGCCACCGTACCCGAAACCATCCACGTAGGTGACGCCGACCTGTTTAGCGTGCTCTCAAATGCCTTGGAAAACGCTATCACCGCCGCAAGCGCCGCACCCCAAGGAAAGCGATTCGTCGACTTTGACCTGCGATTAGAGGACGGCCAGCTGCTGCTGTTAGTTTCCAACACGTTTGACCGCGCGCCGCGCATGGTCGATGGCATGCCCGTGACCCGGCATGCGGGCCACGGCTTTGGCACCAGGAGCATCAAACTTGCCGTCGAACGCATGAACGGCAACTGTCAGTTCCGCATTAACGGCGATCGGTTTGAGCTGCGCGCTGTGATGTAGAAGTACGGCGCCGATCTCGAGGCGTGCCTTGCCCGCCAGACAATCGCTCGCCGGCGCCAATCCGCTACAGCGGAGCGGCCGCCGGAGTCAGCTGCTTGATGTATGCCCACATGCGCTGCTTGGCGGCTTTGTCAGTGAGCGCCGCCTCAAAACCGTCGAGCGCAAGCACGCGGCGACCCTGCACATGGGCGACCAAGCCGGGCTTGAGCATAGCGGTATCGAAGTCGTCGATTGCCACAAGCATGTCGGCATAGGTCTCGCGCATGGTATCGGCCGCGCGATCGTCCAGCAGCAAGACCGCCTCGGGGTCCAAGGCCTCGAGCGCCTCGCGGAACAGCTCGCACGGTAGGCCCTCGCCTGTCGCGACCGCCCCGTCACCCACGCCGGCGACGCTTGCCAGCACGCAAAAATCCTCGGGCGCGTAGCCGATGGCCCCAAGCGCCTTGCGCAACGCCGCGCCATCCGGACCGGCGGCAAGCTCGCCACCCGAACGCTCGGCCTCGTCCAAATCGCCTTTGACTAGTACGATCGGCGAGCACGCGTTGCCCGCGATACGCACGCCGCGACCCGCGAGCGATGCGAGCTCCTGCTCGGCCGCCTGGGCGATGGCTTCTTTTTTCTGGCTTTGTGACGTGGACATGCGCTCTCCAATCGTTTGCGTGCCCACCATTATATAAAAGAGCTGCCCGCGAGTGGTTGCTTTGCGGGCGGCTGGGTATAAGCACGTTCGTACTGAGTTTTACGCGGCCGAGCCGCGTCGCATTATGGAGGTCACCATGGCTGACATTAATCAGATTACCCCCGAGAACTTCGATTCCATCGTTAACGGCAGCCTGCCCGTGCTGGTCGATTTTTGGGCACCGTGGTGCGGGCCCTGTCGATCCCTCTCGCCCATCGTTGACGAGGTTGCCGATGAGCTGGCGGGCAAGCTTGCCGTTGCCAAATGCAACGTCGACGACAACCAAGACCTGGCCATGAAGTATGGCGTCATGAGCATCCCCACGCTGATTGTGTTTAAGAACGGCGAGGAGATTGACCGCTCGGTTGGCGCTCTGCCCAAGGCGAGGCTGCAGGCGCTGCTGGAGAAGCATCTGTAATACGCTTGTTACTTACCCGCCGTCTATGAGCGCTTTTGCACCGCTCGCCGGACTTCTGGGTGCACCGTGTGCGACCACGGATAGTATGGTAGTCACAAACAGCCCCCAGTGAACGGGTGCGGGTCACACAGACTCGCACCCGTTTTCTTATGCAGCTGCGCGCAGAGCGGTCGTAGTAAAATTTGAACCACTGAACTGCCCCATACAAAAGGAGATTTCCCATGCATGATGTTGGAATGAACATGAGCCAGCTTGCCATGAGCGTCAAGCAGGTCGACGACACCATCGAGCTTGCTCACGAGTGGAGCCATCAGCTGCTGCATGCGACCGAGAACTTTGATATGGAGCGCATCGGCGCCAAGCTCGAGGCAGCCATGGCCGCGCTGCACGAGGCCCACGACGCACTCGAGGGCTACGAAGAGGCCATCGAGGCCGACCACAACTCCGTCGGCTCCGTGAAGCTGGTGTAAGGTGACCGAACACGAGCACGGCTGCGGGTACGAGCACGAGCATCCGCACGGGGCGGACGGTGACGCGGGCTGCCACTGTAGTGGCTCCGGCTCCGAGCTGGTCCGCTTTTCGGTTACCGCACCGGACGACTTGCTGCGCCGTTTTGACGAACAGATCGCGCGCCGCGGCGACGTGGCCAACCGCTCCGAGGCCGTGCGCGACCTGATTCGCGCCTCGATCGCCAAGGAGCAGATGCGCACGCCCGACGAGCATGTTATCGGGTCGCTCACCATGATCTACGACCACCATGCCGGCGACCTGACGCGCCGTCTGGACGAAGTGCAGCACGACTACACCGACGAGATCGTATCGACCATGCACGTGCATCTGGATTACCACAACTGCTTGGAGATTCTGGCGCTCAAGGGTCGCGGCGAGCGCGTCTACGAACTAGCCGACCGCCTGCTGGGCCTGCGCGGCGTTAAGCACGGCGAGCTCACGTGCGCCGCCACCAAGCAGAGCCTGGGGCTGTAGCGGGATTTCCCGCAGCGCACCTGCCAAAAAGGGACAGGGTTGTTTTGACAGGTCTAGAAGTTTTACCTACCAAAATAAACCTGTCCTTTTTTGGTCGGTTTTGATGAGGAGTGTCGCATGCGGCATGTGCATATTCATGTGACGGGCATTGTGCAGGGCGTTGGCATGCGGCCGTTTGTGTATCGCGAGGCCATGGCGCATGGCATTTGCGGATGGGTGCTCAACGCGGGCGACGGCGTGCATATCGAGGCGCACGCTCCGGCCGATGCGCTCGATGCTTTTGTTGCCGCGCTTTCTGAGCATGCGCCTGCGGCAGCCCGCGTAGAGCATGTCGAGGTTGTGGACCTGGCAGCCAACGGTTGGGATACCGCCAATGAACAGAGCTTTCGCATCGTAGCGTCGCAGGATCAGACCGCGCACACGACGCTCGTCTCGCCCGATATCGCTACCTGTGACGATTGCCTGCGCGAGTTGTTCGATCCCGCCGACCGACGCTATCACTACCCCTTTATCAACTGTACTAATTGCGGCCCACGCTTTACCATCATCCGATCGCTGCCGTATGACCGAGCGGCTACCTCGATGGACCGTTTCCCCATGTGCCCCGAGTGTGCCGCGGAGTATGCCAATCCGCTCGACCGGCGTTTTCACGCGCAGCCCGATGCCTGCTTTGATTGCGGGCCGCATATTACGTGGCGCGAGGCTGTGAACGGCGATGCGTGCGGGAATTCGTCCGCGACACCGGCCGTCGGCACCACACGCGAGGCCAGCGACGCTATCATCGAGCGCTGCGTTGAGCTGCTGGCCAGCGGTGGCATCGTCGCCATCAAGGGCCTGGGCGGATTCCATCTAGCCTGTGACGCTGCCAACGAGCAGGCGGTGGCCGAGCTGCGCCGTCGCAAGCGTCGCAGCAATAAGCCGCTTGCCGTCATGGTGCGCAGTCTTGCCGATGCCGGGCGCCTGTGTCATATCGACGATGCTGAACGCGATCTGCTCGCTGGCAGTATCCGCCCCATTGTGCTGCTGCGCCGGCGCACTGTTGGCGAGGGCAACGGCGGTTCCCCCGATGTCCTCGCCCTCGCGCCATCTGTCGCGCACGACCTTCCTGAGCTCGGCGTCATGCTCCCCTATACGCCGCTTCAACATCTGTTGCTTGCCGCGGCAGAAGCCTGCGGTATGCACGCGCTCGTCATGACCAGCGGAAACCTGAGCGAAGAACCCATCGAGACCGACGACGACCTTGCCTGGGAACACCTCGTTGCCGCCGGCATCGCCGACGCGCTGCTCGGTAACGACCGCGCGATCCTCTCGCGCTACGACGACTCTGTAGTGCGCGTGGTCGACGGCGCCATTATGCCCGTTCGCCGCGCTCGCGGATATGCACCCCAGCCGCTGCCGTTGCCGGCGCTCGACGGCGCTCCGTCCTGCGTGCTCGCCTGCGGGCCACAACAAAAGGCCACGATTGCGCTCACGCGTGAAGGGACGAACGGCGAGGCGACCTGTTTTGTGTCGCAGCATATCGGCGATGTTGAAAACGGCGGGACCTTCGATGCCTGGAACGCCGCGCGCACGCGCTTGGAAGATCTCTTTGACTTGGCGCCCGCCGCCTTGGCCTGCGATGTGCACCCCAGCTATCTATCGGGCCAGTGGGCGCGCGAGCAGGCGCGAAAATGCAATCTGCCGCTCGTCGAGGTGCAGCACCATCATGCGCATATCGCGAGCGTAATGGCCGAGGCCATCGCCGCGGGCCAGCTTACAACCGACGCGCGCGTCCTTGGCATCGCCTTTGACGGCACCGGCGCCGGCACCGATGGGACCATTTGGGGCGGCGAGTTTCTTGTTGCCAGCCTTGGCGGCTTTGAGCGCGCCGCGCATTTGCGCACCTGGGCGCTCCCCGGTGGGGCGGCCTCCGTGCGCGACGCCCGCCGCAACGCCTTTGCCCTGCTCAGTGAACTCGGCCTGCTCGAGCACCCAGGTGCCGCTCGGCTTTTGGACGGCCTCGACGAACAAACGCGCAGCGTGACAGCCACCATGATCGAGCGCGGCATCAACAGCCCGCGTACCAGCAGCATGGGGCGTCTCTTTGATGCCGCGGCAGCAATTCTGGGCATCTGCGACAAGGCAACCTACGAGGGCGAACCCGCCATAGAACTCGAAGCCGCCGCCTGGCGCGCGCTCGACAACGAAATCGCCCATTTTCCCGACGACAACGCCGGCTATTTCGCATCTGGCCCATCGTGGCTGGACGGTCCCTATGTTCTGGACCAGAAAGCGCTCTTTGAGGCACTTTTGGGAGGAATTGAAGCCGGAGCGCCCGCCGACAGGCTCGCACTCGATTTCCATGTCGCCGTCGCGCGCTCCTCGGCGCGCATCGCCAGCGATATCTGCGTGCACGAGGGCATCGACACCGTCGCGCTCTCGGGCGGCGTGTTCATGAACCGACTTCTGCTTCAGCTTCTCACCCGCGAGCTCAAAAGCGCAGGCTTTACTGTCCTTGTCCCCCACACCGTACCCGTCAACGACGGCTGCATCGCCTACGGTCAGGCGGCAGTCGCACGCACCTGCCTCGCACAGGTCGCACCGCAATAGGCTGTTCGGCCAGCCCACAAGCCGCCGTCTCACAGGTGTAGCGCGTTTGCCCGCAGCGCCCGCGAGCGCTACCATCAACTGATGGATTATTGAGCGCCCGTCCAGCGCAAAGCGTATAAAAGGGGAACAATATGTGCCTTGCCGTTCCCGGTAAAGTAGTCAAACGCGACGACGACCTCAAGGCCACCGTCGACATGATGGGCATCGAGCGCCCCGTGTCGCTGCGACTCGTGCCGACGGCGCAGGTTGGCGACTACATTCTCGTACACACCGGCTTTGGCATCCAGATTGTCGACGAGCAGGAAGCGCAAGAAACGCTCGAGCTCGTTAATGCCATGTCCGAGCTGGTCGAAGAAGACCAGCTTGCCACCAACCCGGCCGAGGCATACTAGTGGCGGCCGAGCAGCCGGCGCGCTCCGGTATCGACTTCTCGGCATTCCGCGATCCCAAGCTGGCTCGCGAGCTCATCGAGCGCATTCATGAGCTTGTCGGCGACCGCGCCATCAACCTTATGGAAGTCTGCGGCACGCATACTGTGAGCATCGGGCGCTATGGCTTTCGCTCCATTATGCCGGCAGGGCTCAAGCTACTGAGCGGCCCGGGCTGCCCCGTCTGCGTCACCGCCAACCGCGACATCGACCACGCAATCGCGCTCGCCAACATAGACGGCGCCATCATCACCACCTTTGGCGACATGATGCGCGTGCCCGGGTCATCCACCTCGCTCGCTGCGCAAAAGGCGGCGGGGCGCGATATCCGCATCGTCTATTCCCCGCTCGACGCGCTCGACATTGCCGAGCAAAACCCTGATCGCCCGGTCATTTTTATGGGCGTGGGCTTTGAGACTACGACGCCCACCATCGCCGCCGCCATCTTGGAGGCCGAGGCGCGCGGGCTTTTGAACTTCTCGGTCTATTGCGCCCACAAGACCACGCCGCCGGCGTTGCGCGCCATCGCCAACGACCCCGAGACCACCATCGACGGCTTTATCCTGCCGGGCCACGTCGCCACCATCACGGGCTTGGCGCCCTTTAGCTTTTTGGTCGACGAATTCAATACCCCGGGCGTGGTCACGGGATTTGAACCGGTCGATATCCTGCAGGGCATCTGCATGCTGGTCCAGATGGTTGTCGAGGACAGGCCGGCGATTGACAACGCCTACCGCCGTGGCGTCAACGCAGACGGCAATCCCGTGGCGCGCCAGCTGGTCGAGCAGGTGTTTGAGCCGTGCGATACCACATGGCGCGGATTGGGGTCGATTGCGGCTTCGGGACTCGCCATTCGTCCCGAATTCTCGCGCTTTGATGCCCGTACCCGCTTTGATGTGCCCGTTGAGGCGACAGTCGAGCCGCGCGGGTGCCGCTGCGGCGACGTGCTGCGCGGGGCCATTGCGCCGAGCAGCTGCCCGCTCTTTGGCCGCACCTGCACGCCCGAGCACCCCGTCGGCCCGTGCATGGTGAGCTCCGAGGGCAGCTGCGCGGCGTACTACCGCTACCGCGACTAGCCCGGGCACACCCGCACACCGGCACCACCCACGATTGGAGTTTTCGATATGTCCCATAGCGTTACCGATAGCACCGTCCTGCTGGGTCACGGCTCCGGCGGCCAGATGATGAAACGCATCATCGATGAGGTCTTTTTGGATGCCTTTGGGTCGCCCGAGCTGCTCGAAGGCAACGACGCCGGCGTCGCCACGCTGCCCGCGAGCGGGCGCATCGCCATGTCGACCGACAGCTTTGTAGTCTCGCCGCAGTTCTTCCCCGGTGGCAACATCCGCCGTCTCGCCGTGTGCGGAACCGTCAACGACGTCGCGACCTCGGGCGCCAACGTACGCTACCTATCGTGCGGCTTTATCCTCGAAGAGGGCTATCCCATGGATAAGCTCCGCCAGATTGTGCAGACGATGGCCGAGACGGCGCGCGAGGCGGGCGTGTCCATAATCACGGGCGACACTAAGGTGGTCGAGCGCGGCGGGGCCGACGGCGTCTACATCAATACCGCCGGCGTGGGCGAGGTGCCTGCGGGCGTGGCGCTCAGCGGCGCAAACTGCCAGCCCGGCGATGTCACCCTGGTATCGGGTACGCTGGGCGACCACGGCATCGCCATCATGAGCCAGCGCGAGGGCTTGGCGTTTTCGAGCACGATCGAAAGCGATGCCGCACCGCTCAACCACCTGATTGCCGACGTTCTGGCCGCAGCGCCCGGCACGCGTTGCTTTCGCGACCCCACGCGCGGTGGCCTGGCCTCGACGCTCAACGAGTTTGCCCAGGCCAGCAATGTTGCCATGGAGGTCGACGAGGATGCCGTGCCCGTGCGTCCCGACGTGCAGGCCGCCTGCGAGATGCTCGGCTACGATGTGCTGCAGGTGGCAAACGAGGGCAAGATGGTCGCCGTCGTACCGGCCGAGCAAGCCGATGCCGCACTGAGCGCCATGCGCGCCGCCCACTACGGCGAGAACGCCGCGATTATCGGTCGCGTGCTGCCGCTTGCCGAGGGCGCCCGTCCCGCCGTGCGCGTGCGCACCGGCTGGGGTTCGACCCGCATCCTCGACATGCTCGTAGGAGAGCAGCTGCCGAGAATTTGCTAACGACAAAGGCTCAGGGCTATTAAAGATATTCAGATTCCAAACATGCCCGGCACGCATGCCCAGTATCATGGGGTGCGTTTTACAACTCAAGCGGCAGGAGCACCCATGGCAGCAGCTTTTTCCCATGTGATCTTTGACCTGGACGGCACCATCCTCAACACGCTCGAGGACCTGGCGGCCGCCGGCAACCATACCTGCGAGGCGCACGGCTGGCCCACGTTTGCCGTTGACGAGTACCGCTACAAGGTGGGAAACGGCATGCTCAAGCTGGTTGAGCGCTTTATGCCTGCCGAGTATGCGGGCGACAGCCGTATGTTTGAGCAGACGCTTGCCGAGTTTAGGGCTTACTACGGCGAGCACAAGGAGGACCACACCGCCCCCTATGCCGGCACAATCGAGATGCTCGACCGCCTGCGTGCCGCGGGCGTGCAGCTTGCCGTGCTCACCAACAAGGACCACATCTCGGCGGCTCCGCTTATCGAAAAATACTTTGGTCCTAAGCGATTTGCGCTGGTGCAGGGACGCGTCGATGCGTTTCCTCCCAAGCCCGAAGCACCCGTCACGCTGCATGTGATGAAAGAGCTAGGCGCCGATCCGTCGACCACGCTCTATGTGGGCGATTCCAATGTCGATATCCTGACCGGCCACAACGCCGGCCTTAAGAGCGCGGGCGTCAGCTGGGGCTTCCGCGGCCGCGCAGAGCTGGAAGCCGCCGGCGCCGACTACGTGGTGGACACCCAGGACGAGCTCGCGGCGCTGGTGCTGGGCGAGTAACGAGCGACACTGCTTAACGCAGCTGCGACAATTCTTCCGCGCGGAAAGCGCATCCCGTTTTGGAGCTCCGGAATGGGATGCGCTTTCCGTTTGAGGCGCATCAGGGAAACCGCATCCCGTTTCAGAGCAATATTCCGGGTCGCACTTTCCGCAACCCACCCCATCCGGAAAATGCGACCCACTATTCGGCCAAAAACCGGGTCGCATCTTCCCAAGCACTCGATGCAACGCTGGCACAAGGAGTGTCCCCAACTGCCGGCAGAAAAGGAACGTCCCCAAGTGCCGCCCCAATGACCACCATGGCAACGCCGCAGGTAGAGAACGGACAGCGAAAACGCCCCTAAGCGAGCAAGGTGACGTGAAATGAAAGGGCGCTGACCTTCTGGTCGCGCCCTTGAAATTGAACGTCAGATTGCCGCTTAGGGGCGTTTGCAGCGTCGAGCAGTTACGGCGTTTGGTAAAACGCCGTAACGAACTACCGCGTAACCCCCTAGCTCAGCATTGCATCCATCATCTCGGAGTTGACGGAGTCGTCGGCAGACC
Source organism: uncultured Collinsella sp. (assembly GCA_958429345.1). Lineage (GTDB taxonomy): Bacteria > Actinomycetota > Coriobacteriia > Coriobacteriales > Coriobacteriaceae > Collinsella. The sequence continues at coordinate 1,631 of CAUAJK010000034.1, read as the reverse complement.
ACTCGCCATCGTCGTTGCAGGTGTACTTGAAGATAACCGTGGTCTTTCTGGGCTCGGTGGCCTTGGTCACATCGACCATAACCTGACCGGCCATCTTGTACAGCTCGTCATCGGAAGGAACCGTGTCAAGCGCGGCGACCTTCTCCTGATACTGGGTGGAGAAGTCCTCGACGATCTTGTTCATAGACTTGCAGGTGATGGAGACCTCGGCGGTCGCGACACCCTTGTCTTCGTCGACCGTCACGTCGCCGATCTTGTAGTCAAAGCCCTCGAGATAGGTCTTGGCATACTCCTTGGGATCGATACCCAGCTGCTCGAACTCGTCGCCCGAAGCCTCCTCCAGACCAGAGAGGAAGTCGTCGCCACCGTTCTTGACCTCGTCAAACTGAGTCGTAAGATCCTCGGTGATGAGTTCCTCGACCGAAGGGCCTCCGCAACCGGAAAGCAGGACCACGCATGCAACCAAGACGGCCATGAGGGGCGCAAGCAGCAGCTTCTTTTTCATGTTGTTCCTCCCAATGAGCGGCACCGCGCTTCCCAGACGCGGCGCACGTTGTAATAAGTAAGCCCATACTATCCGCTTATGAACACCCTCGGCAACGCGAAGGCACGGTCGGTTCGTTTTAGCGTCCGAACGGTTTGCAAGCCCGCCCAACGTGCAATAAAACGCTTTCCCGCGGTGCAATAAAAAAGGTGGCCGGAAAACCCGACCACCCTTGCACATCCTTTGGATGCCACAGTTTACTTGCGGACGACCTTGACGATGGCGTCACCGGCGGCGACGGCGGACTCTGCCTCAACGGTGAGCTCGACGTCGGCAAACTCGGCGGTGTTGGACACGGCCACGACGACGCAGTCCTTGTAACCGGCGGCAGCGATCTTGGCGCGGTCGATCTTGAGGATGGGCTGGCCAGCCTTCACAACGTCGTCGGCCTTGACGAAGCCCTCGAAGCCATCACCGTTCATGTTGACGGTATCGACGCCAACGTGCACCAGAACCTCGATGCCGCTATCGGACTGCAGACCCACGGCGTGACCCATGGTGACGGTCACCTTACCGTCGCAGGGAGCGTAGACCAGATCGTCCTCGGGCCACACGGCACAGCCCTTGCCCAGAACCTCGCCACCAAAGACGGGATCGGGCACGTCGGCCATCTTGATGACCTTGCCCTTGACGGGCGAGCACAGCACGTCGGCGCCGGCAGAAGCAGAGATGGAGGCCGGGGCAGCGGCAGCCGCGGGCTCAGCCTTCTTCTTGAACATGTCAAACAGACCCATACGTTTTCTCCTCTTGATTAAGCGCAACGTTATGCGCATGCCTATGGTGATTATAGTGCTAAATGACCAAAATACTAAGGCGAGGGCTCGAATCGCAAGCCCTTCCCGGTAGTGCTCGTGGGATGAGCATCTCCTTTGCATCGCGGGCCGATAAGCCGAGCATCGCCTGCGCACGGGACGGGCAGAAGCGGGCGCACCAAGCCCGATACTTCTTTTCGCGCCCACGGACCGCCGCCGCCCCGTCCCTGACACTTCCTGATACCGACCGAAACGTGCCAAAATAAACCCGTCCCTTTTTGGGCTCTTCGGGGGTTTGTGTGGGTTAGCCGCCCGGTAAAAGTGCCCGCCTAGCA
>CAUAJK010000033.1:0-21816 GCA_958429345.1 uncultured Collinsella sp. | reverse complement strand
GGGGGGGGGTATCTCCTAGAAGTACCCGTCTCCGAGGGCAGTCAATCATCGAGTACGTCCTGATCATCGCCGTCATCGGCCTGGTGATCGTGTTCGCGGGACCCGGCGTGGCGGGAGCCATCCGAAACCAGTTCAACCTGGTCGGCAACACGGTGAACAATGGGACGACCGCCGGCGTCGAGGGCGGCGGTGCGTCCGGTGGCGGCTCCACAGGCACCGGTTCCGCGACCGTCCAGGCGGCTGTCGCCAAGGACGCGAAGGACTGGACCTTGGACGAGCAGAAGGCCGTGGCAGAGGACATCGCGGCGAAGGGCGAGGCCTCGCCTGCGTATTCCAAGGCCAAGGCCGCTATGGACGCGGGGACGAAGTTCACGATGAAGCTGACGAATGGCAAGACGCTGACCTACCGCATCATCGGCATCAACCATGACGACCTCGCCGACGGCTCGGGCAAGGCCGGTCTTACGTTCCTCACCACCTCGACGACCATTTATTCCTGCATGAACGCCACGAACACCAATGCCGGCGGCTGGGAGAAGTCGGAGCTGCGCCAGAAGATGAACTCCGGCGAAATCTGGAGCCTCATGCCATCCGACTTCCAGTCCAAGGTGAAGTCCGTCGGGAAGCTCACGAACAACGTCGGTGGTGGAGATGCAAATAAAAATGCCGCCGTGACCGCGACATCGGACAGGCTGTTCCTGCTCAGCTATTCAGAGATCGTCCCCACCTCCTATTGGGCATCCGACTACCCCTGGAGTTCCTCCGAGGGCAGCCAGTACGAGGCCTTCATCGGCAAGGTGACGGAGAACTACTTTGTGAGCAACTCCGCCATTGCCATTGGCCAGCGTTGGTGGGAGCGCTCGGTGAATCCGATCAACTCAGCCAACTTCCTCAGTGTCTTCGGCGACGGCATTCCGTCGAACTACTACAACGCGATGCGCTCGTGTTGCGTCTGCCCCGCTTGGTGCTTCTAGCCCTCCTCTGTTAAGCCCGCGCAACTCCGCGCGGGCTTTTCTTTTGGCGGTTACTCGATCGGTTTGATGTTTGTGGAACAGGTTATCGGGTTGAGGAGAAATGGGGTCATGCAGCGGCTCTCAGAGCGCCTGCCGCAATTCCCCGCCAATACCTCTGCGGCTTCTTCGCATGGAGTCCATCCTGCTTGGCGTTTCGTTGCAACAGCCCACTTGTCCACCGGTCAAGTGAACTACTGGAATAAATACAGCGACACGCTTGTTCGTTACAGTCGCTATATCCGCGTAAATCGCCGCGATAAATACAGCCTGTACTCGGCTGTATACCAGCTACGCGTATGTAGATTCATAACGCGTTAGTAAATCGGCTCAAGCGCGTACAAAACGCGCAAGTAACCGCAAAAAGCGATTATCGCGTAGGTAGATTTTTGGCACCCTGTTGCTTAATCAAAATTAAGCAATTGCTTAAAAAAAAGGTCAGGCACTAGGTGCCTGACCTGCAAACTTCTGGTCGGGACGACTGGATTCGAACCAGCGACCCCTTGACCCCCAGTCAAGTGCGCTACCAAGCTGCGCCACGTCCCGAAGCTTTTGTTTGTTGCTCTGCTCTCGCTCGCAACAGGGAGTATATTAACCCGAAACTTTGTACTTGCGCAAGAACTTTTTTATAAATTTTGAAGCAAGTCCAAAATTGCATCTGCAAGCTGGGGTTTTGTTAGCACGGGAAGTTCTTGCGTGCCAGTTGCGCTTACAATCCAGGCCTTATTGGTGTCGGTCCCAAAGCCCGAATCGGCGCGCGAGACATCGTTGGCGATAATGGCATCGCAACCTTTGCGGGCGAGCTTTCGCTGCGCGTACTCGACGACGTTATCGGTCTCGGCAGCAAAGCCGATTACGCGGCGATCGCCCTTTTGGCGTGAGAGCTCGGCCAAGATGTCAACGGTCTCGACTAGTTCGATTCGATCCAGGCGCTCGTTGGCCTTTTTGAGTTTATGGTCCGCCGGGGCCGCAGGCGTGTAGTCGGCGACGGCGGCGGCGCAAATGGCCGCGTCGGCCGTCTGGAAAGCGCTCAGCGCCGCCTGGAGCATTTCTGCGGCGGTCTGAACGCGCACGCACTTCACACCGCGGGTAACGTCAAGCGAAGTCGGTCCCAGCACGAGCGTGACGGTGGCACCGCGGCGTGCAGCCTCCCCCGCCAGAGCGATACCCATCTTGCCCGATGAGCGGTTGCCGATAAAACGCACGGGATCGATTGACTCATGCGTGGGGCCGGCGGTGATGACGATGCTTTTGCCTGCTAGATCCCCAGGTATCGGGTTGAGCACCGCGCAAACGGCCTCGACGACGTCCTCGGGCTCGCTCATGCGTCCCGTGTCCACATCGCCGCAGGCAAGGTAACCGCTGCCGGGTCCCACAACGTGGACACCGCGCTCGCGCAGCGTGGCCATGTTGGTCTGCGTGGCCGGTGCCTTCCACATGCCATTGTTCATGGCCGGCGCGATCACGATGGGTCGCGGCGTCGCAAGCAGCGTGGTGGAGATGAGGTCATCGGCGATGCCGTTGGCCATCTTGGCGATAATGTTGGCCGTCGCGGGCGCCACGACCACCAGGTCGGGCTCCTGCGCAAGCGAAATGTGGTGGATGGGGTCGGAGGGATCGTCGAATAGGCCCACAGCGACTGGCTCGCCCGTAAGCGCTCGGAAGGTGAGCGGCCCCACAAACTCCGTGGCATGCTCGCTCATAACGACCTTGACGCGCGCGCCGCGCTTTTGCAGTAGGCGCACGATATTGCACGACTTATAGGCGGCGATCCCGCCGGTAATGCCCAGCAGGATCGTTTTTCCCTCAAGTTGCATTGAATTGTTGGGTGCCGCTGTCATTGTTAGGCTTCCTTGCTGGGGAGCACGAGCAGGCGGTGGCAGTACGGGCAGTGCGTAATCTCACTACCGTCGTGGTTGAGGTCGCTCATGGACGACGCCTGCAGCGCGGTGTGGCAGACCGTGGGGATGTTGCCCTTGATGGTCTCGACGGCCAGGCCACGGAACTGCTTGAGCAGACGCTCGTAGTCGGTGAGAACGTCGGCCGGCAGCGTGGCAGCAAGCGCGGTGCGCTCCTTAGCGGCGACGTCAATCTGAGCCTGCAGGTCGGCAGCCTTGGCGCGGGCGGCCTTGGTATCGGCCTTCACGCCCTCCTCGAACTTGGCGATGATTGCCTGCGCGCGGGCCTCGCGGTCGAGCGCCTCCTTATGGGCGACAACGACGTCCTTGCGGGTGTGCTCAATCTTGTCCAGACGCTTAGCCAGGGTGGCGAGTTCATTCTCCAGGTCCTGAACCTCGCGGTAGTCGGAGCCGTCAACATGGCGCTTCTTGGCAGCCTCGATGGCGTTGTTGGTCTGAATCTCGGTGGTGTTGAGATCGTCGAGTTCAATGTCCAGATCCTTGCGCTGGGCGTAGAGCTTGGTCATCTCGGACTTGAGCTTCATATAGGTCTTGCGCTTGGAAGCGAGCTCCTTGAGCTCCGGCATATTGGCAAGTTCGCTCTTGTTGCGGGCGAGCTCCAAATCGATCTGTTGCAGCTTGAGTAGCGTAGCGCCGGCGCTCATAAGTTCTCTCCTTTTGTCACAGTCCACCATTGGCAAGGGTTCAGTATTTTAATCGCATGACGGGGGTCGACCCCGGCGTCAACTGCAGAGTTCATCAAGATATCCACGAACGGCTCTTCGGAGCGATCGTGACCGAGCAAGATGACGCCCAGACCGCGCAGAGCGAGGTCCTGCGCCACGTGATACCCGGACTCTCCGGTTACGATGACATCCGCACCGGCGGCGATGGCAAACTCGCCAAAGTCGCCGAGGGAGCCGCCCAAAATGGCGACGGTGCGGCACGGGCGCTCGGCATCGCCCCATGCGCGCGGGTCGCTTCCGAAGGCCATGGCAGCACGGGCGGCAAGATCTCGCAGCGTGCACGGGTCGTTAAGCGTTGCAAGCGCGCCCAGGCCGGTCGCCTCGGGGTCGTCCACGTGTTCCAGCGAGCTCACGGGCGCGACGCCCAACAGCTCGCTCAAATACATGCGTGCCTCGTGCGAGCGGTCCAGGTTGGTGTGAAGCGAGATGATGCTCACGCCGCAGCGGGCGGCCTCGAACAGTGCTGCGCTGCACTGGGGGCGCGACGCATCCGCCGGGCAAAACGCCTCGGGCGCCTTGATGTAGATAGGATGATGCGTCAACAACACGTTGGCACCGGCCTCCTGGGCGCGGTGAACGTTGACTTCGGTCGCGTCGAGCGCGCAGGCCACGCCGGTAATCTTGGAGGCAGGGTCGCCCACGGAAAGGCCTACATGGTCCCAGCTCTCGGCTTCTGCCTTGGGATAGCGCGCCAGTAGGGCACGCTCGAGATCGGCAACAATCATGCGGCACCTACGATCGACAGCAGCGCCCGGGCAAAGTCGTCCAGATCGCCTGGATTCACGCGGTCATCGAAGGAAATACGCAGTGCGCCCAATGCCTGCTCGCGGCCAATGCCCATGGCACTGAGCACGTGGCTCGGGTCCATGCTGCCACTCGAGCAGGCAGAGCCGGCCGAAACCTCAAAGCCTGTGGCGTCGAGTTTAATGATGAGCTCTTCGGAGTCCATGCCGTCAACGTAGATCGAAACCATGCTGGGCAGGCGATTGGCCTGCGCGTAATCGCCCATAGTGGCATGAATGCGCGGATGGGCCGTGAGCGTGGCATAGAGCTTGTCAGATAAGGTCTGCAGCGTCGCGCGCTCCTGGGCTACGGTCGGCAACAGCGCGGAGGCGGCAGCGGCAAAAGCCAGCTGCGTGCGCAGGTCCTGCGTGCCGGCACGACGGCCGGCCTCCTGTCCGCCGCCGAAGATGCGAGGGCGCAACGGCGTGCGGCTCTTAAGGTAGAGCGCGCCAGAGGCCACGGGGCCGCCAATCTTGTGTGCGGCAACGGTCATGGCGTCAACGCCCAGCTCGTGTACATCGAGCGGGATATGCAGATAACCCTGGATGGCGTCGGTATGGAACAGGGCGCCCGCGGCGTGCGCGGCGGCCGCAAGCTCGCGGATGGGCTGCACCACACCGGTCTCGTTATTGGCAACCATAATGCTCACGAGCGTTACGTCATCGCCCAGCAAGTCGCTCAGCGCGGCGGGTTCGATGTAGCCCGCGCGGCAGGGCTGTACCAGGTCCACGGTAAAGCCCGCGGCTCGCAGCAGCGGTAGGTTGTCCAGGATCGAATCGTGCTCGATCGCCGACACGATCACGCGGTCGCGCTTGCGATCGCGCTGACGTGCGCCCTCGGCAAGTCCAAGGAGCGCCAGCTGGTTTGCCTCGGTACCGCCGTTGGTCAAGATGATCTCGGACGGGCGGACGCGCGCGCCAAAGCTGCGGGCAATCTCGCGACGCGCCACTTCTAGGCGCGCAGCGGCCTTGCGGCCGAGCGAATGCAGCGAGTTAGGGTTGACGCCGGCAAGCTCGCTGTCGTCGTACTCGCGCTGCGCAAGGAGCGCCTCGGCGCGCATGGGCGTCGAGGCGGCATAGTCAAGATTCACGGGTATGCGGTTTTGACCTGCGGTCATAAGGGTTTATGCCTCCTGTGCAGCTTCGTTGCCCAGCTTCTGCAGCAGCGCAACCTCGGCAGCGGGATCTTCGGACTTAAATACGGCGGAACCGGCCACGAGCACGTTGGCGCCGGCCTTGACGACTTCGGCAATGTTCTTGGAAGAAATACCGCCGTCAACCTCGATGAGGGGCGAAACGCCGTGACACTCGCACATGGCCTTGAGCTCGTGCAGTTTGGCGATGGTACCGGGGATAAAGCTCTGGCCGCCAAAGCCGGGGTTCACGCTCATGAGCAGCACCATGTCGACAACGTCGATGATGCTTTCGAGCACGCAGACGGGCGTGGCGGGGTTGAGCACCACACCGGCCTTGACACCGCGCTGCTGCAGATGCGTGAGCGTGCGGTGCAGGTGCGTAGAGGCCTCGTAGTGCACTGTGATAATATCGGCACCGGCATCGGCATACCAATCGACGGTCTCGTCGGGATTCGACACCATCAGGTGCGCGTCGACCGGCACGTCGGTGGAGCGCTTGACGGCCTTAAGGATGTCAACGCCAAAGGTGAGGTTGCCGGTAAAGTGACCGTCCATGACGTCGAAGTGCACGTAGTCGGCGCCGGCGATCTTGTCGAGCTCGCCCTTGAGGTTGGCCATGTCGGCCGAAAGGACGGACGGAGCGATTTTAATGGAACCCATGGTAGTAGCCTTTCTGCGCTAGTCGGTGAGTCCGTAGAACTCTTGAGAGGGGACGCGGTCGGTAAGGATCTCGAGCGCCCTATCCAAAGTAACACCGTTGTAGAGCGTTTGCTCCACGGCAAAGGTGAGCGGAATGTCTACGCCCAGTGAACGGGCGAGCTCGCTGACGCTGCGGGCCGCAACGGCGCCCTCAACCACCATGTGCGTGCGCTCCTGATACTCGTCGAGCGAAACGCCGTGGGCAAACTCGTAGCCAAAGGTGCGGTTGCGCGAATGCTCGGAGGTGCAGGTGGCAATGAGGTCGCCCATGCCGGCAAGACCCATACAGGTCATGGCCTGGCCGCCGCGGGCGTGCACCAGGCGGCTGATCTCGGCCAAGCCGCGCGTCATGATGAGAGCAAGCGTGTTGTCGCCCGCGCCCGATCCGGCAGAGATGCCGCACACGATGGCGATAACGTTTTTCATGGCGCCGCAAACCTCGACGCCGGTCATGTCCTGCGATAGGTAGATGCGGAAGGCCGTGGATAGGAGCAGGTCCTTAAAGGTCTCCCCTACCTGCGGGTCTTCGCTGGCGATGACGGCGGCAGAAAGCCCGCCACGGCAGATCTCCTCGGCATGGTTGGGGCCGGAGAGCGCCGCCACGCGCGCCTCGTTGCCGATCTCGCTGGCGATGACCTCGCTCATGAGCAGGCCGGACTCGGGCTCAATACCCTTGGTGAGGCAGAGCACCGGGATCTCGATGGCGATGAAGGGTGCCGCCTGATGACATACGCTGCGCAGATGCGTGGAGGGCACGGCAAAGATGATGGCGTCGGCGCCGTCGAACGCCTGCGCCAGGTCTGTCGTGGCGACGACGTTGCGAGGCAGCTCGTAGTCCACCAGATACCGGGGATTGCGGTGCTCGCCATTGATGCCGGCGGCCGTCTGCTCGCTATGGGCCCACATGATCACGCGCTCGGCTCGCGCGGCGGCAAGGCCGGCGACGGCGGTTCCCCAGGAGCCGGAGCCAATCAGCGCAACATTCATGACTCTCTCCTACTTATCGTCGGGCTCGGTGACACGCTTGGTAAACGAGAGCTTGGACTCCTTGCCCGTCATGAGCTTTTTGATGTTCGCACGATGAGCCCACACCACGGTGATACCGATCATCGCCATGCAAAACTTAAGTCCCAGGCTGCTGTACGGAAAGACCGCACAGGCGGCGATGGGAAGGCCGATGGCGGCGGCAAGCGAGCCCACCGACACAAATTTGGTGATGGCGACGGCCACGATAAACATGCCCAGCAGCGAAAGTCCGATGGGCCAGTACCAGGCAAGGATTACGCCCAGACCCACGGCGATACCTTTGCCGCCATGGAAGTTGAGGTAGGGCGAGAAGATGTGTCCCCACACCGCTGCCAGGCAGATAACACCGAGCATCCAGTCGCCGGGGGCTCCAGGCGCCATGATGTTCGGCGGAAAGCCATAGCCCAGATCGGCGATGAGCGGACGGGCGATAAGGACGCAGATGGCGCCCTTCAGGCAGTCGAGCAGCAGCGTGAGCGCCGCGACCTTGGGGCCGGCCACGCGCAGCGCGTTGGTGGTGCCGATGTTGCCGGAGCCCGCCTTGCGGATGTCCGTGTGGTTGAACACGCGTCCCAGGATCAGGCCAAACGGAATCGCTCCGATAAAGAACGAGACCACGGCGCAGATGGCAGTCAGAAGAATCGGATTATGCATCCTTTTGCTCCTTCTTCCTAAAGAAGAGTCGAATGGGCGTGCCGGCAAAATCGAAAGTCGAGCGCATGCGGTTCTCCACGTAGCGCTGGTAGGTGTCGTTGACCAGGTCGCTGTGGTTGACGAAGAACGTAAACGTCGGCGGGTTGATGCCCGTCTGAGTCACGTAGTGCATGCGCAGGCGGCGCTTGCCGTCCACCACGGTGTGGCCGAACTCACGCAGGTCGGTGAGGAAGGTGTTGAGGCGCGAGGTGGTTATCTTTTGCGAGCGCGTCTTCTCGGCGGCGTCGACCATCGCCCAGATCTTCTCAACGCTACGGCCGGTGAGGGCAGAGATGCGCAGGTACTGGGCCCAGGGAGCCATGACGCCCAGACGGCGGTCGACGGTCTCCATGCAGGCTTCGCGCTTGCGGTCATCGTCGAGCAGGTCCCATTTGTTGAGCAGCACCACGATGGCGCAGCCACGCTCGATGGCAAGGCCCATGACCTTCTGGTCCTGCTCGGTAACGCCCACGGAGGCGTCGACGACGAGCAAAGCCACGTCGGCGCGATCGATGGCGCGCAGGCCGCGGACCATGGAGTAGTACTCGATGTTCTCGTACACGGTGCTCTTCTTGCGAATACCCGCGGTGTCGACCATGCGGTAGTGCTTGCCGTTGCGCTCCACAACGGTATCGATGGCGTCGCGCGTCGTGCCGGCAATATTGGACACGATAGAGCGGTCGGCGCCCAGGATGCGGTTGAACAGCGACGACTTACCGGCATTGGGGCGGCCGATAATGGCGACGTTCAGCGCGTCGGGGAACTCATCGGCGACCTCGTCCTCTTCCTCCGGAAGCAGGGCCACGATATCGTCGAGCAGGTCGCCCGTGCCATGGCCATGCAAGGCCGAGAGCGGCGTGGGCTCACCGATGCCGAGCGAATAGAACTCCCAGATGCTGTCGTTTTCGCGATCGGGGTTGTCGAGCTTGTTCACCAGCAGAAAGACCGGCTTGTCGCAGCGCTTGAGCATGCGGGCGACCGACTCGTCCTCCTCGGTGACGCCGGTGCGGCCGTCGACCACAAATAGGATGACGGCGGCTTCCTCGGCGGCGGCGAGGGCCTGGTCGCGGATGGACGTGGCAAAGACGTCATCGCTCTTGAGCGGCTCGATGCCGCCCGTGTCGACGATGGTGAACTCGCGGCCGTTCCAATCAGCCGTGTGGTATGAGCGGTCGCGCGTGACGCCGCGGGACTCATGGACGATGGCGTCCGAGGTCTGGGCCAGGCGGTTGACGAGCGTGGACTTGCCAACGTTGGGGCGTCCGACGACGGCGACGATAGGTTTCATCTGCACTCCTTTAATGGGTAGGGTCAGTGGAATTAGTAGAGTCGGCAGGCACAATGCCAAGGACATGCTCCAGGGTATCGAGCAGCTCATGTGGCATGGTCGACACCACATGAGCCTCGGCGCCGCGACTGGTAAGGCTTGCGAGTAAATCGTCACGATGATACTCGTCAAGCGTCATGCCGTCAGCGTTGAACATGAGCTTAGGCACAAAGAGCATAACCCCCGAGAGGTCCTGCGGCAGCTGCTCCAGAATGTCGCAGGCGACGATGAGACCGGTCACGTCCACGTTGCCGCCAAAGTAGCGGTTTTTGATGGCCGTGACGGTGCCGTCGAGGCCATGTGGCGACTCCACAAAGCGCGCCACCGTATCGCGCGCGCTGGCGCCGGAGAGGCACAGGAGGCGCTGGCTGCGCTCGGCGATGCCAGCGCGGACGCGAGCCAGACGCTCGGCGTCGGCGGCAAGCACTTCGTCGGTCTCGTCCAGATACGAGCGGATCATGCCGATGCCGTCGTAGTACTGCGGGTAGCCGTCGTAAAAGTCCGCCTCGGGAGGATCGATGCCGGCATCCAGGTAGAACTCGTCGCTCATCTGGAAGGTATGGCGGCCAAAGCGTTCGTAGGCACGATCCTGGTAGGGACGGATCATGGCGATGGTCTCGCGCGCGAGCTCGGGCTTGTCGCTGTATGACCAGGTAAAGCGATTCTGGTGCTTGGTAAAGCCCAGCGGCACGATGCCCAGGCTCGTGATCTGCTCGTGCTCCTCGCAAAAGCGCAGGGTCTTTTGCAGCTCCTCGCCGTCGTTCATGCCGGGACACAGCACAATCTGCGCGTGAATCTCGATGCCGGCGGCCATGATGGCCTCGAGCACGTCCATGCCGCGCTGGGCGTTGCGGCCCATCATGCGGCGGCGGACGTCGGGGCTTACGGCGTGGACCGACACGTTCATGGGGCTCATGTTGCGTTGGATGACGTTTTGAACATCTTCGTCGGTGAGGTTCGTGAGCGTGACAAAGTTGCCCTGCAAAAAGCTCAGGCGGTAGTCGTCATCGCGAATATAGAGTGTTGAGCGGCCGCCCTTGGGCAGCATGGTCATAAAGCAGAACACGCAGGCGTTCACACAGGTTCGCATGCCCTCGAAGATGGGGCCATCGAACTCAAGGCCCCAGTCCTCTCCCGGGAAGCGGTCGAGCTCGACGGGGGTGACGCTGTTGTCGCGCGGGTCGAAAACCTCGAGGTCGACGGTGTCGTCGTCGGCCTCCCAGAGCCATACGATCATGTCGGTGAGTGCTTCACCGTTGACCGTGAGCACACGCATTCCCGGCTCGATACCCACATCCCACGCGGGCGATTCGGGTCGCACGCTCTTTACGAGCGCGCCCTCACCCGGCTCGGGGTCGCGGCTGCGCCCGTAATCGGCCACCTCTGCGGCGTATGCGGGTACGGTCTGGTCCATGATTAGCGGCAAAGCTCCTTGATGCGCTCGACGGCGCGTTCGATGTGTTCTTGCGGAGTGGAAGCGCCGGCGGTGATGCCGATGTGGCGTGCGTTAGCAAACCATGCGGCCTCGAGCTCACTTGCCTCCTCGATATGATGCGTGCGCTCGCAGGCGCCCGCACAGATCTGCGCCAGACGGCGGGTATTGCCGGAGTTTTTGCCGCCCACGACGACCATGCAGTCGCTGCGGTTGGCAAGTGCGGCGGCCGCCTGCTGTCGCTCGCTCGTGGCGGCGCAGATCGTGTTGATCACACGCAGCTCCTGCACGCGCGGCGTGATAGCAGCCACGACCTCGGCGAGGTTCTGCGCGGTCTGGGTGGTCTGCACAACGAGGCCCACCTTGCCCTTGAGCGGCAGCGCGTCCGCATCGGCAGCGCTGCTTACGACCTGTGCGTCATCGCCGGCGTGGCCTAAGATGCCCTCGACTTCGGGGTGGCCCGGCTCGCCCACGACTACCACGTGGTAGCCCTCGCGTACCAGGCGCTCCGTCGCCACGTGGACCTTTTTCACGTAGGGGCAGGTGGCGTCGACCACGGTAAGACCGCGATCGTGAGCCGCATCGATCACCTGCGGCACCACACCGTGGGCGCGAATGATTACGGTGCCCGACGCTGCGTCGTCCAGGGTCTCGGCTAAGCCAATGCCAGCCTCGGCGAGCTCGCTCACCACGATGGGGTTATGGATGAGCGGCCCCAGGGTATGGACCTGAGCGCTCCCCCCTGCCTGGGGTGCGGCGGACAACGCCATGTCGAGCGCGCGCTGCACACCGTAGCAGGTGCCGGCGTGGGCTGCGATCTCGATGGTGGGCGCGCCATCCTGGTCGGACGCAGCCGCGATGGTATCCATAGCGTTCTCGTCCATGGTTAGAACCTGCCAGGATGCTCGGCACACAGCTCGTCTCGCATGGCGTAGACGCGGTTCATGGCCTCGGACTCAAACCAGGCCAGACGCTCCGTGCGTTTAAGTCCGGCCGGTGCGTCGGAAAGCGAGACGGCTTTGCCGGCACGAATCCAACACTTCTTGGGACGCATAATCTTTTTGCCCGCAGGCGTGATGTCGGACCAGCCGCAGATGGCGAGCGGATTCACGGGTGCCTTGCCCATCTGGGCGATGAGCGCAAAGCCGCCGTGGACCTCGGGTTTGATCTCGCGCGAGCGGATGCGCGTGCCCTCGGGGAAGATCAGAACGTCCTCGCCGCGCTGCAGCGCATGCTGGGCGGCACGCAGACACTTCATGTCGGCAGTGCCGCGCTCGACGGGAATGCCGCCCACGCGGCTAAAGGCCCAGCGTACGATCTTGCTCTTGGCAAACTCGGACTTAAAAATGGGGCGAATGCGGCGGCCGCCAAAGAACAGCGACGTCTCTACAGCCAGGAGCTCGGCCATCGAGGTGTGGTTGCAGATGACCACGCTGCCGCGGCCTTCCTGGCGCTCAAACAGCAGATCGGCGTCCTCAACCTTCCAGCGCCACATGAGCTTGGAGAAGGCCCAAAGGATTGCCATGACCACGAAGACGGTGCCGCGGATGAGCGCGGGGAACTCGGCATAAGGGGCGCTGTAGTAATCCTCGGGCGTCTGCTTAAACAGGTGCATGGGCTACCTCCTTTGGTTGATGAGGTCCTCGATAATGTGGACGACCTCGTCGATGGTGTGGGCGGTGGAGTCTACATGCACGGCGTCCTCGGCGGGCACGAGCGGCGCCACCTCGCGACTGCTGTCGAGCTTGTCGCGCTGCTTGAGGGCGACGAGGGTCTCGTCGACCTCGGCCTCGAGCTGTGGCGTGGTGAGCGGTTGCGCATCGTTCTGGTGGCGCTGCAGCACGCGGCGACGGGCGCGCTCGCGCGGGTCGGCGGTCAGGAAGACCTTGACTTGCGCGTTGGGGAATACGACGGTTCCGATGTCGCGACCCTCGGCCACGATATCGCGGTCCTCGGCGGCGCGGCGCTGGTGTATGAGCATGGCCGCGCGCACGCCCGGGTAGGCCGAGACCTTGGACACGTTGGCGTCGACCTGCGGGGTGCGAATGGCAGCCGAGGCGTCCTGGCCGTCAATGGTTAGGCGTGTGTCTTCGCCGGTGCTGTTGGTAAAGCGGATTTCGATCTGCTCGGCGAGGGCGTCGATGGCCGCCTCGTTATCCAGGTCGATGCCGCGGTCGAGCGCGGCGAAGGTGACGGCGCGATACATGGCGCCCGTATCGAGCTTATTAAAGCCCAACTGGCGGGCGATCTCCTTGGCGATGGTGGACTTGCCGGAACCGGCGGGGCCGTCGATGGCGACGATCATGTAATGCTTCCTTTCGGTGGTTGACGTGCTGGTATGATGTGCGGGCGCTGCGGTTTGGCGGGTTGCCTAGTCCGTGTAGCGCTCACGGTAGGTGTTGCGCTTGGGTGCGGAGCCGTGGCTGCCGTGATGACGCGTGTGGGCCGCGGGCGTGTCCTGGGGCTTGCCGCCGTTGCGCTTGGAGTTGGCCTTCTTAGGCGGGATGCCGCCGGACTTGAGGATCTGCACCTCGCGGTCGGTGAGTTCGCGCCACGACCCCTTGGCCACATCCTCGAGCTCCAGGCCGGCAAAGTTGCAGCGATGCAAGCGGATTACGGGATGATGAATCTTGCTCAGCATGCGCTTGACCTGGTTTTTACGACCCTCACGGATGATGACCTCCACGGCGGTGGTGCCGGGCTTGACGCCCTGGGGAGCTACGGCCTCGGCCTCGCGCGCGGTAATGACGCGGCAGATTGCCGGCTGGCATAGGCCGTCGTCGAGCTCGATGCCACGGCGCAGCGGCGTGAGGTCGCGATCGGACAGTTCGCCGTCAACGAGTGCCTGGTAGGTCTTGTAGACGTGCTTGCTCGGGTGCAGCAGGTCCTGCGACAAGTCGCCGTCGGTGGTAAAGAGCAAGAGTCCCGTTGTGTCGCGGTCCAGGCGACCCACCGGGAACAGGCCCGGAAATCGGTCGCGGGGAACCAGGTCCGCCACACAGGGGCGCTCCTGCGGGTCGCTCATGGTGGTGAGGTAGCCGGTCGGCTTGTAGAGCATCAGGTACACGGCGCCCTGGTTGAGCTTGACGGACATGCCGTCGACCTCGATGCAATCGCGGTCGACATCGACCTTGGTGCCCAGCTCGGTCGCGACCTCGCCGTTAACCGTCACGCGGCCGGCGGTCATCAGGTCCTCCGACCCGCGGCGGCTCGCTACGCCCGCACGCGCCAAAAAGCGCTGCAGGCGCATGGTATGCGGGTAGACGTGCTGGGCGTCGGACTTGTGCGCATCCGCGCTGGACGCCGCAACGCCGGCGCGCGTCTCCCCTGCTTCGTTAGTCCTCGTCATGCGTATCCTCCGCAGTGTCGTCGGTGGACAGCGTTTCCTCGCCGCCGACTGCCTCGACATCATCAATATCGGTATCGATCAGCTCACGCTCTTCGTCCAGATCCTCAGCCTGCTCTTCGAGCGTGGACTGAATGCTGCGGCCACTCAGGCGCTCGCGGATAAATTGACGCGACTGCTCGTCGGGGGCAAACTGCTCTAGATCGGGAAGGTCGCGGGTGGAGCGCAGACCGAACTTCTCCAAGAAGGCGTTGGTCGTGCCGTAAATGATGGCCTGCCCGCGCTGGGGGTCGCGACCGAGCTCGCGCACCAGACCCTTGTCAACGAGCGAAGCGATGACGCCGTCGGAGTTGACGCCGCGGATGCCCTTGACCACCTCGCGCGTAACGGGCTGGTGATAGGCGATCACGGCCAGGGTCTCGAGTGCCGCCTGCGACAGTTTTTGCGTGTCCCAGCTCAGCACGTAGGCCTCGACCACGTCGTGATAGGCGGGATGCGTAAACAGGCGCCAGCCACCGGCGACCTCGCGCAGCTGAAAGCCCCGGTTGGCCTCCTCGTACTCAAATTTGAGCTCGGCGAGCAGCGATGCGCACTCGCCGGGGGCGATATCCAGCGCACCAGCCAGCGCAGGGGCGCTCACCGGATCGCTCGACACCAGCAGGAGCGCCTCCAAGGCGCCTTTGAGGCTGTTTGCCTCCAGCGTGGAAAGGGTTGACATAGTAACCGCTCCTATTCGGTGAGTTCGGGGCCCTCGCCGGGCACGTATGCCTCGGCGCCCTCGACGCGGTTGATTTGAATGGTTCCAAAGATCTCGTCCTGGCTCAGGGTGAGCGAGCCTCGCTTGGCAAGCTCCAACATGGCCAGGAAGGTAACGACGAGCTGCTCGGTGGTGGCGTCGCCGTCCAACAACTCGCGGAAGGTGCATGTTTGGTGCGCCATGGTAAAGCGGTCGACCGAGGCCACCGTTAGATCGAGCGGCACGCGATGCGGTGCCACGTGCTCGGCCTCCAGCAGGAAGGTCTGGCGCTTGCCGTCCAGGTCGGCACAGATGACGGCGAGGCCGCGCAGAGTAATGCCGGCAAGGTAGTCGGGCATAAGGCCCAAGAACTCGGGGTCGGGGCCGGCCACGCGCGGATGCATGCGGCTTTCGGCCTGCATGCGGGCGCAGAGAGCTGCCGCCGCGCCCTTAAACTGCTTGTAGGCGATCAGGCGCTGAATCAGGACCTCGCGCAGGGCGTCGCCGTCGAGGGCGCTAAGTTCCTCGAGGTCTTCGTCAATGTCGTCATCGGCGTCGGCTTTGCGCGGGGCCTCCTGCGGCACCAGCGAAGCGGCCTTGATGTCCAAAAGGGTTGCCGCAACCAACAAAAAGTCGCTCGCCACGTCCAGGTCTAGTGCCTCGATGCGCTCGGCTTCGGCCAGGTATTGCTCGGCCACCTCGCTAATGGAGATGGCGCCGATATCTACTTTTTGACGGGTTACCAGCTGCAGCAGCAGGTCGAACGGTCCGCTGTAGACCTGCGTCGACACGCGATACGACATCTTCGACCTCCTTTGACGGCGCCTTCGCGGCGCGGTTTGGGTGCATGTTGCGACCGTTTTGCGCGGTCGACCTGTAAGTTTACCTTAGATGCCGGCGATTGCGAAGTTGAGCAGCCACTCGGCCAGCGGATACACGGTAACGTCGAAATAGCGGCCGATCACATCGATGCCGGTCCACATGGGCAGCAGATACAGCACGATGATGAGTAGGGGCATGGCGTATTGCTGCAGGTGGTAGTAGTTGGTCAGCGCCTTACCTTTGAGGAACGGCACGATGATAGACGAGCCGTCAAGCGGCGGAATCGGAATGAGGTTAAAGAACGCGAGCGACAGGTTGACCACGATAAACGTGGCGCCAAAGTTCATGATTTGCGACGCTACGGCAAAGGACATGCTGGTGTAGAGGTTGCCATAGGCCATGTGCATGAGGGCGGCTGCAAGGCATGCCAGCGCGATGTTCGATGCGGGGCCGGCTGCGCTCACCAGGACCTCGTCGCGCTTGGGATGCTTGAGGTTGTTGAGGTAGACGGGCACGGGCTTGGCGAAGGCGAACACCGGGCCGCCGGCCGCGAGCATAAGCAGCGGCAGAAGAATGGTGCCAAACGGGTCGATGTGGTTGAGCGGATTGAGCGAGACGCGGCCACGGGAGCGGGCCGTCTTGTCGCCGAGTGCCCAGGCCGCGGCGGCGTGCGCGCTCTCGTGGATGACGATGCCAACGATGACGGCAACGGCGCTGGCAAGCAGGTTCATCAGGTAGCTGTTGGACATGGCGCTCCTCTAGCGAACGCGGCGCGAGGCGCGCGTGAGCAGGTAGTCGGCCACAAACAGGATGACGGCCACGATGGCGTAATCCAAGCGGAACACACCGCCAAAGGGTGAGGTGATGACGCCGTATCCGGCGATGGCACTCGGCAGCGCGCGAGAAAGCTCGACGACAAAGCCGACGATCTGCAGCTTGGCGGTCAGGCCGCTAAAGCACAGCAGCACGGTCATCGCGCTCATAAAGATGCCGCAGATGCGGCACGCGATGGCGATGATGCTCATCGCCACGGCAGCGGCCTTACGAGAGTTCACGCGCGGTCTCCTCTTCGATCTGGGTGGAAAGCTCGAGCCATTCGTCCTCGAGCTTGGGCAGCTCTTGCTTAAGGCCGTTATATTCCCCCAGTGCGGCGTTGAACTTATCCTGATTGGCATAAAGCTCTTCGCTTGCCATCAATTCCATAAGCTCGTCATAGCGGGCGCGCTTTTTGTCGAGCTCCGCCTCGATCTTCTTAAGCTGGTTGCGCACGCCCTTGAGTTTTTTGTTGAGGGCGGCGCGGGCCTGCGCCTCGGCGCGCTTTTGCTCCTTGGTCTTTTTGCCCTCGACCGGTTTAGGGGCGGCGGCGCTGGGCTGGGTTGAGCTGGTCGGCTTGGTTGCCTTGGTCGTGGCCGGTGTGCTCTCCCCTACTGCCTCGGCGGCGGCACGGGCTGCGAGGTCCTCGCGCTTGTAGAGATAGTAGTCGTAGTCACCGTCATAGACTGTGACCTTGCCGTCGCGGATATCGATCGCGCGGTTGGCCACAGCGCGAACCAGGTGCTCGTCGTGGCTGATCAGCACGATGGTGCCGGGGAAGTTTTGCAGAGCGTTCTCGAGCATGTCCACCGAGTCGATGTCCAGGTGGTTGGTGGGCTCGTCCAGGCACAGGAGCGCCTCGGGGGCCACGAGCATCTTGGCCAGGGCCAAGCGCGCCTTTTCGCCGCCGGAAAGGATGCGTACCTGCTTTTCGATGGAATCGTTGTCGCTAAACAGGAAGGCGCCCAGCAGGCTGCGCTGCTGCGGCACGGTCCACTTGGGCGTAACGGTGTCGATTTCTTGCAGGACAGTGTTGGACTCGGTCATGCCCTCGAGCGCGTGCTGGGCGTAATAGGCCACGCCCACATTGGTGCCCAGGTCGCGCGTGCCGGTAGTGGGCGGCTCCAGGCCGGCGATGATCTTCATGAGGGTGGACTTGCCGGCGCCGTTAGGGCCGACGAGCGCCACATGCTCACCGCGGTAGAGCTTGAGGTCGATGTCGCTATAGATGTGCTTGTCGCCGTAGGACTTGGAGACGCCCTCCAGGCCCACGACCATATCGCCGGAGCGTGGCGGATCGGGAAACTTAAAGTCGATGTGCTTGTGGCCCTCGGGCAGGATGACGAGCTCCTTTTTGATTTGCTCGATCTTGCGGATGCGCTCCTGCGCCTGGGCGGCCTTGGTGGGCTTGTAGCGGAACTTGTCGACGAAGACCTGCATGTGGGCGATGTCGCGCTCCTGGGCAGCGCGCTTGGCGCGCATTTGCTCCAGGTTGTCCTCGCGCTGCTTAAGGTAGCTGCTGTAGTTGCCGGTGTAGGTGGTCACGCGGCGGTTCTCGAGCGCGGCCACGTGGTCGACGCAGGCGTCCATAAAAGCTCGGTCGTGGCTGACGATGAGGACGGCGCCGTCATAGTTGGCGATAAAGCCGCGCAGCCACTGGACGCTTTCGAGGTCCAGGTGGTTGGTGGGCTCGTCCAGCAGCAGCAGATCAGGGTGGCGCAGAAAGAGCTTTGCCAGCGCGATACGCATCTGCCAGCCGCCGGAAAACTCAGAGCACGGGCGTTCAAAGTCGGTGACTTTAAAACCGAGGCCGGACAGGATCTTGCGGGCGTTTCTCTCGAGTTCGTAGCCGCCCAGATGCTCAAAGCGGTCCTGGACCTGGCCGTACTCGTTGAGGAGGGCGTCGACGTCCTTGCCCTGTTCGGAGAGCTCGGTGATCTGGGCCTGCAGCTCGTTGGCGCGCTCGCCCATGCGGCGGATTTCCTTGGCGGCGGCCATGACCTCGGCAAGGATGGTGGTGTCCTTTTGCTCCAGGTTAGTTTCCTGCTCTAGATAGCCTACCTGGCAGTCCTTGGCGTACTGGACCTGGCCGGCGTCTGGGCTGTCGATGCCCATGATGATCTTGAGCATGGTGGTTTTGCCGGCGCCGTTGGGGCCCACGAGAGCGAAGCGCTCGCCGGGGTTGATCTGGAAGGACGCGCCGCTAAAGAGGACGCGCGCGCCGAAGCTTTTTTCGATCTTGTCGACCAAGAGGATCATGGTGCCGCCTTTGACCTTGTGTGCCTATATGAAAAAAGGCCCCAACTTGCGTTGGAGCCTCATTCAATGCTCGGGTGGAGACGAGGGGGATCGAACCCCTGACCTCTTGACTGCCAGTCAAGCGCTCTCCCAGCTGAGCTACGCCCCCGTGCGAAGAAGTACTATACGGGAACTCTCACGGCGATGCAAGGACAATTTTGGAAAATTTCGCAGTCGCGGCGCAGGCCGCCATCCGCCCAACGACCGTCCCGCCGGCGCCGGGCCCATTATCGGGGCCGATCGCGCTCCCGCCGTCCCGGCGATTTCAAAACCATGCCGGTTTACGGGGCCAGGCCGGGAACCCCCGAGCATGCCGTAATCGGTAAAATCAAAACCGCAGGTAGACGACTTGCGCATTCAGCGAAATGCAGGGTATGGACGGCCGGTCCGGGTCCAGCCCCGTAATCCGGCATAGTTTTGAAATGGTTCTTGTCAACCAGCATAATCTTTTACGTGGATTTGAACTGCAAACGTTTTTCAAAGCAATTTGGCAGGCATATGGAGTGGGAACTATGGCAAAAAGAAGCCGGGCTATTTGCCCGGCCCCTCGATTCTCTGGTGGGCCCTCCGGGATTCGAACCCAGAACCCAGGGATTATGAGTCCCCTGCGCTAACCGTTGCGCCAAGAGCCCTTATAAAATGGCGCGTGCAATAGAGGCCAATAGAACAGGCCACCCATCTTGAACCACGACGTGAAATACTACCATGCACGCGGCGCCCGTTCAACGCACGATCTTGTCGACCAGGAGGATCATGGTGCCGCCTTTGACCTTGTGTGCCTATATGAAAAAAGGCCCCAACTTGCGTTGGAGCCTCATTCAATGCTCGGGTGGAGACGAGGGGGATCGAACCCCTGACCTCTTGACTGCCAGTCAAGCGCTCTCCCAGCTGAGCTACGCCCCCGTGCGAACAAGTACTATACGGGAACTCCCCCGCCGATGCAAGGATAATTTTGGAAAAACTTTCCGGAGGCGCGGGCGCCGCTGGGACGAGAGCGCGGCGCGGACTCGAGGGCAAGGGGCCCGCGATGCCGGATCCGGCCCGCGGGGCGCGCCCCGCGGGCGGCGGCGCTGCCGCCGCCCTCCTCCCCGGCGCCCCCAGGGCATCTCGGGTTCCGCCGCTCGCCGGTTTTCGCTTCCACCCCACGGGCCGCCATCCGCCCAACGACCATCCCGCCGGCGCCGGGCCCATTATCGGGGCCGATCGCGCTCCCGCCGACCCGGCGATTTCAAAACCATGCCGGTTTACGGGGCCAGGCCGGGAACCCCCGAGCATGCCGTAATCGGTAAAATCAAAACCGCAGGTAGACGACTTGCGCATTCAGCGAAATGCAGGGTATGGACGGCCGGTCCGGGTCCAGCCCCGTAATCCGGCATAGTTTTGAAATGATACTAATTCACTAGCAGGAAAACTAGGTCGTTCTAGCGCCTTGTCGCCGGCTAATTTCCGAGTTCCAACCAGTTGCACAGAACATTTGCTCGCAGTCGCGTCTCGGCGCGCTTCATTGCCTCGGATTTGGCTTTATATCGAATCCCCAAACGACTGCAGACGCTTTTGACTATGGCGTCTAGCTGTTTTTTGTCGTTAAGCATATCGTGGGTTACCAGGAACACATCGAAACCCATGCTCTGGAGCGCAGTCATGCGCTCCGCATCTTGGTCAAGTACCGCGCCTGACCCATGGATGACCTCACCTTGGATTTCGATAATTGCTGCCTTCATTAGGATTGGGTTTACAATCACGATGTCACTGTAGCAAACCTTTTGACCTGCGATGCTTTGGGCTTCCTCGGATAGAGGGGTTAAATCGTTGAGGTATACGTATCTGAATCCTGAACCACCTAGACGTCGAGAACGACTTAGAAGCAGGACCCCCGCGACCTCGAGCGGAGACGCAGCAATGCCGATAACCTGCTGAGCGGCATCATAAAACTGCTTTCCCCACATTTGACTTTTGACCTTTTCGGCGAATCGATGCAAGTCGCTCAGTTCGATGAGTGGCTTTCTCATCCAAAGCGAAGTACCTTTGAGTTTCGTAACCTCTCTTCCATCCTCGCGATTGTTCGTTTGGCCTTCATTTGCTGGGACCTTTACGGTTGTGCGGGCATAAACTTGTTTCCAAGGAATCTCGTCTTCGCCTTCTCCAAGTTCGAACAGATCCTGCGTGCTGGAATTGCGATTCTCCTTTAACGCGATTTTTAACTGCATTTCGACAGCGGGGGTCGGCTCGAAAACAGAAAACCAGCCGCAAAGTTCGTACATAGCCAGTACGAGATCTATTTGGGACACAAAGCGTGTCATAGTAAATAACGTGTTAAGCGGATTGGTGACGCTAAAGCCTAAATGAGTGTCGGTTGTTGTGCCGGTATCCGAAGCCCCTTCCCAGCGAATAGTGGAGCGCAATCCCGAGTGGTGATTACAACAACCTGGCGAAGCAACAGCGATAATCGGGGTCTTGAGGACATCGGTTACGAAAGGGGCTTGGGATAGGGCCCGCCAGCCGTCATCGGAGCTGGGTAGGCGCGGGTAGAGGTCATGCACCTGCGGTGGGCAGCGCCAGTAGCGGAATGCGGTGTTTGCGCAGACGATTTCGTCCATGTGGCCTCCCCTGGTTTCGACCGTAGGCCGTGCGGATTGCGGGCATGGCCGATTATCTACCGGGGCATCATGCGGGTAAGTACGGGAAGCAAACCAAATGCTGACAAAAGCATGCCGAGTTCCGCCGAAAAACCGTCGTGTGATAGAAAACCGCTGGAAGGAGCTTTGGGCATGTGGTCCCTGTCTCCACATTTGCGCGCGGATCACATGGGGAATTCAATGAAAATACGCATGCGTTTTATACAAAACATGCAATGGCGTCAGCAAAAAGGGTGCGAAAAAAATGACGCCTTATACGACTACGATTCGTTTTGGAATCACCCTTGGTGTCAAAAAGAAAAAGGCCAGAGGCTTAACACCTCTGACCTGTACTTTAGATGGTGGGCGATACAAGATTCGAACTTGTGACCCCATCCGTGTGAAGGATATGCTCTACCCCTGAGCCAATCGCCCGT
>CAUAJK010000032.1:0-23300 GCA_958429345.1 uncultured Collinsella sp. | reverse complement strand
TGCGTTTGGCGGTCAGCCGTCGGCGCGCTTACACCAACATTTCCGACGCGATCGCGGCGGGCGATGCGTTCTACGACATCGCCTTCGGGAAAGAGCCCTTTTACCATCACCAGGGCTGGCTGTCCGGCAGGGTGACGACGGACGACAACTTCACCTTCTACAGGAAGCCGGACCTGGACGAAGATGCGCCGGCCGTTCCGGCAGGTGATTTCATCGCGCAGCCGGACTTCGGAATGTTCTATGTCTCCGTGGACCCCCACGGCAAGCTGGGGTGGGAAAGCAGCACCCTGCGCTATGTGGACACCACCGCCCATGTCGTCGAGGTGCTGACAGAACAGGTCGGCAACGCCTACAGGGCATTTTTGAGAAAGCTGGGAATCTCGTACATCATCGCGGGAGAAACGGAGCTGGATCACGGTCTGGCCCTTTCCAAGCTGAAAGAAAAATTCAGCATCGAGACCCTGATGCTGGGCGGTGGCGGCGTGCTGAACTGGTCGTTCCTGCAAGCGGGGATGTGCGATGAGATCAGCATCGTGTTGGCGGCGGCGGCAGACGGGAGCCCGGATACGCCGCCGGTTTTCCGAGCCGCAGAAGGCATTTCGGAGAGCAAGGCCCTTGGCTTCACGCTGAAAGAGGCGAAGGCCATGGACGGCGGGGCGGTCTGGCTGCGCTATGGCGTGAATCGATAATCCTAAGCAGGAGGTTTCAATTATGAGGTATGAA
Source organism: uncultured Collinsella sp. (assembly GCA_958429345.1). Classification (GTDB taxonomy): domain Bacteria; phylum Actinomycetota; class Coriobacteriia; order Coriobacteriales; family Coriobacteriaceae; genus Collinsella. The sequence continues at coordinate 22,577 of CAUAJK010000032.1, read as the reverse complement.
CGAAAAGAGCAGTTCGAGAAGGTCAACGCATTCGGCACGGGAACGGCGAACACCGCCTATGCCCAATACTTCACCGGCGATTCGTTCCTGAATCCGCTGACCGATCCGGAAGGTGGCCTGTTCGCCGCCAACGTGACCTTCGAGCCGGGATGCCGCAACAACTGGCATATCCATCACGCGGACAAAGGAGGCGGTCAGCTCCTACTCTGTACGGCTGGCGAGGGCTGGTACCAGGAGGAAGGCAAGGCCGCCGTCAGCCTGCACGAGGGCTCCGTCGTGATGATCCCCGCCAACGTCAAGCACTGGCACGGAGCGAAGAAGGACAGTTGGTTCAGCCATATCGCAGTGGAGGTTCCCGGCGAGAATTGCGAGAACGAGTGGTGCGAGCCGGTATCCCATGAAGAGTACGCAAGGCTGTAGGGAGGAACGAAACATGGCAGTCAAGCAGACGGCAGGCAGAGATGCCCTGGGCGAATTCGCCCCGAAATTCGCGGAACTGAACGATGACGTGCTCTTCGGAGAGGTCTGGAGCCGAGAGGGGCAGCTCAGTCTCCGCGACCGCTCCCTCGTGACCGTCGTCGCGCTGATGGCTCAGGGACTTACCGATGAGAGCTTCCGCTATCACCTGGCGGAGGCAAAGAAGAACGGTATTACAAAAGAAGAAATCGCGGAGGTCGTGACCCATGCAGCCTTCTACTGCGGCTGGCCCAAGGCATGGGCGGTTTTCCGCATGGCAAAGGATGTCTGGGGCGAGGAGTAGAACGATGATCTTGAATGAAACCTACCCGTTGGCAAACGGAGTCCAGGTTCCCAAGCTGGGGCTGGGCACCTGGTTCATCGACGATGCCGAGGCGGCGGAAGCCGTTCGCGAGGCGGTAAAGCTGGGCTATCGCCTGATCGACACCGCGCAGGCCTACGGAAACGAACGCGGCGTCGGCGAGGGCGTGCGCACCTGCGGCGTTCGCCGGGAAGAGCTTTTCGTCGCCAGCAAGATCGCGGCAGAGCTGAAGACCTACGAGGATGCGGCGAAGTCCATCGATGAGACGCTGGAGAGGATGGGGCTCGGCTACCTCGACCAGATGATCATCCACTCTCCCCAGCCGTGGAGCGAGTTCCGTGTGGAGAAGCGCTATTTCGAGGAGAACAAGGAGGTCTGGCGTGCGTTGGAGGATGCGCGGGCGGCGGGCAAGGTCAAGGTAATCGGCGTGTCCAACTTCCTGCAAGATGACCTTGAGAACCTCCTGAGCTCTTGCCGCGTGATGCCCATGGTCAATCAGATCCTCCTGCACATCACCAACACCGATTCGGCATTGGTGGACTTCTGCAAGGCGCAGGGCATTCAGGTGGAGGCATACTCTCCCATCGCCCACGGCGAGGCGCTGAAGAATCCGGCGATCGTTAAGATGGCAGAGAAGTACGGCATATCTGCCGCCCAGCTCTGCATCCGCTATGTCCTTCAGCTTGGAGCCGTCGCGCTTCCCAAGACGGCAGATCCCGCCCACATGGAAAGCAACGCGGACGTGGATTTCGCGATCTCCGAGGAAGACATGGAAACCCTCAAGAACATGGAGCGCATCGCCAACTATGGTGACTTCAGCGCATTTCCCGTATTCAGCGGGAAGCCTCTTGCATGAGGAGAAAGCGTGAAATGAAAACCTTGATTCTGTACTACTCCTACGGAGGCAACACGAAGCGCATCGCCGAGATGATCCAGAGGGAAATCGGCGGGGATATTGCTCGTATGGATACGGTTGTTCCCTACGATGGCGATTATGATGAAGTCGTCAATCAGGGGCAGCGTGAGATTGCCGAGGGTTATTGCCCGGAACTGAAGCCGCTGCACATTGGCTGGAGAGATTACGACACCATTATCCTGGGTTCTCCTGTCTGGTGGTACACCTTTGCGCCCGCCATGCGCAGTTTCCTGGAGCGGGCTGACCTGACCGGGAAGACCGTGTATCCGTTTGCCACCAATGGCGGCTGGCTGGGACACGCGCTGAAGGACTTTGAGGAAGCCTGCAAAGGCGCAATCGTGAAGCCGGGCCTCGATGTGCAGTTCGATGAATCCATGCTCCGTACTTCTGAGAAAGATATTCAGGCATGGATTGATACAATCTGCAGATAATCGATCTACAGCTTTCGGCATCCGCCACAGAGCTGGCAAGGATTTGGGACGATCCCAAAAATGCAAACAGAGCGTTCCGACTTTCCGACGGAACGCTCTTCGCTCCCTTCGTGCCCTTTTTCCTCGCCTTCACCGGGCGACCCGGGAGCTGGGGCTGGCAGACGCCTCTCTGCTCTTCGTCCACAACGTCCAGGGAAATCTCGCGGTCAACCGCCTGCTCGGTTGGAGGCGAGGGCCCGAGTTCGCCCACGCCCAGGAGCTGCTCAGCGCCTATTCCGAAGGGGGCATGCGGGCGGTATCGGCTCGTCACGATTCCCGTAGTTGATCTTGACTGTGGACTCCTTACAAGTCTTGCTCGAGATCGAGCGGAGACTGGGCCCTGCCGAATCGGAGCTATGGCGACCAAAAATGTTGCCAGAAGACGCCGTCGACACTGTTTGCGATGGGGTAGAGCTCGATGGCGGTTCGGCACAGTCTGTTTCGACGGTTTCGCGGGGCGTTGATGACGTGAAGGCGGCCGTTGGAAAGAAACTCATTTCCGTGGGGAAGAAACTTCTCGGTGAGTAAAGCTCATCGGAGCGGGGATAGAGCTTTGTCTGCGGGGTACGAAATGCTGGCTAGCGGTTGCGACGCCTTGTTGCGGAAATACCAACTGCTGCAACTGCGCCACCGGCAACACTCAGGGCGACAGCCATCGCGCCGTTGTCGCCCGTCGCGGGTAGAGTGGTCCCGGCTGGTTTAACCGCCGCTACTGCCTTAGTGGAAACGGGATTTGCCGCGGGCTTTTCTGCCTTGGGCTGCGGTGTGGGGTCGGGCTTGGTTTCCGGTTCGGGTTCGACCTCTGGGCTCGGTTTAACACTTGGATCGGGTTTGGAACCGCTCGTATCGGTTGCAATCAAGTGCACGTCGCTGTCGAAGACGTAGCGGATGTAGTAATCGTGCCGCGTCTCGTGCATAATCCCCTGCCCGCTGTCGAAGTCACGGTCAACGTGTGTGCTAAGGTGGGCTGAGCTGGTGAGGTTCAGTCTGTAAGGGATTTGGTCGTCGGCGTAGCCGCCTGTAAAGACAGCGGTTGCTCTAACGTGATTGTCGATCATGGTCAGGGCAATAGAGACGCTGGCCTCTTTGGGGTTCTCGGTTTTTATAAGGCCTTCGGTATCGGTGTCGATCTTGAAGAGATGGACGGTGTCGTTAAGCCCGTAGATGAAGTCTTCGGGTTTGTCGGGGAAATCGTATACAAACGCCTCATTCTGGACCAACATGAAGGCAGGAGGGAGCTCCAGGTCATAGTTATGGTCGACAACGGTGGTAGCTGTGAGGCTGCCTTCCGCGTTGGCTTCGTCGCAGGTAATGGGTGCTGCGACATCGGTTTCGGGCATTTCTGTCGCCAGTGCTGTGCGGGGTAGCAAAAGCAGTCCCGCCACAAGAATGCTTACTCCGAAGGCGGCGACTCTGGCGCCTGCATGACGCTTGACGTCGCGGAAAGACAGGCCAGTCCGTTTGTTATGGGTCTGCGGTGCAACATGCTGTCCATACATAAGACGCTCCTTGTTCGTAGGCCGGTTTCCGCGGATCTATATTGCGCCTGGCCGATGCGGCTAGGCTCTTTCACGCGAACGCTTATGCGAGCAGGGAGAAAGCTCAAGCTAATTTTCCCACAGTCGATACTTTGCGAGCAACGATTTGCTGTTCAATTCTCGGAGAGAGAATCAAGGTGGCCGAGGAGTTATCAGGCAATGAGATTGTGTCTAGAGAACACGAACGAGAGATGCGATCTACAGACGACTGAATAGCTCCATCCGTTTTGGTTAAAACAAAAAATATGCCGCGCGCCTGCGGCATGAAGGAGGGAGATTCTTATGAATATCGTTGTGTTGAGCGGCAGCCCGCGCAAGGGCGCCAATACCGACACCATGGTCGAGACGTTTGCCGAGACCGCGCGTGAGGGCGGCCATGCGGTTGAGGTCGTCCGCGTTGCCAGCAAAAAGATCGCTGGTTGTCTGGGATGCCAGTACTGCTTTACCCATGAGGGCACTTGCGTGCAGAAGGATGACATGGCCAACGTGATCGAGTCGCTGAAAGGCGCCGATATGGTTGTCTTCGCTTCGCCTATCTACTGGTTTGATATCACCGCGCAGGAGAAGGCCGCCATCGACCGCCTGTACGCCTTCGGTGCTACGGGCTTCCCGTTCACCAAGACGGCCCTTTTGCTCGATAGCCACAGCGAGGGCGTCTATGATGCGGCGATCGCTATGTACAAGTCGACCTGCGCGTACTGCAAGTGGGAGGACCAGGGCATTGTCACCATCAGCGGTATGACCGAGCGCGACAGCATGGCATCGTCGCCCAAGTTGGAAGAGGTGCGAGAGCTCGCTCGCAAGCTCGCCTAAGGACAAGAAGAACGCATGGCAATCGGTGTTGGTGGAAAATGCTTGCTATCCTTACCAAGAGGAATGCTGATTACCATGCGTTGATGCTTCCGCGGACAATTCCGGCGTGCTAAAACGCCTTCTCGTTCAAGAATTCCCTGAACGCGGGAATGTCAAAGCCAACGAGACCACGCCCGCGCTCTCCAATGACGCCGTCCTCCAGGAGGCGGCGTTTGTATTGGCTTGCGTAGTTGCTGGCGACGCCCATGCGTTTGGCTATCTCCGAGACCCTGCTGGGGCCAGAATCGGGCAGCATCGCGAGCAAAAACTCAATGTCTTTATCGGAAAGCTCCCGATAGGTAGTTTCGAGAATTCGATCGCGCAGCTCCATGCGGGCAAGCAGAGAACCCTGCTGTACATCAGGTGCACTGATTTTGGGCGAGTTCTCCGAAACATCCCATGTGCGATATCCGACGAGCTGCATCATATAGGGAAATCCGTCGACGGCCTTCACGGCATCCTCGAGCGCTTCTGGCGTGATTGAGCGGCCTCCGGCCTCAACGGTTTTGCGGAATGCGTTTGCAATTTCAACGTCAGTGATTCGTCCCAACTGATGATATTGGGAACGCCTGAGGAACGAGACGGAATCGTTGCGCAGCAACGCCGATACTTTGTAGGGCAGTCCTGCCATGAGTAGGGCAACTTTTTTACCTTCGCGTACAAAGTGCTGGTAAACAGAGGCAAATTGAAGCATTTCTTCGAGATCGACGGTGACTTCATCGATGGTGATGAGAAGTCCGATGTCATGTTTTTCGAGTTGCTTAAAGATGCCATTCATGCGCGTGCACCAGTTGCCCTGAGCCTCTTGAGCATATGTCCAATCGATGCCCACTGGGCCAATTTGAACACCGTTTATGCGCGCGTGAGGCTGTGAGAGGTAGCTATCTGCGGCTTCTTTGGTTCGCTCGATAATATCTTCGAGCATGCCTGGCATGGCGGAGACATTTGCTGCGATCCAGCCGTGTTCAAGCGCCGTTTCTGAAAGGAGCGAGAGAAGCGCCGTCTTGCCCGTTCCCCTTGCGCCAGTAAAAATGGTTGACAGGTTGGGATCTCCCGGGCCGTTGATAAAGCCACGGTTGATGTCACGCAGGATATGCTCGCGACCCGCTAGAAAGGGAGGGACGCTTCCGAACGTCGGGGTAAAGGGGTTCTTGCTGTACTCCATGGTAGCTCCTTTGCAAGTTTTGCTAATTTTTGCAAGTTTTGCTAACTTTTGCAAGTTTTGCTAACGACTGACCAAAGGGCATCGAAGCAGCGGCGCTGACATTTTTTACGCAGAAAAATAAGCAGAAATCAATTTATCTGCGTTAAAAAATAGTTGAGAAGAAAAACGACGAGTCCCGGGCGCAATGCCGTTGCGTTCCGGGCCTCGTCGCTTTGCGAAGTGTCTAACGATCTCGTTGCCGTCGTCCTAGTCAAACAGACTCGGCATGTCGTTTTCTTTCATGAGGGCACCGGCGGAGGGCAGACTCTGTGCGGTGAACTTTTCGGCCGAGACGCCGGCGCCAAGAATCTCCTCGGTCGTGCCGACGGTGGTGACCGAGCGGCCCTTCTTGGCCGTAAAGGCCTGGACGCCCTGCGTGTTGGTGGTCGTCTTGGTTTTGAGCAGCGACGTGTTGAAGTTCATCAGGCGATAGTCGCTCGAGACCAGCGCGATGTCGCGGTCCTCCTTGAGCACCTGGGCATACAGCAGCTTGCTGCCACCGTAGATGGCGTTCTTGAGGCGCTTGCGGTTGGTCTTGGTGACGTATCCAGAAAGCGCGACGCGCACCACGCGGCCGTTCTCAAAGACAAACAGCACGTCGGCCTTATAGTCCTCGGGGTCGATGACCCAGATGACGCTCTCGTCGGGTTCCATCTCAAGATCGGTCGGCAGGTACGAGCCCAGCTGGGTCGACTTGGTATCCTCAAACGCCGCAACCTTGCACTTGTACACCTGGCTCTTGTTGGTAAAGACCAGCAACTCGTGGGTGTTGGAGGACGGGAACTCGATAAAGGGTTTGTCGCCGTCTTTGTACTTGAGCGTGGTCGCCTTCTTGAGCACGCGGTCCGTCATCTTCTTAAGGTAGCCATCGCGCGAGAGCATGATGGTGACCGGGTACTCCTCGACCTCGGGCTCCAAGCTTACTTCGATAACCTCATGGGGCTCGATCCTGCCCGTGCGGCGCGGCATCACATACTTCTTGTTGACCGCGGCCAGCTCGTCGCTGATGACCTTCTTGATGTTCTCCTCGCTGGAGAGGATCTCCTCAAGCTCGGCAATCTCGCCCTCAAGCTTAGCGATGTCCTTGGTGCGGTTGAGGATGTACTCCTCGTTGATGTTGCGGAGCTTGAGCTCGGCAACAAACTCGGCCTGGGTCTCGTCGATGTCGAAGCCGCGCATAAGGTTGGGCACGACCTCGGCCTCGAGCTTGGTGCCACGGATGATGGCGATCGCCTTGTCGATGTCGAGCAGGATCGCCTCGAGGCCGTGCAGCAGGTGCAGGCGCTCGGACTTTTTTCCCAGGTCAAAGTTAATGCGGCGACGCGTGGACTCAATACGCCACTTGACCCACTCGTGCAGGATCTGACGCACGCCCATAACGCGAGGGTAACCATCGACCAACACGTTGAAGTTGCACGAGAACGAATCCTGCAGCGTGGTCGAGCGATAGAGCTTGGCCATGAGCTTGTCGGGGTCGACGCCGCGCTTAAGGTCGATGGCGATGCGCAAGCCCGAGAGGTCGGTTTCGTCGCGGATGTCAGCGATCTCCTTGACCTTGCCCTCTTTGGAGAGCTTGACGATGCGCTCGATGATGACATCGGTCTTGGTGGTGTAGGGAATCTCGTAGACCTCGATGATGCGCTCTTCGGGAATCCAGCGCCAGCGGGAGCGGATCTGGAAGCTGCCAAGGCCGGTCTCGATAATCTTTTCCATCTCCTCGCGGCGGTAGATGATCTCGCCGCCGGTCGAGAAGTCGGGCATGGGCATGTATTCGAGCAGGTCGCAGTCGGGGTCCTGCAGGTAGTGCATTGTGGCAGTGCAGACCTCGTTGAGGTTGAAGCCGCAGATGTCGGACGCCATGGCGACACCGATGCCCTTGTTGGCTGAGACGAGGATATTGGGGAACGTGGTGGGCAGCAGGCGCGGCTCCTTCATGGCGCCGTCGTAGCTGTCGACGAAGTCGACCGGGTCCTTGTCGATGTCCTTGAAGATCTCGGCGCTGATGGGGGAGAGCTTGGCCTCGGTGTAACGCGAGGCGGCGTAGCTCAGGTCGCCCGAATAGTACTTGCCAAAGTTGCCCTTCGACTCAACGAACGGTGCGAGCAACGCCTCGTTGCCGGTTGCCAGACGCACCATCGTCTCGTAGATTGCGGCATCGCCGTGCGGGTTGAGCTTCATGGTCTGGCCCACGATGTTGGCGCTCTTCTGGCGCTCGCCCTTGAGCAGACCCATCTTGTACATGGTGTAGAGCAGCTTGCGGTGCGAGGGCTTAAAGCCGTCGATCTCGGGGAATGCACGCGAGACGTTGACGCTCATGGCGTAGGGCATGTAGTTGACCTCGAGCGTCTGCGTGATCGGCTGATCGGTGACCTCGGAGTGCAGGCCGATGACGTTCTCGGCGTTGACCTGCTTTTTCTTCGGCTGGTTCTTCGTCTTCTTCTTTGCCACGATATCCTCTTGAACTTCTTAAGGGCCGTCGTTATCGATTTGCTGCTACTGCAGGTCCAACTGGTCCAGGTATTCCTTGCCGTGCTCCGAGATATGGCGCTTGCGGCCCGCCTCGTCGTTGCCCAGCAACAGGTTGAACATGGTTTCCATCTTGGTGACGTCCTCGGGCTCCACCTTGATCAGACGACGCGTCTCGGGGTTCATAGTGGTGAGCCACATCATGTCCGGGTCGTTCTCACCAAGACCCTTGGAGCGGTTGATGGAGCACTTTTGGTCGCCAATCTCCTTGAGGATGCCGTTCTTCTCGAGCTCGGTGTAGGCAAAGTAGGTCTTCTCTTTGCAGTTGATCTCGTAGAGCGGCGATTCGGCGATATACACGTAACCCTCGTCGATAAGCGTGGGCACCAGGCGGTAGAGCATGGTGAGCACGAGCGTACGGATGTGATAACCGTCGACGTCGGCGTCCGTACAGATGATGACCTTGTTCCAGTTGAGGTTGTCCAGGTCAAAGGCACCAAGGTTCTTGATGCGCTTGTCCTTGATCTCCACACCGCAGCCCAGCACGCGCATAAGGTCCATGATGATGTCGGACTTAAAGATGCGCGGATAGTCCTCCTTCAGGCAGTTGAGGATCTTACCGCGGACGGGCATAACGCCCTGGAACTCGGCATCGCGCGAGGTGCGAATGGCGCCTGCCGCCGAGTCGCCCTCTACGATGTAGATCTCGCGGCGGCTCTTGTCCTTGGAGCGGCAGTCGATGAACTTCTGCACGCGGTTGGCCATGTCGGTCTTCTGCTGTAGGTTGGTCTTGATGCTCTGACGCGTCTTCTCGGCGTTCTCGCGCGAACGCTTGTTGATGAGCACCTGCTCCATGATCTTGTTGGCAGCGTCTTTGTTCTCGATTAGGTAGGTCGAGAGCCGCTCCTTAAAGAAGGCCGTCATAGCCTGCTGGATAAAGCGGTTGTTGATGGCCTTCTTAGTCTGGTTTTCATAGGACGTCTGGGTGGAGAAGCAGTTGGTCACCAGCACCAGACAGTCCTGGACGTCCTGCCACTTAATGCCGCTCTCGTTTTTGTTGTACTTGCCCTGTTGCTTAATGTAAGCATCGATGGCACTGGTCAGAGCGCTGCGGGCGGCCTTCTCGGGCGAGCCGCCATTCTCGAGCCACGATGAGTTGTGGTAGTACTCCTGCATCATGAAGGTGCGCGAGAAGCACATGCACGCGGTAATCTTCACGTTGTAGTCGGGCAGGTCCTCGCGGTCGCGACCTCGACGGTCGGCCTCGATAAAGAAGGGTTCGGTGAGGTAGTCGGTACCGACCTTCTCGAGCACGTAGTCTTCGATGCCCTTTGGATAGCAAAAGTCCTCTTCGGAAAACTCGCCATCGTCACCTTCGATGCGCAGGCGGAAGGTCACGTTGGCGTTGACCACGGCCTGGCGGCGCATGGTCTCGCGATACCAGTCGTGGGGAATGCTGATCGAGGTAAAGACCTCAAGATCGGGGCGCCACTTGATGGTGGTGCCGGTGCGGTTCTCGTCGCTGGGCTCAATCTCGAGTGCCTTCTTTTTGGCGCCGACGACCTTGCCCTTCTTAAAGTGCAGGGAGTACTTGTTGCCGTCGCGCCAAACCGTGACGTCCATGTATTCGGAAGCGTACTGAGTCGCGCAGGAGCCCAGGCCGTTGGTGCCGAGCGAGAAGTCGTAGTCGCCGCCCTGGTTGTTGTTGTATTTGCCGCCGGCGTAGAGCTCGCAAAAGACGAGTTCCCAGTTAAAGCGCTTCTCGGAGGGGTTCCAGTCGAGCGGGCAGCCGCGGCCGTTGTCCTCTACCTGAATGGAACCATCGCGAAAGGCGGTAAGGGTGATGAGCTTGCCGTAGCCCTGGCGCGCCTCGTCAACGGCGTTGGACAGGATCTCAAAGGCGGCGTGTGCACAGCCATCGAGTCCGTCCGAGCCGAAGATGACGGCAGGGCGCAGGCGTACGCGTTCCTCGTCCTTGAGCTGGCGGATACTGTCGTTACCATAGTTTGCGGTGTTTTTTGCCATACTCGCTCTCTCGGTGCTCCTTTGCTGCGTTTAAGTCATATAGATAGTCAAGGTAGCATAGCCCAGCCCACAGACGATTCCACCCAACACGAAATCCATCGAACAATCGTTCGGAGTTCGATGGAGATTCGTTTACTCGGACAAAACCGAGTCGGCTCTGTCCGAGTAAGTTTGAATAGCGAATCGAAATTGCTATGTCCGCATAGCGATGGCGGATATGGTTTCCGTAATGACAGATATAGTTGACATTGGCTGATAGATGCAATATATATGTCATGTTGCAACGGATATCTGTCCATTACTACGAAAGGAACTCCATGCCGGGCAAAAAGAACCTACGCATGAAGGCGGCGCGCGCGGCGGTTGGCCTTTCGCAAGCTGACTTGGCCGAGGCCGTGGGCGTTACGCGCCAGACCATCGGCCTGATCGAGGCGGGCGGCTACAACCCCACGCTCAATTTGTGCGTGGCAATCTGTAAAGCGCTACGCGTTACGTTGAACGACTTGTTTTGGGAAGACGAGAGCGACGTCGACCCTGACGCTCTTTAGGAGTTCGCTATGAAATTTGAAGATTTAAAACTCGTGCAAAAGTGGCGTGAATATGCCGGCCCAAAGGATGAGCGCCTGGAGGCTGAGAGCGCGAAGATCTACAAGATTGGTTTCGTGCTGCTTTCGTTTGGCATGTTGATGATCTTTTTCTACCAGTTTATAGCTCGACAGGTTGCGTGGGTTCACAGCGACGCCAGTGAAATGCCGCATGGCTTTGCAACGCCGTTCGAGGCAGCCATGTATTTGTGGCTCGTTCTCGTGATGTTGATTTGCGCAGGACTGCAAACGTGGAAGGGCTATGTCGACACCAATCGTTTTGGGCAAACCGAGCATCTTCCTGTTGGATATTTCCTGCTTCTCAGCGGTCTTAGCGGCGCCGCGTTCGCGCTTGTTATTGCCGCAATGCGCTGTATTGCTGAGGCGCAGATCGTACCACTCGAAAGCGTCTTTTGGTTGGCGAACCTGGCCACGGGCGTGTTCTGCGGTGCGACGATTTTCGCGGCCACGTTTACTGTCCTGTGCGCAACGTTTTTCACGGCGAAAAGACGCCGTGCCAAGCTCGAGGCAGAACTCGACTCCTCTGACGATATCTAATGCGTAATGGGCTGGCTCTGGGTATCCAGAACCAGCCCATTTTGATGGTCGATGAGCCGAGTCGGCGTCTCTCGCAAAGGTAACTGAGAGCTAGTGAGGCTTATCAGAATTGACCTCATCGGCGGTGTCTTTTTCGAGCGCCGTGCGGCGGGCGCTGTAGGCGATGAGGCCGGCGCCTGCCGCGGCGAGTGCAGCAGCGGCTGCCGTAAGGGGAGCGTTGACATCGCCCGTGCCCGCAAGCGCGCCCGCTTTTCCGGAGCGCTTGTTAGTGCCGTGGTCCTTGCCACTGCCGGAGCTGCTTCCGCCGGAGCCGCCGCCCTCGTCAGTGCCGCCGCCACTCGCGCCGCCATCGCCGTCGACCGTCATCGGGGCGTCGTGAAGTCCTGTCGTATCAGCGCTGTCGCATACGCCGACCTGAACTTCCGAGCGTTCGCATGCCGCGTCGGGCACATGAAGCTCGTGCAGCACGGCACCCAGCGCCGAGTTTGCGCCCGGTCGAATTTCCTCGAGCGTTACGGGATCGAGCGCCACCAGATTACGCGCCTTCGCATATAGCGTTACACGTTTGCCCACTTCATCGCTCCAACTCTCGGGGATGGCGAAGCTCATGCGGAACTGTGCCGTGCAACCCGGTGCCAGCACGGCGTTGCCACTGTCGGCTACCAGCGGGTGCGTTGCAAAAGGTGTGCCCAGCGTTTCGAGCGCGTACTTCACGTGTGCCATGTCGTTGACCGAAGCGTCCTCGGCAAGCTCTGGATCGTAGATCGATGCCATGCGTGTGTTCGCTCCGAACCCGATGGATGCGCTGGAGAACGGCTGGCTGGAGCCCTCTCGGTACAGATCGATTGTGCCGGCGGTCAGCAAGGTGTTGCCGTCGTTTCGCACCGTGACCATGAAGGATTCGCCTGCTGCTCCGGGCACCACCGCGCCCGAGGTAGCGACTGCGCCCGTCGGAGTGGCACACGCCACCAAGGGCACTTCGATGCCGTGTAGTTCTGCCTCGCTCTTCTCCGCGCTCACAATGTGCGTGGCGAGCGCGGAGAGCATGCTCCCCGACGTCAAAAATGTCGTTATCTGATCGACGGGATGGTCCAGCTCGCACATCACGAACGGCTCCGTAAACAGATCGCCTGACAAGGTGCTGGCGAAGATGCGGAAGTGCTTGCCCATCACTGCTACCGGGTTGCCTTCTTCGTCGTAGGTTTGCCCCACCTTGCCATCGGTGTTCTCTACATTGAGCACGCACCTGCCGTTGTTGCTTACGCTAAACGATGCCGGGCCACAGCCTGCGGCACCCACGGGCTGCGTTGCAAATGCCGATGCGCCTCGCGTCCAAGTAATATGCTGCAGTTGCTCGTTGACGGTAGCCAAAAAGCCCGTGTGCTGCGGCCACGGCACCGCGTGGGGTACTGTGGCATCTGGCGACATAACGCCCCAGCCCGCAATGGACTGGCCGATCACGGCGTACGATGCACAGCCACAACCGCCTGCGGTCTCGTATGCAACGGGCACCACCATTTTGCCGTTGATATTCTCGGGCGCGCCGAGCTCGATGCTCGACGGTGCCTGTGGAAAGCGGAGGACCTGACGGAACGTGAGACTGTCGCCCGAAACGTCCGACCACAGGGTAAAGCACTCCAGCGCAACCTCGGCCTCGCTGCCGAGCGCCTTTTCTGCGGTGGTTCCGCGGCGGTGGAGGTAGGCGCCCGACAGGCGCCCGTCGACAAGTGTCTTGCCCACCGTGATACGTGGGCACTGCAAGCAATGGTAGCCATCCTCCTGAAGGCGGCCGCGCGAGATGCTGCGCCACGACGTGTGCGATACCACGCGAACTCCGTCGTTGCTTATGCGCAGGCGCACAACGGACAGCATGCCGGATGTGCTCGCCGTATCGAAAAGGGTGTTGTCGCCGGCGGGGCGCTCGCCCGAGACCAGCAGCACGTAGGCGTCCTGGTTTCCTCTTCCGTCCGTATATTCCACCACGTCGAAGTCGTAATCGTATATGCCGTCGCGCTCCACGTCGCCCTCGCCAAACCCAAGGGGAAAATCCACAGGCGTGGGAGCGGACCACGTTCCGTTTGCCTTTGTGTGTACCACCAGGCGCGAGCGACCATTGTCGCCGTAGCGCACCGAGGCGATACGGAACAGGCATTCTACGCCGGCAATCATTGCCAGCTTCATGTGGGTTTCGCTGAGCACGCCAGCAAACAGCACGTTGTCGCTCGAGGGCTTGATGCCGCCACGCTCGTCCTCCGACACGCCGGCAGAATTGGCGTTCGGGTCGGCAACGGTGTTCGTTGCCTGACCGATGTAGGTGTACTCATACATCGGCGCGGCGTTTTCGTCGTTCTCTATCAGTGCATGGACGAAATGCTCGATCTGTCCCGTGTCGTCGCTTTCTGCATCCGCCTCGAGCTCAATGCGCGTGACCGCTTGATCCCAATCGCGCACGACAGGCGCGGCGTTTACGGCAGTGGCCTTAACCTCGGCGCGTGCGAGCAGTTCGGCGTTGGTGACGATGGTGGCCGATGCGATAAATTGCGGCACGCCGCCCGCCTCAATGTTGCCGGCCGAGCCGAAGCAGGCATCCAGCGTATAAGGCGTATCTCCACCCAATGCGAGCTCAGAGCGCTGGAGCACATACTGGTCGCCATTGTTCACCGACATATTCCACGAATCGATGAGTGTGGGCCACGACCCCGACCAAGCCTTGGTGGTCCACTTGAACATTACGAACTGGAGTATCACATCGACATCGACGTCTGCACCTACGCGCAGTCGCGGAAGCTGGTGTCCATCTGCCTTCTCGTACCCAATGAACAGCGTGAGGGATGCGGCGCCGCGCACGGCAGACGAAGCGACGCCTGCAACGCCGGCGCCAAAGGTGACGGCAAGCCCGATCTGGATGGTGAACGAGCCCGACGTGTTTGAATAGTCGAGCGAAATGTTTTTAAAAAACGCCGCGCCGCTGCCGTGCGTGTGGGCACCCACGGCGAGCGCCAGTTTTGCCAGCACCCAGGGGTTGACGTTTAGGAAAAATGGCACCGGTCCTAGAGTAAACTGCTCGGTCCAATTGAGGTCGGTTCTTACCTGGAAGAGGGCCTTAATATTGCCGTATGCGGGGTCGTTGTTGTTACCCCAGGTTTTGCCCACCCAATCGTAGGCGAGCGAGCCGTACAGCTGTGTGGCGATATCCATCGTGAACAGCGGCGTGCAATGGTGACGAAGGAGCTTGGTGTTTCTTGGATCGGTGCCCGAACCGGCACTCATACTTTTGTACTGATTCCACTTCCCCTCCATCTCGTCGAGGTAGCGGTTTGCCTGCTTGGCGCCCGACTCACGCGGTGACTTCTTCCAGTACTCCGGATCCGGATTGCCCGAATCGTTCATATAGCTGGCTGGTTTGTATCCTCCGCCAAACAGCACGTATCCGGCAAACGAGAAATCGAAGAGGATCGGAAATGTGGGCATCCAGCAGGTGAACTTGTTGCCGCCAATGCCGGGAAACGATGCGGGGAAATCAAACGGAGTGATCTCTTGGTCCATGGTGGTGGGGACGATAGTGGTCGAGCCCGATTCTGCCTTTGCGGCCGGCGCGGTGACAACGGCCATGGGGGAGGAGAGTGTATAGGTCTTGCCCTGATAGTCGAGGACAAAGCGCAACTTGCATCCTTCTTCCAGAAGGCTCGACGCTGCATCGAGGAACTTGTCTTCGAGCGTGAACGTTGCCAGATTATCCGAACCCGATGCGCTGGCCTTGACTTGGCCAATCTGCGTGGCGGTTTCGGATGAGCTGCCCGCAGCGGGCATCACTTTATTGATATGCAACGTTGCCTGCCCGCCCTGCGGCAGATGGGCCTGCACGGTAAAAGCGTGCGTGTCGGGCTGATCGTTTGCTGCTTCGTCCGCTGGCATTGCCATAAACGTGGCGTCGGCGTACTGGATGTCCCATTCGTCGAATGTGAGCTGGCGAAAGTACGGCTCGCCATCGGAGAGCGGACGTGTGGGTGCGGTAATGGCGGTGCCGCCTTGGACACGCGCGAGGGGAATCTCGACATCGCGGTAGCCCGCCATGCTAATGGAGATGCCGCCGTTAAAGTCATACGCGTCGAGAAGCGTCGCCTCGTCCACGTAGCCTTCTGAAAGCGGCGCGACCTCAAAGATGGCCGTGCCTTCGTCATCGGTAGCGGCGGTGAGCTGCTTGCCTGCGGCATAGCGCGATGTGAGTGTGACCTGGGCACCCGTGATGGGCGTATTCTTGTTGGCGACGTCGACCACGACCACACCGAACATGGTGCGCGAGAGAACGAGCACCCTGAAGGGGTCTTTTTCGTCGGCATGGGCTTCGGTGGGTGCGAACGGCAATATGAAGGCGTTTGCGCTTCCCGGCACGCGCGGCATCATAATGCTCGCTAACGAGGACGCTCCGGCGACAAGTAACGAACGGCGATCAAGCATCTTGGGCTCCCATCCCGCAAGTATCGGTGGAAATAATCCAATTTTGCGAGAAGGCGCCCCGTGGCGGTAGTGCCGTTCAAGGGTCAAAATGTCCAAATTGATCGAGCGAAGCGCCGGGTTCCGGAACGCGTTCGATGCGCTTGGTAGTCCGGTCGCTAACGTAACATATGCGCGACCAGCTCGGCGCGTGTGCCGATGCCAAGCTTTGCGTATACGCCGGATAGGCGGTTTTTGACGGTGCCCGGCGATACTCCCATATGGCGTGCGATTTCGGCGTTGGTCCACCCACGACAGGCGAGCATGGCCATGGTGAATTCCGTGGTCGTTAGATCGTCGGCAACGTCCTCGCCCGAATCGGGGTTGTGGATGCGCCGCCAGCCGTAGCTGAAGCGGTACGTGATCTCGATGATGCGCGCGAAGTCGTCAGGGTATTGCGATTTTAAGCATGCCTCGATAAGCCCCTGCAAAAGGCCGTGGTGCTCGCCGATGAGCTCGATAAGGCCGTCGGGACGCGCAATGTCCCAAGCAGCTCCGAAGTGCGTTTTTGCGGCGTCGATGTCCTTGAGACTCATACAGGCCATGGAAGCTGCCAGGTGCAGGAACAGTTCCGAGATGGGATAGCTTCCCTGTTTCATAATCAGGGCATTTTCCGCCATGCCTAGGCTGCGGCCGTATTCGCCGCGCAGATACAAGGCGTGCGCCATCACGTAGCTGGCGAACAGGCGCAGACCTTCGGGCAGATGCGCCGCTAGTGGATAAAACTCTTCGGCAGAATACGGGGAGGGCAAGTGCAGCAGGACGCTCGCGGCCGAGGCGAACAGGATATGTGTGGCGTGGACGGCGGGCGACTCCTCGTCGGTTGGCATATCGAGGATGCCAGCAAGGCACCAGCGGGCGTCGGGGATACGGTTGAGCGACAGGCTGGCATATCCGCAGATAAAGCATGCGGAATAGCGTAGTGCGGGGTCGGTGGCGTCAAGATAGGGGCGCGCCGTCTTGGCAGCGAGGACGGCCTGTCCGCGAAAGTACAGCGCTTCTGCCGTGGCAATGGCGCGCGAATCGGGGTCGGAAATGCTTGTAACCGCAGCGTCAATCTGCCCCGGCACAAAGGCAGTGCACATCAACGGCATGGGAATGCGCGGGTAGCCATCGCAGTCCATCTTCCATCTCCCATCAGGTGGCAACAATGCAGCAATTGTACTCCTGTTGCTCGGTACTGGAATTTGTGGGTATCGCCTATGATTATGCCGAACGTATAGAGGAAGAGTCTATTGGCGATGCTTCCAAGGTGGCTACCGAAGCCTAGCTGACCTCGATATTTGGAAAAATTGCCACCCCTGCAAAAAGCTCTGTCGCAGCGATGGGAACGCATCTTCTGGGCATTCCGGCGTCTCCAGCCAGCGCTGGACTGCTGCTGTCGCCTGCGCGTTGGCGAGCGAGGCGTGGGGACCGTCCGGCGACCAGCGGTGACGGGCGAGCCCTGCCGCGTGCGTGGGCCTCCATCGGCGTAGACCCATGACCCCCCCCATGGCATCGGAGAAGTCCACCATGGCGTCCAGGACCTTACCGTCCGGCACGTCCAGCCTAGCGGCTTTCTTGAACCCGAGGTCGAAGGGGGCGTTGTACAAGGCATATGGGGCCGAGTGGAAGTGGATCAAAAGAGCGTAACTTGACGTTTCATGCATAATGCCAACTGCCCCGCGACATCACGTTCGCAGCGCGCAGGGGCCGGAGAATCATCGCGATGGGAGTTGACGTCTAATACCTTGCATCGTATAGTGTGTATAGCATAGTATATGACGAGAGGAGGTGTGCGGATGGAGGCACAGATGAAGCGCGGCTTCCTGGAGGCCTGCGTGCTCGCGGCCGTCTCCGGCGAGGAGTCCTACGGCTACCAGATCGTGAAGGACGTACCGGCGAGTATGGGGCTCACGGAGTCGACGCTCTACCCGCTGCTCAAGCGCCTGGAGAAGGCCGGGTGCATCACGGCGCGCTCCGCCGAGCACAACGGGCGGCTGCGCCGGTACTACCGCATCACGGACGACGGGCGAGCGCGCATCGAGGAGTTTCTGGCCGAGTGGCCGTCCGTACGGGAGATTTACGCATACGTTGAGGGGGCGCACCATGACGCGCGATGAGTTTCTGGGCCGGTTGGGCGAGCTGCTCGCCTGCCTGCCGGCCGAGCAGGTGGAGGAGACCAAGGCGTTCTATGCGGAGGCCATCGCCGACCGCATGGAGGACGGTATGAGCGAGGAGGAGGCCGTGGCCGCCATGGGCACGCCCGGCGAGGTGGCGGAGGCCACGCTCGACGACCTGCCCGCCGTGCCGCGCGCAATCGCGAAGACGCTCCGGCGCAGCACCGTGCTGCTGTGGGTGCTGACCATCGTGGGCTCCCCGGTGTGGGTGCCGCTGCTCGCCGCCTTCGCCGCCGTGGCCGTCACGGTCTATATCTGCATCTGGGTGCTGGCACTCTGCGTGTGGATCGTCGCGGTGGCACTCGGGGGCGTGGGCGTAGTTGGGCTCCTGCTTGCCGTAAGCGGCGTCACCATCGGCCACTTCCCGTACGCCCTCGCCTCGGCGGGCGTGGGGCTCGGCCTCGTCGGCGTGGCGCTCTTCGTTGGTGCTGGCGCTTGGGCCGCCTCAAAACAAATTGCGCGCCTCTCGGCGCTCTGGGCGAGGAAGGCCGCCTCGCCCTTCTGGAAGGGTAAGGGCGAGAAGGGCGGCGCTGCCGCGCATCTCGCAGCGTAGAAAGGAGTGAGTACCATGACCAGCGCGAAGAAGATCTACCTCGCCGTGGCGGGCGGGCTCGTTGCCGCGGGTGTTGTCCTCGCGGGCATTGGCTTTATCGCTTCGGGTTTCGACCCGGCCGTGTTCACAACCCAAATCGACACGCGCTACAGCACCATCGTGCTCGGCGGCGTCGAGGTGGACGAACACGAGAGTATCCCGTTCATCAGCCAGCTCGCCAATCTGGGCGAGATCGACACCTCCGGCGTCGCGGATCCCGCCGCGCCCTAGGCGCAGCGAGCCCGGGCGCTCTGCCCGCCAAGCTGCGTAAGCCGGCGAAACCCGAACCTCAACCTCTACGCAACTGGCCCCAAGCCTGCGCCGATTCGCTCTCAGCGCCGCGCGGGAGCCCGTGACGCATGCCCAAAAAGGTACGAGGAGAAAGGAACGCGATGACGACAACCACGCCCTTCCGCCTTCACGGGGCCACGCAGGACCGGAAGCGACTGGGCCGTGCGGTGGGGCTGTGCCTGGATTGGCTACACTGATATGGACAGTTCCGTGAGGGGCGCGAGAGACGGGACTCTGGGGAGATCTTCGAGGAGGAGTGTCTCGACTGGAAGCGCGGGTTCAGTGGAGCAGGAACCTAATCTCTGTCTCTCTTGCTTTTTTGATTTGTTGAGAAGCCGGCATTTGGGGGCATTTTGGATAGCGAACAGTTCAAACAAGAAGCTGAGAAAATAGAACAAAGCCTGAGTGCCTTGAGAGTCGCCGAGCGCAATGCAGTGATTCCCTTCATGAACGGCGACTTTACCCAATGGGATCTATATCTGGCATCCTCCTCTGAGTATGCGATGAGACTGATAGACGGATTCATCTCCATGCTCGAGTCGAGGAATCTTGTTTGCGTCGCCCAGCTTCTCCGCGCACAGGTTGGAGTCTGCCTGCGGACATTCGCATTATTCGCCGCCGAAGACCAGGATGACTTTCTCCCAAAAGGCTGCCAAGTACCATGGCGTGAGCGTTGGGGTAGCCATCATTCAGCGTGGATACATCCGGATGCGCATAGATTCAGACGATTCCAACGTTCTCGTATTTCCCGTGCAGGTAATCGAAGAGGGCAAGCGACACCATACAGTTGCCGCCGACGGTCACGACTCTGTCGGGGTTTTCTGCCGTAAGCTTCCTCTGCGCATCCTGAATCCCCGCCAGGACTTCGTCCTCGGCATAGATGCGAACTGCCTCCCATTCCTCATGTCCAAGTTTTGGGACGCGTTTCACAATGCCGAGTGGAACCCCTGGACAGTCGGATCACGTGGTGGCCCCCTTTGAGAGGGTCACGAGCATCACGGTTCCGTTCTCGGAACTTGCTTCGACCTCTACAGCGCCACCGTGAAGCGCTGCAATCTCCCAAACGAGCGCTAGTCCGAGTCCTGCGCCGCCGTATGCCCTGCTGCGGGATTTATCCAGGCGAAAGAACGGTTGGAAGATGCTCTCACGGTACTGTTTGGGTATTCCCGGGCCCTGGTCCTCGACTCGCAGGAACACGTGGCTGTCGTTGTCGCTGATGGAGACGTTAACAGTCGAGCCGGAGCGACTGTAACGGATGGCGTTTTCGACCAGATTAAACACCAGCCGATAGAGGAGCGTGTCGCTCCCGATTACTAAAGCGTCTCCAGCACAATTGAGGGCTATGCCCTTATTCTCGGCAAGTGGCGCAAGGTCGGTGAGGACCTCTTCGGACAAGGGGCCAAGTTCAACATCGTCCTCGCAAGGAACGCTGCGGAGCTCACTCATCTCGAGCAATACCTTGGTCATTCGAGACATGCGCTCGGTTTGTTCTTGTAGCAGGCCGAGCAGCTCGGCTGTTTCGGGTTGCAAACCGGAGTGCTCGGAGATGAATAGTTCAATCTGTGCTTGCATAAGGGCGAGCGGGGTGCGCAGCTCGTGTGCGGCGTTGCCGGTAAACTGACGCTGTGCAGAGAACCCTTCGCCAAGACGGGCGATCATGTCGTTGAAAGAGGCGCTGCATCGTTGTAGCTCGGTGGGCACATCTTCACTGAGTCTGATTTCGCTTAGGTTGTCAGGCTGCACGCGCTCTACCTGGGCGGCGAAATCCCGTAGCGGTTTGAGTGCACGGCCGCTCGCAAAGTATGCTAGCGCGCCGCCAAGGAGTGTGACTCCAGCCGTGATGTACCAGGTTGTCGTGCCAAAAGACTCCTGTGCGTCGTTTACGACGATCGTGACCTTGTCATCGGGGGTCGCTTTCGTTGGGTCGAACGCCTGGGGCGAATCTTCGCCGGTTGCGTTAAAGGCCGAGATGTTACTGCCGATGGCATCCATGTAGCGCATGCCCGTATAGCCGACCAGGCAGTTCGTCAGCACGCATGCCGCACACGTGAGCAGTGCCGTCGTAATCGTTATGCGCCATTGCAGCGAAAGCCTTTTCATTCGCTATCCTCCATAACGTAGCCCTCTCCAATCCGATTGCGAATCGGGTCGTATCCCAAAGCGCTGCGTAGCTTTTTGCGGAGTGACGAGATATGAACGCGGGTCGCGTTGCTAAAGCTGTTCACGCTGCTATCCCAAACGTGCTCTATAAGCTCCTCTTGGCTTACCGGTCGCCCCTGATTAAGCATCAGGTATTCCAAGATTCCCGTTTCCTTGCGTGTAAGAGATAAGGCCTCGCTGCCCACGGAAGCGATGCGCGCCTTGGTGTCAAAGCGGAGCTTTCCACAGGTTAATACTATGTCGCTTTGTGCAAAGCGCCTGAGGGTAAGGCTGCGGATCCTTGCCGCAAGCTCGTCAAGATGAAACGGCTTGGTAAGGTAATCGTTGGCACCGGCATCGAGTCCGGCGACCTTGTCGGCGACCTCGCCGCGTGCGGACAGAATCAGTACCTTGGTCTCGCAGTCGGTTTTCCTAAGTTCCCTGAGCACGGTCATGCCATCGATACGGGGAAGGTTGAGGTCGAGTACCACGAGGTCAAAGACTTCGACGCCCAGCAGGTCGAGCGCCTCCTGTCCGTCGTGGCAGCAGTCGACGCTGTACGCCAAGTTCCGCAAGCTGCGCGCGATTGCATCGCACAGCGCTCGCTCGTCTTCGACGATCAAAATACGCATAACAGTCTCCTTGCACATTCCAAATCGCGCTTAACACGGATTTTATAGTCGATATGGTCCAATGGTCGCGTAACGAAAGGAGTGGTTAGGTTGTTCAAAGCGGTAAAACCCGTGGTACAGGTCGCTTTGTTGATCGTCGGAATTGCCATGGTGTGCTTTGGCGTTATGCGTGGCGAGGCGGATGCCGTGCTGGCCAAAGCGATTAGGCTGTGCTTGGAGTGTATCGGAATTGGATAAAAGAGAAAACACCGCGTCGCATGTTTTGGCCCGATTTCGCGGATTCATTCAGGCGGCGGCGACGCTCGTCACCAACATTCACCTGCCAAACTTTGCTAAAGGCGGCATCTATCAGGGCGCGGGAAAAACAGTCTGCGTACCCGGGCTTAACTGCTATTCGTGCCCCGCGGCATCGGGTGCGTGCCCCATCGGGTCGTTCCAGTCGGTGGTAGGTTCATCCAAGTTCAACTTTTCTTACTATGTTACCGGTACACTCATTTTGCTCGGCGTGCTGCTGGGACGTTTTGTATGCGGGTTTTTGTGCCCGTTTGGCTGGCTGCAGGAGCTGCTTCATAAGATTCCCGGCAAAAAGTTCTCCACGAAAAAGCTTAAGCCGCTCACGTACATCAAGTACGTCGTGCTGCTGTTTGCCGTGGTGCTGCTGCCCGTCTTGGTGGTTAACGACGTGGGTATGGGCGACCCATTCTTTTGTAAGTACATCTGTCCGCAGGGCGTGCTCGAGGGCGCCATTCCGCTGGCCATTGCCAATGCCGGCATTCGATCTGCGTTGGGACATCTCTTTACTTGGAAACTTGCAGTTCTCATTGCCGTGGTAGTGCTGAGCGTTTTGTTCTACCGCCCCTTCTGCAAATGGATTTGTCC
>CAUAJK010000031.1:0-24269 GCA_958429345.1 uncultured Collinsella sp. | reverse complement strand
GCTAGGCGGGCACTTTTACCGGGCGGCTAACCCACACAAACCCCCGAAGAGCCCCTTTTTGGCAGGTTTTCTTCAACAAAAAAGACCCGCTTCCCTGTTGGGAAACGGGTCTTTGGAAGGGCGGTTAACGTACTAGGAAATTACTCCTCGTCGATGTCCTTGGCCTCTTCGGCGTCGTCGGTGTCCACGAGCTGGTTGAGCAGCTCGTCGAGGGAAGCCATGTCCTCGTTGATCGCGCCGTTGGCGGGAGCCTTCTTGTCGTCGATCGGGGCGCCCAGGAGCTCCTCGTCGGCGTCGGCGTGATGCGTCGGAGCGGAGGTACCCAGCAGGATATCGTCCGGACCGTCAGGGCTAAAGACCATCTGCAGCAGCTGCGAGAGGTCTTCCTCGTCGGCAACGTCGTCGTTGTTCTCGAGGATGTAGAGCAGGTCGTGGGCCTCCAGGCCGTCACGGAGCTCCTCGATCGCCTTGGCACCGATACCATCGATGCGCAGCAAATCCTCCTCGGACTTGCCGACCAGGTCGCCGACCGTCTCGATGCCGACCTCGCTGAACTTGTTGGTCCAGCGCTGCGACACGCCCAGGTCGTCGAACAGGTACAGGCGAGCCTTCTCGGCGGAGATGGTGTGGCCGTTGCGGGTGAACGAACCGTCAGCACCACCAAACTCGTCGTAGCCGGCCCAGTCGAGCTGCTGCGGGAGCTGCTCGTCCAGGTCCTTGAGCTCCACAGGAGCCCACTCGGGCAGCGACTTGGCGTTGGGCGAAGCCGGACCGTCGATGTCGACATAGCCGTCGGCCGTGCGATACGTCAGCTTGGCGTTGGCGTACGGCTTGAGGCCAGTACCAGCCGGGATCTTCTTACCGACGATGACGTTGGACTTAAGGTCGAGCAGGTGGTCGACCTTGCCCTCGATGGCAGCCTCGGTAAGGACGCCGGCGGTGCGGATGAACGAAGCGCTCGACAGCCAGGAGTCGATGTTGGACGCGACCTTGAGCGTACCCAGGATGACGGGCTCGGCCACAGGAGCCTGACCGCCCAGACGGGCAACGCGCTCGACCTCGTCGGCGAACTCGTAGCGGTCGACGTACTGACCAAGCAGGTACTTGGAGTCGCCGGGGTTGGTGATCTGAACGCGACGCAGCATCTGACGTGCGAGCACCTCGATGTGCTTGTCGTTCAGGTCGACGCCCTGGCTGGTGTAGACGTCCTTGACGCTCTCGACGAAGGTGTGCATCGTCGACTCGATGTCGGTCAGCTTGCGCAGGTTGCGGAAGTTGACGAAGCCCTTGGTGATCTGGTCGCCGGCGCGAACCTCGCAGCCGTCCTCGATCTCGGGCATAAAGCGCACCGAAGCGGGGACGCGACGCTCGTCGAGGACACGGGTGTGATCCTCGGAGTCGGTAAGCGTCAGCACGTACTCGGACTTCTCGGGCTTAATCGAGAGGTGACCGGAGTACGGAGCCAGCTCGGCCTCGCGACCCAGAATCTTCTCGTTGACGTTGCCGACGATATCGAACATACGGCTGACCGTAGGCAGACCCTGCGTAATATCGTCGACGCCAGCGACGCCGCCGGAGTGAATGGTACGCATCGTAAGCTGCGTACCGGGCTCGCCGATGGACTGGGCGGCAATAATGCCGACCGCGGTACCGATGGCGACCGGACGACGGGTGGAAAGATCCCAGCCGTAGCACTTCTGGCACACGCCGTACTTGGAGCGGCAGGTGAGCAGCGCGCGAAGCTTGACCTTCTTGAGGCCCGCATCGACCATCTTCTGGATGTCGGCGACCTTCTCGATGTAGCCGTCCTGCTCAAAGAGCACGGTGCCATCGGGAGCCACGACGTCCTCGATGAAGCAACGGCCGACGAGGTCGGTGTTGAGATCGGTGGTGCCGGGGATGATGAGGTTGTAGGTGACGCCCTCGTGCGTACCGCAGTCCTCCTCGCGGACGATGACGTCCTGGGCCACGTCGACCAGACGACGGGTCAGGTAACCAGAGTCCGAGGTGTGGGATGCGGTATCGACCAGGCCCTTACGGGCACCGTAGGTCGAAATGAAGTACTCGAGCGGCAGCAGGCCCTCGCGGAAGTTCGCCTTAATGGGAAGGTCGATCGTCTCGCCGGACATGTCTGCCATCAGGCCACGCATGCCGCCGAGCTGACGCAGCTGGGTCTTAGAACCACGGGCGCCGGAGTCGGCCATCATGTAGAGCGGGTTCTCCTCGTCGAACATGTCGAGCATGAGCGCTGCAACCTTATCGGTACAAGCGGTCCACTCGTTAACGACTTCGATGTGGCGCTCCGTCTCGTTGATGAAGCCCTCCTCGAAGTACTCGTTGATCTGGTCGACGTTGGCCTGGGCGCGGTCGAGCAGCTCCTGCTTCTCGGCAGGGATGAGAGCGTCCCACACCGAGATGGTGAGGCCGGCGCGGGTAGCGTAGTGGAAGCCGGAGTACTTGATGGCGTCGAGGATCGGGCCGACCTTGGCCTCGGGGTAACGATCGCAGCAGTCCGCAACCAGCTTGGCCACATCGCCCTTGACCATCTTGTAGTTCATGAACTCATAGTCTTCGGGCAGGCACTGGCGGTTGAAGATGATGCGGCCGATAGAGGTCTCGAAGCGCGCGGTCTTGTTGCCGGTGACGTCGTAGTCGACAAACTCGTTCTTGCCGTTCTTGACGCGGAAGATACGGGTGCCGTCCTCGTTGATGACGTTGGCATCGGCAGCGGACACGCGGACCTGGATCTTGGCCTGCATGTCGACCTCGGAGCGGCAGTCATAGGCGTGCAGCGCGTCGTCGAAGCTCGAGAACACGTGGTTCTCGCCCGGCAGACCCTCGCGAACCTGGGTGAGGTAGTACACACCGATGATCATGTCCTGCGAAGGGATGTTGACCGGCTTGCCGGATGCCGGCGAGCGCAGGTTGTTCGCAGAGAGCATGAGCACGCGGGCCTCGGCCTGAGCCTGGCTGGACAGCGGCACGTGGACAGACATCTGGTCGCCGTCGAAGTCGGCGTTGAAGGGCGAGCAGACCAGCGGGTGCAGGTGGATAGCCTTGCCCTCGACCAGCACCGGCTCAAAGGCCTGGATGGACAGACGGTGCAGGGTCGGTGCACGGTTGAGCAGCACGACGCGGCCGTCGATGACCTCTTCGAGGATATCCCACACAAAGGTGGCACCGCGGTCGATAGCGCGCTTGGCGCCCTTGATGTTCTCGACCTTGCCAAGCTCGACCAGGCGCTTCATGACGAAGGGCTTGAAGAGCTCCAGCGCCATGGTCTTGGGCAGACCGCACTGGTGCAGCAGCAGCTTGGGGTCGGTAACGATTACCGAACGGCCGGAGTAGTCGACACGCTTGCCCAGCAGGTTCTGACGGAAACGACCCTGCTTGCCCTTGAGGGCCTCGGCGAGCGACTTGAGCGGGCGACCGCCACGGCCAGAGACCGGGCGACCACGACGGCCGTTGTCGAACAGGGCGTCCACGGACTCCTGGAGCATGCGCTTCTCGTTATTCACGATGATCGCAGGGGCGTCCAGGTCGAGCAGGCGCTTGAGTCGGTTGTTACGGTTGATCACGCGACGGTACAGGTCGTTGAGGTCGGACGCGGCGAAACGGCCACCGTCAAGCTGGACCATCGGGCGCAAATCGGGCGGAATGACCGGAATGACGTCCAGGATCATGTTCGCGGGGCTGTTGCCGCCCTTCAGGAAGGCGTCAACGACCTCGAGGCGCTTAACGGCCTTCTCGCGCTTCTGCTTCTGGGAGTCCTCGTCGGCGATGATGGCCTTGAGCTTCTCGGCCTCGGAGGGGAGGTCGATGGCAGCGAGCAGGTCGCGGACGGCCTCGGCACCCATGCCGCCCTTGAAGTACATCGAGTAGTAGCGGGTCATCTCGCGGAACAGCGGCTCATCGGAAATGAGGTCGCGCTCGCTGAGCTTCATGAAGGCGTTGAAGGCGTCCGTGCGGAGCTGCTTCTCGTCCTTGCACTCTTCCTCGATGTCGACGATGCCAGAGGCGATCTCCTCGGGGGTCAGCGGCTCCTCGTCGGAGAACTCGTCAAAGTTCTCGGGGTTGCCCTGCTCCTTGAGGGACTCGATCTGGCGGGCGCACTCGGCATCGATCTCTTCCAGATCGGCGGCGAGCTCCTCGCGCAGGTCGTCGGCGTCGGCCTCGCGAGCCTCGTAGTCAACCTCGGTGATGATGTAGCTGGCAAAGTACAGAACCTTCTCGAGGTCCTTGGACTTGATGTCGAGCATACGGCTCATCGGGAAGCTCGTGGGGCTCTTGAAGTACCAGATGTGGGACACGGGAGCGGCGAGCTCGATGTGGCCCATGCGGTCGCGACGCACCTTGGCCGAGGTGACCTCGACGCCGCAGCGCTCGCAGACGATGCCCTTAAAGCGGATGCCCTTGTACTTGCCGCAGGAGCACTCCCAGTCCTTGGCGGGACCGAAGATCTTCTCGCAGAACAGGCCGTCCTTCTCGGGCTTGAGGGTACGGTAATTGATGGTCTCCGGCTTCTTGACCTCACCGTGCGACCAGGAACGGATCTGGTCGGCGGAGGCAAGGGAGATCTTTACCGAGTCAAAATCAGTAGCTTCGAAATCTGCCACAGTCAACTACTCCTTATCAGTGGTCGTGGCGGCGACAGCCTCGGGTGCCTCGGCGGTCTCGGCATCCTCGGCCTCGACGTCGGCGTCAACGCCGGCGAGCGCAGCCAGGTCGTCGAGAGCAGAGGTCTCCTCGGCGGTCACAGGGGCGGAGGCGTCCTCGTCGGCATCGTGCATGGGCTCGATGTCCAGTGCGAGGGAGCGAATCTCCTTGACGAGAACCTTGAAGGACTCGGGGATACCCGGGACAGGAACGTTCTCGCCCTTGACGATGGACTCGTAGGTCTTGACACGGCCCACGGTATCGTCGGACTTGACGGTCAGGATCTCCTGCAGGACGTTGGAAGCACCGTAAGCGTACAGTGCCCAAACTTCCATCTCGCCGAAGCGCTGGCCGCCGAACTGAGCCTTGCCGCCCAGAGGCTGCTGGGTAACCAGGCTGTAAGGGCCGGTCGAACGGGCGTGGATCTTGTCGTCGACCATGTGGCCGAGCTTGAGGATGTAGGACGTACCCACGGTAATGGGCTCGCGGAACTCCTCGCCGGTGCGGCCGTCGAACAGGCGGGTCTTGCCGCGCTCGTCAAGCTGGGTGACGAACTCGGGGCGCATGTGATCGCCAAAGGCAGCGGTAGCCTTGTTGAGCATGTTCTTGTTGGCACGACGGATGACCTCGGCGATCTCGTCCTCCTTGGCGCCGTCGAAGACGGGCGTGGCGGTGAAGAACGGACCGGGGACGTACTTGTCGGAGTCGGCCTGCTCGGTATCCCAACCGCACGCAGCAGCCCAGCCAAGGTGGCACTCGAGCAGCTGGCCGACGTTCATACGCGAAGGAACGCCCAGCGGGTTGAGGATAACGTCGATCGGGGTACCGTCAGCCATGTAGGGCATGTCCTCGACCGGCAGAACGTTGCAGATAACACCCTTGTTGCCGTGGCGGCCGGCGATCTTATCGCCCTGCTGGATCTTACGACGCTGGGCGACGTAGACGCGCACCTGCTCGTTGACGCCGGGGGCCAGGTCGTCGCCGTTCTCGCGGCTAAAGCGGACGACGTCGATGACGCGGCCGTAAGCGCCGTGAGGCATCTTAAGGGAGGTGTCGCGGACGTCGTGGGCCTTGGCACCGAAGATGGCGCGCAGCAGGCGCTCCTCGGCGGTCAGAGCGCTCTCGCCCTTAGGCGTGACCTTGCCGACCAAGATGTCGCCAGGGCCGACCTCGGCGCCGATGCGGATGATGCCGTCCTCGTCGAGGTTGGCAAGCATGTCCTCGGAGAGGTTCGGGATCTCGCGGGTGATCTCCTCGGGGCCGAGCTTGGTGTCGCGGGCGTCGATCTCGTGACGGGTGATGTTGATGGTCGTCAGCAGGTCCTCGGCCACCAGGCGCTCGGACACGACGATACCGTCCTCGTAGTTGAAGCCTTCCCACGGCATGTATGCCACGGTGAGGTTCTGACCCAGTGCGAGCTCGCCATGATCAGTCGAAGGACCGTCAGCCAGGGGCTCGCCCTGCTCAACGGTGTCACCGACGCGCACGAGCGGACGGTGGTTGATGCAGGTGGACTGGTTGGAGCGCTGGTACTTGGCCAGGTGATACTCGTCCATGCCGCCGGCATGCTTGACGATGATCTTGGCGGCGTCGGCAAAGATGACCTCGCCGGCGTTCTTGGCCAGAGTGACCTCGCCGGAGTCCAGGGCGGCGCGACGCTCCATGCCGGTACCGACATAGGGAGCGGCAGGGTGAACCAGCGGCACGGCCTGACGCTGCATGTTAGCGCCCATCAGCGTACGCTTGGCGTCATCGTGCTCAAGGAACGGGATCAGCGTGGCTGCGACGGAGAGCATCTGACGCGGCGAGACGTCCATGTAGTCGACGTCCTCGACAGGCACGTCGGCGGGAGCGCCGAAGGAACCGTCGAAGTCGCGGGTACGGGCAATCACGGTGTGCGGACGGACGATCTTGCCCTCGGCATCGGTCGTGATGAACTCGTTGGTCTTGGGATCGAGCGGCGTGTTGGCCGGCGCGATGACGTGCTTCTCTTCCTCGTCAGCGGTCATCCAGTCGATCTGGTCGGTGGCAACGCCGTTCTCGACGCGACGGAACGGGGCCTCGATGAAGCCGTACTCGTTGACGCGGGCGTAGAGGGCGAGCGAGCCGATCAGGCCGATGTTGGGGCCTTCGGGGGTCTCGATCGGGCACATGCGGCTGTAGTGCGAGTTGTGAACGTCGCGGACGGCCGTCGGCACGTTGGTGCGGCGGCTGGAGCCGGACTTGTGGCCGGCAAGACCGCCAGGGCCGAGTGCGGACAGACGGCGCTTGTGGGTCAGACCGGTCAGGGGGTTCGCCTGGTCCATGAACTGCGAGAGCTGCGAGGAACCGAAGAACTCCTTGATGGAGGCCACGATCGGGCGGATGTTGATGAGCGACTGCGGGGTGATCTCGTCGATGTCCTGGGAGCTCATGCGCTCACGGACGACGCGCTCCATACGGCTCATGCCGATACGGAACTGGTTGGCGACGAGCTCGCCGACGGTACGGATGCGGCGGTTGCCAAAGTGGTCGATGTCGTCGACCTTGAAGCCCTGCTCGCCGGCAGCGAGGGACAGGAGGTAGCGCAGCGTCGCGACGATATCCTCGTCGGTGAGCACCGTGACCTCTTCCTCGGTGGTGAGGTTGAGCTTCTTGTTGACCTTGTAACGACCGACGCGGGCCAAATCGTAGCGCTGCGGGTTAAAGAGCAGGCCCTCGAGCAGGCTGCGGGAAGCGTCCACGGTGGGAGGCTCGCCCGGGCGCAGGCGACGGTAGATCTCGATAAGGGCATCCTCGCGGGTGAGAGCGGTATCGCGCTCCAGGGTGCGCTTAATCACATCGGAGTTGCCGAGCAGCTCGATGATGTCGTCGTTGGTGACGGCGATGCCAAGGGCGCGCAGGAACATCGTGGCGCTCTGCTTGCGCTTACGGTCGATGGAGACCATGAGCTGGTCGCGCTTGTCGACCTCAAACTCAAGCCAGGCACCGCGGGACGGAATGATCTGGGCCTTGTAGATCTGCTTGCCCGAATCCATCTCGGAGCTGTAGTACACGCCCGGGGAGCGGACGAGCTGCGAGACGACGATACGCTCGGTACCGTTGATGATGAAGGTGCCCTGATCGGTCATCATGGGGAAGTCGCCCATAAAGACGAGCTGCTCCTTGATCTCGCCGGTCTCCTTGTTGGTGAGACGGACGTCGGTCAGAAGCGGGGCCTGATAGGTCATGTCCTTCTCGCGGCACTCCTCGACGGTGTGCGCGGGGTCGCCGAACTGATGCTCGCCGAAGGTAACCTCGAGAACATGGTTCTGGCTCTGGATGGGGCTGGATTCCTTGAACGCCTCACGAAGGCCCTCGTCCTTAAAACGCTCAAAGGATTCCCTTTGAACAGAGATAAGGTTGGGGAGCTCCATGGCCTCCGGGATTTTCCCGAAGCTGACGCGCTTGCGCTCAGTGGCAGTGTATGCGTAGGTCACCAGGTTTTTCCTCCTTCACGGAAATGCTCGGTGGGTTGGCGAGGCATAGCTTCGCCAGTTATCGCAACCTAATAGTTTATCAGGTAGCGACCGTTGGGCAAGAAAAGCCTTGACGCGATTGAGTTTTTGGAGTAGCAAAGTTTTTCGGCAGAAAACACGCAGGTAGATGTATGTGTATCGAACACCTGTTCATATATTTTCTGTGAACAGAGAGTCGACAATCGAAGCTCTTATAAAAAACGGGCGCGAACCGAGGTCCGCGCCCGTAAATGTCGATGCCCGAAGGCTTATTTGCGCATCAAGCCGCCGCGCTCGTCGATGGCGTCCCAGAAGGCGCTGGCAAAGCGGGGATCGCTTGCAGCCATGAGGGCGTTGGTGGCCATCCAGCCAGAGGGAGTGCCGGTGTCGTAGCCCGACAGCGGGTCAATGACGACGGCATACATGGCCTCGCGGTCGAGCGAACGGGCCATGGCGTCGGTGAGCTGGATCTCGCCGCCCTTGCCGGCCTGCTGATCTGCCAGCAGGTCCATGACCAGCGGGCTCAGCAGGTAGCGACCGACGATGTACAGATTGGACGGAGCCGCCTCGGGAGCGGGCTTCTCGACCAGACCGCCGATGCGCCAGACAGCGCCCGGCTCTGCATCGGCAACGTCCTCGGCACCCTCGAGCGAACCGACGCGCTCACCGGCGATAACGCCGTAGCGGCTGACTTCCTCGGGCGAGCAAGCAGCGACGGCGATAACCGAAGCGCCACCGTGCTCCTTGGAAACGGCGAGCATCTTGTCGCAGATGTCGCGGTTAGGCACAACGTAGTCGCCCAGA
Source organism: uncultured Collinsella sp. (assembly GCA_958429345.1). GTDB lineage: Bacteria > Actinomycetota > Coriobacteriia > Coriobacteriales > Coriobacteriaceae > Collinsella. The sequence goes on along the minus strand of CAUAJK010000031.1, from coordinate 15,333 downwards.
AGAACCAGGAAGTTCTCCCCTGCCACGGCGTCGGCGGCAGAGCGAATAGCATGGCCGAGGCCCTTGGGCTCGTACTGATAACGGAAGTCGACCGGCATACCGCCAGCGTGGGCGACGGCGTCGGCATAGGCGTTCTTGCCGCGCTCGCGCAGCAGGTTCTCGAGCGAGCAATCGGGCTGGAAGTAGTTCAGTAGCTCAGGCTTACCGGGAGAAGTAACGATGATGGCATCGTCGACCTCCTCGGGATCGAGCGCCTCCTCGACGACGTACTGGATGACGGGCTTGTCGAGCACCGGCAGCATCTCTTTGGGCGTGCACTTAGTGCCAGGCAGAAAACGCGTGCCAAGACCGGCGGCGGGGATGATTGCTTTCATGTTATTCAAAGATCCTTTCGCAGGCGCAAGATGCGCCCTGTGCGTGCGGCACGGCGGCCGCAGACCAAATTGCGATACCCAAGCATCTTACCGCTGGAACTATATGTCGCTACAAGGCAGAGACAATTCTTCAGCAGGTCAACGCAAATTATTGCTCGAATGGTGCAATTTTATTGCCCAACGGCAGGGCACCCGATACGACGCAAATCACAGAACATGGCAGTTTGAGCAACCGACGTCGAGGGACCGAAAAACAAAAAAGACGGGGCTCGCAATGCGAACCCCGTCTGCAAAGAAATCTGGCGAGAAAGCCTGATTACTTGAGGGTGACAGCAGCGCCAGCAGCCTCGAGCTTCTCCTTGGCAGCCTCGGCGTCCTCCTTCTTGGCACCCTCGAGAACAGCCTTGGGAGCGCCCTCGACGACCTCCTTGGCCTCCTTCAGGCCAAGGTTGGTGAGCTCACGGACGGCCTTGATGACCTGGATCTTGTTGTCGCCGAAGCCCTCGAGCACGACGTCAAACTCGGTCTTCTCCTCGGCCTCAGCAGCGCCAGCAGCGGGAGCGGCGACAACAGCGGCAGGAGCAGCGGCGGAAACGCCGAAGGTGTCCTCGATAGCCTTAACGAGCTCGGAAGCCTCGAGAAGGGTCATTTCCTTAAGAGCATCGATGATCTCATCGGTGGTAAGCTTAGCCATTTCTAAGTCCTTTCGGTTTCCGTGTCTGTGCACGGAGATCAGTTAAAACACGGCGCGAATGCGCCAGGGGTGCGGCGTTGCCGCCGCGGGTGAAAACAGCGACTAGGCTGCCTTCTGCTCGGAGACCTGCTGGATCGAACGAGCGAGACCAGAGGAAACGCCGTTGACGCAGACAGCGATGTCGCGAGCGAAACCGGAGATGAGACCGGCAATCTGGCCGAGAAGCTGATCCTTGGTGGGCAGCTCGGCGATAGCCTTAACATCATCAGCGGAAACGGCCTTGCCGTCGGAGATACCGCCCTTGATCTCAAGGACGCCCTTGGACTGAGCGGAGAAGTCCTTAAGGGCCTTAGCGGCCTCGACCGGCTCGGTCTCGTAGAACACATAAGCGACGGGGCCGGCGAGGATCTCGTCGATCTCGGGCTGCTCCTGGTTCTTGAGGGCGATCTTGACCAGGTTGTTCTTGTAGACCTTCATCTCGGCGCCGCACTCGCGAAGCTGATGACGCAGCTCCTGAGCCTGCTTAACCGTCAGACCGTTGTAGTTGACGACGAACAGACCGGCGTTCTCGGCGATACGGGACTCGATCTCTGCAACCTTGTCGATTTTGTACTGCTGGGGCATGAATTACACCTCCTCGAATTCTTTCCGGGCACGGTCCGCCACAAGGACGTGACGGGGGCATGTCCAAAAAGAAAGCCCCCGCGCTGCATGAGCGACGGGGGCGAGAAGACATATCTACTCGACCACCTCGGCTGGCGGGAAGTCCCATTAAGCTCGCGGGTAAGACCCGTTTGCGCCGGCTGTCTCTGGCAGCGGATTCGTGCGTGAACCGAAAGTATTATGGCGGGGACCCCGGCGTCGGTCAACGGAAAATCGGGCTGCACACAATTCCACCATCCGGCCGCGCCGCCGAAGGCCGGGCGCAAGCTTTTCGCTCGGTCAGGTCCTGGGCTCGCTCGGAAAGCACATTAAGTGCTTTCCGGCTCGTGCGGAATCTACGAAAACCTTGCGCCCGGCCTTCGGCGGCGCGGCCTGCGTCAACTATGGGGCAGCCCGGTTTTCCGTTGGCCGGCACGCCCCACTCATAATGCTTGGGTCGGTGGGCTGATGTGTTGCGTCCCGTTGGGCTATAAGGTTGAAATGAAGGTGGACAGGCGATTTAGGCCTTCGTCCAGATCTTGGTCGGAGACGCAGTAGCTTAGGCGGATGTGGCCTTCGGTGCCGAAACAGTCTCCCGGGACTAGGGCTACGTTTGCTTCTTTGATGGCTTTGATGCAGAAGTCTTCGCTTGTCAGGCCGAATTGTTTGATGCTGGGGAAGGCGTAGAAGGCGCCGGCTGGTTCCACTACGTCGAGGTCCATGGCGTTTAAGGCTGCGAGTACGCGCTCGCGGCGGGCTCGGTAGACTTTGAGCATGGGGGTTGGGTCGACGGTGAGGGCTCGGGCTGCGGCGTCCATTTCGAAGGAGACGGCGCTCGATACTAAGTATTGGTGGGCCTTTGCGATCTCGGCGATGACGGGGGTTGCCGCTGCGAGCCAACCCAGGCGCCAGCCGGTCATAGCCCAGGGCTTGGAGAAGCTCTCGATAACTACCGTCTGATCGCGTAGCTCCGGGTGGCGCTGGGCAAAGCGCTCGTAGCCATCCACATAGACCAGACGGTTGTATACGTCGTCGCAGACCACGTAGATGCCCGCCTGCTCTGCCACGTGTGCCACGGCGTCGAGCGATGCTGCGTTGAGGATGCAGCCCGTGGGGTTGTTGGGCGAGCAGATGACGATGGCCTTGGTCGCCGGTGTCACGCAGGCACGAAGCGCTTCCTCGTCAATCTGAAATTGCGCAGGCTCCGTATCCAAAAAGACTGCTTTGGCGTGGTTGGCCACGACGATGCTTTCGTACAGGCCAAAGGCCGGCGTGGGGATAATGACCTCGTCGCCGGGGTTGAGCATAGCCATGAATGTTGCCGACAGGGCCTCGGTCGCGCCGTCGGTCAGAATGATCTCGTCGGCCGAAAACGTAAGGCCCGCGTCCCCCATGTAGGCAGATAGCGCCTCGCGCAGGGCGGGGCGACCGTTGTTGGGCGGATAGTGCGTGTCACCGCGGTCCAGTGCGGCGGTCACCTCGGCGCTAATCACATCGGGCGTGGGAAAATCGGGCTCGCCGAGCGCGAGCGCGATGCACCCCGGATGCTGGGCGGCGAGCGCGTTAATCCGGCGGATACCGGAGGGCTTGAGCATGGCAAGCGAGGTATTCATGGGCAGGCGCATGGCGTTCCTTTCGTAAGGGTTGCACTAGGATAGCGCGGCGGGGCGCCACCAGACGGTGTAACCTAAACGGAAACGAGCCGGAAAGGAGATGGCATGGAGACGACCGCGCGCGGCGACGTACCAAAGACACTGCACACCATTGCGTATATCAGTATTCCCAATAGCGCCGATCTTGATTTTTTGCTCTGGGACCTGCAGGATGCCATCGCCGCCTATGCTCAACTTTCCGGCACCGCACTCCCCCACCCGGTCGACATGAAGGCAAATGACACCGGTGCAGTCGATGGCATGGTGCTCGCCGTTGATGATGCATTTGACGATGAAGCGATGATCGCTGTCGAGCAGATACTCGATCGCCTTGGGAATACAGAGACACGAGTCTATGTCGTCGTCCAGGCCCTGTCCAAAAACAACAAGCAGGCGGACGAGGTCCTCGGCCGCCTGTACCGGGCATGCATTCTACGTGACCTGCCATGGTGCGACGGCGTTGTCATCTATGCCGGCAGCGGCATCGCAGCGCTTCGCCACTCCCCGCGTATGGGCCTCTTGCGCCGGCCATTTTCCGAAGCGATGGACAAGCTCGTAGGCGCCGTTCGCATGGGCTGCTCCATTGAGCATGCACAGCTGCTTGGCGGTGGCAATGCCGGTAGCGTCGATGCCGACGGCATGGTGCGCGTCAAGCCCACCGTGCCCGCACCAATCTGGCGCGCCATCATCAAACGCCTCGGCGCCCATGCTCAATCAAGGATCTAGACTACCGTGCGGTCCAGTCAACTGCCTCGCACCAGCGCTCGACAAGACGCTCCAGACGCCAGGCGGCATTGGCGGGACTTGTAGAGGGCAGGACGATGGCGGGCAGCCCGGTGCGTTCTTGTAGATAGCGCTTGTAGAGCCGGCCAGCTGTACCACCGTTGCATATCACCTGCTCAATGGGAGCTGCGCCGGTAATGCGCTCGATATGTGCCGACACAACGTTGCGAATACTCGCGTCGCTCGAGCCCTTAATGTCGCAGCTCTCGATCACATCCCACAGGGCCACGCCGCCGTTCAGCAGCATGGCCCGCTTGGCGGCAATGGAGGCATCGAGCGTCGCGGGCTCACCGCTTGCCAAAGGATCGCCCTCGTTGGGCGGCACAGGCATACCGAGGCACGTGGCCATCACACGCCAAAAGCGATTCTGAGGGTTGCCGTAATAAAAGGCATTGGCGCGCGACAGCACTGAGGGAAACGATCCGAGCACCAAAACGCGCGAACACTCGTCAAACACGGGCTCAAACCCATGCTCAATATGCTGATAGCCCTCGTCCGGCGCAGTCATGAATTAGGCCCTCAACAGATAGCGCACTTCGTAGGGCGCAAGCTCAAGGGAGCCCGTCAGCTCGACCGTGGGCACGCCGTCGGCAAGCAGGTCGACGAAGGAGCCGTTGAGTTCGCCGGCACCAAAGGTGTAAGGCTCACCCACGGCATTCACCGCCACGAGTACCGTCGCGCCGTCACAGGCGCGCTCGAACAGCAGCTGCTTGTTCTGGATCAACACGTTGCGATAGGCACCGTAGTTGAGAGCACGGGCCGCCGCGTCGTCGGCCGAGCGAAGGTGCGCAAGCCGCGTGATGAACGCCGTCAGCTCGTTGGGCGCAGGCTCATTGAGCGCAGGTCGCAGCGCCCAGTCGCCATCGGGGCCACCCTTTTCGCCGGCAATTCCCCACTCGCTGCCATAGTAGACGCACGGGATGCCCGGCATGCCAAAGAGCATGCCGTACGCGGGACGCAGGCACGACTTGTCGGTGAGGATGCTCGCCAGGCGCGGCACGTCGTGGTTGTCGGCAAACGACAGCAGGTGTTTGCCGCGGTAGATGCACCACGGATCGCCGCCAAACTGGCGGTGCAGCGAGTGCGCGATCTCGAACATGTTGACCGAGTTAAAGCTGGAGTACAGGCCCTTGTAGCACTCGTAGTTGGTGCAGGAGTCGAGCATCTCGTCGTTGACGATCTGGTTGTAGTCGCCGTGGAGCGTCTCGCCGATGAGCACAAAGTCGGGCTTGAGCTCACGGGTAAAGGCGTGCAGGCGGCGCATAAAGTCGCGGTCGAGCATATAGGCGACGTCCAGGCGCAGGCCGTCGACGCCAAAGACGTCGGCCCAACGGCGCACGGACTCGAGCAGGTAATCGACCACAGCGGGATTTTGCAGGTTGAGCTTCACAAGCTCAAAATGGCCTTCCCAGCCCTCGTACCAAAAGCCGTCGCCGTAGCAGGAGTCGCCATCAAAGCTAATGTGGAACCAATCCTTGTAGGGCGAGTCCCACTTACGCTCCTGCACATCACGGAAGGCCCAAAAGCCACGGCCGACGTGGTTGAAGACGGCATCGAGCACCACGCGGATGCCATGGGCATGCAGCGTGTCGCATACGGCGGCAAAGTCGGCGTCCCCACCCAGGCGACGGTCGATATGGCGCAGGCTGCGTGTATCGTAGCCGTGGCTATCAGATTCGAGCGGTGGGTTGATGAGCACAGCGCCAACGCCGAGTTCCTGCAGGTAGTCGGCCCATTGGGCGACCTTCATGATAGGAGCATCGGGGTTGGGCGCGGCGTTGGCAGCCTGGGCGAGCTCATCCTCGGCAACGGGCGCGGCGTTTTCGCGCGGAGCCCCGCAAAAGCCCAGCGGATAGATCTGATAGAACGTCGTCTCGTATGCCCACATAACAGCCTCCCGGTAAGCTCAACACAGCGACATCCATTGTATGCCCAGCTTGTATCCTCTCCCCCAAAATAAGTTGCGGTGGAATAGGGACTGTTTGCCGGGTTTATTGGGCCCAGCAGTCCGTATTTCACCGCAACTGATGAGGAGGATGTGGCTAGGCGACGGGCTTTGCGCGGCGTATGGCTGGGAACATCACCGTGATAGCGAGGATGACGCCCACGGCAGTGATCGCACCGCCCGCGAAGCCGATCCAGGCGATACCGGGACCCGAAACCACGGCTCCGCCGATCGCGGTACCCGTGCCGATACCGAGGTTGAACAGGCCCGAGAAGATCGACATGGCAACGGCCGACGAATCTGCCGGCGTGTGCTTGATGAGCTCGGCCTGAAACGCCACGTTAAAGGCCGTGGCGCAGCAACCCCACAGTGCGCAGACGGCAAGCACTGTCACGAGCGACGATGCGGCCGGCCCCATGAGCAGCAGGGCCACCGGCACGCCGGAGAGCGTGATAGCCAAGAACGGGAAGCGATGCCCATCGAACAGGCGGCCAAACAGCCAGCTTCCGAGCAAACCAGAGCAGCCAAACGCCGTCAGCGTCATGGTAATGGCGCCCGCATCGACGTGCGCGACCTGCGCCAGGAAGGGCTCGATATAGCTGTAGCTTGCGTAATAGCCGGTCGCCATGAAGACCGTGACTGCGTAGAGCGCGATGAGGAGCGGGTTCTTGAGCAGCTCGGGCAGTTGCTTGACGGTAAAGCGCTCACCCGCCGGCATGGCCGGGAACACCGCTGCCTGGTAGACGGCCGCGATGGCCGAGAGGCCCCCGACCACGGCAAACGTCATGCGCCAGCCCACGGCCAAGCCAATGGCGCGACCGAGGGGCAGGCCAAAGATCTGCGCGATGGACGAGCCAGTGGCGATCATGCTGATGGCGAGCGCCCCATGGCGCGTGTCGACCAGGCGCGAGGCCATAATCGAAGCGACCGACCAGAACACGGCATGTGCGCAAGCGACCACCAGGCGCGCGCAGACCAAGATGGGATAGGTGGGCGCCACGGCGGACAGGAACTGGCCGAGCGAGAACACGGCAAGCACGCCCAGCAGCATCCGCTTGAACTCGAAGCGCGAGGCAAACACCATGAGCGGCAACGACAGCAGCATGACGCCCCAGGCATAGACCGAGATCATGATGCCAGCTTGGGCCTCGGTGAGCGAGAACGACGCGGCGATATCAGTCAAAAGGCCGATGGGCATAAACTCCGACGTGTTGAACACGAACGCACAGCAGGTGAGCCCGACGAGTGGGAGCCACTGCCTGAGCGTGATGCCGTCTTGCCTTGCCTGACTCATATATAACGTCTCCAATCATTTTGAGTGGAGGCGATTATATAGCAACGGTCCCACATCCGTCAGTAACGGACACGGGACCGAAACAATTCGATACACAGAGGTTGCGCCGTCAATAAATAACTAAGCCAACCCCAGCAATATGCCCGCCGAATGCACGACAAACGCCACGATCCAGGCGACCGTCACTTGAAACGCGAACACGGCAACGGCATAGCGCGCGCCCAACTCGCTCCTGACGGCGCCGATGGCCGCCACGCAGGGCGGGTACAGCAACGTAAAGACCAGGAACACGTAAGCGGTAAACGGCGAAAACATGGTCGACAGTGCCGCGGGTGAGGTCGCGCCCAAAAGCACGGTGAGGGTCGAGATGACACTCTCCTTGGCGATAAGTCCGGTGACGAGCGCCGTGGATGCGCGCCAATCGCCAAAGCCAAGCGGCGCCAGCGCCGGCGCGATGATGCTGCCGAGGCCCGCAAGCAGGCTTTGCGACTGATCGGCGACCACATTAAAGCGGATATCGAACGTCTGAAGGAACCAGATGACCACCGTAGCGGCAAAGATAATGGTAAAGGCCTTGGTAATAAAATCCTTGGCCTTATCCCATGCCAGCATCACCGTCGTCTTGACGCTCGGCAGGCGGTAATTGGGAAGCTCCATGATAAACGGCACCGGGTCGCCCTTAAATGCCGTGCGGTTGAGCACCAAAGCCGCGATGCAGCCGACCACGATACCGATCAGATAGAGCGAGACCATGGCGGGAACCGTCGCCTGCGGGAAAAACGCCCCGCACAGCAAGCCGTAAACCGGCAGCTTGGCTGAGCAGCTCATAAACGGCGTGAGCATGACCGTCATCTTGCGGTCGTGCTCGGATGGGAGCGTACGGGTCGACATGATAGCCGGCACGGTGCAGCCAAAACCGACGAGCATGGGCACGAAACTGCGGCCCGACAGGCCAAAGCGACGCAACACCTTATCCATGACAAAGGCCACGCGCGCCATGTATCCGGAGTCTTCCAGAATGGAGAGGAACAAAAAGAGCACGACGATAATCGGCAGGAAGGTCAGCACACTGCCCACGCCCGTAAGCACGCCGTCGACAGCCAGCGAGCGCACCACGTCGTTGGTACCGAACGCCTTGAGGCCCGCATCGGCCGAGGCGATGATGGCAGCGATACCGTCCTCCATGAGTCCCTGCAACGCCGCGCCGATCACGCCAAACGTCAGCCAAAAGACGAGGCCCATGATCACCAGAAACGCCGGAATGGCTGTGTAACGACCTGTCAGGATGCGGTCAATCTTGACGGAGCGCACGTGCTCGCGGCTCTCGTGCGGCTTGACGACGCAACGCCCGCACACGTCGCCGATAAAGCTAAAACGCATATCGGCCAGCGCAGATAGGCGGTCGGTGCCGGCCTCGCCCTCCATCTGGGTGATGATGTGCTCGATAGCGTCGAGCTCGTTGCGATCCAGGTGAAGCGCCTCGGTCACCAGCTCGTCGCCCTCAACCAGCTTGGTCGCCGCAAAGCGCACCGGGATGTGCGCCGTCACGGCATGGTCCTCGATCAGGTTAGCAATGCCGTGGATGCAGCGATGCAGCGCGCCGCCGTCCGGACCGTCGGGCGCGCAGAAGTCCAGGCGACCGGGGCGCTCGCGGAACCGCGCCACGTGCAAGGCATGATCCACCAACTCGCCGATACCCTCGTTGCGGGCAGCGCTAATGGGAACAACGGGCACGCCCAACAGGCTCTCGAGCAGGTTGACGTCCACGGCGCCGCCGTTGGCGGTTACCTCGTCCATCATGTTGAGCGCGATGACCATAGGACGGTCAAGCTCCATGAGCTGCAGTGTCAGGTACAGGTTGCGCTCGATGTTGGTGGCGTCAATGATGTCGATGATGGCGTCCGGACGCTCGTCGAGGATGAACTGACGGCTCACGACCTCCTCGCCTGTGTACGGCGACAGGGAGTAAATGCCGGGCAGGTCGGTAACGCTCGCCTCGGGATGGTTACGGATGGTGCCATCTTTGCGGTCGACCGTCACGCCGGGAAAGTTACCGACGTGCTGGTTGGAGCCCGTCAGCTGGTTGAATAACGTGGTCTTGCCGCAGTTTTGGTTGCCGGCGAGGGCAAAGTGCAGCGGCGCGCCCTCTGGCACGGCCGTCTTTGCCGCACGGGGTGAATACGTCCCCTCGCCCAGGGCCGGATGCTCCGTCGTGCCGATTGCGGCGTTAGCGCGCGGACCCGTATCGGTGTCGTGAATACCCACGAGCTCGATGCGAGCGGCATCGTCCTTACGCAGTGTCAACTCGTAGCCACGCAGGCGGATCTCGAGCGGGTCACCCATGGGGGCGTACTTCATCATGGTGACTTCGGTGCCCGGCGTTAGACCCATGTCCAAAATATGCTGTCGGAGTGCCTGATCGTCCGATGCCACCGATGCGACAACGGCGTCCTTTCCAATCTCGAGTGTATCGAGCTTCACGTCCGTGTTCCTCCCCCGGCGCCCGCAGGGCGTTGTATTTATGTTCACCATGGCTAACCGTTTGCCATGGCTAACCAATTTTAAACTTACATGATAGCGTGAACACACAACGACGTTCAATCAGCAGATTGGCGCAATGGGGACAGGCAGGAGAGTTCAGGGCCATAGTTTCCCGATGAGGCCTCTCGGGGAAACTACATCCCAGAATTCTGGCTCGAAACGGGATATGGTTTCCCAAACAGGCCTCTTACGGAAAATGCATCCCAGAATCCCCGCTCGAAACGGGATGTGGTTTCCAAATCGAGGCCCTATGGGAAACCGTGTCCCACCTTGAAGGGCGAGACTGGGATGCAGTTTCCGGACGGGACATCAAAAACGAAGTTGCGGTGGAATAGTTCCTGGATGGGCTGGTTGATGTCCCAGATAGGAACTATTTCACCGCAAGTTATTGAAGGGCTGGGATGCCCGTCCTCTTACAGATGGCGCTCCAGGAAGCGGAAGGCTAGGCGGATCCAGGGACGGACCGCCACCTGCTTGTCCTCGTTGTCGACCGCGGTGTTGGCGTTGCCGAGCGAAAGGCCGTGACCACCCTGGTCGAAGACGTGCATCTCGCATGCAACGCCCTCCTCGGCCATGCGCTGCGCAAACGGGTAGACCTGCGCGATCGGCGCCGTCTTGTCGTCGGACACGCCCCACACAAAGGTCGGTGGCATCTGACGCGAAACATGCGTGGTGGGGCAGATGTCGGCCAGATGCTCGTCAGTTGCCTCGCCGCCCGTCACCATCGACAGGTAGTCGTTGAGCAAATCGCGCCCCGTCTTGCCGCCCGTCTTGGGCACACGCAAGTCAATGCGCGGATCGCGCGTCTGCATGTCGCGCACATAGGCAAAGTCGAGCAATGGATAGCCCAGCACCACGGCATCGGGACGAATGTCGTCCGGACGCGCCCCGGCAAGTGCCGCAAAGGGGCCGGTCTTCCACTGTGTTGCCAGCGAGGCGCAAATCATGCCGCCAGCAGAAAAGCCCACGACGCACACGCGCTTAGGATCGACATGCCACTCGTCGGCGTTGGCGCGCACCGTGGCGACCATCTTGGCAAGATCTGCCTGGGGGTGCGGAAAGCTCACGTCACCCGTAGAACTCGTGACATAGTTGAGCACAAAGGCCTGGTAACCGTGATCCAAAAACGCAAACGCCACAGGATCCTGCTCATGCGGAGCGATATGCGTAAACGCACCTCCGCCACAGATAATCACCGCGGGGCGGCGGCCATTCGGTTTATCGGGCAACGGCTCGACACCCAAATACGTAAACGTCGCCGGATAATCCTCGGTCGGCTCCTCGCCCCACAGCGCATGGTTCTCGACAATCATATGTGCTCCCTTCGCGCAAATTATGCGCCCTTGTTTTTCGCCTTCAAGCGTACCCCACTTGAACCCGTGGCGCAGAAACACTCCGGCAATAAGTTTCCCTTCAACTGATATATCACATAATCCCAGTTCAGAGGTATCGTTGAGCAGCGTAGAATAGGGGCGTTGACCAAGCCGCGAAACACATGTGAAACGTTTCCGGCAAACCAAACGCGCGATATGCGCCTATTTAAGTTGGAGGCAACTATGGGTCTGCTCGATTCGCTTAAGTCCACCTTCACCTCGACGGGCGAGGCGTCCGTTCCGCCCGCAGCAAGCTTCGCTACCCGCGAAGGCGTCATCTATGCCCCCGTCAACGGCGTGCTCGTCAACCTGAACGAGGTTCCCGACGAGACGATCGCCTCGGGCATGCTTGGCCAGGGCTATGGCATCGAGCCCATTACCGGCACCATCTATGCGCCCGCCAACGGCCGCATCGGTGCCACCACTGTCACCAACCACTCCATCGGCATGATCACCGAGGACGGCCTGCGCGTGTTCATCCATGTTGGCCTGGGCACCGTGGAAATGAACGGCAAGGGTTTTGCCCGCTTTGTCGAGATGGGCGATGTGGTCAAGGCAGGCCAGCCGCTCATCAGCTTCGACCGCGAGGCCATTAAGGCCGCTGGTCACGAGGACATCGTGACCGTCATCGTCTCCGAGCTCGATCGTCTTAAGAGCATCGACCATGTCGGCGAGTCTGGAACGCTTATCGGCGGCAACCCGCTCGTCAAGCTTGGCGACCCGCTGCTGGTTGCCAAGACCAAGTAGCCAGGCCCCACGCCACACAGCCAAAAGGCACCTCGTCAAGCGCCCGCGACCATTTGGCCGCGGGCGCTTTTCGTTTGAAAAACCATCCCGCCAATGCTTTATCTGTATAGCTCAAATGAGCCGAGCTGCTAGAATATCGAACTGTATGGATAACCATCATTCAACCGTTATGGGAGGATACGTGAACCGCACCAAAATCGCACAGCTCTATGCCGATGCCGAGTCGCTCGGCGGCCAGACCGTCACCGTCGCCGGCTGGGTCAAGTCCGTCCGCGACATGAAGAACTTTGGCTTTGTTACGCTCAACGACGGCAGCTGCTTCCGCGACCTGCAGGTCGTCATGAACCGCGAGGCACTCGACAACTACGACGAGATCGCCCATCAAAACGTCTCGGCCGCACTCATTTGCACCGGCACCGTCAAGCTGACCCCCGATGCGCCCCAGCCTTTCGAGCTTTCTGCCACCTCCATCGAGGTCGAGGGCACGAGCGCCCCGGATTACCCGCTGCAGAAGAAGCGCGCAACCGTCGAGTTCCTGCGCACCCAGCAGCACCTGCGCCCGCGCACCAACCTGTTCCGCGCCGTGTTCCGCATCCGCTCTGTCGCGGCTGCCGCCATCCACCGCTTCTTCCAGGAGCAGGGCTTTGTCTACGTCAACACCCCCATCATCACCACGAGTGACTGCGAGGGCGCCGGCGAGATGTTCCGCGTGACCACGCTCGACCCCAAAAATCCGCCCCTCACCGAGTCCGGCGAGGTCGACTGGAGTCAGGACTTCTTTGGCAAGCATGCAAGCCTCACCGTGTCCGGCCAGCTCAATGCCGAGAACTTTGCCATGGCCTTTGGCGACGTGTACACCTTTGGCCCCACCTTCCGCGCCGAGAACTCCAACACCACGCGCCACGCCGCCGAGTTTTGGATGATCGAGCCCGAGATGGCCTTTGCCGATCTTAACGACTACATGGATAACGCCGAGGCCATGCTCAAGTATGTCCTCAAGGACGTCATGGCAACCTGCCCCGACGAGCTCAATATGCTCAACAAGTTTGTGGACAAGGGTCTGCTCGAGCGCCTGGACCATGTCGCCAACTCCGACTTCGCCCGCGTCACCTATACCGAGGCCGTCGAAATCCTGGAGCAGGCAGTCGCTGCTGGCCACCAGTTTGATTACCCCGTCAGCTGGGGCATCGACCTGCAGACCGAGCACGAGCGCTTCCTGACCGAAGAGCACTTTAAGCGACCGACTTTTGTGACCGACTACCCGGCCGAGATCAAGGCGTTCTACATGCGCATGAACGAGGACGGCAAGACCGTCGCCGCCGCCGACTGCCTGGTGCCCGGTATCGGCGAGATTATCGGCGGCTCCCAGCGCGAGGAGCGCCTGGATCTGCTCGAGGCCCGCATCAAGGACCTGGGCATGAATCCCGAGCAGTACAAGTACTACCTTGACCTGCGCCGCTACGGTTCCTGCAAGCACGCCGGCTACGGTCTGGGCTTCGAGCGCTTGGTCATGTATCTGACCGGCGTGGGCAACATCCGCGACGTCCTGCCGCACCCACGCACCGTGGGCAACGCCGACTTCTAATCGTCGGACGCTAGCTCGCGTCGCCACACGCCAACGCTCATCGCACAAACGCCTCTCGACATCGGTCGAGAGGCGCTATTTTCAACAGCATCCGTCAAGCTTTTGGCAAGTTTTTGGTCAGTTGAGCAGGGCTGTTGAAAACTCGACCCGCCGTTTGCCGACGACTACCGACCGCCCAGAGCGCCCTGCGCCCCTGGGAAAGCCCCACGCCCTAGGCTCCATACCGTCGCCACCCAAAACGGAAAGGACGTGGGCACGATGACCGAAGCCGCTGTTGAAACCTACGACACCACGACGAGGGGCGCCGCCTCGATGGCAGCCTATCGCGCCGTTCGCATCCTGCAACTATTAAGCGAAAACACCGGCGAGGACAAGGCCATGCTTTCCGATGAGCTGATCCGGCGCCTCGCCCATCCCGACGACCCCGCCCGCATGCCCATCTCGGCGGCGCGGCGCAGCATCTACACCGCCATCTCCGCGCTTCGCCATGCCGGATACGAAATTGAGTACAAACGCGGCGTGGGCTACAAACTTCTTACCCGTCCGCTCGCCGACGAAGAGATCATCCGGCTCCACGGTATGGTCATGCGCAACCGCTCCACGCCTATCGCAATCCGCAAGAGCATGGCGCAGCACTTAGTTGCCATGGCGAGTGCCGACGTTCGCGGCTACCTCGATACACCCGAACCCGTTCCGAGCGCAGGCAGCAAGGCTAGCAAGGCAACACGCACGCCCATCAAGCGTATCGACACGTGCGCGCTCGTCGAGCAGGCCATCGACCACGGAACCACGGTGAGTTTTGATATTTCGAGCGTCACGACGCGTGGCGAAACCGAAGCAGCACGGATGACACTCCGTCCCTTTGCCATCAAGCAACGAGACGGCATCTCTTATTTGCTGGGAACGGTCTATGACGCCCGAGGCGCCGATGACACGTTGCGTACCGTAGAGATTGGCCGAATGAGAAACGTCACCACACGTCTCCTCGACGGCAAGAAGCTCTTCGCCGCCCTAGACGAGGACGACGCCTCCTCCGCCGCATAAGACCCTCCGCCGCCCATTCGACTACCCGTACCGCCCATCCGATTCTGTATTAAAAAACCCGCCAGGCTGTTGTAAAAATGGACATCAGCGCTACTATAGTTCCACTTGCACTTTGTCCCAGTGCAGTGTTTCCAGCCATTTTTATACTGGGGGTAATGATATGAAGGACATCACCATCAGCCGCAGGAGCCTTCTGGTCTCCGCTGGCCTGCTCGCGCTCGCCCCGCTCGCCGGATGCGGCGGCAACTCTGGTTCCGGCTCTGCTGCCGCCGGTTCCGACTACACCATCGGCGTTCTGCAGCTCACCGAGCACTCCGCACTCGATGCCGCCAACGACGGCTTTGTCAAGGCCATCAAGGAGAGCGGCCTTAAGGTCAAGATCGACCAGAAGAACGCCCAGAACGACCAGTCCACGTGTAAGTCCATTGCTGACAAGTTTGTGGGCGACAACGTCAACCTGATTTATGCCATCGCCACGCCCGCCGCGCAGGCTGCCGCCGGCGCCACGGCCGATATCCCCATCGTGGGCTGCGCCATCACCGACTACGCCGCCTCCGGCCTGGTCCAGGACAACGACAAGCCCGGCACCAACGTCACGGGCGCTTCCGACCTCACCCCGGTCGCCGAGCAGCTCGAGATGATGCAGAAGGTCCTGCCCG
>CAUAJK010000030.1:0-24596 GCA_958429345.1 uncultured Collinsella sp. | reverse complement strand
GGCCCTGCCGGGGCGCGAGGCGTAGGGACTACCCACACGAACTCACGAAGGCTCTTTTATCTGGTGAAACAGTAAAGGCCTCGGCTCGTTTGGTGCGAGCCGAGGCCTTTTGCGTTGGGTGGTTGCTGTCGGTGGTGAACTAGAACAGGAAGCCGATGGCGATGAGGGCGATGCTGACGATGAGCACGGCGATGTCCAGGCCCTTGATGGGGTAGCGCTTGTACGAGCTGGCGCGCGTACGCAGATAGAAGCCGCGTTGTTCTGCCGCCAAGGCTGTGGCATCGGTCTTGCCCACGCTCGAGATGAGCAGTGGCACACACAGTGGCAGCATGAGCTTAAGCTTCTTGATGGGGTTCTTGGTGTCGTACTCGACGCCGCGTGCGGTTTGCGCCTCCATGATGGCGTTCATCTCCTGACCAAACACCGGCACAAAGCGCAGCGCCGTGGTAAAGGTGAAGGCATAGCGATACGGCACGTGCAGCACCTCGACGCAGGCGTTGGCAAGGTCGTTGAGCTTGGTCACCATGAGCATGAGGATGAGCGGTAACGCCACGCCCAGCAGGCGCAGGCAGGCCTTCGATCCTGTGATGAGACCCGTGTCGGTGATAAAGCTCCACACCACGTTGCCATCGCGCATAAAGGCTAGCTGGAGCACCAGCATGATAAGCGCGAGCGGAATCAGCAACTTGAGCAGCGAGAGCAGACGGTCGACGACGCCGGCATAGGCACCCAGTGCAAGGGTGAGTGCCAAAAAGCCCAGCAGCGCCACGTAGGTGTCGGACAAGAAGATGCTGACGATGATGGCGGCGGCGAGGCCCAGTTTGACGACGGGGTTCAGACGATGCAGCAGCGTATCGCCCGGCATGTAGTCGATGACGTTAACCATGGTGGACCATCTCCTTGGTAATTCGAACGACATCGGTGACCTCGCTCACCTGCGCAAAAGCGGGCGAGACGGAAGATGCCAGACGGCGCGAGAGTTCAATAACCTGGGGAGGCTCCACGTAGGCACGCCGCATGAGATCGATGTTCGAGAACAGCTCGTGCGTGCGGCCGCGGTCGAGGATGCGGCCGTCGGCCATTACTACGATGCGCTCGGCAAAATCCGAGACGACTTCCATATCGTGGCAGACCATGATAACGGCGCAACCGCGCTCGGCCATGGTGCGCACCGTTTCCATGACGGTCATGCATTCGCGGTAATCAAGGCCGCTCGTGGGCTCGTCGAGCACGACGATCTTGGGCTCAACCACTACGACGGAGGCAAGCGCCACCATTTGTCGCTGGCCGCGCGAGAGCGAGAAGGGCGCCTCGTCGGCCGGCAAGCCAAAGCGGTCGATGACGAGCTGGGCGCGACGCAACGCCTCGGCACGGTCGATGCCGGCAAGCTCCAGGCCAAAGGCGACCTCGTCGAGCACGGTGTCCTTGCAGATCTGACGGTCGGGGTTTTGGAAGAGGGTCGCGACCTCGCGGGCAATGCGGCTCGTGGGAACGGCTGCGGTATCCAGTCCCGTGACGCGCACGCTGCCCGAGGCGGGCTTGAGCAGGCCCGTGAGCAGCTTGGTGAGCGTGGTCTTGCCGGCACCGTTTTGGCCGACGATACCCACGAGCTCGCCAGGATAGAGCGTCAGGCTAAGGTCGTGTACGGCGGCGCCGCCATTGGGATAGGCAAACTCAACATGGTCGAAGGTGAGTACGGGTTCGGCGTCCTTGGCATGAGGACGCAACGACGGTGCATGCGGGGAACCGGCGGGCGCCTGGGCTTCGATAGCCGCGCGTGCGGGGTCGACGATGCCCGAAATCAGGCGCTCGGCCTCATCGACATCCAAGCAAGGGGTACCGCTTACTAGACCATCGGTTTCGAGGCTATTGAAGATACGCGTGACGCGAGGGCAGTCGACGCCGATGGCACGAAGCTCGTCGGTATGCGCGAAGACCTCGTGTGGCTCGCCCTGCAGCGCGATTTCGCCATGGTTGAGCACGAGCACGCGGTTGCAGTACTCCGAGAGCAGGGCGACCTTTTGCTCAACGACGACGATGGTGATTTCAAGTGCGCGGTTTGCCTCACGCAGCGTCTCGAAGACCAACGTGGAGCTGGCGGGGTCGAGTGCCGCGGTGGGCTCGTCGAGAACCAAGACGCGCGGGCGCATGGCGAGGATGGCGGCGATGGCTACCTTTTGCTTCTGTCCGCCCGAGAGCGTGGCGATCTCGCGGTCGAGCAGGTCGCTGATACCGACGGTCTCGAGCGTTTCGCTCACGCGCTGCTCGATCTGGTCGTGGGGAACGCCAAAGTTCTCGAGGCCAAAGAGCATCTCGTCCTCGACGATCGAAGCGACCATCTGCGTGTCGATATCCTGTAGCACACTGCCGACGATTTGCGACACGTCGGTGAGCGAGACTTCACAGGTGTCGTGGCCGTCGACCATGACGGACCCAAAGAACGTGCCGGTGTAGTGGTGGGGCACGGCGCCCGACAGGCAGGCGGCAAGCGTGGACTTGCCGGCGCCCGAGGGCCCGATGATGCCGATGAAATCTCCCTTGTTCACGCTGAGCGAGATGTGGCTGAGCGCCTGCTCGGTCTGCGTGCCATAGGAGAACGAGACATCGTCGACGTTGATGATCGTTTCCATGGATACCTTTCATAGTCATTGGGGACGTTCTTAAATGACTAGTCGTTTAAGAACGTCCCCAAAAGCTAGCCGTTTGGGACAGTCTTTACCGATGGGGCACTGTGGGTTAGTTGAGCTTCAGGGCCTTCTGGATGGGCAGGTAGAGGGCGCCGACCAGAATGGCGTTAAAGACGGCGGTCATGGCAACGACGGGCAGCATGGCGGCGGCGAGCTCGCCTACCACGCCGAGCATGGCCATCTTGATGACCATGAAGATGACGCCGGAGACAAAGGTGGTCAGGAAGGTTGCAACAATGGCGATGGCGGGCTTGACCTGACCGTTCTTGCCGGCGGCGTTGACGATGCCGGCCATGAGCATGGCGGCGATGCCCTCGGCGGCAAAATCAACGAACGGTGAAGTGGTGGTGATCTGGATCACGGCAGCCGAGATGAGGCCAATAACGAGCGCCTGGCCGATGTTGGGGCGAACGACCAGGATGGTGAGGCAGAAGGCCGAGATGATGAACTCGGGGCTGATCATGCCGCCCGAGATGCCCGAGATGGCCTTGCCGACGGTGAAGTTGAGGATGAAGCCGGCAGCGAGCAGGATGGCGAGCAGGACGAGGGCGCGGACATCGAGTTTGCCGCGGTCGGCGGTCTGGACGGTGCGGGGCTGGGCGGCGGTGGTGTTCTGAGACATGGTGAAAATCCTTTCGGAATGGGGGTGCAAGAGAAAAGCGGAGGCGCGTGATGCGAATGCGATCGGGCTCGAGATAGAAAAAGGCCCCCGGTCGAAACCGGAGGCCTTCCAATCACCTAGAGCGCAAAAACAGGCGTGAGGGACTCACTGTCGACCGATCGTATTCGCATCACGCCACCACCAGTTGTTGAGAGACGTCATCGTGTTCTTCATGTCGGTGGCTCCTTTCGTGATGCCATGGCGCGGTCGCACCTAGTTGCTGTTGCGCTGCACTATAGCACAGCGAAGTGTGTGCGGGGAAATCTTTTTTGAAAAGATTTCAGGCGGGTTTCCCGCCGGTCAAAAGAGCGGGTTGAGCGGGCGAGGCTGCCATTGCTGCCTTGTCCGCTCAGCTAGGACGTTACTCCTTATTGCGACGGTAGAGGAAGTAACCGCCCGCGGAGATGACGGCAACGCCAGCGATGGCGAATGCGGCCACCATGCGGCCATCAAAACGATCGCCAGTGGTGGGCAGGCCGCCCTTGGTGTTCGTCTTGTTAGTGGTTACCGTGGTCGTGGTGTCGGACTTGCTAGGCTTCTCAGGCTTGGCGTCTGGCTGCTCGGGCTTAGCGGGCTGCTCGGGCTTAGCGGGCTGCTCGGGCTTAGCGGGCTGCTCGGGGGTACCGGGCTGCTCAGGAGTACCAGGCTGCTCGGGGGTGCCGGGTTGATCCGGGGTGACCGGGTCGGTGGCAAGAGCGTCCTGGGCGTAGGTGATGGACACCTTGAGGCCCTTGGTCTCGGTGTTCAGATCGCTTGGGGTGAAGGGCTGTTCGAAGTTTCCGGCCTTCTGATAGGCGCGCATCTCCTGGAGCAGGGCCTTGCACTTCTTGTAGGTGTTCTCGGCGGCAGCCTTGCCGGCCTTGTTGGCTAGGGCAGTGCGGCCCTCGGTGGTCGTTTCGGCCAGCATGGCGGCGTCAACTTCCTTGTTCTGCTCGATGAGCTCATTCTGGAGGGCGTCAAGATAGGCATGGACGCCAGCACCGAGGGTGGCACGATTCTCGAAGGCAAGCGAGCTGATGTCCATAAAGACGTAGTTGATGGAGTTCTCAGGCTCTTCGTTGTTTACAACGTCTGTTTCGTCGCAGTGGTCGAAAGATACGGTCTGGTCGCTGAAGTAGGGGCTGACCTCGGTCATCAGGGCGGAGTACAGCGGGATGGCGATGGAGAATTCAGCTCGAGAGAGCATTTCCCATTGGATGGTCGCAATTTCAGGGTTGAGGCCGTTGCGAATCTGGAAGAGATGGGCCTCACCGTTGCGCTCGGTGCCGATGCAATAGGCACCATCGGTGTTGGCGCTGAGGCCGGGAACGTTTTCGCCACGATTGCCAAAGGCGCGAATAAGTTCAAAAGTATTCCAACCGGACTTTTCGGGTTGGAAGAACAGCGGCTGCATTTCATTTACCATGGCGCCAACCTTAGCGCGCGGTTTTTCGCTAGTGTCCTGGACGATTTCATAGTCGGTGCCCTCAGTAAGCGGAGCCCCAAGGTAATCGCGGCCCTGGACGTAGCGCGACCAAGCGTGAACGGAAGTTTTGTCGATGGGCGAACCGTAGGTCTGGGCAACATCGAACTGTCCGTCGTCGAAATACTTGGCGAAACCCTTTTCTTCAGGTAGGGACTTAATGCCTTCGGAGTGAATGCAGTTTACGGTGTCATCGAGGTTAACCTTGAAGTTGAGATTGCTGATATTGGGATTGAGCGACGCGATATCATCGGTCAACTTCATGGCAATCCACTGATGGCCGGAAAGCGCGGCGAACAGCCAGGTCTCATTGTTGTCGGCAATGATGAGCTGGTCGTTGGCGTTGGCGCCCTGTTCGTTAATGAGCCTGCCGATGAGCTCGACTCCCTCGCGGGCCGTGCCGCTCTCGCCAAGGATGACGCCGGCGTAGACGTATTCGCTGATGCCTGTTTTGGTCAGGGGATCTGCGGCCTTTGCTTCGTCATTCATGCTCGTGCTCAGCGTGGCAGAGCAAGAAACGCCCTTCTCGTTAATTCCCGCTTCGGAGTAGGCGTCCCAGCGTCCGTGCCACTGCGAAGGGTGGTCGCGCACGTAGCTATAACGATATGTGGTCTTGGTCGAGGTGTATGCGAAGTCGGACTCGTCTGAGCCGTAGATATGGCCGGGACCATGCGAGGGTTCAATGCCATAGTGCTTGAGGTAACGTGTGCCAACGTCCTCGGTGCGGCCATAATACGTATTGCCATCGGCCGTTAGGTTTTTGCCCATGTAGATCTGCGTGCAGGCGAGCGCAGAGGTCGGCATGGACATGATGGTTGCAGCTCCAAAGGCGAGGCCTATGCCTAGCTTCTTGAGCGCGTTGACGGGGTGAGTTTTCCTCATAATCCCTCCCAGCGTGCGAAAGCCCTCTGTCGCCAGAGGGCTTCAGCCAATAAAGACACCCCACTAGCGTAACGAACTGGAAACAATATTCATCTATGAAAGATACTTACTCGATAAGCGTAATGAAATATGCGATGAGTGGTTAATTATACTCAGTTTGTAGCTTTAGCCAAATAAAGACTCCCTGCAATTACTGCACCTGAATAAAGCGTCTGGAAATACCCGAAATGAAAATCCCCCGCTGTTTGGCAAATGCATAAACAGCGGGGGAGACGATAATTGGATGAATATCATACCAATGTGGAATTACTTCTTCCGACGGTGGATCACGTTGATCGCATAGCCGACGAGCATGGCCAGAACAATGACGATAAAGCCGAGCAGGGGATTGTCGTTCATGGGGGTCCTCCTATTTACCGAGCGGTGAGAATTCGTCGACGATGAGGTCGAGACATTGCGGAAGCGCGCGGGCGCCAAAGACGCCGGAGTTGCTGGAGATAATCTCGCCATCGAACTGCATGCCCAGCGACGGCGTGCAGGTGATCTTGACTTCCTTGGTCTGGATGATTTTGAACTGCGGGCGGCCGAGCACCTTGCCGGCGGGGTCGAGCGCGGCGGTAATCACGGTGGGCAGCAGCTGCACGGTGCGCACGGGCTCGATGACTGCGATGTCCACCATGCCGTCGTTCATGCGGCAGTCGGGGAACAGATTGATGTCGTTTTGGATGACCGAGGTGTTGCCTGCCATGCAGCAGATGCCGTCGAGCTCCTCGACAATGCCGTCATGCTCAATTGTAAAGTGCGCCACCGTGGGATTGGGCGTGGCGAGCGCGGACAGGAAGTAGGCGATCTCACCGATGTCGTTTTTGGTGGGGGCGGCCTTCATCATGATCTCGGCATCGTAGCCCGAGCCGGCGATGATGATGAAGCCATGACGCTTCTCGTTGCCGTTCTCGTCGAGCCAAAAGAGCTCGCCCATGTCTGCCTTGACGGTGCGGCCGGCGCGGCAGGCCTTGGCGAGTGCCGCCGCCTCGGGGGCATTGCCGATGTTGTTGAAGAACAGGCAGGCCGTGCCAGAGGGGAAGACGAGTGTGGGGACGCCGCATCCGCGCATCTGGTCGAGCACGTTGGAGACGGTGCCGTCGCCGCCCGAGACCACCACGCGATCGAACTCGCGCACGTCCGCCACGGCGTCCTCGGGCTCCATGCCATCGCCGATAAAGCGCATCACGACCTCGTCGCCGCCCTGTGCGAGGGCGTGCGTGAATGCGTAGATTTCATCTGAGCTGGGGCCCGATGCCGGGTTGTGGATGATAAGGCAGCGCATACTTACGTTCCCGTTCTGTGACTAACCGAGTATAGTTGTAAGGCAATGCCGATATCCTACCCGTGTTTTTCGGGCCTAACCTTATTCGATGGGTTGATATGTACATTTCCACACATCAGGCTCTACTCGACTTTTGCCAGCGCGCCCGCGAGTTCGACGCGATTGCCGTCGATACCGAGTTTTTGCGCGAGCGCACGTTCCATCCGCGTCTGTGCCTGGTTCAGATTGCCACCCCTGCCGAGAGCGTCGCAATCGACCCCCTGGTGATCGACGACCTGTCGCCGCTCGCCGAGCTCATGGCCGACAAGAGCGTGACCAAGGTGTTCCACGCCTGCTCGCAGGACATGGAGGTTATGCTCCATACCGTGGGCGTGCTGCCGCGTCCTATTTTTGACACGCAGGTCGCCGCCGCCTTTTTGGGCGAGCGCCAGCAGATTTCGTATGGCGCGCTTGTTCAGACGTTCTGCGGCGTATCGCTGCCCAAGACCGAGTCGCTGACCGACTGGTCGCGTCGCCCGCTGACCGATAAGCAGATTGAGTACGCGATCGATGACGTCAAGTACCTGATTGTCGCCTATACCGAGATGATGAGCCGCCTGCGCGAGCTGGGCCGCGTGGACTGGGTGCTCGACGAGCTGCGCCCGCTGGCTGACGAGTCGCACTATCGCGCCGATCGCCACGAGGCGTTCCGCAAGGTCAAACGCATCAATTCGTGCAGCCGTCACCAGTTGGGCATCGCGCGCGAGCTCGCCGCCTGGCGCGAGGACCGCGCCGAGCGCCGTAACATCCCGCGCAAGTGGGTCATGTCCGACGACACGCTGCTTGCGCTCGTTAAGCGCAATCCCGTGCGCGTTGAGGAGTTCCGTAGCATTCGCGGTACCGATCAGTTGGGGGAGCGCGACGTGGACGGTGCGCTCATGGCCATCAAGCGCGGCGCGAGCTGCCCGCACGATCGCCTGCCGCTCATGGTGCGCGGGCACCGTCAGATTTCGCCGGAGTTGGAGAGCGTGACGGACCTGATGTATGCGCTCATTCGCCTAGTTGCCGAGCGCTCGGGCGTGGCGACCTCGGTCATTGCCTCGCGCGATGACCTGGCCGACTATATTGAGCATCCCGAGCAGAGCCCCCTGCGCGAAGGCTGGCGCTTTGAGCTTGTGGGCTCGCGCCTGGACGATCTGCTCTCGGGCAACATGGGACTCACCGTGAAGGACGGAAAGATTGAACTGTTATAGGGAAGCCTAGCCGGCTGAGTGGGTAGAATGCCTCCAACGTGTAACTCGATTCGGAGGAATTCGCATGCCTTATTACTATGGATACGGCTTTGGTATCGACCCTCTGTACCTGTTGGTTGTCCTTGTTTGTACGGTGCTTGGCCTTGCCGCACAGAACTATATCAACTCGACGTACAAAACCTGGTCCAAGGTTCGCTCGGACGGCGATACGGGTGCCTCGGTCGCTCGCCGCATGCTCGATGCCAACGGTTGCAACGCCGTGGGTATCAAGGGTGTCGCCGGCGAGCTCACCGATCATTACAACCCGCAGGACAACAACCTGTATCTGTCGGATGCCAACCGTTCGGGCGGTTCGGTCGCAAGCGTTGCCGTCGCCTGCCACGAGGCGGGCCATGCTGCCCAGCGTCAAAGCGGCTATGCCATGATGAAGGTGCGCACCGCCCTGGTTCCGGTTGTCAACTTTACCCAGAACACTTGGACCATCGTGTTGCTCTTGGGCCTGTTTATGAACATTGCCGGGCTCACGACCCTCGCGCTGATCTTCTTCTCGTTTAGTGTGTTGTTCCAGTTGGTTACGCTGCCGGTCGAGATTGATGCCAGCCGCCGCGCCGTGGCATATATTGAGCAGTCGGGTATGAGTTCCAAGCAGGTCAACGGTGCCAAGAAGGTGCTAACGGCCGCCGCGCTTACCTATGTTGCCGCTGCGCTCACCTCGATTATTCAGCTGCTCTATCTTATGGCTCGCTACAACAGAAACTCCAACCGATAACAAATTGGGTCGCTGGGCGCCGCGGGGATTCGTGTCCCCGCGGCGCTGTACTATGTGTTGGACTTGAATTTGCGCAGGGCCGAAGCCCTTGTGCACGATGACGAAAGGAGGCTGCGTGGCAGGTTGGAAACTAACCGGCAATGCCGTTTCCGCCGAGTTTGACGGTTCGGATGAGCAGGAGCGCAAGGAGCTCAGCGTGAGCCAGGCGGTAGAAATCGCTGCCGGTGCGCTCGATGCCATTCCGCAGCTGAGTGTCCTGGGCGAGGTCACGGGTTTCCGTGGTCCCAACGCCCGAAGCGGCCACTGCTACTTCCAGATTAAAGACGACTCGGCCGCCGTCGACTGCATCATCTGGAAGGGCGCCTATCTCAAGCGTACCTTCGATCTGCGTGACGGCATGCAGGTGAGCTTTAAGGGCAGCTTCAACCTCTATAAGCCCACGGGTCGTATGAGCTTTGTCGCTCGCTCGTTTTCGCTGGCGGGGGAGGGTCTGCTGCGTCAACAAGTGGCGCAACTGGCCGAAAAGCTACGCCGTGAGGGTCTGATGGACGAAGCGCGCAAGCGCCGCATACCGGTGTTCTGCTCCCGCGTGGCGGTCGTCACCTCGCTTTCGGGTGCCGTAATCGACGACGTCAAGCGCACGTTGCGTCGTCGCAACCCGCTCGTCGAGCTCGTCTGCGTGGGCGCAAAGGTCCAGGGCGAGGGTGCGCCGGCAGAGCTTATTGAAGGCTTGCGCCGCGCCGCTGCCATTACGCCGGCGCCCGACTGTATTTTGCTCGTGCGTGGTGGCGGTTCCTTCGAGGACCTCATGACCTTTAACGACGAGGAGCTTGCCCGTGCGGTGGCAGCCTGTCCCGTGCCTGTGGTGACGGGCATTGGCCATGAGCCCGATACCTCGATTTGCGACATGGTGAGCGACCGCCGCGCCTCCACGCCCACGGCGGCGGCCGAATCGGTGGCGCCGGCCATGACGGAGTTGGCCGATGTGCTCGAGGCGCGCCATCAGCGTCTGGGCGCCGCGATGGCTTCGATGATCGGGTCGAATCAGGTCGATCTGGAAATGCTCGACCAGCGCGGTCGTCGTGCCTGGGACACCTATACGGCTCGTCTAGGCGATGCACTCGATGCCGTCGCATGCCGCCCGTGCCTTAACGACCCCACATTTATGGTCGATCGTCGCGAATCGGAGCTTACGCTGACCGCCGATCGCCTGTCGGGCGCCATGGTACGCTCGGTCGGGACATTCCGCTCCAACTTTGAGCGTCTGCCCGAGCGCTTGATCGTAAGCACCTCGGGGCTCGATGGCAAGCGCCATACGCTCACGCTTGCGAGTTCCCGCCTGGAGCATCAGGGGCGCACGATGCTCAACAAGCCCGCGTCCGACCTGGGCCGTGCGGCAGCCTCACTCGATGCCCTGTCACCGCTCAAGGTGCTTGCCCGCGGCTATTCCATCGCGTACAGCGATGATGGTGTGGCCACGAGCGCCAAGACCTTTAAGCCCGGCGACGTCATCCGCGTGCGCATGGCAGACGGTAACGTTGCGGCAACGGTCGATACGGTCGAGTAGGCCGCGTTTCATAGCGATAAACCTTTAGGAAAGGAAACAGATATGGCAGAGAAGACCCCGGTCGAGCAGCTTACGTACAAGCAGGCCTCGCAGGAGCTGGAGCTCATCATCCGCAGCTTGGAGTCGGGTGATATGGAGCTCGAGGAGTCGCTCGAGAGCTATACCCGCGGCGTCGAGCTCCTCAAGAGCCTGCGCACCCGTCTGTCCGATGCCGAGCAGAAGGTCTCGGTGCTCCTGAAGGATGTTGACGGCAACGACGTGCTCGCCGACGGCGAAGCCGCCAACACGGACGACAACCTCTCGTTCTAGCCATCCCGACCAAATAAAATTGCCTTGGTCTGTGAGAAAGGAACCAAACATGTGCGATTGCATCTTCTGCAAAATTGCCAACCACGAGATCCCCTCGACCGTTGTCTATGAGGACGACCAGGTCATCGCCTTCGACGACCTCAACCCCCAGGCGCCGGTCCACACGCTCGTGATCCCTAAGAAGCACTACAGCGATATCGCCGATAACGTGCCGGCCGAGACCATGGGCGCCATGGCTCACGCCATCCAGGAGGTCGCTAAGGCCAAGGGCTTGGAGGACGGTTTCCGCGTCATCTCCAACAAGGGCGTCAACGCCGGCCAGACCGTCATGCACTTCCACATGCACGTCCTCGGCGGCAAAAACCTGGGCGAGAACCTCATCTGAGGGCGCTTCTTTCTTGCAATGAAACGGAAGCTCAGGCACCGATAACTTATATATCAACGCAATAAACCCGAGCGCGAGGGCGTTTGGGTTTATTATTGAAACGTATGTAACCTGGCGGCGCCACACCGCCTGTTAGTAGGGAGACACATGAACGTTCTGGTCGTCAACGCAGGATCTTCGACCCTTAAGTATCAGGTCATCGATACCAAGTCCCACAAGGTGTCCGCAAAGGGCTCCTGCGAGCGCGTCTGCTTTACCGGCGGTACTTTCACCCACGCTGCCAACGGTTCCAAGAAGGTGACCGAGAACATCGAGTTCCCCGACCACAAGGTCGCCATCGAGGTCGTCCTGAAGGACCTCGAGGCCAACGGCGTCAAGATCGAGGGTATTGGCCATCGCATCGTTCAGGGCGGTTGGTACTTTGGCGACTCCTCCCTCGTCGACGAGGACGTTCTCGCCAAGATCCGCGAGGTCGCCCCGCTGGCGCCGCTGCACAACAACCCCGAGGCCAACGTTATCGAGTACTGCCTGGAGCAGTATCCCGACCTGCCCAACGTCACGGTCTACGACACCGCTTTCCACTTCAACATGCCCGAGGTCGCCAAGACTTACGCCCTGCCCAAGGATGTTTGCGACAAGCTGCACATCCGTAAGTACGGCGCCCACGGCACCAGCTACCGTTACATCTCCAAGAAGGTCGCAGAGATGACCAACGGCGAGGCCCGCAAGGTCGTCGTGTGCCATATCGGCTCCGGCGCTTCCCTGTGCGCCATCGAGGACGGCAAGTGCATGGACACCACCATGGGCCTCACCCCGCTCGACGGTGTCATGATGGGCACCCGCTGCGGTTCCATCGACCCCGCTACCGTGTGCTACTTGCAGCGCGAAGGTGGCTACACCTTCGACGAGGTCGACGAGATGATGAACAAGAAGTCTGGCCTTTTGGCTGTGACCGGCGGCAAGACCAATGACTGCCGCAACGTCGAGGAGCTCGCCGCCGCTGGCGACCCCGAGGCTCAGCTCGCCTTCGACATGTTCGTCTACAAGATTGCCGCCAAGGCCGCCGAGATGGCCACCTCCATGTGCGGCATGGACACCCTGGTCTTTACTGCCGGCATCGGCGAGCACGCTCCGGCCGTTCGCGCTGGCGTGGCCGATCGTCTGGCCTTTATGGGCGTCAAGATGGATCATGCCCGCAACGCCCTGCGTGGTGACGGCGCTTGGTGCCTGTCTGCCAAGGATTCCAAGGTCAAGATCTTCGTCATTCCCACGGACGAGGAGTTCATGATCGCTTCCGACGTCGAGCGCATCGTCAACGGCAAGTAATTGCAAGAGGGGAGGGGCTGGACGACCGAGCGCCGTTCGGCCCCTCTTTTGCGCTCGTTGGGCGATATGACTGATAGTTATTTATTAAGTTGTGATAACTTCTTATTAAAATGCGGCCGCCTTAAGGGGTCTGCGTCGACCGTATTGCACTGCAAAGGAGTCTCATGAACGTACTTGTTGTCAACGCCGGCAGCTCAAGCCTTAAATATCAGCTTTTGGATACCGATACCCGAGAGGTTTTCGCCAAGGGCAACTGCGAACGTATCGGTTCGGACATGGGCATCTTTGGCCACTCCGAGAACGGTGGCGCCAAGCAGACCGAGGAGGTCCCTTTCCCCGATCATCGCTCTGCTATCGCTCGCGTGCTCGAGGAGCTCGAGAAGACCGACTTTACGATTGATGGCATCGGCCATCGTATCGTTCAGGGCGGCTGGCACTTCGATGATTCCGCGGTCGTCGACGATGAGGTCATGGCTAAGATCCTTGAGGTGGCCCCGCTCGCTCCGCTGCACAATTACGGCGAGGCCGCGGCAATCGAATATTGCCGCGAGAAGTATCCGGAGCTGCCCAACGTGGCCGTCTTCGACACCTCGTTCCACATGACCATGCCCGAGGTCGCCTACACCTACGCGCTGCCCAAGGACGTGTGCGACAAGTACCACGTGCGCAAGTACGGCGCACACGGTACGAGCCACCGCTACGAGTGGATGATGGCCAAGGAGATCCTGGGCTCGCGCTGCCACCGCCTGCTTTCGTGCCATCTGGGCAACGGTGCTTCGCTTGCCGCCATTGAGGACGGCGTGTGCCGCGACACCACGATGGGCCTCACGCCGCTTGACGGCCTGATGATGGGTACCCGTTGCGGTTCCATCGACCCGGCCACCGTGTGCTATCTTCAGCGCGAGGGCGGCTACAGTTACCAGGAAGTCGACGACATGATGAACAAGCAGTCCGGTCTGCTTGCCATCTCGGGCATCTCCAACGATGCCCGTGACATCCGTACACGCGCCTCCGAGGGCGACGAGCGCTGCCTGCTTGCCTTCGATATGTTTGCCTACAAGGCCATGCAGCAGGCCGGCTCCATGATCGCTTCTATGGCGGGCGTGGACACCATCACCTTTACCGCCGGCATCGGCGAGAACGACTGGTCGATCCGCAAGGCCTTCTGCGACTGCTTTGAGTGGCTGGGCGTACGCATCGACAACAACAAGAACCGCGAGGCCGTGGGCAACGGCCCGCAGGTCATCAGCGCCGCCGGTTCAGCCGTCACGGTCATGGTCATCCCCACCGACGAGGAATACATGATCGCCCACGACGTCGAGCGTCTGACTAAGAACAACTAACGCGCGCATTTGCAAGTAAACGAAAGGCCTCCAGAGCAACAGCTCCGGAGGCCTTTTTGCTAGCAGGTGGAAATTCCTGTCCCGAGGGGATATGTCCGCTACTCAGCCATCTGAGCCTGGACGGCGGTGATGGCCACGACACCCACGATGTCGTCGGCAGAGCAGCCGCGCGAAAGGTCGTTGACCGGCTTGGCGATGCCCTGCAGGATGGGGCCGTAGGCGTCAGCACCGGCGAAGCGCTGGACCAGCTTGTAGCCGATGTTGCCTGCCTCGAGGTCGGGGAACACGAGCACGTTGGCCTTACCAGCGACGGAGGAGCCGGGAGCCTTGAGCTGGGCGACGGTGGGGACAATAGCGGCATCGAGCTGCAGGTCGCCGTCGATGGCGAGCTCGGGAGCCTTCTCCTTGCAGAACTTCACAGCCTCCTGGACCTTCTTGGCGACCTCGCCGCCAGCGGAGCCCATGGTGGAATAGGAGAGCATGGCCACGTGCGGCTCAACGTTGCCCATGAAGGTGGACCAGGAGTGAGCGGAGGCGATGGCGATCTCGGAGAGCTCGTCGGAGGACGGGTTGATGTTGAGGCCGCAGTCGGCGAAGATCAGCGTGCCGTCAGTGCCGAACTGCGGGGTGTCGGTGCACATCACGAAGAAGGCCGAGACCAGCTTGGTGCCCGGGGCGGTCTTGAGGATCTGAAGCGCGGGGCGCAGGGTGTCGGCGGTGGAGTGGCAGGCGCCGGAGACCAGGCCGTCGGCATCGCCCATCTTGACCATCATGGTGCCAAAGTAGGTGGCGTCCATCACCTGGGCGCGAGCCTGCTCGATGGTAACGCCCTTCTTGGCGCGGAGCTCGGCAAACTTCTGCGCGTACTCCTCGTGCTTCTCGGCATTGCGCGGGTCGATGACGGTAGCGCCGGGAACGTTGATCTCGTCGGGGTTGCCCAGGATGACGATCTTTGCCAGGCCCTCCTCGATGATTTTGGTGGCCGCGACGATAGTGCGCGGATCCTCGCCCTCGGGCAGGACGATCGTCTTAAGGTCGGCCTTGGCGGCAGACTTCATACGGTTTAGGAAATCGCTCATGTTACTCCTTACAAGCGTTTCGCTAAGCTCCAGGCACCCGGCTGTTCACGAATAAACCCGCTGCTAGCGGGTTTACCTTTCAATTATGTACGCCGCGGTGCTTGAGCTTTCCTTGTGTGGCAAGCTCATTATAGGACGCATTAGCGCTATAATCGCTCTGATAAATATGTCTCGAAGAATGTTCGAGAAAAGCCCAGCTAACGAGCCCGTGGCTTTTGACAAGGAGTATCGATGCAGATTACCTCAGGCCTGCCTGAAGGCTTTAACGCCGGCGCGTACGACATGATTGTCGTCGGTGCTGGATATGCCGGTGCCGTTTGCGCCCGCCGTCTTGCCGAGACCATCGGCTATCGTGTTGCCGTTTTGGAGCGCCGTAGCCACATTGCGGGCAATGCCTATGACTGCACTGACGAGGCCGGAATCCTGATCCACGAGTACGGTCCGCATATCTATCACACTTTTAACGAGCGCGTGCACAATTTCCTGTCGCGCTTTACCAAGTGGACGGATTATCAGCACAAGGTGCTCGCCAACATCAACGGTACCCTTATGCCCGTGCCCTTCAACCATGCGAGTCTCAAGCTCGCCTTTGGTGACGAGCGCGGCGAGGAGCTGTATCAGAAGCTCGTGGAGACCTTTGGCAAGGATGTCAAGGTGCCCATTATGGAGCTGCGTAAGAAGAACGACCCGGATCTTGCCGAGGTCGCCGATTACGTCTACGAGAACGTCTTTTTGCATTACACCATGAAGCAGTGGGGCCAGACGCCCGATCAGATCGATCCCTCGATCACCGGCCGCGTTCCCGTCTTTGTGGGCGATGATGACCGCTACTTCCCGCAAGCTCCCTTCCAGGGCATGCCGCAGGAGGGCTACACGGCGCTCTTTGAGCACATGCTCGACCACGACCTGATCGACGTGTTCTGCGACGTGGACGCCCGTGACCTCTTTGAAATCGACGAGACTACCGTCAAGATCGACGGCAAGGTCTATGGTGGCGAGATCGTCTACACCGGTCCGCTCGATGAGCTGTTCAATCTCGATCTGGGCGCGCTACCGTACCGCACGCTCGACATGAAGTTCGAGACGCTCGATATGGACCAGTTCCAGCCCGTGGGCACCGTCAACTACACCACGAGCGAGGACTACACGCGCATTACCGAGTTCAAGAACATGACCGGTCAGATCCTGCCCGGCAAGACCACCATCATGAAGGAGTATTCCAAGGCCTATACGCCCGGCTCGGGCGAGACGCCGTACTACGCCATTCTTGAGCCCGAGAACCGTGAGCTCTATGAGCGCTATCTTGAGCGCGTCCAGAACCTGACGAACTTCCACCCGGTGGGTCGTCTGGCCGAGTATCGTTACTACGATATGGACGCTGTGACCAATTCCGCCCTCGATCTTTCGGATGAGATTATCGCCTGCCATGCATAAAGTCATAACATTCGGTATTCCCTCGTATAACGCCGCCAAGGACATGGACCATTGCATCACCTCCATCTTGGAGGGGAGCAATTACGCCACCGATATCGAGATTATCGTAGTGGACGACGGCTCCAAGGACGAGACGGCCGATAAGGCCGACGAGTGGGAGGCACGTTATCCCGGTATCATTCGCGCGGTGCACCAGGAGAACGGCGGCCACAGTATTGCCGTCCTTTCGGGTCTGCGCGAGGCACAGGGCACCTACTACAAGGTCGTCGACTCGGATGACTGGCTCGATGCTGCGGCTCTTTCGACTATGCTGTCGATTCTGCGTGGCTTTGAAGAGCGTGACCAGCGCGTTGACCTGTTTATCTCGAACTACGTGTACGAGAAGGTTTACGAGGGCACGCATACCGCTATTGGCTACAAATTTGCCCTGCCGCGCAAAAAGATCTTTTCCTGGGATCAGATCGGTCATTTCCGCCTGGACCAGAACCTACTCATGCACAGCCTGTGCTATCGCACGGATGTGCTGCGCGAGTCCAACCTTCCCATGCCGCCGCACACGTTCTATGTGGACAACATCTACGCCTACGTGCCGCTGCCGCGTTGCAAGACCATGTACTACGCCGACATCGACCTCTATCGCTACTTTATCGGTCGCGAGGGCCAGAGTGTCAACGAGGCCACGATGGTCAAGCGTCTGGACCAGCAGTTCCGTGTGACGCGCATCATGATGGAGTCGTACCACCTGTACAGCGATGTTGAGTCGTCGCGTCTGCGCTCGTACATGATGGGCTATTTCACCATGATGATGGCGATCTGCTCGGTGCTCACCAAGCTTTCCGAGGAAGATTGCGCCGACGAGCGCCTAAAGACGCTGTGGAATGATTTGAAGGCCTACGACGAGCGCATGTATCGTCGTGCCCGCTACGGCGTGGTCGGGTTCTTCACCAATCTGCGCGGACGGGCCGGAGACAAAACCACACTCGGCCTATACCGTCTTGCCTCAAAGATCTTCAAATTCAACTAGCACAGAAGCGCTCGGGTAACGGGGACCCCTGGTCCTTAACTTGCTACTTCGAACAGTCCTGCGCAAGACGGAGGCGCCACTGGCGCCTCCTTTGCGTGCGGAACTCGTATCAAGTTAAGGACCAGGGGTCCTCTGCTATGTCTCGCTTTGTGTCAGCAAGCTGAATTTGAAGATCTTGGACGCGCGGTACACAGGGGCCTGGGCTGAAAAGACTTGGTTGGTAGGTTGCCCGGTGGGGCTTGGTTATGTTTGTCGCGAGTTCCGCACGAGCCGAAGAGCACTTAATGTGCTCTTCGTGCGAGCCAGGACTGTAGAGCAGCAAACATAACCAAGCCCCACCGGGCAACCGGACGAGCTGGTTTACTTTGCGGCGCCGGGGATGCCGTGGGAGGTTTTGGCGTTTTTTGCTCCGTTTACGATGGCGGTCTGTAGGGCCCTTACGGCGAGCATGCCCAGCAGGTCTAGGGGAACGGCGGCGCTTGCCTGGGCGCCCAGTTTGCCGCTGGCGAGGGTGTAGATGGTGTCGCCGTCGTTGGTGGTGTGCGTGGGACGGATGGCGTGTGCGTAGGCGTCTGCGGCCATCTGGGAGACCTTGGTGGCTTGTGCCTTAGTGAGTTCCACGTTGGTGACGATGCAGCTGATGGTGGTGTTGGTGCGGTCGAGCGGCATCTGCATGGATCCGGCGGCGGCAAAAGCTGCGAGTTCCATGTCGACGATCTGGTCGCTATCGGCTGCGGCGCGCATACCGGCGACCCACTCGCCGGTGAAGGGGTCGACAACG
The DNA here is from genome assembly GCA_958429345.1 of uncultured Collinsella sp. Lineage (GTDB taxonomy): Bacteria > Actinomycetota > Coriobacteriia > Coriobacteriales > Coriobacteriaceae > Collinsella. The sequence continues at coordinate 6,328 of CAUAJK010000030.1, read as the reverse complement.
TTGCCGCAGGCGTTGACCGAGACCACGGCGCCCACCTTGATGGGGCCGAGTGCCACGGCGGCAGCTCCAAGGCCGGCCTTCATGCAGGTGGCGGGCCCCATGAGCTTACCCACGGTGGCGCCCGTGCCGGCGCCTACGTTGCCCTGCTCGAGCTTGGTGGGGGTGTGGTCGAGTGCTTCGCGCACGGCGGCGATGCCGGCCTCAATGTCGGGGCGCACGGTGGGGTTACCAAAGGCAAGGTCGAAGATGCAGCTGGAGCACACGATAGGCACCTGCGTGGCGCCGACGGGAAGGCCGATGCCGCGGCTCTCAAGCTCGCGAGCGACGCCGCTTGCAGCCTCGAGGCCAAAGGCCGATCCGCCCGAAAGGCAGACGGCGTGGACCTTGTCGACGGTGTTCTCAGGTCGCAGCAGGTCGGTTTCGCGCGAAGCGGGAGCACCGCCGCGAACGTCAACACCGCCGGTGGCGCCCTCGGGTGCCACGATTACGGTGCAACCGGTGCCTGCCTCATCGTCCGTATAGTTGCCATAGCAAAAGCCATCGACATCGCAGACGTCAATGGCCTCGAGCAGTGTATCCATGTTTAACTCCTATCGGTTTTCCGCCGCGCCTTGTGCCCGGTCGGGATCCGTACGGTACGCCAAAATTGTAGGCGCTGGGGAATACCCAGCGCCAGATGCAATTACGAGAGTTTTTGAATCGCGCGCGCGACGCGGGCGATGGGTAGGCCCACTACGTTATAGAAGTCGCCCGAAATATCGTGCACGAGCATGCGGCCGCCTGTGCCCTGGATGCCGTAGGCGCCTGCCTTATCCATGGGCTCACCCGAGGCAACGTAGTGCTCGATCTGCTCGTCGGTGAGCTCGTAGAATGTCACGTCGGTCACATCGACAAACGACAGGCTCTCGGCGGCATGCGGGGCGGCCGTATCGCCTGCCTTAACGATGCAGACGCCGGTTGCGACCTGGTGCGTGCGGCCCGAAAGCTCACGGAGCATGGTGCGCGCCTCGTCCTCGGTTGCCGGCTTGCCCAAAATCTTGCCGTCGAAGGTGACGATGGTGTCGGCCGCGACGGTCAACTCATTGGGCTCGGCATACTCGGCAGCAACGGCAGCCGCCTTGGCGCGTGCCAAGCGCTCGACAAGCGTGAGCGGGGGCTCGCCATCAAAGGGCGTTTCGTCGATATCCGCGGGAATCACGCGAATGTTGTAGCCTGCCTCGCGCATCAGCTCTATGCGGCGCGGCGATTGGGAAGCCAAAATCATAGTTGGATGCCCTCGGCGACCTTCTCGACGGCCTTGTCGCCGGCGAGCGTGCGCAGCAGCTCCAATGCAAAGGGGAGTGACTGTGCCATGCCGCTGGCAGTGATGATGTTGCCGTCTTGCGTGACCTTCTCGCCGGTATAGGCGCCTTCGGGGAAGCTTTTCTCAAAGCCAGGGAAGCACGTGGCGTGGCGCCCCTCGAGCAGGTCGAGCTCGCCCAGGATAAACGGGGCGGCGCAGATGGCGGCGACGCGCTTGGTCGCGGCGAACTCGCAGACCACGTCGCAGACACGCTGATCGGCGCGCAGGTTGGTGGCACCGGGCAGGCCGCCGGGCAGCACGACGCAGTCGTACTCGTCAAAGTTGATCTCATCAAAGAGCGCATCGCAGGTCACAGGGATCTGCAGCGAGCTTACGACCTCACGCGTGGGCATAATCGAGACGAGCGTGGCACGCACGCCGCCGCGACGCATGACATCGACCATGGTCAAGCATTCAATAGTTTCAAAGCCATCGGCGGCGAGAACGGCAACGCTGGGCATGAGGGTTCCTTTCTTAGGCGGCATACAATTAGCCGTCTTATACCCCGAAGACCTCCGCTTGCCACGCTCGATTTCCCAATGATTTTTCTGAGCAATGATTAAGTGGCTAGTTGCGCTTGAGGTGGACGACGGTTTCGCAGTGGAAGGTTTGTGGGAATAGGTCGACTGGCGTGATCTTTATGGGGGAGAAGGTGCCTTCTTCGACAAAGCGTTTGAGATCGCGCGCCAGGGTGGCCGGGTCGCAGCTCACGTAGGCGACATCGCGGGCACTCGTGCTGGCGATAAGGTCGATCGCCTCGGGGGCGAGGCCTGCGCGCGGCGGGTCGACCACCAAGATGTCGGCATCCTGGTCGGGGAACTCGCGCACCGCGTCTCCGCCAATGACGTCGACGTTATCAAGCTTGTTGATCTCCAGGTTACGGCGCAGGTCGCGCACGGCGGGGCCGTAGGCCTCGACGGCGGCGACAAAGTCGCAGCGGCGGGCGAGCGGCAGGGTAAAGGTGCCGGCACCGCAGTACAGGTCCACGGCAAGCTCGTCTTCCTGCGGATCGAGCGCTTCCATGACAAGCTCGATCAAAATCTCGGCACCCTTGGTGTTGACCTGGAAAAAAGACGGGGCAGACAAGCGCATCTGACCCTCGGCGATATTCTCGGTCCATGAGCCCTCTCCGGCGAGCATTTCGACCTTGGAAACACGGCGGGCCTTCTTTTCGCCCTTGCTCATCACGCGTACGACACTTGTGGGGTGCGCGGCGTCTGCCAACACGCGCGAGACTTGCGAGCGCGGGAAAGAGCCCGTAGGCGTCCAGAGCGCCACCTCGAGTGCCTTGGTGCGACGCGAGGCGCGAATGCCCACGCGCTCAAGGCCCAGGTCGTGGCTGCCGCTCAGATAATTGAGCGCGCCGACGACCGATTTGAGTGCCTTGGGGAAGCGTTTGTCGAACAACGGGCACGAATCGACGGTCACGATCTTGCGAGGATCGACACCGTGCATGCCAAGACGCACGCGGCCGTTTACAACGGTCGGCTCGAGTTCGATTTTATTGCGGTAGCCCCAATCATCCTTGGTGTGGCGGATGGGTTGCACCAGTTCATCGACCTGCTCAGGAACGAACTTGCCGATACGCTCGAGCGTGGAGCGCAGGTTTTGCTCCTTGGCGGCGAGCTGTGCCGTGCGTGAGAGATTGCCCCACGAGCAGCCGCCGCAGATGCCCACGAAGGGGCAGGGAGGCTGAATGCGATCGGGGCTTGGCTCCAGAATCTCGGTGGTGCGGGCACGCATGAACGACTTGCCGTCCTGTACGACCTCGGCCTCGACGGTGTCGCCTGCCACGGCGCCCTGCACAAAGACGGCCTTGCCGTTGTCGGCGTGCGCCAGCCCGTCGGCGCCGTAGGTCATCGATTCTATAGTGAGCTTCATATTCCTGCCTGTCATTCGCGTTGTTGTTCGCACCATGGTAGCAGGGAAAAGCGCCCCGCATCCGAGGCTTTCCTCAAATGCGGGGCGCTTCTACAAACTGCTTCTACAAACGACTATTTCGTCTTGCCGGTAATGAGCGTCTTAAGACCCAGGCCGATCAGACCCAGGCCCATGCGCACGCGACCGGGGCGATGGCGCTCGATGGCCTTGGTCTTGCCGGCGGGCTTATCGCGACGGGCGCTCGTCTCGGGTGCGGGCTTGGTGACCTGCGGCTCGGGCTGAGGTGCAGGTGCGGGCTCGGGCTCAATGACGGTAGCCTGGACCTCTTGGACTTTGGGTGCTACCGGCTGCGGCTCGGGCTCGGGGGCGGGTTTCGCCTCAATGACGGGCTCGGGCGTAGCCTCGGCGTTGCGATAGGCACGCTCCAGTAGAGCTTCCTGCGAGTTGAAGGGTTTCTCACCCTCTGCACGCTCCACGGGGACCCAGGTGCCGTCGCTCGTGAGGCTGCGGGCCTTCACGTTGTCGCGCAGCTGCATGCCCATGTACTCGTGCACTAGGGCGCGGCAGGTGGGGTCGAGCACGGGGAAGGCGATCTCCACGCGGTGCTCGGTGTTGCGTGTCATCATGTCTGCCGAGCTCAGGTAAATCATGTCCGAGTCCACGCCGAAAGCATAGACGCGCGCGTGCTCCAAAAAGCGTCCGACGATGGAGCGGACATGCACGTTCTCGGTCTTGCCAGGAACACCGGGCTTGAGGCACGAGATGCCGCGGATGATCATGTCTACGCGCACGCCGGCACACGATGCCTCGGCGATTTTGTCGATGACCTCGCGGTCGGTGAGCGAGTTGAGCTTAAAGAACACACGGGCGGGCTCGCCAGCGAGGGCGCGCTGGATCTCGCGATCCAGGCCGCGCATGATGAGCGGCTTCAGGCCCACGGGTGCCACGCCCAGGAAGCGGTAATCGCCGCGCAGATTGCCCAGCGACAGGTTGCGGAAGAACAGGTTGGCGTCCTCACCGATGCCGGGATGGGCGGTCATGAGCATAAAGTCGCTGTAGAGCTTGGCCGTCTTCTCGTTAAAGTTGCCGGTGCCCAAGAGCGTCAGGCGTGTAAGCGCCATACCCTCGCGATAAGTGAGCTGGCAGATCTTTGAGTGGCACTTAAAGCCCTCGGAGCCGTAGATGACGGTGCAGCCCGCTTCTTCCAGACGCTCGGCCCACTCGATGTTGTTCTGCTCGTCAAAGCGCGCGCGGAGCTCCATGAGCACCGTGACCTCTTTGCCGTTCTCGGCAGCATCGATCAACGACTCGCACAGACGGCTCTGCTTTGCCACGCGGTAGAGCGTGATGCGCAGCGAGATGCACTCGGGGTCGTAGGCGGCCTCGTGCACCAGATCCAGGAAGGGGTTCATGGCCTCGTAGGGATAAAAGAGCAGCTTGTCGCCCTGCAGTACCTGTTCGCGGATGGAGCGGGTCATATCGATGGTGGGGTTGGGCTGCGGCTTAAACGGCGTAAAGAGCAGCTCGTTGCGCAGGTGCTCGGGAATCTTGCCCTCAATGCCAAAGACGTAGCCCAGGTTGAGCGGGATATCGCAGGTAAAGACCGAGCGACGCGAGAGCTCGAGCGCCTTGCGGATAGTCTTGAGCGTCGCCTTCTCGAGCGACCCCGAGACCGCGAGCACTACCGGCTGCAGACGCAGGCGCTTCTTGAGAATGCGCTTCATGTGCTGGCGGTAGTCCTCTTCCTCTTCGACGCCCTCGCCGTCCGGATCGATGTCGGCGTTGCGGGTGACGCGGATCAGCGCACGATCCAGCGGCTTATAGGAGCCAAAGCAGCTGTCCAGGCAGGCGAGGATGACGTCCTCGAGCAAGATGTAGGAGTAGGTGCCGGTGGGCGAGGGGATCTCGACCACGCGGTTCATCGAGGCGGGAATCTCGATCAGGCCCAGCAGGCTCTCCTCGTCGGTGGCGCCGTCCAGACCACAGGCCAGATAGAGCGCGCCATTGCGTAGGTTGGGGAAGGGGTGGCGAGGATCGATGACCAGCGGCGAGATGACCGGCGACACGTAGGCCTGGAAGTAGCGGGTTACAAAGGTGCGCTCCTCGGGCGTAAGCGAATCGATGCGGGCGCGGTGAATGCCCAAGGTGTCGAGCTTGCCCTCGATGCTCTTAAAGATGGACTCCCAACGGGTAAGGAGCCCGGGCATTTCGGCCATGACAGCATCGACCTGTTCGGAGGCGGTCATATTGCTCTTGTTGTCGACAGGCTGTTTTTTGAGCTCTGCCAGATCGGACAGGCCGCCCACGCGCACCATAAGGAATTCGTCGAGGTTGGACTCGAAAATCGACACGAACTTTAGACGCTCGAACAGCGGAACGGTTTCGTCGAAGGCTTCGTCAAGCACGCGGTTGTCAAAGCGCAGCCAGCTAAGCTCTCGGTTTTGCGTGTACGAGAAGTCGCGCGGCGGCTTGCGCAGCTTAGCGGCCTTTTGCTTCTTTTCGATTTTGCTCGGCATATGCATCTGTCCGTTCAGTCCCCGCAGGGGACGGTAGCCTAACTCTAATTCATTATTGTCTCAATTTAGTCGACCGCTGGCACGGACGTATCGCGTGAACGGTATCTTTACCTACTTCTTACGCGGACAAGGCATGCAACTAACTGCCCAACTCGTTTAGAAACAATCTATATCCATACTCAATTGGTGAGGATGTATGAATAAGAATGATTGCGAGCTGAATATAATCGAATCCAAATTGAATCATGAACAAACGACATATATATGCAGAAAACCGTTTTAGCTATGCAATTCCTAAACATGAAAATATTTGTGCAATCTAGCTTAATTCCTTAGAAAAAAGAACATTTACCTTTGAAAACCTGCTTTAGAGAACCGAAGTGCATCATGGGGGAATCATATGAGATATACCGTTCATCGCACTTTGCTGACCGTTCGGGGGCGAGGTGGAATTGCAGGTGGTTTTTGGATATAACTAGAGCTGTCAGCAAGCAGCGTCCCATACGGAGGGGCGCTGATACATTCGGCCAGTAAGGCCCGAAAGAAAGGTAGGAGGCCATGACGAAAGGTCTGCACGTGCCTTCCGAGA
>CAUAJK010000029.1:0-24833 GCA_958429345.1 uncultured Collinsella sp. | reverse complement strand
CTGCTAGGCGGGCACTTTTACCGGGCGGCTAACCCACACAAACCCCCGAAGAGCCGTTTATTTGCCGTGATTATGAGGGATATTGTACCGTCTTGCACACATTGGCGCAGGTTTATGGGGGTGCGTGGGTTAGCGATCACTGCCTGAGTTGTATTGCAGGCGGCGTGAATTGCTCAAACTATTATGTTTGGCTAACAAACTTTGTACAAAACCGGGAAGGTAATTGCGCAACTTTTTGGGGTGTAGTTGTCGCAAATTTTGCGACAACTACTGTGACGGCGAACTTGAACAGGAAAGCACTTTGCATATTTTGCAAAAATGCAGTTCAGCCACTTAATATCGCATGCAAATTAAAAAGGCCACTCGATTGAGTGGCCTTGCATTCACGATGGTGGAGACGAGGGGGATCGAACCCCTGACCTCTTGACTGCCAGTCAAGCGCTCTCCCAGCTGAGCTACGCCCCCGTGACGAGGTAGTACTATAGGGGAATGTTTGCTGGGATGCAAGAGGTTTTTGTTGAAACTTTTTCTTACGGGTTTTCCTGGGACGGGGCTGAATTGACTGATTTTGACTTCGGCAAAATCAGTCAATTAACCCACCGTCCCGATAAAACCCTCACGCGGCGATGCCTTACTTGTAGAGGTAGGCGATTGCAACGCCTTGGTGGACTTGGATCTTGGCCGTTTTCCTGACAACATTAGAGATGCCGGTGTCGGCGAGCAAGCCTAAGGGGCTATGGTCTAGTTCCCATTCTAGGCCGTGTTCGCTTATCTCTGTGTTGGGAGCGATGGCGATGATGGAGAAGGTTTTGCCCTCGGCGCCCTCGATGGTCCAGGTCTCGTCCTGGTGCAGGATTCTGGCCGTCACTTCGTCTTCTTCGATCCAGACGGGAGCGTCCTCGTAGCCCGCGAGCAGCCCCAGTACGGAAAGTGCCATATCCGGACGGCCGCCGGTGGCGCAGGTTGCAACCACTTCGGCACCCGGCCAACGACGGCGGACGGAATCGAGCGCCAACGCAAGATCGGTATAGTCCTTGTACGGGTCGTGGCGCTCAACTTCAAAGTCGGTGGCGGCATCGACCAGCGCGCGGCCCGCATCACTCACCGTGTCGGCATCCCCCACATACACATCGCAGCCCAGTCCCGCGCCCAGCAGCGCGTCGAGTCCGCGGTCCACGGCGAGGACGTGGTCGCACTCCCCTGCTAGCCTACGTAACAGATCCGCGCTCGCCACCACGGGCGAGCCGCAGACCACTAATACCTTGCAAGCCACGGCCCTCGCCTATCCCTCAAACGAAAGCACGCGGGCCAGATCCAGCTCCTCGTAGCTATCGATAAAGATATCGCAGTTGTCGCGCACATCGTCGCGCTTCATGCGGCCGTGCGGGTCATAGATGCCCACACGCTTAAAGCCTGCGGCGCCAGAGCTCTTAAGGCCAAAGACCGCGTCCTCAAACACCCACGCGCGTTCGAACTTGTGCCCGTGGCGTTCCTCCAGACGGCGCAACGCAAGTTCATACACATCCGGGAACTGCTTGGAGCGTCCTGCCTCGCCCGTCGTGGTAACAAACTCCATGTACACGTCGAGCCCGGCACCAGCGAGCGCGGACTGCACCAGTTCGGCCGGCGTGGACGTGGCAACGCACATGGCAATGCCCGCCGCCTTCGCCTGCTCCAAAAATGCCAGGAGCCCCTCGCGTGGCGGCACCTTGGAGTAGCCATCGATCAGAATCTCGCTCAGCTCGCGATACAGCTCCTCGCCATTCGCGCCAAGGCCCCACGTGTCGTGATAGGCCTGGCATTCGTCCTCCAGCGACAGGTGCTCAAATTGGGCAAAGTCATCCACGGTCACGTCAATCCCGTGACGGTGCAATAACTCGGGCTGGGCATAGGCCCAAACGGGGGTGCTATTTACCAGCGTGCCGTCGCAATCGAAAATAAAAGCAACCTTGGGAGTGGCGGAATGGGGCATAAACGAACCTTTCGATATCAAATGGTAAACATCCTGCTAAAAACGTTTTACCAAACGTCAGACAGACAATTTTGAAACCCAAATTGATAAAACTGTCAAGAGTTTTACCACGGTAATTCTGTCAGTGGTATAAACATGTCGCTTACCGATTAAACGCCCCCGCAAATCCGCTTTCGTCCATAAAACTAACGCACAGGTGTTATCGTAGTTTCTGCCGAAAGTTCCACCGAGCACGCGAGGTGGAACGAATCACAGAAACTTCGCCGTCCCTTCGATTCGTGCAGCCTTGGACCTTTCGCATCTAGTCACCAAGGCAACACGCTGCCGCGTCATGATGGGATCAAACGTGAGCGATACAAAGCTAAAGCCAACGGCTAAAAAGCCCGCAACCCGCAAACCGGCTCCGCACGCACCGGAGCTCACCAAGGACGATGTCTATCTGTTTGGCATCGGTACGTGGGAGCGCAGCTGGGAAAAGATGGGCGCGCACCCCGACACGCAGAACCGTACGCGTGGTTGGCGCTTTTGCGTTTGGGCGCCCGATGTAAAAAGCGTCCATGTCATTGGTGAATTTAACGACTGGGATGAGGAAGCCAACCCGCTGGTGCCCGTGCATACGAGCGCTATTTGGGAAGGCTTTATTCCTGGCGCCGAGCAGGGCCAGCTCTATAAATATCTCATCGAGACCAACGAGGGCGAGAAGCTCTACAAAGCCGATCCGTATGCCTTTAAGGCCGAGTGCCCTCCGGGTACTGCCAGCGTGCTGTGGACCCTCGATGGCTACAAGTGGAACGACGCCGCGTGGCTCAAGCGCCGCGCCGGTCACAATCACATGTCGCAGCCGCTCAACATCTACGAGGTGCATATTGGCTCATGGAAGCGGCACGGCGACGCGCCGCAGGGCGAACCCGACGAGTACGGAAACTACCCCGGCCCCATGGATCCCTTCCCCGCGCAGCGCGGCGAGTTTTACACCTACGACGACCTGTCGGTGGAGCTCGTGGACTACGTGCACGACATGGGCTACACGCATATCGAGGTCATGCCGCTGATGGAGCATCCTTTCGACGGCTCCTGGGGCTACCAGACGACCGGCTACTATGCAGCCACGTCACGCTACGGCAACCCGCAGCAGCTCATGCACTTTATAGATGCGTGCCACGAGGCAGGCATCGGCGTGATCATGGACTGGGTGCCCGGCGGTTTTTGCGCCGACTCCCACGGCCTTGCCACCTTTAACGGCCACATGCTGTTTGAGCACGAGATTCATCCCAACTGGGGCACGCACAAGTTTGACTTCGCCCGCGGCGAGGTCCGTTCCTTCCTGGTCTCCAACGTGCTGTATTGGCTCGAGAACTTCCATGTGGACGGCATTCGCATGGACGGCGTGTCCAGTATGCTGTACCTCAACTTTGGCATCGATGATCCCGGCCAAAAGAAGTTCAACAAGTACGGTACCGAGGAGGACCTGGACGCCAGCGCGTTTATCCGCCAGGTCAACTGCGCTGTAGAGGCGCACTACCCCGACGTGATGATGATGGCCGAGGAGTCCACCGCGTGGCCGCTCGTGACCTATCCGCCGCAGGACGGCGGCCTGGGCTTCCATTACAAGTGGGACATGGGCTGGATGAACGACACCCTGCACTACATGCAGACCGATTTTCCGTGGCGCCCCGGCAACCACGGGCTGCTTACGTTCTCCATCATGTATGCCTTTACCGAGAACTTCATCTGCCCGCTGAGCCACGACGAGGTCGTGCACGGCAAGTGCTCGCTGATCGGCCGCATGCCGGGCGACTGGTGGCGCCAGTTTGCCGGCCTGCGCACGCTGGCCTTCTACCAGATGACGCACCCCGGTGCCAAGCTCAACTTTATGGGCAATGAGATCGGCCAGTTTATTGAGTGGCGCTACTACGAGTCCATCCAGTGGTTCCTGACCGAGGAGTATGAGACCCACCGTCATCATCAGGCGTTTATCAAGGCGCTCAACCACCTGTACACCGCCGAGCCCGCCCTGTACGAGCGCGGCTACACCGACGACGGCTTTACCTGGATCGACGCAGACAACTCCAAGCAGTCCATCGTGAGCTTTGTGCGCCAGGGCGAGGACATCGATGACGACCTGGTGATCTTGATTAACTTTGACCCGGCGAGCTACGAGAGCTTCCGCGTGGGCGTGCCGCGCGAGGGTGACTGGGAGGTCATCTTTGATTCCGACCGTCCCGAGTTCGGTGGCAGCGGATACGCCGGTAAGGAGCCCTACACCTGCTCAAGCGAGCCCTATCCCTGGAACGGGCAGATGGACTCCATCGAGATTAAGGTGCCCGGCCTGGCAGGCGTGGTGCTTAAGCGCCGCGGTCCCAGCAGCTATAAGCCGCCCGTGGCCGAGGAGCCCAAGAAGGCAACGCGCAAGCGTACGTCCTCGGTAAAGCCCAAGCCCGCAGCAGCTAAGAAGGCTTCGGCCAAGGCGAAGGCAGCCAAGTCTGCCGCCAAGCCCGCTTCCAAGACCACGGCCAAAAAGGCAGCCACCAAAAAGGCCGCTACCAAGGCCAAACCAGCTGCTGTTAAGGCTCCTGCCAAGAAAGCGTAACAAAGACGTTACCACTGTAATTACCCGCCTCGCCGAGGCGTAGGATACAAGTCATAACCGTTCCGGGAGAAACATCCCCGGGGGAAAGGAACGTATGAATAAGATCTTCGACAACAAGCAGGAGTTTACCGAGCTCTATCGCGATGCCGTCATGAGCATCAGCGGCAAGAGCGTCGAGGCCGCCAGCGACCTCGACCGCTTTAACGCCCTGGCCAAGCTCGTGGCCGAGAAGGCGCGCACCGTTGCCACCAAGAGCGACGCCCGCGCCACCGCCGAGGGCAAAAAGCGCGTGTACTACTTCTCGATCGAGTTTTTGATCGGCCGCCTGCTCGACAACTACCTGCTCAACTTTGGCGTGCGCGACATGGTCGCCGAGGCGCTCGACGACATGGGCTTCGACCTGTCCGTCATCGAGAACCAGGAGCCCGATCCGGCTCTGGGCAACGGTGGCCTTGGCCGTCTGGCAGCGTGCTTCCTGGATTCCATGGCAGCCGAGGGCATTGCCGGCTACGGCAACGGCATGCGCTACCGCTACGGCCTGTTTAAGCAGGAGATCGTCAACGGCAGCCAGGTCGAGGCCACCGACGAGTGGCTCACCCACGGCTATCCCTGGGAGGTCCGCCGTCAGGACAAGGCCGTGACCATCAAGTTTGGTGGCCATGTTGAGGGCTTTGAGGAGAACGGCCGCACGTTCTACCGCACGGTGGACACGCAGGAAATCCTGGCCGTCCCTTATGACATCCCCGTCGTGGGCTATGCCGGCGAGACCGTCAACAAGCTGCGCGTCTGGGCCGCCGAGCCGGTCGAGGAGCACTTTGACTTGGAGGCCTTCAACCGCGGCGACTATGCCCTGGCCGACGCCGAGCGCGCCGAGGCCGAGGCCATCAGCGCCATCCTCTACCCCAACGACGCCGGCGAGCACGGCCGTCTGCTGCGCCTGAAGCAGGAGTACCTGTTTGTTTCCGCCGGCATCTACAGCCTGCTCGATACCTTTGAGAAGGAGCACGGCGAGAACTGGGAGCTGCTGCCGCAGTTTGTTGCCATCCACACCAACGACACGCACCCCGCCATGTGCGGCCCCGAGCTCATGCGCATCCTCATCGACGAGAAGAAGCTCGAGTGGGACGACGCTTGGAACATCGTGACGCAGGTCGTGAGCTACACCAACCATACCATCCTGCCCGAGGCTCTGGAGAAGTGGCCCATCGGCACGTTCTCCAAGCTCCTCCCCCGCGTGTACCAGATCATCGACGAGATCAGCCGGCGTTGGCACGAGTCGTTCGACACCACGCAGGATGGCTGGCAGGAGCGTCTGCGCCAGACCGCCATTCTGTGGGACGGCGAGATTCGCATGGCCAACCTGTCCGTGATCTGCAGCCATAGCGTCAACGGCGTGGCAAAGATCCACTCCGACATCATCAAGAACATCGTGCTCAAGGACTTCTATGCCCTGACGCCTGAGAAGTTCAACAACAAGACCAACGGCATCTCGCACCGTCGCTTCTTTGCCGAGGCCAACCCCACCTATGCCAAGCTCGTCACCGATGCCATTGGCGACGGCTGGCTCAAGGACGCCTTTGAGCTGGAGAAGCTCAAGGAGTTTAAGGACGACACCGAGTTCCTTAAGGCTGTGGGTGCCTCCAAGCGCGCCAACAAGGAGCGCCTGGCCGCCTACGTTAAGGCCGAGACCGGTCTGGTCATTGACCCCAACACCGTCTTCGATGTTCAGGTTAAGCGCTTCCATGCCTACAAGCGTCAGCTCATGAACATCATGAAGGTGATGGACATCTACAACCGTCGCATCGCCGATCCCAACTTCCACGTGACGCCGACGACCTTCATCTTTAGCGGCAAGGCTGCCTCGAGCTACACCTTTGCCAAGGAGACCATCCGCCTCATTAACTCCGTGGCCGACGTCATCAACAACGATGCCCGCGTCAACGAGGTCATGAAGGTCTGCTTTATCCCCAACTTCCGCGTGAGCAACGCCCAGCTCATCTACCCCGCCGCCGAGATCTCGGAGCAGATCTCCACGGCCGGCAAGGAGGCCTCGGGCACGTCCAACATGAAGCTCATGATGAACGGCGCCATTACGCTGGGCACCCTCGACGGCGCCAACATCGAGATCGCCGACCTTGCCGGCCGCGAGAACGAGGCCATCTTTGGCCTGACCGCTCCCGAGGTCGAGCAGCTCTGGGCATCGAACAGCTACTTTGCGTGGGATACCCTCAACGGCGATCGCGAGCGTCTGGGCCGCGTGATGGACGAGCTCAAGGACAACACCTTTGCGGGTCTTTCGGGCAACTTCGAGAGTATCTACAACGAGCTCATGAACAACAACGACCCCGACCTGGTCATGGCAGACTTCCGCAGCTACGTGGATGCATGGGAGAAGCTCACCGGCAGCTACGGCGACCAGGAGACCTGGAACCGCAAGGCGCTGCTCAACACCGCCTCCTCCGGCTGGTTCTCGAGCGACCGCACCATTCGCGAGTACCGCGACGAGATCTGGCACGCGTAAAGGCGTGCGAGCTCCCTTATGCCAGCACGGCATTACTCGATGGGCGCGACCGAGCGCCGTGCCCATCGCTAATGGGTTTAAGAACATCGATGACAGAAGGAGAAATCGATGAGTAAGAAAGAATGCATCGCGATGCTCCTCGCAGGAGGACAGGGCAGCCGATTGGGGGCACTCACCCAAAAGATCGCTAAGCCGGCGGTTAGCTTTGGTGGCAAGTTCCGCATTATCGACTTTTCGCTGTCCAACTGCTCCAACTCGGGCATCGACACGGTGGGCGTTCTGACGCAGTACCGCCCCTACCTGCTGCATGCCTATGTGGGCTCCGGCGAGGCGTGGGATCTGGACAGCCGCGACGGCGGCGTGTCGATCCTGCCGCCGTACGAGACGCAGACCGGTGGCGCCTGGTATGCGGGCACGGCCGACGCCATTACGCAGAACCTCGACTACATCAAGGCCAACGACCCCAAGTACGTTCTGATTCTTTCGGGCGACCATCTGTATCGCATGGACTACCGCAAGATGCTCAAGACGCACATTGAGAACAACGCCGACCTCACGGTGAGCGTTATGCCCGTGCCGTGGGAGGAGGCCAGCCGCTTTGGCATCCTGACCACCGACCCCGAGGACGGCCGCATCACCAAGTTTACCGAGAAGCCCGAGAAGCCCGATTCGAACCTCGCGTCCATGGGTATCTACATCTTCTCGGCAGACGTGCTGATCGAGGCGCTCGAGGCGGACGCCCTGGACCAGCGCTCGAGCCACGACTTTGGCAAGGACATCATCCCCAAGCTGCTCGGCGAGGGCAAGCGCCTGTACAGCTACGAGTTCCACGGCTTTTGGAAGGACGTTGGCACCATCGCCAGCTTCCACGAGACCTCGATGGACCTGCTGGGCAACAACCCCGAGTTCGATCTGTTTGACAAGAACTTCCCCATCATGTCCAACATCACCACGCGTCCGCCGCACTACATTGGCCCGGATGGCCGCCTGGACGACTGCCTGGTCTCCAACGGCTGCAAGATCTACGGCACCGCTCGCCACTCGATCCTTTCGACCGACGTCATCATCGAGGAGCGCGCCGTGGTCGAGGACTCCGTGCTGCTGCCGGGTGCGCACGTTAAGAGCGGCGCGCACATCTGCCGCGCTATTTTGGGCGAGAACTCCACGGTCGAGGAGGGCGTGAAGCTCGGCTCTGTCGATACCACCAAGGATACGGCCGTCGTTGGAAATGACGTCGTTATCGGGAAGGGGGAATGATCCGATGATCAATCGCAAGGCCATCGGTTATATCACCGCTAACTACTCTTCGACCTACGGCAGCGTGCTGCTCAAGGACCGCCCCATCGCGTCCGTTCCGTTTTTGGGCCGCTACCGCCTGATCGACTTCCCGCTGTCCAACATGATGAATGCCGGCATTAAGACCGTCGGCGTCGTCATGCCGGGCAACTACCGCTCGCTGATCGACCATGTGGGCTCGGGCAAGGACTGGGGCCTGGACCGCAAGAAGGGCGGCCTGTTCATGGTGCCCGGCAACGCGTATGGCACCACCAAGGGCGGCATGCGCTTCCTGCTGCGCGACATCATCTCCAACAAGACGCTGTTCCAGCGCTCGGACAAGCCCTATGTCGTGATGATGGGCACCAACATCATCTTTAATATGGACCTCAACACCATCATCGACGCGCACGAGAACTCCGGTGCCCAAATGACCGTGGTGTACTGCAAGGCCACGCGCAATGTTGATGACGAGACCAAGCTCGAGATTAACGAGAACGGCCGCCTGACGGGCGTGAGCGCCGGCGTCGTATACGGCGACAACGCCTCCATGGACTGCTGCATCGTCAACCGCGAGACGCTGCTCGAGATCATCGACCATTACCAGGCCGCCGACTATCTGGATCTGCTCGAGGCACTCCAGGGCGACTTTGGCAACATCGACGTGTGCAGCTACGAGTACAAGGGCGAGGTCGTGGGCGTGTTTAGCGAGAAGTCGCTGTACCGCCGCAGCATGGACCTGCTCGACCAGACCGTGGCCGATCAGCTCTTCGATCCCGAGCGCCCGATCCTGACCAAGGCTCACGACGTGCCGCCTTCGCGCTATGCGACCGGCAGCCACGCGTGCAACTCGATCATCTCGGCCGGCTGCATCATCAAGGGCACCGTGCGCAACTCGATCCTGTCGCGCGGCGTTGTGGTCGAGGAAGGCGCTTCGGTGACCAACTCGATCATCAACCAGAGCTGCATCATCAAGAGCGGCGCCCGCGTTGAGAATGCCATCCTGGACAAGAACAACGTGGTTCCCACCAACACCGAGCTCCGCGGCACGCCCGAGAACATCCTGGTGCTGGGCAAGGCCCCGTTAACTCCCGATACCACCATCGTGCATTAACGTAGGCACCGCAACATCGCTCGTAACATGCAGAATAGCCGCCCGGTTAGCGCCAGGCGGCTATTCTCGAATTGCAACATGGGAGACAATATGGCAGATTCCAGCAAAAAGATGCAGATCGTGTTTGCCTCGGCCGAGTGCGCACCGTTTGTAAAGACCGGTGGCCTGGGCGACGTGGCGGGCTCGCTGCCTGCGGCGCTTGTGCGCGCCGGCGCCGAGGTCATCGTGATGGTACCCAAGTACGCCACCATCAAGGACGAGTACAAGGCGCAGATGGAGCACTTCTCCGACTTTTACGTGAGCCTGGGCTGGCGCAACGAGTACTGCGGGCTCGAGAAGCTCGAGCGCGACGGCGTCACGTATATGTTCATCGACAACGAGCGCTACTTTGCGCGCGACTATCCGTACGGCTTCTTTGACGACGGCGAGCGCTTTGCGTTCTTCTCCAAGGCCATCACCGAGAGCCTGCAGCACCTGCCGGCCGGTTTTGAGTGCGACATCCTGCATTGCAATGACTGGCAGACGGCACTGGCGCCCGTGTTCCTGTGCGAGTTCTACCAGGGCCTGCCGCTGTACGACCGCGTCAAGACTGTGTTCTCGATCCACAACGTGGCGTTCCAGGGCCAGTTTAGCGACACCGTGATGGAGGACATCCTGGGTGTGGCGCACATTCCGGCAGCCGCCTCGCAGCTGCGTTGCGACGCCTGCAGCATCAACTACATGCTGGGCGCACTGCGCTATGCCGACGCTATTACCACGGTGAGCCCCACCTATGCCAACGAGATCCAGACGCCCGAGTTTGGCGAGGGCCTGGACGGCGTGCTGCGCGAGCGCTCCTATGCGCTGCAGGGCATTTTGAACGGCATTGACGTGGCGGGCTTTGACCCGGCGACCGACAAGCGCATTGCTGCAAACTACACGGTTGATGACCGTTCCGGCAAGGCTGTGTGCAAGGCCAAGCTGCAGGAAGAGCTGGGGCTCGAGGTTCGCGACGACCGTCCGCTCATGGTGATGGTCACGCGCCTGACGCGCCAAAAGGGCATGGACCTGGTCATGTACGCACTCGATCGCATTTTGGCCGGCGGCGTGCAGGTAGCAGTGCTGGGCACCGGCGACCGCGACTACGAGGACGGCCTGCGCTACTTCCAGGACAAGTACCCCGGCACCATGGCCGCACGCATCGAGTTCGATCCTGCGCTGTCGCAGCGTATGTATGCCGCCGCCGATATGTTCCTGATGCCTTCGAAGTTTGAGCCTTGCGGCCTGTCGCAAATTATCGCCATGCGCTACGGCACCCTGCCCATCGTGCGCGAGACCGGTGGCCTGAAGGACACCGTGATCCCGTATAACGAGTTTACCGGCGAGGGCACGGGCTTCTCGTTTAGCAACTTTAACGGCGACGAGATGGGTGACGCGGTGTTCCGCGCAGCACGCCTGTTCTGGGACAACCGTGATGCCTGGAACCAGCTGGTCACGCAGGCCATGAGCCAGGACTTTAGCTGGACGCGCTCTGCCGACAAGTATCTGGACCTGTACTTCTTTATGCATCCGGAGATCGAGAGGCCGGCGGCGGTTGTCGACGAGCCCGTGGTTGTGGCTGAGCCCGAGCCCAAGGCCGAGCCGGTTGTTGAGGCGCCCGCTGCTGTTGAGGAGCCCAAGGCTGAGGAGAAGCCGGTTGAGGCAGCTCCCGAGGCTGAGGCTAAGCCGGCTGCGAAGCCTGCCGCCAAGAAGACTACGACGCGCAAGACAACGGCCAAGAAGGCTACGACGACCAAGGCCGCTGCCACCAAGACAGCCGCAGCAAAGAAGACTGCTCCCAAGGCAACGACGACGCGCAAGCGCACGACCGCCGCTGCCAAGAAGGCCGCCGAGGCCGAGGCTGCTCCCGAGGTAAAGGCCGAGGCCGCCGCCGAGGCTAAGCCTGCGGCAAAGGCTCCGGCCAAGACCGATGCCAAGAAATCGACCGCGACCGCCAAGAAGGCTACGGCCGCAAAGTCGACGACGACCAAGGCTGCCGCTACGAAGGCCGCCGCGAAGACGACCACGAAAGCAGCCACGACCAAGGCAGCCGCAAAGCCGGCCCTCAAAGTCGAGGAGACGCCCGCCGAGTCCAAGGCCGAAGCAACCGTCGAGGCCATGCCGGCCGCCAAGACCACCACGCGAAAGCGCACGACGACGGCCAAGAAGACCACGACCAAGACAGCCGCCCCCAAGGCAGAGGCTAAAGCCGAGGACAAGCCTGCAGTAAAGGCCGAGCCGGCACCGAAGGCCGCTGAGGTCAAGACCGCTCCGAAGGCTACGGCAAAGACCGAGCCCGCCAAGGAGGCCCCGGTCTCCCCTGCCGCTCCGGCCGAGGAAAAGGCCCCGACCAAGAAGACCTCCGTCCGCAAGGCTACGGCCACCCGCAAGCGCCGCTAGCCCGCAGACGATCTAAAACCTAATCAAAACCCTAAACAAGGGGCGCTCCAACCGGGCGCCCCTTCTCTGTAGATAGTTGGTGAAACGATTTTCTAGGACAACCGTTCGCCGATGGTAAACGGATGTTGTTTATACACCCTGTGTACAACAGATATACTTATATTTTGTGCGTAAAGCCCATGGCCCGCAGGCCGTGATTCTATTGAACTGGACCGTACTATGAGATTGATACACAACAGCCGTCTGCCGCAGTTTCGCACTCCGTTTGGCGCTGTGACCACTGGAACTTCCGTTGCACTCTCGGTGATTTTGGAGGATGCCGATCCCAACCAAGCAACACTCACCCTGCGTATCTGGGTCGATGAAGTCGGCGAGACCCTGATCCCGATGGAGCACGAAGGCGATGGCATTTTTACCGGCGAGCTCAAATGCGCTGAACCGTGTCTTGTGTGGTACAGCTTCATATGCAATATCGAAGGTCAGCCCGAGGTTCGCCTGGGCGCGCCCCAGGGCCGCACCGGTGGCGAGGGCGTAACCTACGACTACGCCGAGGTGCCGTCCTTCCAGATTACCGTCTATAAGCACCGCGAAAACCGCCCCACTTGGTACGAGCGAGGCATGGTGTACCAGATCTTCCCCGACCGCTACGCCCGTGACGAGCATTGGCGCGAGCGCACAATGGCCCAACTCGAAAAACCGCGCAAGGGCATTCAGCGCCGGATGGTCGAGGACTGGAACGAGCCGCCCGTGTACGAGCGCGCCGAGGACGGCTCCATCAAGACCTGGGACTTCTACGGCGGATCGCTCAAGGGCATCCAGGAAGACCTGCCCCGCATCGCCGAGATGGGCTTTACGGCCTTCTACCTCAACCCCATCTTTGAATCCGCGAGCAACCACCGCTACGACACGGCCGACTACACCAAGATCGACCCGATCCTGGGCACCGAGCAGGACTTTACCGAGCTGTGCCAAGCAGCCGAGAAGCTGGGCATCTCCATCATCCTGGACGGCGTCTTCAACCACACGGGCGACGACTCGATCTATTTCAACCGCTACGGCAACTACCCGGGCGTGGGTGCCTGGCAGAGCGAGGATTCGCCGTGGCGCGATGCGTTTACCTTCCACGAGGACGGCTCGTACGACTGCTGGTGGGGCGTGGGCAACATGCCGGCCATCAACGAGAAGTCCGAGCTGGTGCGCGAGAGGCTCTTGGGCAAGGACGGCGTGATCCGCAAATGGCTGCGCGCCGGTGCCCATGGTTGGCGCCTGGACGTCGCCGACGAGCTTTCCGACGACTTCCTGGCCGAGATCAAAAAGGCCGTACTTGCCGAAAAGCCCGATGCACTGTTGCTCGGCGAAGTCTGGGAAGACGCCTCCAACAAGATTAGCTACGGCCATCTGCGCCGCTACCTGCAGGGCTCCGAGCTGGACTCTGCTATGGATTACCCCTTCCGCGACATGGTCATCGGCTTTTTGATGGGCTACAAGAACGCCTACGAAGCCGCCGAGGATATCGAGACCCTGCGCGAGAACTACCCGAGTGAGGCATTGTCCTGCGCGCTCAATCTGCTTTCGAGCCATGACCGTCCGCGCATCATCTCGGTGCTCGGCGGCGGCCCCGACGAGTCGCAGCTACCCGAGTGCGAGCGCAGCAAATGGCGCCTGGACGAGAACTCGATGGGACTGGCCAAGAGCCGTTTTTGGCTCGCCACGCTCATGCAGATGACCTTCCCCGGCGTACCTTCGATCTACTACGGCGACGAGTACGGCCTGGAGGGCCTGACCGATCCGGGCAACCGCCGCACCCTGCCGACCAAGGACCAACTGCACGACTTCGACACGCTGGCTATTGTCAAGAACGCCTCCGCCGTACGCCGCGCACTGCCATTTATGATCGACGGCGAGATCAAGGCCTTCGCGCTCAACGACGAGGTGCTGGCATACAACCGCACGGGCAAGGATGGCGAGTCCGCGACGGTTATCATCAACCGCAGCCTGCGCAATTCGCACCGCGTGACGATTCCGGCGCTCGGAGAATGCGCGAGTGACGTGATCAGCGGTCACGAGTGCGAAATCCACAACGGTACGGTCACGCTTGACCTGTATCCGCTGGGCTCGTCGATCATCTATCACCATGCCGAGCAGCGCCTGCAGGAGCCGCTCGATCACGGCGCGGGCGTCGTGTGCCATATCACCTCGGTGCCCACCGACGACGGCAAGCCCGGCACAATCGGCGCACCCACGCGTCGCTTTATCGACCATCTGGCCGCTATGGGTATGCGCTACTGGCAGGTCCTGCCTGTCAACCCGACAGACTTCTTCCGCTCCCCTTACGCGGGGCCTTCAGCCTTTGCGGGCAATATTGACCTGCTGCCCGATAGCCAAGAGGAACTTGCGGACGACTTTGAGGCTTGGAAGGCCCGTGGCGGCGAAGATGCAGACCCGCTCTACACGGCGTTTAAGCATCGCAACGCCGATTGGCTCGAGAAGTATTGCGTCTACATGGCCGTCAAGAAGTACTTTGAAGGCGAATCGCGTCACGATTGGCCGGCAGATGTCGCGCGCTACAACGAGCATCTGATTGACGACACGCGTTTCCACGACGAGGCAGAGCTGCAGGCGTACATGCAGTACCGCTTTGACCTGGCCTGGTGCGAGCTCATGAACTACGCGCACAAGAAAGGCATCGAGGTCATCGGCGATATTCCCATGTATGTCTCGGACGATTCGGCAGATGCGTGGAGCGAACCCGAGAACTTCTGGCTGTCCGATACCGGCAAGGCGATTGAGATTTCGGGCGCTCCGCCCGACAATTTTGCGCCCGAGGGCCAGGTGTGGGGCAACCCCACCTTCCGCTGGGACCGCATGAAGGAGAACGGCTACCGCTGGTGGATGGACCGCCTGCGTCGCGCGTTCTCGCTCTACGACCGCGTGCGCCTGGACCACTTCCTGGGATTCCACAGCTACTTTAGCATTCCCGCAGGTAAGGCCTGCGCCGACGGCCGCTGGCTGGCGGGTCCTGGCAAGGATCTGTTCCAGACTGCCTATGACGAGCTGGGGCCGCTCAACTTTATCGCCGAGGACCTGGGCTACCTGACGCCCGGAGTTCGCGCCATGGCTTCGACCTGCGGCTTCCCCGGTATGGACGTGCTGGAGTTTAGCGATTACGACGTCCGCTGCGGCGTGCATCCCACACCGGGCAAGATTCTGTACACCTCGACGCACGACACGTCGACGCTCGCCGGTTGGTGCACGCGCTCTTTTGCGGGCGGCGACGAGCCGAGCGGTGTTGAGGTGGCGGCCAAGCTGATGGGCGACGCGCTAGCAAGCGACGCTCCCCTGGTGATGATGCCGCTGCAGGATATCCTGGGGCTTGGCGACGACGCGCGCATGAACGTGCCGGGCGTGGCCACGGGCAACTGGACGTGGCAGGCCGATGAGGCCGATATTGAGGCAGCTGAGGATAAAACTGCACAGCTCCTGCGCAACACCCATAGATTCTGGGGCGAAGCGTGATAAAACCCCCGATATAGGGTACAGTTACAAACGTTTGAATTTATGCGGGCAGAGCGATCTGCCCGCTTTGTGCTGAAAAGGAAGTATTATGGCGCGCTACGATTACAAGTGCTCGAGCTGCGGCAACGTGTTTGAGGTTGAGCATCCCATGTCCGAGAACCCCGAGGTCGTGTGCCCGAGCTGCGGTGCCCCGGCGGCCAAGACGTTCTCGGCCAGCGGCATCAAGTTTGAAGGCAGCGGCTTCTACAACACCGACCAGCGCAGCGGCGGCTCCAGCACCACCGCCACCAGCGGCTGCTGCGCCAACTGCCCGCATAGCCACTAGAAACCAAGCAGCCCCGCGACCGACACCGATCACGGGGCTATTTCTTTGCTCTATGGGTAGTTAATTAAGCTACCCAGGTTTCCTTCTGAGTTGCGGTGAGATAAGGACTGTTTGGCAGGTAGAAGCCGATATTCAATCCCTATTTCACCGCAACTTAGTCGTTACTTGTGGACCAGGCGGGCGCAGAAGTGGCCGTCGTAGGAATCGGCGTTTACGGGGACGCTTTGGAAGAGGCCTCGATCGTTTTGGCGTACGGATACGAGCTTCTTGGCCTGATCGAACTCGGGGAGTTGCAGAATCTGTGCTTCGGAAAGCGGCGCCACGCTAAAGCCGGCACCCTCGGGAGAAGCAAGGAACGCGTCCACCACCTGTGTGTTCTCCTCGTCGAAGACCGAGCACGTCGCATAGATGAGCTCGCCGCCGGCAGCCACGCGCGCGGCAGCTTCCTTGAGCATCGTCAGTTGCAGTTTGGGCAGCTCAACCGTCACGTCCTTTTCGGTCAGTCGCCAAGGGATCTCGGGATGACGGCGCATGGTGCCGGTGCCCGAGCACGGCGCATCGATAAAAACCGTGTCGAACTTAACCGGCTCGCCAAGCATGGCATCAAACGATGTGAGCACCTCATCAAGCTCGCAGGCATCACCCGAAACCGTACGAACACCCTGAATACCGGCCTTATGCAGGCGAGCGAGATTCAGATCACACTTGCGATCATGCAGATCGAGCGCCGTATGCTGACGCTCATAGCCCGCACGCTTGGCCTGGCACATCATCACATAGGTCTTGGTGCCGCGACCGGCACCAATCTCAAGGCAGCTTCCAGGGCGCGTGGCAGCCGTGGCGATGAGCTGGGCGTTAAGATCCGAGGCCACGGCAGCAGCGCGTTCAAATACGCCAGACGCAACCGTAACCTGAGCATCGACAGGCGCATGACAACCCGGGAACACTGGTGCCACAAGCTGGGAGATAAACGGATCGGGCTTGTTCGCAAAGGCGTTCTCATGCAAGGCCAGAGGCGCGGGGGCCAGATTGCCAGCAAAGTTGAGCGCACCCTCTGGGGTATCGAACGAGGCCATAATACGAGCGCAAAGCCAACGCGGCAGACCCATCAGGCGCGACAGACGAACCAAGCGTCGCTCAGACTCATCTACATCGGACGCAGTGGCAAAGTTCTCAACGTTGTCCGCGACCTTATGGAGCACGGCATTGGCCAAGCCAGCGGCGGACTTAGCGCCGCAGCGAACCAGCTCAACACCCTGACTTACAGCAACGCGGCCAGGCGTATGCAGATAGAGCATCTCGAAGGCCGAGATACGAAGCGCCATGCGAACACGCGGCGCAACCTTTTTAGGCTTATCAAGAAACTGATCGAGCAGTTCGTCCAAAATACCTTGCGTGGCGGCAACACCCAGCGCCAAGCGGGCGGCAAAGGCGGAATCGCGCTGGTCAATAGCTTTGGCGGAAGCACGGGAAGACAACACGTCGCGTGCGTACATGCCGCGGCGATCGGCCTCCATCAGCACATCGAGCGCAAGCTTGCGCGCGGGAGACAACTTGCTCATGACAAAACACCCCACGAAAGATCAGCGCCCTGCAGGCCAGCAGCCCAAGCAGAAGCGGCCATAGCACGCTTACCATCGGGCTTAACCTCGAGCAACTCAACCGAGCCATCGGAAAGACCCAGGTAAACACGCTTGTTCTTAACGTCAACAGCGCCCTCGCCAAGCGAGACATCGGCCGGTGCAGCATCGAGCACGCGCACGGTCTTGCCGGCAATCACGCATCGGGCAGGCGCGGTATCGGACGAGGCCAGCACATGGCGCACGCAATCAAGCGCAGCCATCTGCGGATCCAGACGCATCTCCAGCTTGGAAATCTTGGCAGCATGGGTAACGAGCGCCTCATCCTGTTCAGTCCACACGGCGGTGCCATCGGCAAGAGAAGGAAGCGTATCGGCAAGCAGTTTGCCGCCAAGCTCACCAAGCTCCATCGTGAGCGCCTCGGCATGCTTACCGGCAACAGACGTAGACGCCTGGGCACAATAAGCGCCGGTATCAACGCCATGTCCAATACGCATAATAGAAACGCCAGCAACCTCATCACCAGCGAGAATCGCACGCTGAATAGGAGCAGCCCCACGCCAACGAGGCAGCAAGGACGCATGAACATTCACAATGCCGAGCGGCGCCATATGCAGCACCTCATCAGGCAAAATGCAGCCATAGGCAGCCACACAGAAAATGTCAGCCTGGGCAGCCTGAAGTGCCTCAACAACCTCGGCCGTCATACGATTAGCCTCAACAACCGGCAACCCCAGCTCAAGCGCCTTAGCCTTAACAGGAGAAGGCTCCAGCTTCTTACCACGCCCACGAACAGCATCAGGACGAGTAACAACAAGCGCAATCTCATTCCCAGCCTCAACAAGCGAAGTCAGCGAAGGCACAGCAAAATCAGGCGTACCCATAAACACAATACGCATAAAGATCGTCTCCTCTCAACCAAAGCCGAGACGGCTACAAAGAACAGCGGAAAGCCAAGTACCAAGCCTATCCGCAAGAACAATTCAACAAGAACAAATATACCCAAAACCAAAGAAAGAGCCGCCATAAAAGCAGCTCTTTCAGCAAAGCGAGAATGTTTGAGCACGGGATGATATGTGGGCGCTCAGCACCGGGGACGGTGGGACCTACTCCGTCTCGCCCGGACGAGCGCCGCGGGCTAGAGCGTCCTGGTACTCTTTGACGGCCTTGATACGCTGCATCGGCTTGAGTCGCTCGAACATGGTATTTCCGTGCAGGTGATCAATCTCGTGCTGCAGGCACACGCAGAACAGGTCGCCCGTGGCCTCATAGCGAATCAGGTTGGCATCCAGATCGTACGCCTCGACGACGACATGGTCGGGACGCTCGATCTCGCAGCTAATGCCTGGGATAGACAGGCAGCCCTCGCTAAAGGGCACCAGATGCTCGCTCTGCTCAACAATGACGGGATTGATGAGCACGTACGGGTCGTAGTCGCTCTTGTCGCTGTACTCGCAGTCGATGGTGACGAGCTGAATGAGCTCGCCGATCTGCGGGGCAGCTAGGCCGCAACCGCCGTTCTCGAACATCATCTTCATCATCTTCTCGGCAAGCGCCTCGATCGCCGGGGTGATCTCCTCGATGACGGCGCACTCCTGGCGCAGACGAGGGTCAGGCGACAGTACGATTCCGTTGGCTTCCATGGCCATCCTTTCGGGTTGTTACATCAAATCATAGGCGTCGACGTCAACGCTCACGCTCACGCCGCGCACAGAGCCCACCTCTTTGAGACAGGCGTCGATATCATCAGAGACATGGTACCCCACGGGCGACTTCACAAGCAGATGGAAGCGGTAGCGGTCCTTGGCTCTCTCGATTACACACGAAGCCGGGCCCAGCACCTGGGGCACCGCGCGGCCCGCCCGCAAAAAGTCGGGCGCGGCGGCATGCCAGCGGCGCTTGAGCAGCTTTGCGATGCGACCGATGTAGTCCTGCGCATCATCCGCCTTCGTCGACCACACCAAAATGTTGACCAGGCGCACGAAGGGCGGATATAGCGCGTCTCGGCGCTGGTCTAGGTCGTAGTCGGTAAAGATCGAGCGATCATGCTCGGCAACGGCGCGAATGACCGGGTCCTCGGGCAGATAGGTCTGGATGATGACCTCACCGGGGCGATCACCGCGTCCGGCACGGCCCGCGACCTGCTCCAGCAAATCGTAGGCGCGCTCCCCCGCTCTAAAATCGGGGAGCTTTAATGCAAAGTCGGCATTGACCACGCCCACGAGCGTAACCTCGGGAAAGTCGAGACCCTTGGCGATCATCTGGGTACCTAGCAGCACCGCGCAATCGGCGGCATCGAACCGCTCGAGCAACTTTTTATGCGCGTCCTTGCCACGCGTGGAATCGGCGTCCATGCGAATGATGGCGACGTCCTCGGGCAGCATCTGGTGCAGCGCGTCCTCAATCTGCTGTGTGCCCAGGCCCATTTTTGCCAGGTAGCGGCTGCCGCATTTGGGGCAACGACTCGTGGGTGCCGGATAGGGCTGCACGCGCCAGGACGAACCGCAGGTGTGGCATTGCAGCGTGTGCGTGCGCTCGTGATACGTGAGCGCGGTGGAACAATGATTGCAGGTAGGGACGCAGCCGCACTCGCGGCACATCAAAAACGGCGCAAAACCGCGACGGTTGTGCAGCAGCACGGCCTTCTCGCGGCGCTCGACCACGCGTTCCAAGCCTTCCATCAGTGGTTTTGAGAACATGGAGCGGCTGCCGTGCGAAAACTCGCGGCGCAGGTCGGCAATGCGGACCGTGGGCAACACGGCGTGTCCCGGGCGCTCGGGCATCTCGACGCGTGTCCAGGTGGCACCGTTGTACGTGCCGCGGCGGCAGCGGTCGAGGGCCTCTGCAGAAGGCGTGGCCGAACCCAACACGAGTGGACAGCGATAGCGGCGCGCCATCTCGGCAGCGACCTCGCGAGCATGATAGCGCGGGCTGGAACCCTGCTTGTAGCTAGTCTCGTGCTCCTCGTCGATGATGATAAGGCCTAAGTCGCAGAGCGGGCAAAAGAGCGCCGAGCGGGCGCCCACGACCACGCGCGCGGCACCGCTGGCGACCATGTCCCACTGGTCCAGGCGCTCGCCGGCCGAAAGACGCGAATGGAAAACCGCGACCGTCTCACCGAAGCGCGAGCGGAAGCGACCGACGGTTTGGGCCGTCAGCGAGATCTCGGGCACAAGCACGCAGGCCGAACGGCCGGCCGCCAGCACGCGTTCAATCGCCGAGAGGTAGACCTCAGTTTTGCCGGAACCGGTGACGCCATCGACAAGGACAACGTCGCCGTGAGCGTCAAGGCGGGCGCGCTCAATTTGCGCAAGCGCCTGCTGCTGGCCGTTCGTGAGCGCGACCGGGGCCTTGCCGCTTGCCGAGGACAGCGTGGTCTGCTCGCTGCAGCCACGCCAGGCGCGGCGCTCCTCCACCAGCACGACGCCGCGTTTTTCGAGCGCCTTGATGGTCGCCGACATGTTGTTGTAGAGCAGGTTGAGATCGCGCGTCGTGACCGGGCCGCATTGGAGCGCCTCGATGAGCTGACGCTGGCGAACCGCGGTCTTGGGCGGCGTGTAGTCGAAACCCTCGGGCGTGAGCATGACCCAGCGATTTTGGATAGGCTTGACGGCGGGGCGCTCAACCGTCCACACGCCGTCATCGCCCTTGACCACGCGCGGACTTCCACCCGGGGGCAAGAACAAACGCAGGCACTCGGAAAGCGTCGCGACATACTCGCGGCTCATCCAGCGTGCGATACGGGCAGCCTCGACAGTAAAGAGCGGTTTGCTGAGGATAGCCTCGATGGGCTTGATGCGTGCGGGGTCGAGGGCGATGTTGCCTTGTAGGTCGCCCAACTCAGACGCAATGTCGACGATATAGCCCGCGGCCGCACGGTTGCCAAAATGGACCAGGACCGTGGATCCGATCTGCGCCTCGTTGGCAAAGGACCGGGGAATGCCATAAGCAAACGGCTCAGACAGCGCACGCGTCGGGATGTCGAGGACCACGCTCGCATAGGCGGTGACGGGCTCGGGTGCAGGCTTAGGCTGAGCCGAGGCAGCGGCAGGCACAGACTTCACCGGCGCCTCCTCCGGTTGCGGCGAACCAAACAGCGACAGTTGCTCGGCCATGGTCCCTGTACCTCCCATCCCATACGTCTACAGAAACAAGAGCCCCGCTCGGGGTGAACGGGGCTCGGATACATACGTTTGCGCAGCGATTACAGCGCCATCGTGCGGGCGCGGTCGATGCGCGCCAGGCAGTCGTCGCGGCCGACGAGCGCCATGGTCTCGCCCAGCGGAGGGCTCACCATGTTGCCGCAGACGGCGACGCGCACGGCCTGGAACACAACACGCTTCTTGAGGTCCATCTGCTCGGGCAGCGGCTCAAGCGCGGCGTCGATGTTGGCAGCCGTCCACTCGGTAACACCCTCGAGCGCGGCCTTGGCGGCATCCAGAATGGCACCCATGCCCTCCTTGGCCAAGCCCTTGTTGACGGATTTCTCGTCATACACGAGCGTCTCGGCCGTAGCGAAGATGGGGGCGGCGACGGTCACGGCGTCGGCCGGCATCTTGGTGCGCGGCTTGACGATGGCCGCGAGTGCGTCGATCCAATCCTCGCCGTACTCGACATTACCCTCGATGAGACCTGCCTCGTGCAGCTCGGGGACCATGATCTCATCGGCAAACTGGGCGTCGGACATGCCGTTGATGTACTCGGCATTGACCCAGTCGAGCTTCTTGGGGTCGAAAGTCGCCGGGTTCTTGGAGATGCGATCGAGCGAGAACTTGCTGGCCAGGACGTCGCGCGGGATGATCGTGGTCTCGCCGTCGAGCGACCAGCCGAGCAGCGCCAGGTAGTTGACGAAGGCGTCGGACAGGTAGCCGGCATCGCGGTACTCCTCCACCGAGGTGGCGCCGTGGCGCTTGGAGAGCTTTTTGCCGTCGGCGCCCAGGATCATGGAGATGTGAGCGAACGTGGGCACGGGAGCGCCGAGGGCCTCGTAGACCATGACTTGACGCGGGGTGTTGGACAGGTGGTCGTCGCCGCGGATGACATGGGTGATCTTCATCATGGCGTCGTCGACAACGGTCGCGAAGTTGTACGTGGGCGTGCCATCGGAGCGGAAGATGACAAAGTCGTCGAGCTCCTTGGCGTCGAAGGCCACCTCGCCGTGGACGGCGTCGTGGATAACGACGTCGCCGCGGTCCTCGGGCACCTTGATGCGCAGGACGTAGGACTCGCCGGCCTCGATGCGGCGGCGGGCCTCCTCGGGATCAAGATCGCGGCAACGGCGCTGATAGCCCTGGAAGGGGTCCTTGCGCTCCTGCGCGGCCTTGCGGTCGGCGTCGAGCTGCTCCTTGGTGCAGAAGCAGGGATAGGCCTTGCCCTCGTCCCAAAGCTTCTGGGCGGCCTGCTTGTACAGGTCCAGGCGCTCGGTCTGGGCGTAGGGGCCAAAGTCGCCGCCCACCTCGGGACCCTCGTCCCAGTCCAGGCCCAGCCAACGCATGGCGCGCAGAATGATCTGTGTGTTCTCGTCGGTGGAGCGGGTGGGGTCGGTGTCGTCGATGCGCAGGATGAACGTGCCGCCGTTAGCACGGGCGAAAGCCCAGTTATAGATAGCGGTGCGGGCGCCGCCTATGTGCAGCTTGCCCGTCGGTGAGGGTGCAAAGCGGACGCGAACGTCTGATGCCATGGAAATCTCCTCGATTGCAGGATGGATGTCTAACCGCATCAGTATAAAGCATCAAAGCAACCTCCGCACAAAGGGCATCGACCCAGTCATTGGGGACAGACTTAAATGACCAGTCTTTGGGCAACCTGTCGGCACTTAGGTAAGGCTGTTCGTTTAAGCCTGTCCCCAATGAGTGCCCGGCCGGTCATTTAAGTCTGTCCCCAATGAATAGGTGCGGAAAGGGTGTGAATGTTTGATTTACGCGCTATGATGTGCCCTTGCATATAGAGCCCGGCGGAATGGTAACGGTCGCCGGGACACGTTTTTGAAAGGACAATCATGTCAGAAGAACTTCGTTCCATCCCGCCCCAACACGGGTCCTTTGTTTTTACGTCGGAGTCGGTGACCGAAGGTCATCCCGATAAGATCGCCGACCAGATCAGCGACGCCGTCCTCGACGCAATCCTCGCCAAAGAAATAGAGCTGCAGGAGCAGGGCTACATCGCCCCCAACGGCGTGCCTGCCAACGTGGAGAACGTCCGCTGCGCCTGCGAGACCCTCGTGACCACCGGCACCGTCATCGTCGCCGGCGAGATTCGCACTCAGGCCTATGTCGACGTACAGGAAATCGCCCGCGGCGTTATCCGCCGCATTGGCTACAACCGAGCCAAGTTCGGTTTTGACTGCGATACCTGCGGCGTTATGAGCCTCATCCACGAGCAGTCGCCCGATATCGCCCAAGGCGTTGACGAGTCCTTCGAGACCCAGACCGGCGCTACCACCGACCCGATCGACCTGATCGGTGCCGGCGACCAGGGCATGATGTTCGGTTATGCCTCCAACGAGACCAAGACCCTTATGCCCATGCCACACTACCTGGCAAGCCGCCTGGCCGAGCGCCTGGCCGCCGTGCGCCACGACGGAACCCTGCCCTACCTGCGTCCCGACGGCAAGACCCAGGTCACCGTGCGCTACGAGGAAGGCAAGCCCGTCGAGGTCACGACCATCGTCATCTCCACGCAGCACGCCGCCGAGATCGAGAACATGGGCAAGATCAAGGCCGACCTCATCGAGCACGTCATCACCCCGGTCATGGCCGCTGAGAACATGCCGTGGGATAACGCAGACATCTACGTGAACCCTACCGGTCGCTTTGTCGTGGGCGGCCCCATGGGCGACACGGGCCTCACCGGCCGCAAGATCATTGTCGACACCTACGGCGGCTACGGCCGTCACGGCGGCGGTGCCTTTAGCGGCAAGGACTGCACCAAGGTTGACCGCTCCGCCGCGTATGCCGCGCGCTGGGTCGCCAAGAACGTGGTCGCCGCCGGCCTTGCCGACCGCTGCGAAGTCGAACTTGCCTACGCCATCGGCGTTTCCAAGCCCCTCTCAATCATGGTCGACACCTTCGGTACCGCACATGTTGCCGAGGACAAGATCGTCGAGGCCGTAGAGAAGACCTTCGACCTGCGCCCGGGCGCAATCATCCGCGACCTGGACCTGCGCCGCCCCATCTACGAAAAGACGGCAGCCTACGGTCACTTCGGCCGAGAAGACGCCGACTTCACCTGGGAGAAAACCGACCGAGTCGAAGAACTCAAATCAGCCTGCGGCCTGTAATTAAGAACCACCAAGGTCACAACACGCACACGCTTTCAAAAGAAGTACCGGTCCCAACCGGTACTTCTTTTTTATTAATCCGGTGATGAAGATGTTTCGCTATTAGCCTACGCTGCGTCACCAGCTAATGAATTTTGCAGCACACGCGCCTCTACCATGTATCCTTAGTTCCGAGGGCTTTGGTATTTGGTCGATCGCGAGTTCCGCACGAGCCGGAGAGCACTTAATGTGCTCTCCGTGCGA
>CAUAJK010000028.1:0-24987 GCA_958429345.1 uncultured Collinsella sp. | reverse complement strand
TTATTACTTATAGATACCGCGGAGAATCGAACTCTGTGCAGGGCGCGAGCGTTAAACAAACGCGGAGCGTTTGTAGCGAGCGGGCGAGGACGCCGACAGGCGGCCGAAGCCGGTGCGGGTTCGCGAAGCGAACACGCGGATTCTCCGCGCAAGCTATCAGCCCAAAATGGATGCGATGTTTATCGAATCTCAGCCGGCCTCGCCCCGCATCAACGAATCCCCCGCACCGCGGAGAATCGAACTCTGTGCAGGGCGCGAGCGTTAAGCAAACGCGGAGCGTTTGTAGCGAGCGGGCGAGGGCGCCGGCAGGCGGCCGAAGCCGGTGCGGATTTGCGAAGCAAATACGCGGATTCTCCGCGCAAAGCTTCAGCCAGATATAGATGAGATGCCGATTAAGCTCTGGCTGCCATGCCCCGCACCAACGCAAGCCCCAAACCGCGGAGAATCGAACTCTAGGCAGGGCGCGGGCGTAAAGAAAACGCCGCAGCAACGCAGAGTGGGACGCGCTTTCCCAATGGCGGCCCAGGCGGAAAGTCCATCCCGGAATCCGCGCTCAGACTGGGACGTAGTTTCCGGATGGCGCCTCAAGCGGAAACTGCGACCCGGAATTTGCTCTGAGACCGGGACGCGCTTTCCCAACGGCCGCTCATGATCGTTGTGGAGCAGTCAATTTGGGACGGGGCTTTTTTAGCTATCCTTTGACTGCCGATGAATCATCTGGAGCTGGGATAACGATCAGTCGGCATATAGGGGTAGCTAAAAGCCCCATCCCAAATTGACTGCTCTGGGGGTTGGCTTGATCGTCCCGCCCCCTCAACTCCAAAACCTGCGCGCTCGCCATCCCAAAACTGGGTAGAAGAAAGCCAAAACGCAATCGCAGGAGGTCAATATGACTGCAGAAGATAAGGCAAAGAACGCCGGCAAGGTCGCGCTCGTCCTGGAGGGTGGTAGTTTTCGCGGGCAGTTTACCGCGGGCGTGCTCGACGTTCTCATGGAGGCCGGCGTCGAGATTCCGGCTGTCTACGGTGTATCGGCCGGCGCCCTCAACGGCGTGAACTACAAGTCGCACCAGATCGGCCGTGCCAACCGCATCAACCTGGCTTTCTGCAATGACAGCCGCTTCATGGGCGCCGCATCGTTTGCGTCTACGGGCTCCATTGTGGGTTACGACTTTATCTTCAACGATGTCCAGGACCGCCTGGATCCCTTTGACAATGAGACGTTCGACGCGAGCCCCATCGAGATGTACGCCGTCGCGACGGACATCCTTTTTGGAACCGCCACGTACCTCCCGGTCGAAAGCGCCGTGCTCGATCTCGATGCCGTGCGCGCATCGACGTCGCTGCCGCTGGTGACGCCGCCGGTCGAGATTGACGGGCACAAATACGTCGACGGTGGCGTAACCGATTCGATCCCCATCGAGCACGTGCTGGAGGAGGCGGGCTTCGACCGTGCGGTCGTCATCGTCACGCAGGACCGCTCGTACGAGAAAAAGCCTTACGAGTTTATGCCTGCCGCGCGCGCCCGCTATGCCGACTACCCCTATCTGCTCGAGGCTATCGAGACGCGCCACGACCGCTACAACATACAGCGCATGCACCTGTGGAAGTATGAGCGCGAGGGCCGCGCGTTGGTCGTCGCTCCGCAAAAGCCGGTCGAGGTCGGCCATGTCGAGCACGATTCGGCAAAGCTCCTCGACCTGTATATCCAGGGCCGTCAGGAGGCAAAGCGCCTGCTCGCGGAAATCCAAGAGTTCGTTGAGCGCTAGCGACGGCGAACCATCAAAAAATGGCAACAGCTAAAGAGCTGGAAAAAATCACGGCTCGTGGATGACATGTGCAGAAACTCTGGTCGGAGCCAAAATACCTGTTGACTCGTACGGCGAGCGGGGTAATATGGACGGGTTACTTGCAGAGCCCCGTGAATCTCTGTAACAACACGTACTGTACATGGAGGAGTCTAAGTGATTTCGAAATCGACTCACTACGCCAAGCAGGGCGAGGTCCAGCGCAACTGGGTTCTCGTCGACGCCGATGGTGCTGTCCTGGGCCGTCTTGCCACCCAGATCGCAATGATCCTGCGCGGTAAGAACAAGCCCCAGTTTACGCCCAACAGCGACTGCGGCGACTTCGTTGTCGTCATCAACGCCGATAAGGTCCAGCTTACCGGTAACAAGGCCGACACGAAGACCTATTATCGCCACAGCGGCTACAACGGCGGCCTCAAGGCTGAGAGCTTCCGCCAGGCTATGGAGAAGCACCCGGAGAAGGTCATTGAGCGCGCCGTTCGCGGTATGCTGCCCAAGACCACCCTCGGCCGTGCCCAGATGACCAAGCTTAAGGTCTACGCTGGTGCCGAGCATCCGCATGCTGCCCAGAACCCCACGAAGATTGAGCTGGAGGCTTAAAGATGGCTGAGAACACCGTTGTCTACCAGGGTACCGGCCGTCGTAAGAACGCCGTCGCCCGCGTCCGTCTCGTCCCCGGCACCGGCAAGGTGACCATCAACAAGCGTGACGCCGAGCAGTATTTCGGCCGTCATCAGCTCGTTGAGAACGCCCTTGCTCCCTTCAAGGTGACCGACACCGCCGGTCAGTTCGACGTTATCGCTCTGTGCGATGGCGGCGGCATCTCCGGTCAGTCCGGCGCTCTGCGCCTGGGCATCGCTCGCGCTCTTCTGAACGCTGGCGACTACCGTGCTGACCTCAAGAAAGCCGGTTTCCTTACGCGCGATGCTCGCGTGGTCGAGCGCAAGAAGTACGGCCTCAAGAAGGCCCGCCGCGCTCCCCAGTTCTCCAAGCGCTAAGGTTTTATCTCCTTTCGAGATACAATGTACAAGCGGGGCCTGCCGATTCCTCGGCGGGTCCCGCTTTTCTTTTTCGACTAGGGTGGGCGGTTGCATATCGCCTGCTAGGGAAGGAGCGATCCTATGCCCCAGAACATCTTCGGTACCGACGGCGTCCGTGGCGTCGCCAACGCCGATCTTTCGTGCGACCTCGCGTTTCGCCTGGGTCGCGCGGCGACCAAGTTTCTTGGTCCGGACATCTGCATCGGCCGTGACACGCGCCTTTCGGGCACCATGCTCGAGAGTGCTCTGACCGCCGGCATCATGGCCGAGGGCGGCCGTCCGCACTGCTGCGGTGTCATCCCCACGCCTGCTGTGGCGCTGCTCACCGTTCAAAACGAGCTTGATGGCGGCATCGTCATCTCCGCTTCGCACAATCCGCCGGAGTTCAACGGCATCAAGTTCTTTAGCCGCAAGGGCATGAAGCTTCCCGATGCTGCCGAGGAAGAGATCAGCGCCTGGGTCATGTCCGAGGAAGCCATGGCTGCCGACACGCTGCCGACCGGTGCCGGCGTGGGCCACATCATCAAGATGAAGGACGCTCGCAAGGCATACGTCGACCACGCCATCGATACGCTTGATGGCCTGAGGCTCGACGGCCTGGTCGTTGCCGTCGACTGCGGCCACGGTGCTTCTTGCCAGACTACGCCCGCCGCGCTGCAGCGCCTGGGTGCCACGGTGCACGCTATCAACACCGATTACTGCGGCACCGACATTAACGTTGAGTGCGGCTCTACGCACCTCGAGCCCCTGCGCGAGCTCGTGCTGCGCACCCATGCTGACATCGGTCTGGCCCACGACGGCGACGCCGACCGCGTACTGTTCGTGGACAGCGAGGGCAATGAGATCGACGGTGACTACATCCTGGCTATCTGCGGTTCTGACCTCGCCGCTCGCGGCAAGCTCGCTAACTCCGAGATCGTTTCGACCGTCATGTGCAACCTTGGCTTCTCCATCGCTATGAAGGAGCAGGGTTTCGAGATGGTTCAGACCGCCGTGGGCGATCGCTACGTTCTGGAGCGCATGCTCGCGGACGGCGCCGTCATCGGCGGCGAACAGTCCGGCCACATCATCTTCCTGGAGCACAACACCACCGGTGACGGCCTGGTGACGGCTCTGCAGCTGCTGGCCGTGCTCAAGCGCACCGGTCGTACCCTCACCGATCTTGCCGGCATCATGAAGAAGTACCCGCAGGTACTCGTCAACGTGCATTCCGACAACAAGGCCGGTCTGGACGATTGCCAGCCCATCTGGGATGCCGTCGCTGCTGCCGAGAAGGAGCTTGACGGCCGCGGCCGCATTCTGGTGCGCCCGAGCGGTACCGAGCCGCTGGTCCGCGTGATGGCCGAGGCCGAGACGCACGAGCTGACCCAGCGCGTTGTCGACGACATCGTCGAGGTTGTCAAGCGCGAACTTCCCTAATGGTCAAAAACCGGTGCCAAGTGGTAAACTGTCAAGGTTATTCTGATTGATCGGTATGTCCGAGGGGGAGCATGTTCACTAAAGTCCTAAGGTCTTTTGGTATGCGTGGTCGAGTCCTTACGCTGGATGCTCCCATCTCGGGCGACGTCATTCCACTTTCCGAGGTAAGCGACCAGACGTTTGCCACCGGCCTTTTGGGCCAGGGCGTGGCGATTCGGCCCACCGGAACGCGTGTGATTGCACCGGCTGATGCCAAGGTCGAGGCCATTTTTCCCACGGGACACGCCGTTGCGCTTAACACGGTCGATGGCTTGGACGTGCTCATCCACGTTGGCCTGGACACTGTTCAGCTCGAGGGCAAGCACTTTACCGTACATGCGCAAGTGGGTGACATCGTCCATAAGGGCGATGTACTCATTGAGTTCGATCGCGAGGCAATTGCTGCCGAAGGTTACGATGTGACGGTTCCCATCTTGGTGTGCAACTCCGTTGAGTTCTCGAGCATCAAGGGCTCCGTTGGCGTGCATGTCGAAGAGATGGACCAGCTCATCGTTGCTCGCGAGCGCTAGCAAGTGCACGTGGCCATTAGCCTACAATTCAAACACGTTTACGGAGGGCGCCCTTGAAAGAGGACGCCCTCCGTGGCAAGATGGGATTTGTCCGAAGCTAAAAGGCTTTGGGTCACCGTGGACGGGCAGGGGCCTCGACGCGGTTAGACACGAGACACATACATTACGCGACCTCGCCCTGGTGGCCGCACACGTTGGTTGCGGCCGACGCGGGCCGCGGGCAAGTGCTTGTAAGGGAGCCTTGCCTCTCTTGTACGAGAAAGGACGCGTAATGAAGATCATTAAAGCTAAAGACTACGAGGATATGAGCCGCAAGGCCGCTAATATCATCTCGGCCCAGGTTATCCTCAAGCCCGACTGTGTGCTGGGTCTTGCCACCGGCTCCACCCCGATCGGTGCCTACAAGCAGCTCGCTGCTTGGTACGAGAAGGGCGACGTCGACTTTGCCGAGGTCAGCACCTACAACCTGGACGAGTATCGCGGCCTTTCGCACGACGATCCCCAGAGCTATCACTACTTCATGCGTGAGAACTTCTTCGA
Source organism: uncultured Collinsella sp. (assembly GCA_958429345.1). GTDB lineage: Bacteria > Actinomycetota > Coriobacteriia > Coriobacteriales > Coriobacteriaceae > Collinsella. Next base: position 19,612 of record CAUAJK010000028.1, on the reverse strand, counting down.
TCACATCAACATCGACCTTAACAACACGCATGTGCCCGACGGTTCCAACCCCGACGCCGCCGCTGCCTGCTCTGAGTACGACAAGATTGTCGCCGACGCCGGTTACCCGGATCTGCAGCTGCTCGGCATTGGCAACAACGGCCACATCGGCTTCAACGAGCCCGATGACCATTTCTCCAAGGGTACGCACTGCGTCGACCTCACCGAGAGCACCATTCAGGCCAACAGCCGCCTGTTCGACAGCATCGACGATGTTCCCCGTCAGGCCTACACCATGGGCACTCAGACCATCATGTATGCCCGCATGATCCTGGTCGTCGCCAACGGCGAGGCCAAGGCTCAGGCCGTGCATGACATGTGCTATGGTCCGGTTACGCCCGAGTGCCCGGCTTCGATCCTGCAGCTGCACACCAACTGCGTTGTCGTTGCCGACGAGGCCGCCCTTTCGCTCTGCGAGTAGCGCGAATCCTGCAGCTCGACATAGCCTTGCCTAAGGCCTCCGCTTTGCGGGGGCCTTTTTGCTATCCCTTTTCGCCCACTTGACCAAAATCTTGCCGCAAGCTTGACGAACGCCAGATGCCCAACAGCTTGATTCATTCCATATCAGATTCTATGCAAAAATGCCACTAAAAGGTCGTAGACGGTAGCGGGTGCTAGGCGAGTTGAATGACATAACTGAACCTTGTTCATTTGCGTTACACTGCCGCTTAGATGGGACAAGCTGACAAGCTCATTTACCTGCTTAAAGACCGATTAGTCAGGGGATTAATAACAATCGGCCCTCGCTGTACAAAAACTTGCCGCTTTCGTACCAAAAGACAACCTAAAACACAAGGTCGCTCTATTCATAGCGCGGCTTGTATGGTCTTGCGGCTACAGTGTCCATACGGTCGAGTTGAGGAGCGGGCATGGTAAACGATTTGAGCACTATAGACGACCTCGAGCTGATGCCGCTGGGCGGAGGCTATATGGTGCGACGCGAACGCTTGATGAATGAGCTTATCGCCAAGGGCCGAAAGGCCGGCATCGTAGTTCTTTATGCGCCCGACGGGTTTGGGAAGACCTCGGTGCTACTGCAGTACACCCATGAGGTTAAATGCGACCCGACGCGAGGCCCCGTGCGGATTATCGAGGCCGATCGCGCCACTGGGCGCGAGGTGTTTATGCAGCTCGAGGTGGTTACCGAAGAACTCAAAGACAAACCGCACTCCCTTATCGCGATTGATAATGTGCCAAACCTCGATCAGCACGATACCGAAGACCTCATCGACAGGATTCGCGGCCTGCGCGCTATGGGGATAGGGGTCTTTATCTCCTGCCGTCCTTCAAATCGTCAGCTGATTCATGGGCTGGGCGATTCGGTTAAGATCAATGCACAGATGCTCAAGGTGCATGCCTATGAGTATTCGGCATGGGCATCGGCGTTTTCGATCAGCACATCGCTCGACTTTTATCAGCTCACGCAGGGCGTGCCCGAGCTCGTTTCGGCATTGCAGACGGGTCTGTATGGCCAAGGTGACGTAGCCGGTCTGCTCGAAAACGAGATTGTCAACGTATATGGCGCGGCACTTGTTGATCTGGCTTCGCTCGACAATAATGCGCTGTTTTGCGTGGCATGTCTCATGGTTTTGATGGGCGAGGGCAATATCGCAGAACTCGAGGCCTGTGGGGTGAGGCTGTCGATGGTCGACCAGTCCTATTTTGTGCGCGACTATCCGATCTTTGGCTTGGATCCCGCCGAGCGGAGTTTTACGTGTCTGGGCACGGAGGATAACGGACGCTTGCGCTTGCGTAAGTTGGTGGCCGAGGTTCGCCCCGAACTTGTTCCGAGGGCGGCCCGGATTTTGCTTAAGGCGGGCCGATGCGATGCGGCGATGGGCTTGGCGGATGCCTTTTTGGACCGTGAGGCGGTCCTTGAACTTGCTGGACAGTATGGGGTCGATCTTGCTCTGACGGGGCACGGGGCCGATATCTGCCGAGCAGCGTTGGGTACGATCGATGCCGACGATCCGGCTCCAGAGCCAACGCCCGCCGAGGCGCTCGGCGTATATCTGGCAGCGGTCAGCGTGTCCAATACAAAGCTCGCTCGCTATATGGCATCGGTCATCGAGCGCGGGGGCGAACGGGCGGCCTGCGAAATAGACCCTGTTTCATGGAGGGTGGCCCAGACACTGACGGCTGTTTGCTATGGGGACAACGGGCTTGGGCTTCCTGCGAACCTGGCCGTGCCAGAAATCGAGACATCTCATACCGCACTCGATATGTTGTCTGCGCATATCGAGGTCAAGCGCTGCCTGACCGAGCGGGGAGATGACGGCGGCGTTCTACAGCAGCTCAAAACGAGCAAGGCCTACGATTGCGAGCTCGACATCGCGGGGATTGTTATACGGGCCGATAGCATGCTGGTGGAGCTCTTTGACGGGTCGTTTGCGGGAACCGACGAGCGCGACGACGAGATGACGGTGGTGCGGGAGGCGCTCGACGTACGTGGGCTTAAGGCGATGGCTATCTGGGTGCGCATGGTGTTGGCGGCACGGCGGCTCCTTTCCGGCTTGCCGGTAACCGACGATGCGGCGTTCAACGAGCTCGATCGTTTTGCCGTGCGCATGCGCGACAATCAGATTCAGCTGTTTGGCCTGTTGCTAGAAGGCTGGCAGTCGCTGGCAGAGGGACGGCCGGTTAATGCAAAGTTCCGTGCGGTCCAAGTGCTCAAACTTGCCGAGGAGTCGATTGCGTACATGCGCGATAACGCATTGCTGCTGGAACGCGCGGCATATCTGCGTAACACCTCGATGGTTTCGGTGCGCGAGGAAGCGGAGTTGCTCGATATAAGCCAGACGCAGGTTGGTGGAGCGGAGGCCTGGATGGTGGCGCTGCATTTGGCCTGTGCGGGCCGAGATAGCGATCTTGCGGCCTGGATGTCCATGAATCGCGCGGGGATTCTAGAGCCATCGTATCGGCTCTTTGCGCGCCTTGCCATGCATTGTCTGGGCGAGCCGGCGGGCAGGATACGCAAGAAGCTTCCCGTGCGCGAGCTGTCGCGGTACTCGCTGCGCGACGATTTGGAAGGGGAGGGTGAGCGCCTGTTCCAGGCCGGCGAGGTTGAAGCCGTTGATACCATCGACCATATCGAGATTCGCATGTTTGGTGCGTTTCGCGCCGAGCGCGACGGGTTTCCCATCACGGACAAAATGTGGCGCCGCAAGAAGGCGGCGACGCTTGCCGAGCGGCTTGCGCTGGGCATGGATGCGCTCGTCGATCGCGAGACGCTGGCCATGGAGCTGTGGCCCCATGCCGAGTACAATAGCGCCCGCAACAACCTGTACTCGACGATATCGCGCTTGCGGTCGGCTTTGGGACCGACGCCGGATGGCAAGTCGTGTGTGCTCATCCAAAATGAATGCATCGGACTCAACGGCGACTACGTCAAGACCGATGTGCGGCTGTTTGACCAGATAAGCCGCGAGGTTTTGGGAAATCGCACGGGTGCGCGCGGGCCCCATTTAGTTGAGCTGTGCCTTAAGATTGAGCAGCTTTATGCCGGACCGCTGTATGTTCCCAATGGCTGTAATCCCACCTACTTTTTGCGTATGCGACGCATTATGCAGTCAAAGTACATCGATTGCATGATTAAGGGAGCAAATGCCGCTCTAGAAGAAAACGATCTGCAGTCGGCGATTTGGCTGGCGGAGTCGGGGCTTCGGCAGGAAACGGCGCGTGAGGATATGGTGCGCTGCGCCATGCGCGTCTACAGCGCGGCGGGGCGACGGCGCGATATCGTCGAGCTGTACAGCGGGCATATGCACTATCTGAGGGAGCAGGTCAATGGCGTGCCCGAGCCCGAGACGCGGCGTCTATACGAGCGCTTGGTGGAGGGACGGCTCAATCGCGTGCTGGTCGAGCGATAAAAAACGGGCGCCCGAAGTACTTGGGCACCCGTAAGCTTGCTATGTGTTGGCTCGCCGGATCATTGGCTCTTAGACGAGCTTGATCTTCTCGATGTCCTTGCGCGAGGACTCGCGATACAGCGAGAACTTGCGGCCGATGACCTGGACGACCTCGGCGTGGCAGCGCTCGGCGAGCTCCTCGGCGGCCTCGCGGGCGGAAAGACTGGAGCCATCGAGCACGGAGCACTTAACGAGCTCGTGCTTCTCCAGGTAGGCGACCGTCTGCTCGACGGTGCCCTCGTTGACATCGGACTTGCCGATGATGATGGCGGGGTTGAGGTGATGGGCCATGCTGCGAAGCTGCTTGACCTGGGCTCCTGTCAGTGCCATGGGTTCTCGCTTTCTATGTATGGGGCGCCCCGCGACGGGGCCTTAATCTACGTGAGCTGTCCCACGATAGCGCAGGAACGGCGCGGTGTGGAGCGCGTTTGCCCAGTTCGCAAAGAATGCGGATGCCGAGCGAGTGGGCGGTGCGGGCTGCGAACAGGCTATGAGCTGGGCGCAGAGACCGGCTCCCATGCAATAAACGCCCAACGAACCTTACGGATATGGTCGAGCATATAGCGTCCCTGCGGCACGCCCTTGGAACCCGACTCACCGGCATGGGGGTTCTCAATCATGTGTTGAGCGATGTAGTCGCGCAGGCGGTCGACCTTATCCTCGTTGCCATGCTCAAGCATGCGGGAAAAGTCCGCCACGCCCGCTTCAAGGCTGTCGAAGGTATCGCGACGAGGCGATTCAAAGTACGTAACCTGCGGCAGCGCACCCATCTGAATAAGGATGTTAAAGGCATACACAAAACCATTACTGCAGGTAACCGAGGCACCGATAGCGTTCATCAAGTGCAGATCATAGCGCGGGCTGGAGTTTGCGACCATCGTGACAGCACAACGCCGACGAGCCGTACGATCAAGCTTGGCAAGCGCATCTTTTAGGTTGGTCGTCGTAACCGACCGACTGGCAAAGGCAACATCCACCGCCTTCGCGACCGGTCCAACCAAATCCCAATCATCATCCCAAGCAAGCTCAAGCGGCGTTATGCGCCCCTCGAGCCCGTAGTACTCAATGCCGGCATCAAGGGTGCCCAACATAGCGGGGGAGAAGTCGGCTGCAATCACAGGATGCCCAGCCTGAGCAAGCGGAATAGCAATCGACCCAGCCCCACATCCCATATCCAGCACCGACTCGCCGGACTCAAGCGCCAACAGCTTTATAAAATCCCGAGCATAAGGGGCAGTCTCCAACGGCCGAAAATGCCGAGCCCGCTTATCCCATTCAAAAGAATCATCAGCCCGATGCCGAGCGGCCTGCAGACGCATCCATTCGCCATTCCAATCCGCAGAAAGCAGCTCAGAACGAGTATCCCCATCAACCACGGGCCAACCTCCTAGCAACAAAAAAGCGACTCCCCCCAAAAGAAGAGCCGCAACCAGCATATATCAGAAAAGAACCGTTCCAACGCCAAATCGCCGCACCAGCCAAGTGGTGCAGGAGCGAAGCAACTGCAACCGGGATAGACCCCAACTGAGGTCCCGTTGTGCGGGAGCCCCGGGGAGGGCAAATATATAAGGTCGATCGCGAGTTCCGCACGAGCCGGAGAGCACTTAATGTGCTCTCCGTGCGAGTCAGGACTGTCCGAGCAGGCGACCTTATATATTTGCCCTCCCCGGGGCTCCTCGCCAGTCCCCCTCAGCTAGTTCTTGAGCGAGTTCAGCGGAGCCGGGAAGCGTCCACCGCGGTGGGCAAGCACGGTGCCGGCGTTGGGGTTAACCGGCATGATGGGCGCACGGCCAAACAGGCCACCGTACTCGACGCAGTCGCCCACGCCCTTGCCGATGGCAGGAATCACGCGGACGGCCGTGGTCTTGTTGTTGATGACGCCGATGGCCATCTCGTCGGCGATGATGCCGGCGATGGTCTCGACCGGGGTGTCGCCGGGGATGGCGATCATGTCCAGGCCGACGGAGCACACGCAGGTCATGGCCTCGAGCTTCTCGAGCGAAAGCGCGCCGGCTTCGACGGCGGCGATCATGCCGGCGTCCTCGGACACGGGGATAAAGGCGCCCGAGAGACCGCCCACGCTGGAGCTGGCCATGACGCCGCCCTTCTTGACGGCATCGTTGAGCATGGCGAGCGCGCAGGTCGTGCCCGGGCCACCGCAGGTGCCCACGCCGATGATCTCGAGGATGCGCGCGACGGAGTCGCCGATGGCAGGCGTGGGAGCCAGCGAGAGGTCGACAATGCCCTTCTCGACACCCAGGCGATGGGCGGCCTCGCGGCTCATGAGCTCGCCGGCGCGGGTGATCTTAAAGGCGGTCTGCTTAATCTTTTCGGCGACTTCCATCATCGATGCGGAATCGGGCAGCGTTTCCAGGGCTGCGGCCATAACGCCGGGGCCCGAGACGCCTACGTTGATGACGGCGTCGGCCTCGCCACCGCCGTGGACGGCGCCCGCCATAAACGGGGAGTCCTCGACCATGTTGGCAAAGCAGACAAACTTGGAAGCGCCGACGGAATCCTGGTCGGCCGTGAGCTTGGCGGCATCGATGATGGTCTGGGCGGCCATGAGCACGGCGTCCATGTTGATACCGGCGCGCAGGCTGGCGACGTTGACGCTGGAGCAGACACGGCTCGTGGTGGCGAGCGCCTGGGGGATGGACTGGATGACGCGGCGGTCGGCGTCGCCGATGCCCTTCTGGACGAGTGCGGAGAAGCCGCCCAGGTAATCGATGCCGAGCGTCTCGGCCGCGCGGTCGAGGGCATGCGCGATGGGGGTGAGGTCCTCATCCTTGCAGCACGCGGCGATCTGCGCCACCGGGGTGACGGAAACGCGCTTGTTGACGATGGGGATACCGTACTCGCGCTCGAGGTTCTCGGCGGTCTCGACCAGATGCTCAGCCGTGTGCGTCACGTGGTCGTAGATCTTCGTGCACATGCGGTCGAGGTTCTCGTCACCGCAACCCATGAGCGAAACACCCATGGTGATGGTCCTGATGTCGAGGTTCTGCTCCTCAACCATGCCGCGGGTTTCCGCGATTTCTGCGGGCGTGATCGCCATCCTTGCGCTCCTATCTGCCAAAACGAGCATAGTCTTGTCTATTCTAACGTGCCGCACGTGCCAAGTGGCGCGTGCGGCACGTTTTGGTGCTCGGTTGTTTCCGTTGTGTTACTGCCCAAAGACCTCTTCGGCGATGCGTGCGCTCTCGGCGGCGTCCTTGGCGTAGTAGTCCGCGCCGATCTGCTTGGCGTATTCGGGGGTGAGCACGGCGCCGCCTACGATAATCTTGACGCCCGGTACCTCGGCATGAAGCAGCTTGATGGTCTCTTCCATGGCAACGACGGTGGTAGTCATAAGCGCCGAGAGGCCGACGAGCTTGATGTCGCGCTCCTGTACGGTCCTGAGCACCTCTTGCGGGTCGACGTCGCGGCCTAGGTCAAAGACGGTGTAGCCGTAGTTATCGAGCAGCATCTTGACGATGTTCTTACCGATGTCGTGGATATCGCCCTTGACGGTGGCCACGCAGATTTTACCCTTGTCGGCAATCTCGCCGGCGGGCATCAGGCGTTTGATGGTATCGAAGCCCACGCGCGCGGCCTCGGCCGAGGCCATGAGCTGCGGCAAGAAGAACTTGCCCTGGTCAAAGAGGACGCCAACCTCGTCGAGGGCGGGGATAAAGTGGTTGTTGATGAGGTCCATAGCGTCGTGATCTGCCAGCAGACGCTCGGTCTCGGCCGCGATTTCGCCCTTGCGGCCCGAGACGACCATGCGACGAATCGGGTCGTCGTTGCCGTCGGTGCCGGCGGTGCCAGCAGCGGGCACGGTGTCGGTCGATGCGGCCTGAGCCGCTGCCGGGTTCGCGGCGATCTTATACGGGTCGGTCCAGCCGGCGTAGCGCTCGATGTATCCGGTCGAGCCCTCGTCCTCAACGCTCAGGACGCGATAGCTGTAGACGGTATCCATAAAGCGCTTGGAGCCCGGGTTCATGATGGGGGCGTCCAGGCCCGCGCCAAAAGCGGCAGCCAAAAAGACCGAACCCAGCAGCGGGCGGGCAGGCAGGCCAAAGCTGATGTTCGACACGCCGAGCGCGCATTTGACGCCCAGGCGCTCTTTGCACAGGGACATGGCGCGCAGGATCTGCTCGGCCTGGCGTTGATTGGTCGAGGCGGTCATGACCAGGCAGTCGATGAGGATGCGGTCCGGTCTGATGCCGTAGCGGGCAGCCTCGGCCACGATGTGCTCGGCGATGGCGAAGCGAGCCTCGGCGGTATCGGGGATGCCGCCTTCGTCGAGCGTAAGGCCGACAACGTTGGTGCCGTAGTGGGCGACCAGCGGAAAGATCTCATCCATGATCTGCTGCTTGCCATTGACCGAGTTGATGATGGGCTTGCCGGCGTAGCGGCGCACGGCGGCCTCGACGGCTGCGGGGTCGGTGGAGTCGATCTGCAGCGGCAGCAGCGTGGAGCCCTGGAGCTGTTCGGTCGCCTGTTGGATGATCTTGACCTCGTCGATCTCGGGCAGGCCCACGTTGACGTCCAGAATGTCGGCGCCCTGTTCCTGCTGGCTGATGCCCTGGCTCACAACGTAGTCCAGGTCGCCGTCGCGCAGGGCCTGCTGCAGGCGCTTTTTGCCGGTGGGGTTGATGCGCTCGCCGATGACGGCGATCTTGTGGCCGTCGCAGGGAAGGTCCACGACCGTTTGGGCGCTCGTGACCGACATGCTGGGCTTGCGGCGGCGCGGGCTGGGCGTGTGGTTGTCGATAAGCGTGCGCAAGGCCGCCATGTGCGCCGGCGTGGTGCCGCAGCAACCGCCCACGACGCTCACGCCGTCGGCGATCATGCCGGCGACGGCCTCGGCGTATTCGGGGGCCTGGATATCAAAGACGGTATTGCCGTCGTCGTCCACATGGGGGAGTCCTGCATTGGCCTGCACCATAACGGGTTTGTCGGTAACGGTGAGCATACGTGCGGCGAGTCCCCGGAGCTCGGCCGGTCCTTGGCTGCAGTTGATGCCCAAAACGTCGGCGCCAATGGCGTCAAGCGTGATGGCGGCGACCTCGGGACTCGTTCCCAGGAAGGTGCGACCGTCTTCCTCGAAGGTCATGGTGGCAAAGACGGGCAGGTCGGAGTTCTCGCGGCAGGCGAGGACCGCCGCCTTGATCTCGGCCAGGTCGGTCATAGTCTCGATAATAAAGAGGTCCACACCCGCGGCGACGCCTGCGCGCACTTCCTCGGCAAAGAGGTCATAGGCCTCGTCGAAGCTCAGGGTACCCAGGGGGCGAAGCAGCGCGCCGATGGGACCGATATCGCCGGCGACGTAGTGGGCGCCGGCCTCGCGGGCACAGGCGACAGCGGCGGCAAAGACATCTGCCACGGTGGCGGCACCGTCGAGCTTGTGGGCGTTGGCGCCAAAGGTGTTGGCGGTGATCACGTCGCAGCCGGCCTCGACGTACTGACGCTGAATGTCGGTAATGACCTGGGGTTCCTCAAAGTTGAGCAGCTCGGGCAGGGCGCCGGCCTTCATGCCGGCCGCTTGCAACATGGTGCCCATGCCGCCGTCGAACAGCAGGTGTCCCGTGCCCTCGATGGCCGCACGCAGGCGATCGTCCTTAATGCGCAGATCGTCGATCGTGCGCGTCTTGTACGTGGCACCGTTGCGACGTGCGGCATCAACGGGTGCCGCCAATGCAGTGCCGTCAGAATCATGAGTGATAAGCGGAGTAAACATCGAGGGCTCCTAATGGCTGGAATAGCAGGTGGTGTGGGCGGCGCGGAAGCAGCAGTGCTCGCGCATGCGGCAGATATTGCAGGTGGGGCGGCTTTGGGCGTCGTGGACTTCGCCTTCGAACAGGCCGATCACCGCGGTCACGCTCTTGGTGGGCATGAGTAGGCTGGTGGGTGTGACGGTAAGCCCGATGAGCCGCGTGGCGTTGAGCGCATTGACGATCGAGCGCTGGGCCGAGAGCGGGCAGTCGCCGTAGCCGGGACTAAAGCGCCAGTTGCCGGCGAGTTCATGAACGGCGGCGTCCGTCTTGACCTGCTGGTCCATTTGCTCAACGGCGGCTTCCACGTAAGCGGAGCACGCGGCGTCGAGCACGGCGCCCTCCAGGGGATGTTGGGCTCCCGTGGTGCGCAGGCGACGCTCGGCGTCCATGCCGAGGGTGCATGCCATGAGCGCGGCAAAGCGGGCGTCTTTGAGATGTCGATAGATATCGCGACCTCGCAGCTCAACGTTGGTGCCAACCAGACGGATGCTGGGCTCTCCCTGCTCGTCCACGCCCGTGGCATCGACGGCAAACACGCGGCGCACGCCACGGGGCTCAATGTCCAGTTCCAGACGTTCAACGACAAGCTCAATACGTCGTGACAGTTCGGGCTCAATCTGCTGGCCGCCGTAACCCAGATACCGCAGCATCTCGGCACGGTCGACACGGGGATGGTGCGCGGCATCGATACGGTAGAGCGCCGGCGACGCAAGGTCGGCCGGCACTTCGACAGCGGTTGTATCGATGTGCGATTTTTCCATTACCCCAGGCGCTCCATAATGGTCGCGGCGATTGCAGGACGGTTCATAGTGTACAGGTGCAGGCCGTCGGCGCCGTGCTCCTTGAGGTCGCAAAGTTGGCGGGCGGCATAATCTACACCGGCTGCCTGCAGGCTCTCGGGGTCATTCTCGTACTTGGCGAGAATCTTGATGACGGGGGAGGGCAACGACGCGCCGCACATAAAGACCATGCGGCTGATCTGTGACTTGCCCATAAACGGCATGATGCCCGCGGTAATGGGCACGGTGATGCCGGCCTTGTCGGCAAGCTCGCGAAAACGGTAGAAGCACTCGTTATCAAAGAAGAGCTGCGTCACAAAGAAGCTCGCGCCGGCGTCCTGTTTTTGCTTGAGGTGTTCGACCGAGAGGTTGAGATCCTCACAGGCAATGTGGCCCTCGGGGTAGGCTGCGGCGCCCACGCAAAAGCCGGCGTCGACGAGCTCGGGGATGAGGTCGCGGGCGTAGGCGTAGTCGGAGGCGGGCTTGTCGTCCTCGGTTGCGCCGGCAGGGAGATCGCCACGCAGGGCCAGGATGTTTTCCACGCCGGCGGTGCGATACTCGTCGATCTTGGCGGCGATATCGGCGTGTGAGCGGCCCACGCAGGTAAGGTGTGCCACCGAGGGCGTGTCGAATTCGCTCGAAATCATATGCGCGATGGGGGCGGTGGTGGCACCGTTGCCCGAGCCGCCGGCCGAGCAAGTGACCGAGACAAAGCTCGGCGAAAGCTTGCACAGATTGCCTGCCACTTCGCGAGCCGTGTCGAGGGTCAGCTCGCCCTTGGGCGGGAACATCTCAAACGAAATGGGCGCGGTGCCCTGGGATGCTGCCTGCTTAAAAACCTCGTCGACGCGCATATCGTGCTCCTCTAGATACGTAATAGTGTGATGTGTTGTAAGGATTCTACAGCACCACTGTGCCACGGTGGAGTTTCACTCGCTATTTGAGGATACCAATCAAAGATGCCTTGCTATCGGCTTTCTCTATAACAGAGCGGCTAATCTAGGCACGGACTATAAAGACTGGTATCTGATGCAAAATACCAGTTAATAGAGCTCCATCCCAAATTGACTACCCTTAAACCATGGGGAGAGGTCTGCTATTTATACAGTTGATTGGCTGTTGAGGGTGGCAACGCCGCCTCGATAGGGTAACCTCATTGATTGGTTTCGCGACAGCAACATAACGGTAATGTCGCGGAAACACGGCGAGTCTAAGCTATGACTCGTTCGTTAGTAATCAACACCGCTTCTCACGCGGTGCCGATACGAAGGGAGTTCCGTATGGCCGATCTTACTGACCGCTTCGGGACCATGGTGTTCTCTGAGGAAGTCATGAAGGACTACCTCCCCAAGGACATTTGGAAGCGTCTTGCTGCAACCCTCGAGGGCGGTGAGCCGCTCGACCTGGATGTGGCCAACGCCGTTGCCCATGCCATGAAGGTCTGGGCCATCTCCAAGGGCGCGACGCACTACGCGCACTGGTTCCAGCCGCTTTCGGGCATTACTTCCGAGAAGCACGACAGCTTCCTGGAGCCCAACCACGACGGCACCGCCATTACCAAGTTTACGGGCAAGAACCTCATCCAGGGCGAGCCCGATGCCTCGAGCTTCCCCAACGGCGGCCTGCGCGCCACCTTCGAGGCCCGTGGCTACACCGCTTGGGACCCCACTAGCCCCGCCTTTATCAAGGACGATGTCCTGTGCATCCCCACGGCTTTCTGCTCCTACACGGGCGAGGCCCTGGACAAGAAGACCCCGCTGCTGCGTTCCATGACCGCGCTCTCGCGTGAGTCCAAGCGCGTTTTGGCGCTGTTCGGTAAGACCCCCAAGAAGGTCGTTCCTTCCGTGGGCGACGAGCAGGAGTACTTCCTGATCAAGAAGGACGCCTACCGCAAACGCAAGGACCTGGTCATCACCGGCCGCACTCTCTTTGGTGCTGCTCCCTGCAAGGGCCAGGAGCTCGAGGAGCACTACTTTGGCGCTATCCGCCCCACCGTCTCGGCTTATATGAAGGACCTGGACGATGAGCTGTGGGCGCTTGGCATTCCCGCCAAGACCAAGCACAACGAGGTTGCTCCCTGCCAGCATGAACTCGCCCCTGTCTATGGCGAGGTCAACGAGGCCATCGACCAGAATCTGGTCATGATGGAGAAGATGAAGCTCATCGCCTCCCGCCACGACTTGGTCTGCCTACTGCACGAGAAGCCCTTTGAGGGCATCAATGGTTCGGGCAAGCACAACAACTGGTCGCTTGGCACCGAGTCCGAGAACCTGCTCGATCCGGGCGACACCCCGCTCGACAACCTGCAGTTCATCGTCTTCCTCACCGCGGTGATCGAGGCCGTCGATAACTATCAGGAGCTCCTGCGTGCCTCCGTTGCCTCGGCCGGTAACGACCATCGTCTGGGCGCCAATGAGGCTCCTCCGGCGATTATGTCCATCTTCCTGGGCGACCAGCTTACCGAGGTCGTCGAGAAGATCATCGATGGCAAGGCTTCCGTCCATGCCACGCGCGGCGTGCTCGACCTGGGCGCCGATACCCTGCCCAAGCTGATGCAGGACAACACCGACCGCAACCGCACCTCCCCGTTTGCCTTCACCGGCAACAAGTTCGAGTTCCGTGCCTGCGGCTCCGAGCAGAACGTCTCCGACTCCAACCTGGTGCTCGATGCCGCCGTGGCCAAGTCGCTCAAGTCCTTCGCCGACGCGCTTGAGGGTACGCCCGAGGATAAGTTCCAGGACGCTGCGCTCGAGTATTGCAAGAAGGTCCTGACCGACCACCAGCGCATCCTCTTCTCCGGCGATGGCTACTCCGATGAGTGGCCCGTTGAGGCCGAGAAGCGCGGCCTTGCCAACAACAAGACCACGGCCGACGCCCTGCCCGCGTTTGTTTCCGATAAGGCCATTGCGCTCTTTGAGGAGACGGGTGTCCTGACCAAGGCCGAGGCTCAGTGCCGCTACGACTGCAAGCTCGAGAAGTACAACAAGCTCATGAACATCGAGGCCACCACGATGGTTCGCGAGGCGCGTCGTACCTATCGCCCGGTCATTACCGCCTATGCCACCAAGGTCGCTAAGGGCCTTGAGACTATTCGTGCCGCCGGCGCCGAGGCCGCCATGCAGTGTGAGCAGAACACGCTCAACAAGCTCTGCAACGGCATCACCACCATCAACGACTCCATCAAGGCGCTCGACGCCGTGCATCAGAAGGCCGAGGGCCTCGATGGTCAGGAGCAGGCCAACGTGTATGCACACGAGGTCGTCCCCGCTATGGATACGCTGCGCGCCGCCGTGGATGCCATGGAGGAGATCGTGGCTGCCGACTACTGGCCGGTCCCGACTTACGACGACATCCTGTTCTACGTGTAGAGCGTAACTGACATATCGTCACGGTATTGAGCCGGGGTCCGCATCATGCGGGCCCCGGTTTTTGTTTGCGAAGGGCGCTTTGAAGCCCGTTTTGCACCTGATTCGCCCACGCAATAAGGGGGCGTGGACAAAAAACGTCAAATATGAGTACTGTCACAAGTCCTGTAGCATTATTTATTTGCAAAATATGAAGTGTTACGCAACATATGTCCAAGTACTTAGCCGATAAACGTCTGCAATTCTTCCGCCGTAGGACGCCTGACGTCTAGATCGTCTTCTGAAGGCATGAAATTGCTGTTACTAAAATGGTAACAGTACTCATATTTGCTATTTTTTGCCCACAGGCCTTGCGATGATGCCGGGATTCGCACCCTGTCGGGTTCGAATCCCGGCATATCGGTAGTAAAAAGCCCGTCACCGCGGGGGTAACGGGCTTCTTAATTTAAATGGTGCCCCCAGCGGGATTCGAACCCGCGATATCCACCTTGAAAGGGTGGCGTCCTTGGCCGCTAGACGATGGGGACAGCGGGAAAGAGTATAGCAGACTTTTTTGCCGGCGCGTATATCGTTGGCAAACTGGAAAACCACCACAAAGGAGTAGGCTTCTATTCCGATTTTCAAACATCTCAATCTGTAACATCTGGGCGGGCAAATTGGCTCTATCTGTTACAGATCGAGACAAAAGGCAGACGTCGGGACGAACATCTCATTCTGTAACAGTAAGACGACTTTTAACGGTCTAGATGTTACAGATTGAGACAAACCGCTGGGATGGGTCAAAACCACCACAAAGGTGCCTGTCCCCTTTGTGGTTGTGAGGTGCTAGGGGAGGAGCTTCATGGCGGCGTCGTGGGCGGCGCGCTCGTAGGTGTCGTCGAGGGGCTTGAGCGGCAGCAGGGCTGTGGCCTGCGCGTCGCCACGGCGCTCGAGGGCGTGGGTAATGAGCCAGTCGGCGAGTTCGGGGTTCTTGGGCAGTGCCGGTCCGTGCAGGTACGTGCCGATGACGCCCTTGTAGATGAGGCCCTCAAGACCATCATCGCCGTTGTTGCCGGTGCCCGTGACGACGGACGTTCCGAGCGGCGTGGCATCGGCGTCCAAAAGCGTGCGGCCGCCATGGTTCTCGAATCCCACAAAGGGCTCGGGTGCCAGGTCGGTTTTGACGGCTACGTTGCCGATCAGGCGGTCGGAGCCGCGTACGGTTTCGGCGGCAATGACCCCCAGACCCTCAATGCGATTCTCACCCATATAGTACGAACGGCCGAGCAGCTGATAGCTGCCACAGATGGCAAGCAGCGAGCCGCCATCCTCAACATAGGTCGCGACCTTGTCTTTTTGGGCGAGCAGCTCGTGTGCCACGGCTAGCTGGTCGCGGTCGGAGCCGCCACCCATCATGACGATATCGGCATCGGTGAGATCGAGTGATTCGCCCATACGGACCTCGTCCACGCGCACGGGAATGCCACGCCAGGCGCAGCGGCGCTCGAGGACGATGACGTTGCCGCCGTCGCCGTAGAGGTTAAGGGCATCGGGATACAGGTAGACGATGCGCAGCGGGCGCGAAAGCTGGACTGGCGCGATGCCGACAGGAAGAGCGCTGCCGTCGGCACGGGCTATGGCGCGGGCAGCAACCGTGGCTGCATCGGCACCCTTCAGCCCGTCGAGCTCCTTGACCAGCGGCGGGAAGGCCGTGTAGTTAGCGACGGCGTAGAAAGTGTCGCCGGCAGCCTCGTCTGCCACGGCGCCAATTGCCTGGGCGACGTCCGAGATTATCGCGGCATCGATGCCGGCGTACTTGAGGCGTACCTGCATGTCGTGCGCACGCGTGCCTCCGGCAAAGGCGACAAGACCCGGTGTGTCGGCGATGCGCTCGAAGTCGACGTCGTAGATCCACGATACATCGTGGCCGTCGGCATCGTTGTCGTTGAGGAAGAAGGCGCAGAGTCTGCCGCCTGCCGTCTTGATGGACTGGATTTGTCGATCGAAGCCTACGGGATTCTTGGCCAGGTTGGCCTCGACGGTGCGGCCGGCGATATCCCAGCGGCCCATGCGTCCGCCGGCGGGGACGTAGGCATCGAGCGTGGGCTGCAGGTGCGCCGTATCCACGCCTAACTCATGTGCGGCAAAGAAGGCGGCGGCAACGTTGTAGACCATGTACAGGCCGTTGTAGCGTGTGGCGATGTGCGCGGCAGCCGCGTCGGGCGCAGATCCAAAGACCAGGTCAAAGCCGTAGCCGTCGCAGCCAAGCTCCACGCCCGTCACACGGCGGACCAGTGCGGGGCGTGCCCAACCGCACGAGGGGCAATGGTAGGCGCCGAGTTGACCATACTGCACATAGTCGTACTCCAACGGGGCGTTGCACTGCGAGCAAAAGCGCGAGTCGCTAATGCGGTCGGACTCGGTGTCGGTGGCGCCGTCGATGCCAAAGGCAATACTCGCATTGGGAACGCGCGCGGCAATCGAGGCGCACAGCGGGTCGTCGGCGTTGTAGATGAGCGTCGTTGCCGGCGAAAGCTCCAACGCGTGGGCGATGACCTCCTGGGTGTGATCGATCTCGCCATAGCGATCTAGCTGGTCGCGGAACAGGTTGAGCAGCACGAAGTACGTCGGCTTGAGCTTGGGCAGAACGCGTACGGTGTAAAGCTCATCGCATTCAAAAACGCCCACGCGCTTGCCGCCGCCGACTCGCTTGAGGCCGCTGCGCGCCTCGAGCAGTGCGCCCACCACGCCCGGCTCCATGTTGTTGCCGGCGCGGTTGCATACCACGGTGGCGCCGCTGGCGGCAATGGCGTCGGCGATGAGGTTGGAGGTGGTGGTCTTGCCATTAGTACCCGTAATCACCACGCTGCGGTCGACAAGGCCAGCGAGGTCGCTTAGCAACTCGGGATCGATCTTCATGGCGATGCGGCCGGGGAGTACGCCGCCCTGGCGTTTGAGGACAGAGCGCAGTCCCCAGCGAGCGATATCGCTCGAGGTGCAGGCAAGAGATGAGCGGAGGTTCATGAAGCCGTTCCTAACGTGAATGACATGGTCGTGGCGTTTGCGCCGTTAAAATCCGTAGCGGCGCGCAAATTCCTGGGCAAGCTGCGATACATCTTCGCAGGCGTTGGCCCAGGGGGCAAAGTCGGGAGTGTCCGAGATAATACCGTCCGCTTCCCAAACGGCCTGGTGCGGAAGGTCCCAGGGATCGCGTGGCTCGGGCCGGCAGGGAAGGTACGGTGTCTGGTACATGGGGTTCAGTAAGAAAAATGCACCGCCCTCGCAACGGTTGGCAAACTCACGCAGCGCGCGTTTCGCCGGGCGCATCTTGTTTGTTTTGAACAGCAGAATCGTGCGGGCGAGCAGATACCAAGGAGAGTTCTCGAGTGCGTCAGCCCCGATCTCTTCCTCGAGCTGGTGGGCCAGGGCAAAAAAGCCGTCCTCGTCTTCCAAGCGAGCGAGGGCGAGTAGCACGGTGCCTGCAGCTCGGGTGGGATAGCCTTCTGCCTTAAGAACACGGCGGGCGTAGTTGGCGGCAGCACGGTAGCGGGCGCTCGCCATGCACAGCTGCGAGATGGCCTCGAGTGTGTGAAGCCACCCGATAAGAGCCGGCTCGCTCACGGTAAGGTCTGTTGCGGTGACACCGTCGGCCAAAACATTATTGGCCCAGTAGTGCGGGGCTTCCATGTCGAACCCGGGCACGCTTTGATGCAGGTAATCGGCCGTGGTCGCCTCGAGCTTCATCAGGTCGCCCAGGCAGGCGTCGACGGGTGTGTCGGCCAGGATGATGGCGAGCAGCTGCGCGTCGAGGACATACGCATCGATGCGGACGATCTTGAGCAGCTCATCGCGCATGTCGTCGAACAGGCGATTGCGCGTCTGCTCAAACTCCTCGTCGCTGCCCATGTCCTCGATGCGATGGAGCTCATCGAGCAGGTGGCGATGAACACCGGCGTAGGACAGCAGCGCCTGGGCATGCTCGGACTGCGCATACTTTTGGGGATTCGCGCTAATGTCGTTATGGACAAGCTCGCGTGCTGCATCGGTGAGCTCGGGGTGCGACGCCAGATAGGTGCGCTCCAGGTAGGCGGGGATGTAGACGCTCGGATCCATTAGAGGTCTCCTCCCTTAAATGGAAGCCCCTGCTCGGCTGCGCGCAGGATGCGCTCGTCGATTTGGGAGCGCACGATGTCGTTGGTGGCGACCCAGGCGGCAAAGCTGGCGTTGTCGGGGGCGCCCAGGCCCTCCTGCAGTACCGGCGTCGCCTCGGACAGCGCAAGGACAAGCTCGTCAGTGGAGCCCACACCCACGTTGACGCGGGCATAGACGCCATCGGGAAACTCGGTTTGGAAGTAGAGTGCCTCGGCCGCGTGCGGACACGAACGCACAAGGATACGCAGGTAGTGTTCGGCGCCCTCGTAGTCCAGCTCGCGCCAGGCAGCGCTCATCAGCGCGATGAGCGTCCACGGGTCCAAGTCGCGCTCTGCATCCTTGGGACGGCGGCGCAGCGGGGTATTCGCGAGGTACGGCACGGAGTGTGCGGAGCGAAAGCGCTTGAGCTCCTCGGCGGGGTATTCGAGCTTTGCCATGGCGAGCATCGCGGTGTGGCGGACACCAGCGGGGTCGTTGGGCGCAAAGTCCAGGCTGCGGTTTGCGGCTTCGAGCGACATGCGGTAGCGTCCGCTAATGAGGGCGCGCGATGCCAAGGCGGCAAGCCAGCGCAGATAGGGGCGGCGCGTAAGGTCGCCTGCGGCCTCGCGCTCGTAGGGATCCTGCGCTGAGGCGATTTTGAGCGCCAAGTCGTGCTCGACCTCATCGCACTTGGACACCAGGTACTGTACGTATTCCTCGTTGGAGTTGGCGGTGAGGGCCGTCAGCATGCGCTGGGCATCCCAGTTGGCCGGATCGAGTGCGGCCGCCTCGCGGAGCATGTTCTCGGCAGCTGCCTCTTCCTGCTCTGCCTGGGCATCGTCGGGGATAAAGGGAATGCGGTAGTCGACGGCCTCGACCACCTTGGCAATCAGATGCCCGGCGCGGTCGCGGTCGTGCACGATGAGCGGTGCGGGGTTGCGGGTGAATTGTTCCATCAGACGCTCGACGGCGGCACCGTCGGTGAGCGGGATATTGTCGCGGCGCAAGGCCTCAAGAACGAGGCGATGGCAATCCTCTTGAATGGGATCGAATGCCATGGGGCCTCCTTTGCTGCGGTTAGGGTTCAGATGTTTCTATATAAGGTTCTAGTTTACCCGCATGTGGCACACCGGGGGTGCCGCACTTGGACTTGCACCTTTGCACCACGAAGTCGGATGTCGCACAAATGTCGGCACCATGGACGGCCGAGTGGTATCACGGTGCCGCAAACGGTCGATTTTTGGCGGCGAACGGTGCATATTTTGGAGGGGCACCGTCCTGCCCGGGATATGTAGTCAACCTTGATAAAACGTTTGCCCAGCTTGGGAGTATGAATGCCGCACAAGGGTCTTCAGGGATAGAAAAAACGTTTCATCATTGGCGGCTTTAGGTGAATAACTGACCAACCAGAACGGTAAAATAGTGTTTGTCTGAGCGTTGAGACGTTTAGACATCGCGCATTGTCATCGCCGGCAACGCGCAAACCGGTCCTAACGGAGCCAATTGGGTGCTCCGTTATATACGCAAGTCTAAGAGGGGCTTGTTTAGGAGGCACAGTATGGGACGTTTTACCAATCCTCGCGATCTGTACTTTGGTGAGGGCGCTCGCCACGAGGTGAAGAACCTCAAGGGCAAGAAGGCCATCATCG
>CAUAJK010000027.1:0-30148 GCA_958429345.1 uncultured Collinsella sp. | reverse complement strand
GGAAAGCCAGACGACCGATGCGACCGAAGCCGTTAATAGCAACCTTTACTGCCATTGTGTCTCCTTTCGTAAGGCCCCCGCGAGCTACAGCGCCCGCCGTTGAGGCCCACAAACTAACCACTCGCCTAATATACCTTTTTTTTGACTTGAATTTCACGAGAATGCTCGAAATTGAAAATCAAATTTACGTTAAAACGTTTTAAATACTAAAATAGCAGCTAAATCAATATATAAGTCGTTACTTCAAACTACCTGTTTGCTTCAATGAGCTTTTCAAGCCGTAAAACACGATGGTAGAGGGCTGACTTCGACAAGGGAGGGTCAGCCATCTCCCCCAAATCACGCAGCGACAGATCAGGATAGCGCTCGCGCAGGTCGCAAAAGACCGCCAAGGCGTCCGGAAGCGCATCGCGAAGGCCACGCTGCTCGAGCTCATCGATAAGCGCAAGCTGATGTTGGGCAGCACCGGCGCTTCTGGTCTGGTTGGCGAGCTCGGCATTCACGCGACGGTTCACATCGTTCTTAACCAACTTGACCGCGCGCGCCTCCTCAATCTCGGCAACGCTGCGCTTGGCACCAATCAGCTTTAATAGATGCTCGATTTCCTCGGCGCTCTTAATGTACACGGCATATGACCCCCGCCGTGCATTAACACGAGCATGGACCCCAATCTGCTCCAACAGATCGCAAAGTCCCTTGGCATATTGCTCGCCCTGCACAGCGATCTCCAAATGAAAATCGCCGCGTGGATCGGCCACGAAGCCGCCCGCGATGAGCGCGCCGCGGATATAGGCAAGTCTACAGCAAGGACGGGCAACGATATGTCGGGGTACGCCGGCGACAAGTCCTCCCCTACGGTCGAGGATACCCAGCAGAACCAAGGCCTTATCCAGGTCTGGCTGATCAGGCAAGGTGATGAGGTAGTTTCGAACCTTATGCAAGACAGATTTGCGGACGGTGAACTCCGTTTTGAGCTTAAGGATACGATGCGTCAGCGTGATCATCGTGCGCGCGACGGCTCCCGTCTCAGTCGCAACCGTCAAACGATACCGCCCAGAGCCGGCAAGCGAGAGCGTACCGCTCACGCGCGTGAGGGCGGCAAGCGTCGACAAGTCGCAGTATTCACATTCGGGTTCGCAGCGCGCAAGCTCGTCGCGCACCTCAGCGGTAAACGACATGCAGGCCTATGCCTTCGTGTTGGCGCGCGACAGGTCGCGGTGGGAAATGCTCACGTGGTACTGAGCGCCTTCCAGGTAACGGGCCGTGGCCTCGGCAATGGCAACGCTGCGGTGCTGGCCGCCCGTGCAGCCGATGGCGATAGAAAGCTGCGGCTTACCCTCCGCGATATAGCCCGGCATCACCGTATCGAGCAGCTGTGTCCAAGCCTTCCAAAACTCCTGCGTCTTGGGATGGTCCAGAACAAAATCGGAGACCTTTTTATCGAGACCGGTCATCGTGCGCATCTCGGGATCGTAGAACGGATTGGGCAGGAAGCGGACGTCGATCATAATGTCCGCCTCGACGGGCATGCCGTGCTTAAAGCCAAACGAGAACACGTGGACGTCCATGAGCTGCTGGTCGGACAGCTCGGAAAATGCCATACGTAGCTTGTTGCGCAGCGCAGAGGTGCGCAGACGGCTCGTGTCGATAATCATATCGGCTCGGTCGCGCACGCCCTGAAGCTGAAGGCGCTCGCGCTGAATGGCATCGGCCGTAGTCTCCCCCGGCTTGGCAATGGGATGACGGCGGCGATTTTCGCTGTAGCGACGAATCAGCACCTCGTCAGAAGCCTCCAGGAACACGATGTCGCAGCTCATCTCGCGCTCTTCGAGCGCGGCGACCGCATCGAGCAGCTCGTCAAACAGTCCCTGGCTACGCAAATCGCAGGTGACGGCGAGATGCCTGCCCACGCCCGTATTGATGCCGACGAGCTCGGCAAGCTGGGCGATGAGACGCGGAGGCAGGTTATCGATGCAAAAATAGCCCATGTCCTCGAACACGTGCATGGCCTGTGTGCGGCCTGATCCGGACATTCCGGTGATGATGACGATATCGGGGATGCGCTCCGAGCGCTCCGCCGCATCCATGGCATCTCCCTTTTGCATGTGTTGCCTCCCGAAAACAAGCGCGGGACCCAGCAACCCGGATCCCGCGCGGTCAATTGCCTATATTGAGTATACCGCCCCGAGCGGATACGAGGCCTGTCTTACGCCTCAAGCGCAGCCTTGAACCAACTCGTAATACTCGTGGGGTGCGTGATGGCGGTGCCGACGACAACGGCCCAGGCGCCAGCATCGATCGCGGCGCGAGCCTCCTCGGGCGTGTGCACGCGGCCCTCGCAGATGATGGGAAGACCGGGGAATTCCTCGGTCGCCTGACGCAGGAGCGGCAGATCGGGGCCATCGGCCATGGTACAGTCGATGGCGGCGACACCGTGAGAAAGCGTGGTGGATACCAGGTCGAAGCCCATATCAACCGCACGGCGAATGTCCTCGATGGTGGCACAATCCGCCATCAGGAGCACACCCTCCTCGTGCAGCGGGCGGAAGGTATCCTCAACCGACTTGCCGTCGGGGCGCGGACGATCGGTGGCGTCGATCGCCACGATATCGGCACCGGCAGCAACGCAGGCGCGAGCGTGACGCAGCGTCGGCGTGATATAAACGCCCTCGTGCCCATCCTTCCACAGGCCGATGACGGGAACCTCACAGCGACCCTTAATGGCGGCAATGTCGGCAAGGCCCTGGCAGCGAATGGCGGCGGCGCCGCCAAGCTCGCAAGCGCGAGACATTTGAGCCATGGTCTCGGGCGTACGAAGCGGCTCGCCCATATACGCCTGAACGCTCACGACGAGCTTGCCCTTCAGGGATTGAATCAAAGGATCGACGGTCATAAGGCTGCAACCTTTCTCAGAACAGCCTCCCGAGGCGTGTTGTCTCGGGAGGCTCCTACAGAAGATACGTTTACTTCAACGAGGCAAGAAGATGCTCAGCGGCACCGATGAGCGGAGCATCGCCCTCCAGAGAACCGATGAGGATCGGCGTGTCCTGAAGCGGATCGAGCGCCTGGCTGGCATAGCCCTCGTGTACCGAATCCTTCCACGTCTGTGAACGCCAATCGGGACCTTGGTGAATCACGCCACCCGAAAGCACGATGACCTCGGGGTCCAGGATGTTAGCGAGCGAGCCCAAGCTGGCACCCAGCGCAAAGCCGGCGTCATGGATAACCTCGGTCGCCTTTGCGTCGCCCGCACGGCACAGGTCGTTCACATCGCGACCGACCGAAGGACGGCTGGGGTCGACGCGACCAAAGCGCTCATCGTACATACGACCAATGGAAGTGCCCGAAGCAACCGACTCAAGATGGCCGGAACGCCCGCAGGCGCAGGGAATGCCGGCGGCAGCCGAGCACTCGATGTGGCCCATATGGCCGGCAGCACCATGGAAGCCCTGCATCACGCGGCCGTTCTCGACATATGCGCCGCCGATGCCCGTGCCGATGCCCAGGCACAAGACGGAGAACTTGCCCTTGCCGACGCCCCAGTGGGCCTCGCCCAGAGCATGAGCCTGCACGTCGCCCACAACGGCAACGGGGAGACCAAGGTCATCGCGCAGACGCGGCCCCAACTGAACGCCGGACCAGCCGGGCATGATCTCGTTGGCATACGCGATGGCGCCCGTCTTGGGATCGACGACGCCGGCAGCACCAATGCCGACGCCAAGGACCTCGACATCGGGATTCGCCTCGAGAGCAGCCTTGATGGACGCCTCGATACGCTGGAAGACGGCCTCGCCGCCCTCCTGGGCCTCGGTAGGAACCTCGGCCTCAAAAACGGGATGGGGCACACTACCGTCAGCCGGATACTCCATGATGGCAGTCGCGATCTTAGTTCCGCCGATATCGACAGAGCAGACGTACTTGTTCTCCATGTCGCTCTCCTTAGGAGATAAAAAACAACTACAGGAAATGAAGGCTGCGTTATCGCCGCAGCTTGGTAAAGGTTTCCCGGGTGCCCGAGGTTGGGGTGAAAGCGGTCGGGCGTTGACCTAATGGGTCACGCTCGACCGCTTGAGCCCCAAGATCGGGTGCCCGGGGAAGCTTTACAGGAGACCGTTGTCCTGGAGGACCTTCTTAATCGCCTCGACGTTCTCGCCGGTCATGGCCTTCACCGGGCGCGGCATGGTCGGGCTGTCGAAGATGCCCATGAGGTTCATAGCGGTCTTGAAGGCGCCGACGCCACCGGCATAGCCCTGGACGCCCGAGGTGACATCCCAGATGTGCGAAATCTCATTAAGGCGATCCTGCTCGGCCTTGACGGTAGCCCAGTCACCAGCCTGAGCGGCCTTCCACTGACGCACGTAGCCCTCGGGCTCAACGTTGGCGAGACCCGGGACAGAGCCGTCGGCGCCACCGAGGTAAGCGCCGTCGACAACGACCTCGTGACCGGTGAGGATGCTCATCGGATGGCCGTTCTTCTCGTTCTCCTGAACGAGGTAGCGGAACGAGATGTCATCACCGGAGGAATCCTTGACGCCAGCAAGGACGCCCTCGGCGCCGAGCTTGGCAAGGAGCTTCCAGGGGAGTTTGGTGTGAACGCAGACGGGAATGTCATAGGCAAAGATGGGCAGGTCGAGTTCCTCGTGCAGGATGCGGAAATGCTCCTCGACCTCGGTCATGCCCTGCAGGGCATAGAACGGGCAGGTGGCGACGAGGGCATCGGCGCCCAGCTCCTGAGCGACCTTGCCGTGCTCGATCATGCGCTCGGTCTCGGTATCGATGATGCCGACCAGAACAGGCACGCGGTGGTCGACGATACGGACGGCCTCGGCGATAATCTGGCGACGGCGCTCGTCGGTGGAGAAGACGACCTCGCCCGAGGATCCCAGGAAGAACAGTCCATCGACGCCGGCGTCGATCATGCGGTTGATGCTGCGCTCAAAGGAGACAACATCGAGCTGGTGATCTTCGGTATCGGGAACAACGACGGGAGGGATAACGCCGGTGAATTTCTGAGTTGCCACAAGAATCTCCTTAGTTGTCTGGCGGGCGGCCCTGTGCCACCCACTCTTGTTGGCAGTGTCCAGGCCGCCTAGGCCAAAGAACACGGATAGAACGTTTGGTTAAAAAAGTCGACGACTTCGTTTTCGAACGCATTGATGCGCTCGTGAGCGTATTTGGCATAGATGATATGCCTCCGGTCACACTCAAGCCCGTTGAATACGGCAAACTGATCCTTGGGATCGCTCACGGTATCCATAAGCGATGTGCCCATGAGCACCGATCCGCGCACCCGAGACGACAGCGCCTCGAGGCCGCCAGGAAGCGGATTGGCAACCGCCGTGCAGGCGAGGCCCCGCTCGTTCAGAGCAGAAACCGCCAGCGCGACTCCGCCGCCAAGACCCTCGCCCCATGCAAAGATGCGGTCGGGGTTCATGCCATCAAGATTGCGCGCCACCTTCGCCAGCGCGCAACCCCAACGGACGCGCTCGACAAAAGCGGGCGAAGAAATCCCCCGCTGCAGGTTGTCCGCATCAGCAACATCGTCATCCAGCGCGAGGACGGCATACCCCATGGCGGCAAATCTCGTCATGTGATGCCAGCCGCGCACAGGCCGATCGATGTCGTGGAACATCAGGCACAACGGCACGCGCTCAGATACTCGGGCACGACCGACAGGCTCGATCAAACGAGCGTGAATCGCATCGTCACCGAGCTCAAAGGAGACCTCCGAGTAACGGGCGCAGGGGTTAACAAAGTCAATCGCCGTAATGGCCAGGCCTTGAATCTCAAGATTCGAAGCGCATGTCTCTAAATCAGAAACATCTGCTTGGACATCACCGCGCCAGTCCCGATATTCTGCGAGTCTTGACGAAACCGTTCCAGGAATTCCCACGAGCCCGGGGACAATCAGCTCGTCAACATTGCTCTCGCACTTAGACATGAGCCTCCCCTCCCTTGCAGAAAAACGGAATGATCAAATCGTCAAAATCCTGAATCTCCTCGTGGCCAAAGCCTTCAAAGAACTCATGACGCTTTTCGCAGGTCAGGTTGTTATAGACCGCAAACTGCGTCGCTGGCGGACAGACGATATCGGCTGTGCCAGTGCCAAACAGCACGGGGCATTTGACCATAGGGGCAAAGTTCTTGGAATCGAAGTACGCGAGCTTGGCATAGGCTTCGTCAATACGAGTCGAGTCCTCGTCAAACCAGCGAGACCAATAGCGCAGGCCCTCGTAGGCAATGTCGTCGGCATCCAAATCCCAGACCAGGCGGAAATCTGACAGGAAGGGATAGAGGATGGCGGCACGATTGATAAGCTCGCTGTTAAGCGCACAGGTCGCAATGCCCAAACCGCCGCCCTGCGACGCGCCGTTCACAAACACACGCGCAAGATCGATGCCCTCGAGCTCGCGAACGATGCGGCACAGGATGCGAATATCTTGGTGCAAGCGGACATAGTAGAGGTTGGCCGGGTCGCCGTCGATACCGGCGACGATATGACCGGCAACCGTTGTGCCCTCAAATCCACCAATGTCCTCGGAGGGACCTCCTTGGCCGGGGCAGTCGAGGGCGATGAGTGCCATGCCCATGCCCGCAAACGACGCCTGCTCAAACCAGCTGCGGCTTGCACCCGGATACCCATGGAACTGAAGTACCAATGGCACGGGCTCGTCCGAGACAGGTTTAAGGTATTTGGCATGCAGGCGCGCGCCACACATGCCGGTATACCAGAGGTCGAAAAGCTGGCAGGTCGCGGCATCGGCGACCGATGCCGTCTCGATCGCATAGTCAAGCCCGACGGCGTCGGCCTCGGCCATGCGATCCTTCCAAAAGAGATCGAAATCTGATGGACGGGGCATGGCGCCTCGGTATTCACCAAATTGATGTTGTAGCTCCTGAGCACTTGGCATGGCTCGTGAACCCAACCTTTCGAAATCGCAACGGAGGTGCGCCCGGCAAGGGAACCGGGCGCACGGGAGGGAAAGCGAGGCTACTCGCCGAGTTTGGGATGCAGCAGCGACGGCGCAGCGCCGAGCAGCATCTTGGTGTAGGGGTCCTGGGGGTGCTGGAAGACCTGCTTGGCCTCGCCCTGCTCGACGATCCTGCCGCCATTCATAACGATGATGTCGTCAGAGATATAGCGGACCGTCTGGATGTCATGGCTGATGAACACCATGGCCAGGCCGAGCTCCTTCTTAAGGTCGGTCAACAGGTTCAGAATCTGTGCGCGGACCGAAACGTCCAGAGCCGAGGTGGGCTCGTCGGCGATGATGGCATCGGGGTTCAGCGACAGGGCACGGGCAATTGCGACGCGCTGACGCTGGCCGCCCGAAAGCTGACCGGGAAGAACCTCGGCGGCGGAGCTGGGCAGACCGGTGAGCTCCAGGAGCTCCTTGACGCGCTTCTCCTGCTCGGCCTCGGTACCCAGGTTGTGGACGCGCATGGGGTCGAGCAGCTGCTCGCGAACGACCATGCGGGGATTGAGCGCCGTGGCCGGGTTCTGGAACACGACCGAGATGACGCGACCCATGTGGCGACGGTCCTCGGCGGTACGTTTGGTAACGTCCTTGCCCTTAAAGTAGACCTTGCCGCTCGTGGGGGCCTGCAGGCCGCACATGACGTTGGCGGTGGTGGACTTACCGCAACCGGACTCGCCGACGATGCCGATCGTCTGACCGGGCATGAGCTTAATCGTTACACCCTGGACGGCGTGAACCAGGTTGGGGTGCAGAATCGAGCCGGTACGGGTCCTAAAGGTGACGTGGACGTCATCAAGGAAGATGATCGGCTCGACGCCGTTGACTGCGGTCTCGCTCATCTACATCACCTCCGCGTGAGGGGTCAAACCATTTGCCTTGAGCACCTCGTCGGGGAGCTCGGAATAGAAGTGCTCGGTGCCGGGCACGCGCTTGAAGACCGGACGGGTGTCCAGGCCAATACGCGGATGGCTCGAGCGGGGCGCGAAGCGATCGCCCTTGGGGAAATCGCGCGGGCTCGGAACGGCGCCGGGCACCTGGTGCAGGCGACCCGAACCGCTCTCGATGGACAGAACGGAACCCAGAAGACCGCGGGTGTACTCGTGGATCGGGTTGGTGAGCAGCTCCTTGGTGGGTGCCTGCTCGATAACCTGGCCAGCGTACATAACCGTGATGTTATGGGCAACCTCGGCGACCAGAGCCAGGTCATGCGAAACGAAGATCATGGCAAAGCCGAGCTTGGCCTGAAGATCGTTGAGCAGCTTGATGACCTGCTTCTGGACGGTAACGTCCAGAGCGGTCGTGGGCTCGTCGCAGATGACCAGCTTGGGGTCGCGGGTAAGGGCCATAGCGATCAGGACACGCTGACGCTGGCCGCCGGAAAGCTCGTGCGGATAGCTCTCGAGCGTGCGCTTGGGATCGAGGCCGACGAGCTCCAGGAGCTCCTCGGCGCTGCGGGTTCCGCCGCGCTTGGTGAGCTGCTTCATCTGGGCAGAGATGAGCATGGAGGGATTAAGCGAGGACAGGGCGTCCTGATAGACCATAGCGATATCGGTACCGCGCAGGCCGAACCACTCCTTCTTGCTCATCTTGAGCAGGTCGCGACCCTCCCAGAGAACCTCGCCGGAAAGATGCTCGTCATCGTCGGTCAGGCCCATGATGGCCAGCGTGGTGATGGACTTACCGCAACCGGACTCGCCCACCAGGCCCATGGTCTGACCAGGACGAACGTCAAAGTTGACATGGTCGACGACGTTGATATCACCGTGATGCTCAAACTGGATGCAGAAGTCACGGACCGAGAGAATCGGCTCAACGGACTCGTCGGGCACGTGGCGATCGTCACGCTTGAGCTCGACATCGCGCAGGGCGCCAAGGCGAGCGGAGAGGGACTGGGCCTGCTCCTTGTAGGCGCGAACGGGGTCGGAGACCAGCAGGTCGGCCTCGCGACGCTTGGAGGAATCGGTAGGATCCAGGGCAGCGGAGGGAGCAGCGGCCATGGCGTCGGTAATGCCCTCGGAGAGGATGTTGAGCGCCAGGCAGGTGATCATGATGGCCAGGCCCGGGAACAGCGCCTGCCACCAACGGCCGGCGAGCACGCCGCCGCGGGCGTCGGCGAGGATGTTGCCCCAGGTAGCGGTGGGCTCCTGGATACCAGCGCCGATGAAGGTCAGCGAGGCCTCGAAGATGATGGCGTCGGCGACCAGGGTAACGGTGAAGACCATGATCGGGGCGATGCAGTTACGCAGAACATGCTTGATCAAAATCCACGGAGCCTTGGCGCCGGAAACGATGACCGCGCGGACATAGTCCTCGCCGTACTCGGACACGATGTTGGCGCGCACGATACGGGCAATCTGCGGAGTGTACATAAAGCCGATGGCGAAGATGATCGACGGCACGGAGTTGCCCAGGATGGAGACGAAGACGGCCGCGAGGGCGATGCCCGGGATGGACATGATGATGTCCAGGATACGCATGATCGTCTCGGAGACGGCCTTGCGCGAAACCGCTGCAAGGGCGCCCACGACCGAGCCGCAGACCAGAGCCATGGCAGTGGCGCCAAAGCCGATAATCAGCGAGTAACGACCACCGTAGAGCATACGCGACAGAATGTCGCGACCCTTATCGTCGGTACCGAAGATAAATCCGTTGCCGGGAGCCTGGCGAGCCGTAAAGATCTCGACCGGGCTATAGGGGGCAAGAAGGGGCGCCAGGATCGCAGTCAGGGCGACCAGCACCAGCACGACGGCGGCAATCTTAGAAGACAGCGTCATCTTCTTCCAGCCACCGAGCTTGAGCCCCTTGGAGGCAGCCTTCTCGAGCTGCTCGGTTTGCTTCTCTCGAATCTTTACCATAATCTACACCGTCCTGATGCGCGGGTTGATGAGCAGGTAGAGCATGTCAACCACGATGTTGATGATGATGAAGGCAAGAGCAACGACGATAACGACGCCCTGAACCAGGTTCGCCTCGTTGCCCTGAACGCCCTGCAGAATCGCGGTGCCCATGCCGGGGAGGTTGAAGATAACCTCGATGACGACGGCGCCGCCCATGAGGTAACCGATCTTAAGACCGAGGGTGGTGACCGGGGTGATCAGCGCATTGCGAAGAACGTTGATGCCGACGACGACCTTCTCGGGAACGCCGGCGCCGCGAGCCATACGGACATAATCCTTGTCGAGCTCCTCGACCATGGCGGTACGCACGATACGAGTCATCTGGCCCGTCAGCGGAAATGCCAAGGCGATGGCGGGCATGATCATACGTCCCAGATAGCCAACCGGATTCGTGGTGAAGTGAGGCAGTGCACCCGATGCCGGGAGCACCTTAAGGTAGGAAGAGAACAGCAGGATCAACAGAACGGCAAGCCAGAACGACGGGGTTGCCAAGCCGGCGATGGAAAAGACGCGGATCACTTGGTCCGGCCATTTGTCGCGATACAGTGCCGCGATGACGCCGAGCAAAAACGAAACGACCGCACCGATGGCAAGACCGATGAAGGTCAACTGCATCGTGACGGGCAGGGCCGTGGAGATGCGCTTGGCAACGGAGTTGCGAGCAGCACCATAGGTGCCCATGTCGCCATGGATCAAATCGCCCATATAGCGCACGTAGCGCACGGGCCAGGGGTCGTCCAGACCATACTTCTCATGGTACTCGGCAACCGCCTCGGGCGAGGCACCGTCACCCAACGCCGTGTAGGCGGGGTCGGTCTTGGAGAACGACATAAGGAAGAACACCAGGACGGTGACGCCCAATGCCATGATCGGCAGCGCCACAAGACGCCTTCCAATCAAACGTAGCAAGTTGTTCACGTTCTCTCCCCTTTCTTTTGTCGGTAGGACCAACTGTTATATGAGTACGGATACTCATTACAAGACCCGAGCGACATCGTTGCCGCCCGGGTCTTTGTTTCAACTATGAGGATACGGTCCCAACGACCGACATCCTGCATACAGACTCAAGCGAGTCTTACGCCTTGACGGTCGCAACGCCCCTGAAGGACATGCTCGTCGTGCCGATGCCCTTGAAGCCATCGAGGGCCTCGCCGTTGGGCGCAGTGGACGGATCGTCCCAGAAAGCGGAGACGGTCTTGACGTGGACAACGGGGTACAGAACTGCGTTGTCGGCAATGATGTCGAAGCACTCGTTCCACTTCTTCTGCTGCTCGTCGCCCTCGGCGGCAAGAGCCTCGTCCATGAGACTGTGGAGCTTCTGCCACTCAGCGGACTCCTTCCACGGGCAACGGGTCTGCATCCAGACGTTGTCGCCGTACCACCAGTTGAGCAGCAGGTCGGGGTCGGCGCCGAAGCAGGAAGGATCGCCAGGGGCAAGGAGGATATCGTAGGCCTCGCCGCCGTCGATGGCAGCGTAGGTGGCCGGCGAGGTACCGGTCTGGATGGTCACATCGAAGCCGAGAGCGTCGAGGTCATTCTTGACCTGGGCGGCCATGCCCTTAATCTGCTCGTTGTCGGTGGTGCGCAGGGTGATGGCACCCGGGGTGATGCCAGACTCCTCGATGAGCTTCTTAGCCTTCTTGGCGTCGGTCTTGTACACCGTGGAAGCCTCATGATAGTTGGTGAAGCTCTTGGGCAGGTAGCAGCTGGCAGCGGTGGCAAGGCCGGCGAAGGTGTTGCTGACCATCTTCTCGGTGTCGAGCGCATACATGACGGCCTGACGGACCTTGACGTTGTTCCAAGGCTCCTTGGCGACGTTGAACATGATGAAGCGGGTGCCAAAACCCTGAACGTTATCGATCTTGCAGCCGGCGCTCTCGAGCTGGTCGACGGCGTCAGCGGTAACGAGCTCCATAACGAGCGTGGAGCCCTCCTGCTGAGCGGTAACGCGAGCGGTGGGGTCGGTCAGGATGCTGTACTGGATCTTCTTATCCTCGGCAGCATACTCACCGTTGTACTCGGGGTTGGGAACCAGGGTGATCTCGGTATCGGAGATAGAGTCGTACATCCAGGGGCCGGAGCCGATCGGCTGCTTGGCGCGATCCTCCTCGGTCTGGGTAGCCGGGGTAACGCGGACGATGGCCAGACGATCCTTGAGCAGGGAGAAGTTGGGGACCTTGGTCTTGACCGTCACGGTGCTGGCGTCCTTGGCCTCGATGGACTCGAAGGGCTGGAAGAACGGAGCATAGGTAGCGGAAGCGGCGCAAGCGGTGTAGGAGGCAACGACATCGTCAGCGGTGACCTCGGTGCCATCGGAGAACTTGGCGCCCTTGCGGATGGTGACCTCGAAAGTGGTGTCGTCCACAGACTTGGGATCGTCGGTGGCGAGCTCGTTGAAGGTGCTGTAGTCGTGGTAATCGATGCCGTAGAGGCCCTCGACGACGTGCCAGTTAGCACCCAGGCCCACAGCGGAGCCGGTGCTAGCGGGATCGAAGCTGGACGGAGCGTAAGCGGAACCAGCGGTGATCACGCCGCCGCCACGGTTGGCGGAATCGGTGGAACCGGAAGCGGAACCCTCGTCGCTAGAGCTGCCACCGCAGCCGGTGAGACCAAGCCCTGCGACAGCAGCGACGCTGCCGGTGAGGCCGAGGAACGAACGCCTGGACATACCCTTGTTGATGATGGCCATGTCTTCTCCTATCAATAGAGAATCTTACTCGGGAGCATCTAGACTTGCCCCCGCGCAACTTGCGGACGATATATACCTTACCTACCGACGAACCCAACTGAGGTGCCGCGCTCGGCGACCGATACATACATCCGCTTGAACGGTATTTACTACCGTTCACCGAATTCGTTGACAAACGATTCGCCAGACAGTATGTATCGGCGAGGTGAGATATCAGTCTTCGTCAACCCGCAGGATAGCAGGGTTGTTCACCATGACTAGTCAAACGTTTTAGCGTTAATAAAACCCGAAACCAGCAGGCAATCATGGCGAAATAAATGGTTGAAAATCACGCAATCATGTATATCAGTAGTTTAGGCTCGTGTTTAGCTATCGGAATGGCCAGCCGCCGCCTCGGCGCGCTCGGCATTCCACGCAACGAGCGCATCGTGGACCGCCTTGGCAACATCGGCAGGTATGCCGCGAACTTCCGCGATCTCTTGCTCGCTCGCCGCGCGCAAACGCTTCATCGAGCCAAAATGGCGCATAAGGGCACGTTTTCTGGTGGGTCCCACGCCTGGAACGTCATCGAGTACCGAAACCGTCATGGCTTTATCACGCAACTCACGATGGAATGTGATTGCAAAACGGTGCGATTCATCGCGCACCTGTTTAATTAGATAGAGCGACGCGGACCCGGTCGGAAGCACGACGGGAGTCTCGTCCCAAGGCACGAAAACCTCCTCATCGGCCTTTGCCAAGCCACAAACTGGTATATCGAGCCCAAGAGCCTCAAGTTGCTTGATCGCAGCGGTCAATTGCGGCTTACCGCCATCGACAACGAGCAAATCGGGGCGCGAGCCAAAGCGCTCGTCGGCCATGCGCTCGGGAGCATAGCGTCGTCCCAAAACCTCGGACATCGACACGAAGTCGTTTGCCTCGTCCAATTCGGCCTGAATTTTAAAACGACGGTACTGGCTCTTGTCGGCGCGCCCGTTGGTAAACACCACCATCGAGGCGACCGTAAAGGTTCCGTGCAGCGTCGAGATATCGAAGCACTCGATACGCATCGGCGGCGCCGGCAGCGCCAGCGCGCTTTCGAGCTCCAGGAGCGCTTGATTGGTGCGGTCGTCAGCGTACCCCGTTCGCATCATGTAGCGCATGAGGGCATGGCGCGCATTTTTGGATGCCATATCGAGCAAACGGTGCTTTTCGCCACGCTGCGGCCTATGGAGATGGCAGGAACGCTCGCGCTTGCCTGCAAGCCACTCCCCCAGCGCCTCCGCATCCTCAAGCTCGACAGAGAGGTTTATCTCAGCTGGAATATCAGCCGTCTCGTCGTAATAGCGCTTAAGAAAGCCCGACTGGAGCTCTTCCTCGTCAACATCAAGACCCTTGTCGAGAATGAACTCGCAGGTGCGAACTGTTCGGCCCTCACGCACGACAAAGACGCAAGCGGCAGAGATGGTCTCCTCGCGATAGAAACCGATGACATCGATATCGACACTGGAGGGAAAAACGACTTGCTGACGGTCGTCCAGACCCCTGATGACCTCCAAACGACGCTTGACGCGTGCCGCGCGCTCAAAATCGAGTGCCTCGGCGGCATCCGCCATCTCGGAAGTCAGCTCGTCGACGACATCCTTGCGATGGCCCGACAAAAAGCGCTCGACACGCTTGACGTTCTTGGCATAGTCTGCCGGGGAAATCGCGCCGACACACGCACCCGGCCCGCGCCCGACATGGTAGTCGAAGCAGGGACGCCCGTTTTGTGCGCAAATCATATTGACGATGTCTTCCTCGCCCTTGTGGGACCCGATGATACGGCGACAACGACGCCACTCCGCACAGGATGCAGAACAGATGGGGATAACCTTGCGCAGCGTATCTATCGTCTCACGTGCCGCACGGCTATCGGTATAGGGTCCAAAATAGCGCGTTCCCGGCTTATGACGCTCACGTGTGTATTTGATAGCGGGATACAGGTCGCCCTTTGTAATGGCGATAAAGGGGTAGCTCTTGTCATCCTTGAGGTCGACGTTAAAGTACGGATGGTACTGACCAATCAAATTGCGTTCGAGCACCAACGCCTCGTGCTCGGTCTCCACCACGATATAGTCAAAGCTCGCCACCAGCTGCATCATTAGCGGGATCTTTTGACGCTCATCCTGCAGCGTCACGTACTGGCGCATACGGGAACGCAGGTTTTTCGCCTTGCCAACGTAGATGACATCGCCCTTGGCATCTTTCCAAAGGTAACATCCGGGCTGCGTGGGAACGCGCGAAACCTGCTCGGCGAGTGTTGGAATGTTGTCGTGACCGGCCACACGCACCTACTTGCGACGAAGCAGCGCCGAGGCCTCGGGCATCTTAAGGACGACGGCAAGGCCAAAGGTAACAGCAAGCGAGACGACACCCGCAACGCAAACGTAGCCAAGAGTAATCAGAATCGAGCCGCCAAGTGCCCCGACAAAGTGCTCAAGCGCCCACATGACACCGGCGCCTGCGGCAGCACCCAGGCCACCGAGCAAAAGGCCAAAGAAACCGCCATGCAGGATAGATTTGACCTGAAGGCCACGCAGACGACGACGCAGCCACCATAGCGAACATCCGACCAAGATCACGTAGTCGACGACATACGAAAGCGCGATTGCCGGCATACCGAAGCCCAGCACAACGCCAAACAGCAGAACCGAGCCGGCCTGGCCGATGGCGGAATACAGGCAATAGCGGCTATAGGGCTTCATGTCGAGCAAGGCAGAGAAGCTCTTCTGCATCAACACGACCACGCCGTAGAGCGGCAGCGAGAACGCCAGGTAGACAAGGAACTCGGACACCAGCGCCACGCCGGACTCATCAAACTTGCCGGCACAGTAAATCATGTTGAGCGGACGCGCGAAGACAATCAGGTACAGCGCGAACGGAATCAGGAAGAACAGCATCTGGGCGACGCCACGCGAAATGCCCGTGCGAACGCTGTCGTAATCCTTCTCCTGTGCGTCGTGAGAGAGCTCGGTATAGAGCGCCGTCGAAAGCGAGGCGGCAATCAGCGCGTAGGGCAGCGTGTACCACAGGCGCGCATAGGCGATGACGGAAGGACCAGTCTCGGGCTGGACCACCAGCGCGGCAGCGTTGGTGATAGAAGTCGAGACAAACATGCACACCGTGGCGAGCAGCGTCGGGATACCGAGCGCAATCGTCTGGCGCAGCGCGGGGTCCTTAAAGTCGATATGGATATGGGGATGCACGCCGTGCTTGCCAAGCGCGGGAATCTGACATGCCATCTGAACAAAGACACCGAGGGTCGTACCGGCCGCAATCAAGATGATGCCGGCACGTTCGCCAAACTGTGCGGACACGGGCACAAAACCCATAAAGCTCGCAATGACGATCACATTGTTGAGGACCGGGGCAAACGTCGACCAGAAGTAGTCGCGGTGTGCGTTGAGAACGCCCGAGAACACCGAGCCCAAACCATAAAACAGAATCTGGATGGCAAAGAAACGGAACATGAACGCAGCGGTATCCATGCTGCCGCCGTCACCCGAAAGGAACGATTGCGTCCAGATAAAGCCCGGGGCGAACACGGTCCCCAGCAACGAAATGCCACCCAGCACTAAAAGCAGAATGCCGAGCAGGTTGCCCACGTACTCGTTCGAGGCCTCGCGACCCTGCTCACGCCTCACGCCCATGTACACGGGCAAAAACGCCGTCACGAGCATGCCGCCCATCACGAGTTCGTAAAGCATATTGGGCAGGTTGTTGGCGACCTGATAGGAGGACGAGAGTAGCGACATACCAATAGCGGCCGCCATTGCCCACGTTCGGATAAAACCGGTAACGCGAGACACGATGGTCAGGATGGTCATAAGCCCGGCGGAACGACCAACCGTGGAGTAGTCCGACGAGCCCATGTCGTCAGTGTCATCTCGCGACGAAGAAGCTTCGGATGAGGGCGTCTGAGGCGCAGATTCTTTTGCAAAATGAGCTCCGCACTTCAATTCTTCCTGCGGCATCGCTCAGTCCTCTCTCGTAATCGCGGCAACCGTCGCCCCGCAAAATGCAATTAAATCATCGGGTGCAAGCTCGAGCTGATAACCACGCTTGCCTCCCGAAATAAAAATGGTATCCCAAAGGACGCATGTCTCATCAATGAGCGTCCGGTAGCGTTTTTTCATACCGACCGGGCTGCAGCCGCCGCGAACGTAGCCAGTCGCCGCAAGCAAATCCTTCACATGCATCATGGCCAAGGACTTCTCCCCCGCGGCACGCGCGGCGGACTTTAGATCGAACTCGTCGGCAACAGGGATGCAGCACACGACATAGTCGTTGGACGGCGTCACGCAGACCAAAGTCTTAAATCCTTGACCGGGCTCCTCGCCAAGCTGCTCCGAAATCGCGACCCCCAGGCCCACCGACTCATCACCATCGTCTTCGTACGTATGTAGAACATAGGAAATGCCGGCGCTTTCCAGCTCGCGCATCGCATTGGTTTTTGGCGTCTTTACAGCCTTTGCCATGACATATCCTTTCCCTCGCATTCGGACGCAAAGATTAAGTATATGTCCAATTCGGCTGCATACGTCACTTCGACACAGCAAGCGCCATCGAATCACGAGGAGTCGATGGCGCCCATAAACTGAATCGCCTATTTATTGAGCATCAAGTTGAGCCTGACGCTCCCGGTCACGCCTGAGCAACGGCGCCAAAAACTTGCCCGTATAACTCTGCGGACAGTCCGCAACCTGCTCCGGTGTGCCCGAAACCACGACGGTTCCGCCGCCGTTACCGCCCTCGGGACCCATATCGATCAGGCGGTCGGCAACCTTGATGACATCAAGGTTGTGCTCAATCACCAGCACCGTGTTGCCCGCATCGACCAAGCGCTGCAGCACATCGAGCAGCTGGCGGACGTCCTCAAAATGAAGACCGGTCGTCGGCTCGTCCAAAATATAGAACGTCTTGCCCGTCTGGCGTCGATGAAGCTCCTTGGCAAGCTTCACACGCTGCGCCTCGCCGCCCGAGAGCGTCGTGGCGGGCTGGCCCAGGCTCACGTAGCCTAAGCCTACATCGTACAGCGTCTGGAGCTTGCGCTTAATCTGCGGGATATTCCCAAAGAAGGCCAGCGCCTCGGTGACGCTCATGTCGAGCACGTCCGAGATGGTCTTGCCACGGTAGGTGACCTCGAGTGTCTCGCGGTTGTAGCGTTTACCGCCGCAAACTTCGCAGGGAACATAGATATCGGGAAGGAAGTGCATCTCGATCTTGATCTGCCCGTCGCCCTTGCACGCCTCGCAGCGCCCGCCACTCACATTAAAGGAGAAACGACCCGGCGAGTAGCCGCGCGCCTTCGACTCCGGCGTACTCGCAAACAGCGCGCGAAGATCATCCCACAGGCCGATATAGGTAGCAGGGTTGGAACGCGGCGTGCGGCCAATCGGCGACTGGTCGATATCGATAACCTTATCGATACACTCGATGCCCTCGATTTTCTTATACGGACCCACGGGGCGCGTCGAACGGTGAATAGCATTCGTAAGGGCAGGCGCAATGGTGTCGGTAACCAGGGAGCTCTTGCCCGATCCCGACACGCCGGTAACAACCGTAAGCGTACCAAACTCGATCTTGGCGGTAACGTTTTTGAGGTTGTTGGCTCGAGCGCCCGTAATTTTAAGGCAGCCGCGACCGGGCTTGCGCCGTTCATCAGGCACCCGAATCATTCGTTTTCCGGTCAGATAAGCGCCCGTCATCGACTCAGGACACGCCATGATATCAGCAGGCGTTCCCGCCGCGACTACGTGTCCGCCGTTGACACCGGCGCCGGGCCCCATGTCGATCACGTAGTCGGCGGCACGGATTGTATCCTCGTCGTGTTCGACAACGATAACGGTATTGCCGATATCGCGCAGGCGCTCGAGCGTCTTGATCAGGCGCTCGTTGTCACGCTGATGAAGACCGATCGAGGGCTCGTCCAGAATATAGAGCACGCCCATGAGACCCGCGCCGATCTGCGTTGCCAGGCGAATACGCTGCGCCTCGCCACCGGAAAGCGTCGCCGAGGCACGATCGAGCGTCAGATAGTCGAGTCCAACATCGACCAGAAAACGCAAGCGCTCCAGGATTTCCTTGACGATGCGCCCGCCGATAAACTGTTGGCGCTCGGTGAGTTCCAGGCCCTCAAAAAACTCGAGCGACTCACGGCACGACAGGCAACAAACCTCGTAAATGGACTTGCCGCCCACGGTGACGGCGAGCATCTCAGGGCGCAAACGAGCGCCGTGGCAGCTCGAGCACGGTTCCTCGCGAATGTACTTCTCCAAGCGCGCCTTGGTGTTCTCGTTCGTCGTCTCGGTATAGCGTTCGTACAGGATGTTGCGAACGCCCGAAAACTTGGTATCCCACTGGCTACGACGTCCGTCAAGCTTTTGGTAGTCAACCGAAATCTTCTGGTCGCCCATGCCGTCTAAAAACGCGCGACGCACCCGCGGAGGCAGATCCTCCCACGGCGTATCGACGCTCACCTTGAAGTGTTTACAGACCGCAGCGAAAATCTGCGGATAGTAGTTAGAGTTGCCAAACAGGCTGCCAAAGACCCCGTCGGCGATCGACTTCGAGGGGTCTTCGATTAGGGCCTCGGCATCGACCGTCTTCTTAAAGCCCAGGCCATCGCACTCGGGGCACGCGCCATAGGGCGCGTTGAACGAGAAATCGCGCGGCTGCAGGTCATCGATGGAGTGTCCATGCTCCGGGCACGCTAACGCCAGCGAATACTCCAGCAACTCGCCTTCGGTCCCCTCGGGAGCGTCGCGGTCGGGCAGCAAGTATACGTTCACATTGCCGTGCGCCAGCGCAGTCGCCTGTTCAACGGACTCGGCAATACGGCCCAGCGAGTTCTCGCGAATCACGATGCGGTCGACCACGACCTCGATATCGTGCTTGAACTTCTTGTCCAGATCGATCGGATCATCGAGCGAGCGCACCTCGCCGTCGACACGCACGCGGCTAAAGCCCTCGGCGCGAAGGTCCTCAAACAGCTTGGTGTACTCGCCTTTTCGCCCGCGCACCACCGGTGCCAGCACAAACGCGCGGCGGCCCTCCCCCGCCGCCAAGACCTTGTCGGCAACCTGGTCGGTCGTCTGGCGCTCAATGACGCGGCCGCATTCGGGACAGTGCGGGGTGCCCACACGGGCGAACAGCAGGCGCAGATAGTCATAAATCTCGGTTACGGTGCCAACCGTCGAGCGAGGGTTTTTAGACGTCGTCTTTTGGTCGATCGACACCGCCGGCGAAAGGCCGTCGATTGAATCCAAGTCGGGTTTGTCCATCTGGCCCAAGAACTGGCGCGCATAGCTCGAAAGGCTCTCGACGTATCGACGCTGGCCCTCGGCATAGATAGTGTCAAATGCCAGCGAACTCTTGCCCGAGCCAGAAAGACCGGTAATGACCACGAGCTGGTCACGCGGAATGGAAACATCGATATCACGGAGGTTGTGCTCACGAGCGCCGCGAATAACGATAGAAGAATCAGACATGGAAGCTCCTTGCCCCCTATTGCATCGAATCATACTGCCGATGAGTTTAGCGCACTCGACGCGCACAGATGTTCGTAATACAAGATTCGCAGACCTTTAGCTTTGCGTATCAGGCGCTTTGTTTCTCGAAATGCCGTGGAAAGGTTACAGTAATCTAATACTGAACTTAATTTGCCGTAACAGAGGAACGTCCATGACCGAAGATATCCCCCTTGAAATCACTTCGAGTGACATGGCCAATCTGCCCATATTCATCGCCGCCCTTATCGTGGCCGCCGTCGTCGTGCGCGTGTATTTTTCAATCAAACGCAATGAAAAGCCGCCCATTGCCCGCGCCTTTTGGTGCGCGACGCTCCTCATTCCGCTCGGTGTGGTGGCTGCCTGGATTACGAATCAAGCGCTCGTAAATGAGGACAGTTCCCTATGGGTCCTTTCTTATTCGGCGCTCGGTGCCGCCGCCGTCGTATTGCTTGTCGAGCCCTTGGTTTCGGGACTTATCGACCAAACCGATCTTGCGTCGGGAACGGTTGCCTGTATTTGCCGTGACATCCTTGTCATCGCCGCTGTTTCAGCGCTCTCGTTCGTTTCACTCGAAATTGCCTGCAACGAAACGTTCTATCGCATTCCCGCCAACTCATTTGGGTTTTCCGTCGGGTTGCTCGCGACGGTTCTGCTCTCCCTTTATTTGCTGGGACAACGTCATGGAGGCGTCATGGCCCTCGTGCCCGTCGCCTGTTGCATCCTTGGCATTGCCGAGCACTTCGTCATAACGTTTAAAGGCGAGGCCATCCTGCCAAGCGATATCTTGGCCCTTGGCACCGCAATGGAAGTGAGCGAGGGATACGAGTTTACCTTTACCGCCGGAATCGTAACCTCTCTAGCCCTGCTGGAGATTTCCCTGGGGCTTCTTTCGCTTATCCGACCGAGAAAGCTCCGTACACCCACCCATGTCTTCCCCGCAATCGCCGCCAACCTCTGCGCTTTTCTGCTAGTGACCGTTGTGGGGCTCTCGGGCTTTTCCAGCATC
Organism: uncultured Collinsella sp.; assembly: GCA_958429345.1. Taxonomy (GTDB): domain Bacteria; phylum Actinomycetota; class Coriobacteriia; order Coriobacteriales; family Coriobacteriaceae; genus Collinsella. Next base: position 9,044 of record CAUAJK010000027.1, on the reverse strand, counting down.
GGCTTGGAGCAGGCGCTGAATTTTGGATTTGACCGTTGGCAGCCCATCACCACGTATGCGTCTCAGGGTTTTATCACTTCGTTCACCGAAATGGTCAACGAGTTGCCCATTGAGAAGCCCGAAGACTATACGCCCGATGAGGCGCAGAGCATCGAGCAGGAGCTCGCCGCCGCATACGACAGCACGTATGGCTCGAGCGAGCAGCGCGAGGCGGCCGTTGCCCAGTTCAAGGAAACCAAGCCGACGATTGTTGCCGTCATGAACGAGAGTTTTAGCGACCTTTCGTGCTTTGAGCAGCTCCAGGCGGCCGGGTACACCGGCCCCGCATTCTACAACTCGCTTCCCGACACACTTGTTCGCGGCACCATGCTCGCTTCGGTCGCCGGTGGCGGAACGGCGAACTCCGAATTCGAATTTTTGACCGGAGCGACAACGGCCTTTGTCGGATTAGGCAAAATCCCCTATCAGCTATATCAGATGAATGGCGTCAACAGCCTGGCAAAGGACCTTAAGGAGCTTGGGTATACCGCTACCGCTATGCACCCGCAAAACCCCGTCAACTACCATCGAGATAAAATCTATCAGCAGCTGGGCTTTGGAGACTTTCTTTCAATCGGCGATTTCGAAGGTGCGCCCTGTTACCATGCCGGCGTATGCGACTACGCCACCTACGACAAGATACTCGACCTGCTTAGAACCGACGAAGCCCCGCAGTTCATCTTTGACGTCACGATGCAAAATCACGGCGGCTACGACTATGGCACCGTTCCCGCCGAGGAGCTGACAAACTATTGGGTCGAGGGAGCCAGCGAGGGTGCCAATAGCGCGCTCAACACCTATCTTACCTGTATCAACGCATCCGACCGGGACCTCGAGTACTTTATCAACGAGCTCCGCAATATCGGCAGACCGGTTGTCCTTGTCTTTTTTGGCGACCATCAGCCGAGCGCCGCAACGACTCTCAACGACGAGCTGTACCCTCAGGAAGATACGGCAAGCCACGCTTTCCGTAACTACCAGTCGACATATTTCGTCTGGGCTAACTATGAAATCGCCGGCAATACCGAGTTCAACGTATACGACACCGTCGGGGCAAACGAGATTGCAGCCATTACCCTTAATAAGATCGGCGCCCCGCTCACCGACTATCAAAAGGCTCTGCTTGCAACAAGGTCAGATGTGCCCACCATCAATGTCGCCGGCTACCTTGGTGCCGACGGGCTGCGCTACGACTTGGAATCTGAAGACAGCCCATACGCCTCGACGATCGACAAGCTGCAGCGCATGCAATACCTCGAGTTCGCCAGCAAAGTTCAGTAAGCCCGCCCATTCGCTTGGGCCCATCGTATTGCAAGCGTGCTCGGCCCAAATGCATCGCAAATGACTCCCGCTCGCAAACGAGGGTACAATGACGCTCGTGTCACATCACGGGGCCCCGGCCCCAACATATACAAAGGAGTCATACATGGGTTGCGAGCACGCACAGGCCGCCGGCGGACAAACGTCGCCGTCGCAATTTGAGGAGAACACGCTGTCCGAGGTCAAACGCGTCATCGCCGTGCTTTCCGGCAAGGGCGGTGTCGGCAAGTCGTTTGTCACCGGTGCCATCGCCACCGAGCTTGCCCGTCACGGCCACAAGGTCGGCGTCCTCGATGCCGACATCACCGGTCCCTCTATCCCCAAGATGTTCGGTATGAGCGGACGCCACGTCCATGCCCTTGGCAACCTTATGCTGCCCGAAATCTCCGAGCACGGCGTCAAGGTCATGAGCTCCAACCTGCTGCTCCAAAACGAGACCGACCCCGTCCTTTGGCGCGGTCCGGTCATCGCAGGCGCCATTAGGCAGTTCTGGAGCGAGACCTCGTGGGGCCCCATCGACTACCTGCTGGTCGACATGCCTCCGGGAACAGGCGACGTCGCTCTCACCGTCTTCCAGTCACTGCCCGTCGACGGCATCGTCATCGTCACGAGCCCGCAGGATCTGGTCTCGATGATCGTCGCCAAGGCGGTCAACATGGCCGAGAAGATGAACGTCCCCATTCTGGGCATCGTCGAAAACATGAGCTATATTGAGTGCCCCGACTGCGGCAGGAAGATCGAGGTCTTTGGCAAGAGCAAGCTCCCCGAGGTCGCAGAGCGCTATAACCTCGACATCTTGGGCACGCTTCCCATCAATCCGTCACTCGCCGAGGCCTGCGATAAGGGCGAGGTCGAAACCGCGCTGCCCGATGGCATGTTGCCCAAGGCAGTCTCTGCCGTCGAGGCTATTACCCCGCACGAGACCGACGAGGCCTAAGTGAACACGAGCGCCTTCTATGACGTCCTGGTAATCGGCGGCGGGGCTTCAGGCCTCGCCGCCGCCATTACGGCCGCACGTGCCGGCAAAAGCGTCTGCATCGTTGAGCGCGATGTCGCCTGCGGCCTTAAGCTCCTTGCGACCGGTAACGGCCGCTGCAACCTCTCCAACGAATCGATTGGTTCTCAGCGGTATAACCACCCCGCATTCATCGAATCCGTCATGGGCCCCCAACCCGAACAAGAGCTTATGGGTTTCTTCTCCTCGCTGGGCATCATGACAACCTCCGAGGAAGGCCGGCTGTACCCGCGCTCCCTTCGCGCAGAATCGGTGCGCGACGCGCTTCTCAACGTTTGCGACCGCCTAGGTATCACCTTAATCTGCGGAGCCAACGTTGCCTCGGCGCACAAAGCTTCCGAAGGCTGGACACTCCAAATAGACCGTCCAGCGCGGGCACTCAAGGCAAAAAAGCACGACGACCGAAAATCGGAGCTCCGCTCGCTTCGGAAAGCGCTCGCCGATGTCCCTCGCAAGAACGAGGCCCTGCAGGCACATGCCGTAATTATCGCCACGGGTGGCAACCCCACCGGCATCGCCGATACGTTTCGCCTCCCCCTCACTTCGCTGCGCCCCATCCTCTGCCCCGTATCGGCAACGGTCGTTGGCGATCGGGCGGCACTCAAGACGTTGGATGGCCTGCGCGTCCGCGCCCGCTTGACGCTCGCCCGCAATCATAATGAGCTCTGGCACGAAGACGGTGAAGTCCTGTTTCGAGCCTTCGGCATCTCGGGCGTCGCTGTCTTCAACCTCTCCCGTCGTATCCAGCGCGGCGATATGATCCTGCTCGACGTTTTCCCCGACCTCTCCAAAGACGAGCTGCTCGATATGCTCAACCGGCGCGTTGAGCTGCTCGGCGGCTTTTCGCCCCGCGATCCCCGTTGGCTCGACGGCATGCTCGCTCCGCAACTCTCCCGCGTCGTCTGCACGGCGTTCGAGCAGTGCCATCCAGGCTCCAACGATGTCATCCACCTGGTCTCGATCCTCAAACACTTTAAGTTGCTCGTCGAGGGAACAGCCGAGGAGCGCTCGGCGCAGGTCACGCGTGGTGGCGTATCTGTCGAGAGCATCTCAACACCCAGTCTACGCGCGCGCAGCGCCGTCGACGCCCCGCTTTACGTCTGCGGCGAAGCGCTCGACATCGACGCCGATTGCGGAGGCTTTAACCTTGCGTGGGCCTGGCTCTCGGGCATTCGCGCTGCAAGCAGCCTGTAGCCGCGCAGTCTATAATCAAAAACGCATTCGGGCCGTCTGGGATACCGGACGGCCTCTTTCTTGCCTCTAAGGAGACCTCGATGATCGAAATCACCCAAGTCAACGCGTCGCTCGATGAAGCCGTCGATGAAAATGCCTGCCTCATTGTTGGCAAGCGAGTCGCCAAGCGCGTCCTACGTTGCAAGGACTCCGAGATCAAGTCCATCGAGCTCCACCGCAAGTCAATCGACGCTCGCAAAAAACGAGACGTCCATTTTATCCTGAGCTTTCGTGTTGAGCTGACTAGTCCCCACCTCGAGCGAGAAGCGGTCGACAGCGTTGCCGAGCGTGACCGCTCGCGCGTACGCGCGATAGAAGACGATGAGCCTTCATTCCCCTCCCCCGTCTCCGACGCATCCAAAGAGCGCCCCGTCGTTGTCGGCGCCGGATGCGCTGGCCTTTTCGCTGCGCTCACCCTTGCCGAAGCGGGTCTTAAGCCCTTGCTCATCGAGCGCGGCGACCCAGCATTTCGCCGCTCGCATGCGATCGATCTCTTTCTAAAGGAGCGCATCCTCGACCCCGAGAGCAATATCCAGTTTGGCCTGGGCGGCGCGGGGACCTTCTCGGACGGCAAGCTCAATACGGGAACCAAAAATCCCGCCCATCGCCTTATCCTCGAAACCTTCGTCGAGGCGGGCGCGCCCCGCGATATTCTGTGGGATGCCAAGCCGCACATTGGCTCCGACATCCTTCCCACGGTTGTCACCGCTATATCCCAGCGCATCGAGCAGCTCGGAGGTCTCGTCCGTTATCGAACAAAGCTCGTCGACATTCGCATCGACGCGTCTGGCGCCATCACCGGTATCGATGTCCAATCGTCCCAAGACGCCGCTTACGAGCCAATTGAGACAAAGCACCTCATCCTCGCCTGCGGGCATTCTGCTCGCGATATTTTTGAGCTCCTTAAGGACCACAACGTGGCCCTCGCACAAAAGACCTTTGCCATGGGCGTTCGCATCGAGCATCCGCAGCGCGACATCGACCGAGCCCAATATGGAGCCTCGGCGGGACATCCTGCCCTCGGAGCAGCGCCCTACAAGCTCGTCGCCCATCTTCCCAACGGCCGCAGCGTGTTCTCGTTTTGCATGTGCCCCGGCGGGCAGGTTGTCGCCGCCTCTTCCGAGCAGGGCCACCTGTGCGTCAACGGCGCCAGCCTCAATGCCCGCGACGGACGCAACGCAAACGCCGCCCTGCTCGTTAACGTCACGCCTGAGGACCTTCCCAACGATGACCCGCTCGCCGGCATCGAGCTCCAGCGTGCCTGCGAGGCGGCCGCCTATCGCCTGGGTGGTTCCAACTGGAACGCACCGGCACAACTCGTCGGAGATTTCCTCGCAGGACGCGCCAGCAAGGCGCCCGGAAAGGTAAAGCCCACCTATCCGCTCGGTGTGACCTGGACGGCAATTGACGAAGCCCTGCCGCAGCATATCATCGAGTCGCTCCGCCTGGGACTTCCCCTACTCGGAAGAAAGCTACGAGGCTATGACCGCCCCGATGCCGTTCTTACCGGCGTGGAGACTCGTTCGAGCTCACCGGTTACTGTCACCCGAGACCGAACGTGCCATGCCGTGTCGACCCCGGGACTCTACCCTTGCGGTGAGGGAGCTGGATATGCCGGCGGCATCATGAGCGCGGCCACCGACGGCATTCGTTGTGCCGAAGCCCTGATCGCAGACCTCTAGCGCACGAATTCCAGCACGCAAAAGACACAGGCCCCGAGCTCCACAGGGAACTCGGGGCCTGTTCGCTATTTCTTAAACCGTGCACCCTGGCGTTTTCTGCCCGATGCGAACGTGGAACCCTTGCGGGCCTGCGAACGTAAGCGCTCGATCGTCTCGTCCTCAGACGCACCCTCGAGCATCGCCCGAATCTGAACGACGGCATCGCGCAGGCGCGCCGCCTCCTCAAAGTCCATAGCGGCAGAAGCGTTACGCATATCCTCTTCCATGGTTTCGACGATCCGCACAAGCTCGTCATGCGGCAGTTCTTCCAACTGCTCCGCAAGTGTCTGCTCGGGCGCCACCGTTTCCGGCACACCGCCCTCGCCCGACTCATCGGGCGTATAGAATGCGCCATGGCCAAGAGAGTCGCCCTTCGAGCGCCCCTTGGAACCCACGGTTTTTTCGGCCTCGGCAATAAAACTTGAGATGTCGTTGATGGCCTTGCGCACTGTCTTGGGCACAATGCCATGCTCTTCGTTATATGCCATCTGAATCTCGCGACGGCGCTGCGTCTCCTCGATGGCCTCTTTCATCGAATCGGTCACAACGTCCGCATACATGATGACTTCGCCATCGGCGTTACGGGCCGCACGGCCAATCGTCTGAATCAGCGAACGGCGGTTGCGCAAGAAGCCTTCCTTATCGGCATCGAGAATTGCCACCAGTGAGACCTCGGGGAGATCCAAGCCCTCGCGAAGCAGGTTGATGCCAACGAGGACATCGATCTTGCCCTCGCGCAGCGTTCGCAAGATCTCGACACGGTCCATTGTCGCCGTATCAGAGTGCATGTAATTGACCTTAATGCCCGCATCAAGCAGATGGTCGGTCAGGTCCTCGGCCATGCGCTTGGTCAACGTGGTCACCAGCACGCGCTCCTTGCGGGCAACGCGCTCGCGAATCTCGTCCTCAAGATCGTCAATCTGCCCACGAACCGGACGCACATCGATCTTGGGATCGAGCAGACCGGTCGGACGAATAATCTGCTCAACGTCGTTCTGGCTAACCCGCAGCTCATAGTCACCCGGTGTTGCCGAAACGTAGATGAACTGGGGAATCCTCGCCTCAAACTCATCGAAACGAAGCGGGCGGTTATCGAGCGCCGAGGGCAGGCGAAAACCGTGTTCCACCAGCGTCACCTTACGCGAGCGGTCACCTTCGTGCATACCGCGAATCTGCGGCACCGTCACATGGCTCTCATCGATGATGCAGAGCATATCCTTGGGAAAGTAATCGATTAGGGTAAACGGCGGCTCACCCGGCTTGCGACCGTCCAGATGACGCGAGTAGTTCTCGATGCCGTTGCAAAAGCCCATCGTCTCGAGCATCTCAAGATCATAATCGGTGCGCTGCTGCAGACGTTGCGCCTCGAGCAACTTGTCGGTCGCCTTGAGCTCCGCGACGCGCTTCTCGCACTCTTCGCTGATCGATTTCAGAGCCGCCTTGACCTTCGGCTTCTCGGTCACGTAGTGCGATGCCGGCCATACGGGGATGGCCTCGTACTCACGCAGCATTTCACCGGTGACCTCATCGATCTCGGCAATCAGCTCGACCTCGTCGCCAAAGAACTCAAACCGCAACGGATGCTCGGCATAAGGCGGATACACGTCGACAACATCGCCGCGCACGCGGAACGTGCCACGTGCCAGGTCATAGTCATTGCGATCATATTGAATGTCGATAAGTGCATGGATAAAGTCATCGCGCTCGAGCGGCACCTTCTTGTCGACGTTTGGAGACAGACCCGCATAGTCCTCAGGAGAGCCAATGCCATAGATACACGAGACCGATGCGACAACGATCACATCGCGTCGAGAGAGCAGTGACGCGGTCGCCTGATGGCGCAGCATCTCGACCTCTTCGTTAATCGAGGAGTCTTTCTCGATATATGTATCGCTTTGCGGCACATACGCCTCGGGCTGATAGTAGTCGTAGTACGAGACGAAGTAGACCACAGCGTTGTTGGGAAAGAACTCTTTGAGCTCGCTCGCAAGCTGAGCGGCGAGCGTTTTATTCGGAGCCATGACCAGCGTCGGCTTTCCCAGGGCCTCAATAGTCTTTGCCATCGTGAAGGTCTTGCCCGAACCAGTCACGCCCAGCAAAACCTGATAGCGGTCTCCGTCCCTCACGCCCTGCACAAGCGACTCAATGGCCTTAGGCTGGGAACCGGCAGGCTCATAGGGAGACACGACCTTAAACGGCACGTCAGAGCCTTCAACGCCAAAGCGCTTAAGTTCACCACCAACGCGTTCTACTTCAAATTCCGCCATGGATACTCCTAACTCATATATCTGCAGTATACGCAGGCGGCAGGCATAGTCCTATACGAACCGATCGGGATAGAGAGTCTTGTAGCGAACCCAGGCATTATTGACACGAATCAGATACGCCTGCGTCTCGGGAAAGGTGATTGCATTATGAAGCGACGTACTCTGCTGCGCCCATCCGTCGACATTGCCCATGCCGGCGTTATAGGCGGCAATGGCACTGTCAGTCGACCCGTTAAAATACGCTAGAAGATACGAAAGATACGCACAGCCAAACTCGATATTCGTAGCCGGATCGTTAAGGTTGTCGGCCGAATACTCGCCACCGTCGACAAGGCCCTTGGCGATCATATCCTGGGCAGTCTCGGGCATCAGCTGCATCAATCCCTGAGCACCCTGATTCGACTCGGCCTCGGAATCCCAATTCGATTCAGACTTAATGACAGCGCACACCAGATACGGATCCAGATTATGCGAAATACTGGATTGCTTTACATACGCCTCGTAGTCAATCGGATACAGCGGCTTAAAGAAAGCGGCAGGAGCATACGAGTAAACGAATGAGATAAGGCCGAAGGCAAAAACGGCAGCCAGCGGTATAAGGCGATACCACGTAAGGAAACGTGTCTTAGGCATCGGCCTCCTCCTTTTCCACTACATCCCCGAACCCATGGCGCGAAAGCCATGCGTCCAGTTGTTCAAAGAGCGAGTTATCGTCTGCCGCATTGTCAATCACAGTTGTAGCGAGATTGCACAGCGCAGACTCTTCGGGCTGGCAAGCAGAACGGGCATCGAAATCAGATGGCTCCATGCCACGTTGAATAGCGCGCTCGCGACGAACTGACAAAGGGGCGCTGATGACCAAAATTTCATCAGCCAAGCCAAATGCATCCTCAAAACCAGTCGGAGCAGAAACCTCGACCACCGCAAAAGGATAACGGGGAGATGAAACCGTACAACAAACCGGATCGAGAATCCTAAGCGAAAGCTGTTCAATCAGAATGGGATGCACGATGTCATTGAGCCGTGCGACCGAATCAGGAGAAGCGAAAGCTCGAGAAGCGAGGATGCCGCGGCGAATGCCGCCTTCCTCATCCAAAATGTCCCAACCGAATTCATCCGCGAGTGTATTGACGATATCAGAGCCCGGCACATACAGCGATTTTGCAAGCTCATCCAGATCGATAAGCATAGCGCCACGAGATTCGAAATAGCGGCAGGCAGTCGACTTACCCGAAGCAATATTGCCCAAGACAAATACGGTAAACATCAAGCCCTCCCTAACGCCAATGCGAGTAATTATCGCTCAAATACACTAGATGGACTCAAAATACAGCCAAACAGTAAGAGCACATACGGGGGAGCTAGGTCCCAAAGTACAACGTGTATACAACGCAAAAAAGGGGGAGGCCGCGAGGCCTCCCCCTTCTCAGTTCAAGCGTACGGCTCGGT
>CAUAJK010000026.1:0-31317 GCA_958429345.1 uncultured Collinsella sp. | reverse complement strand
GAGCACAACCTTGCCAAGGTTGGGGTCGCGGGTTCGAGCCCCGTTGTCCGCTCCAAACGCAACAGCCCGGCTACCACGGTAGCCGGGTTTTTTTGTATCCATCGCATGGGCTCGAACCCGAGAGGGAGCGAGCGTTTTGGGTCGTGGCTGTGGCGTTGTTTGCTGCGAATGTCAGCTTTGGGCGTATCATCGTGGGCATCTCGCAAAACCTCGTTGCAAGGGAGACTCATCCCATGGCTACAGAAAAGTCCTCTTCGCGCTCATGGATGTCCGACGCCGCAATCTATCAGATCTACCCGCGCTCGTTTAAGGATTCGACTGGTTCGGGTCTGGGCGATATCGCGGGCATTACCCAGCAGATGGACTATCTTGAGCAGCTGGGTATCGAGGCCATCTGGCTGAGCCCGTTTTACCCATCGCCTCTTGTCGATGGCGGCTATGATGTGGCGGACTACTGTGATGTCGACCCACGTCTCGGCTCGCTTGACGACTTCGATGACATGATCGCTGCGGCTCACGCGCGCGGCATCAAGGTCATCGTCGACATCGTGCCCAACCATTCATCCAACCAGCACCCCTGGTTCAAAGCCGCTCTTGCCGCCGGCCCCGGATCGCCCGAGCGCGCCCGTTATATCTTCCGCGATGGTCGCGGCGAGCATGGCGAGCTGCCTCCCACCAATTGGAATGCCAACTTTGGCGGCCCCGCATGGACGCGTGTTGCGGACGGTCAGTGGTATCTGCACATGTTTACGCCCGAGCAGCCGGACTTTGACTGGTCATGCCCTGAGGTTCACGCGCTCTTTTGCGACGTCCTGGCGTTTTGGAGCGATCGAGGCGTCGACGGCTTTCGCATTGATGTGGCGCAGGGTCTCGCCAAGGATCTCGACCGCGATGACCTCGACCGGTGGCATCTCGCCGAGGGCGATGACATGGTTGACGACGGCACCCATCCGCTGTGGGACCGCAACGAGGTCCACGAGATCTATCGCGAGTGGCGCCGCGTGTTCGACCGCTATAATCCGCCGCGCAGTGCCGTTGCCGAGGCGTGGGTGCTGCCCGAGCGCCAGTATCTCTACGCGCGTCCCAGCGAGCTTGGCCAGACATTCAACTTTGAGTTTGCCAAGGCCGCTTGGACCTATGATGACATGCACACTGCAATCGAGAAGGGCTTGAAGGCAGCCGTCGAATCCGATTCCGCCTCGACTTGGGTACTCTCCAACCACGACGTGCCGCGCGTGGCGACACGCTATGCCCTGCCGCAAATCAAGGCGACGCGCTACCACCAGATTGCGCTCGACTGGCTCTTACGTGACGGGTCGTCTTATGACGAGGACCGTGAACTCGGCGAGCGCCGCGCGCGGGCGGCCCTTTTGCTTGAACTGGCGCTTCCGGGCTCGGCATACGTGTATCAGGGCGAGGAGCTCGGCCTTTTTGAGGTGGCTGATATCCCGTGGGCTGCACTCGAAGACCCTACTGCGACCAATACGCACGGACCGAAGCGTGAGAAGGGGCGCGACGGCTGTCGTGTGCCCCTGCCGTGGGTGGCGGCGGACGATCCCGCGCATGGCGGATCGTTTGGGTTTTCGCCGGCAGACGCCGATGCGGCGCCCCATCTGCCGCAGCCTGCATGGTTTTCCGATTATGCTGCCGATAGGGAAGAAGTGGACCCGACATCGATGCTTGCGCTCTATCGTGACGCCCTCTGGCTGCGGCGCAAGCTGCGCGGGTGCGCCAACGATCTTGCGTGGCTCGATCTTGACGGGCGCACCGGTCTTGCGGATGGTGCCGAGGGCGCTGAGGGCGGCGTCATCGCCTATCGCCGCGATAACGGCTGGACGTGTGTGACGAACTTCGGTGCAGCACCTGTGGAGCTGCCGGCGGGCAGGGTCCTGCTCACCTCATCACCGCTTGCAGACGGCAGGCTCACACAGGACAGCTCTGCCTGGATCATGCTCGGCGAGATGTAGGGGCTTCTTGCGGCGAGTTTGCGTTTGCCTGCGCCTTCCGTGGTGGCTGATGCCCTCGCGAGGTTTGCGAGGGCGCCGCAAAACTTTTTAAAAATAGTTCTTGCATTTGGGTGGATCATCCCGTATATTAAATCCTCGCAGGCGGACATGGCTCAGTTGGTAGAGCACAACCTTGCCAAGGTTGGGGTCGCGGGTTCGAGCCCCGTTGTCCGCTCCATTTGGGCGTTTAGCTCAGGGGGAGAGCGCTTCCCTGACACGGAAGAGGTCAGAAGTTCAAATCTTCTAACGCCCACCAAATGTTCGCAGCTCAGAGGCTATGTCCTCTGGGCTGTTTTGTTTTATGCCGCCAAACATGCCGGCAAATAAGCCACCAAATACTGATCCAAGGTCTGTACGCGATGGTCTTCGCATCCCGTAGAGGTGCCGGCAGATTGCATACGTCCTGGCCGATCGTGACCGCAACATGTTGGTCAAGCACAATCTTTTGGATTCTTTTGGCGTGAGCGGCTTGGTTTTGGTAGGATTTGTCAGCGGCTTGACTAAGGGGGTTTTATAACTGCCATGCAGGTAGCCGTGTTGGTAACGTTTTACCGACTTGCCAAGAACCCCTCATTTTTAATGCGTCTGCAAAATGACTAATTGCTTTGACCTGCTGAAACACTATATGTTGTGTTTGACCTAAAAAAAGAATACAGGATATAGATGCGTCTTTGTCGTATGATAGATGGCGGACAGAGAACGAAGACCTTAACTGCCTCTTTTGAACGTGTCCTTGAGCCGCTTGATCGGCTCCAGGGAATGTCCGCATGGAGGCTTATGGTTTATCGAGAACACAGATTGCGCGACGGCGCCGCAAGACAGGGGCAAGCCCTGCCGGGTATCGTTTGGCTCTGAAGCGCGATGAGGCTACGATGCGAAAGAGGCAAGAGGATGAAGATCATCAAGCGCAGCGGCACCGAGGTTGTCTTTGACATCGATAAGATCGTCAATGCCATCCGCGCCGCCAACTTGGAGGTCGAGGAGAGCTCTCGTCTTACCGACCGCCAGGTGGTTTACGCGGCACAAAACGTCGCCGAGGCATGCGAGAACGCGGGCCACACCGTGTCGGTCGAGGAGATTCAGGATCTGGTCGAGGACGAGATTATGCGTCTCGACTGCTACGAGGTCGCTCGCCATTACATCATCTATCGCTATGTTCAGAGCCTGAAGCGCCAGAAGAACACGACCGACGACAAGATTCTGTCGCTGATTGAGTGCAACAACGAAGAGGTCAAGCAGGAGAACTCCAACAAGAACCCGACCGTCAATTCCGTTCAGCGTGACTACATGGCCGGCGAGATCTCCAAGGACCTGACTCAGCGTGTGCTGCTGCCCCAGGAGATTGTGGATGCTCACAATGAGGGTCTGATTCACTTCCATGATTCGGACTACTTTGCCCAGCACATGCATAACTGCGACCTGGTGAACCTGGAGGATATGCTCCAGAACGGTACTGTTATCTCGGGTACGCTGATTGAGAAGCCGCACAGCTTCTCGACCGCCTGCAACATCGCGACGCAGATTATCGCCCAGGTTGCTTCCTCCCAGTACGGTGGCCAGTCGATTTCGCTGACCCATCTTGCCCCGTTCGTCGAGGTGAGCCGTCAAAAGATTCGCGGCGAGGTCGCCCGCGAGCTCGAGGAGCTCGGCGTTTCCGCATCTCCCGAAAAGGTCCGCGAGGTTGTTGAGGATCGCCTGCGTGACGAAATCCGTCGCGGCGTTCAGACGATTCAGTATCAGGTCGTGACCCTTATGACCACCAACGGCCAAGCGCCGTTCGTGACGGTCTTCATGTATCTCAACGAGGCTCGCTCGGCGCAGGAGAAGCACGACCTTGCCATGATCGTGGAGGAGACGCTCCGTCAGCGCTATGAGGGCGTTAAGAACGAGGCCGGCGTGTGGATCACCCCGGCGTTCCCCAAGCTTATCTATGTGCTCGAGGACGATAACGTTTACGAGGACTCCCCGTACTTCTACCTGACTCAGCTGGCTGCGAAGTGCACCGCCAAGCGCATGGTGCCCGACTACATCTCTGAGAAGAAGATGCGCGAGCTCAAGCTGTCGAAGGGCGAGACCGCGGGCAACGGCGACTGCTATACCTGCATGGGTTGCCGCAGCTTCCTGACGCCCGACCGCTCCGGCAACGGATTTAACAACGTGGCCAACGCGCTGAACTATGACCCGAACAAGCCCAAGTACTACGGTCGCTTTAACCAAGGCGTTGTGACTATCAACCTGCCTGATGTCGCGCTGAGTTCGCATCAGGATATGGACAAGTTCTGGAAGATCTTCGACGAGCGCCTTGAGCTGTGCCACCGCGCCCTGCTGTGCCGTCATGAGCGTCTGATGGGTACGCTTTCTGACGCCGCACCGATTCTTTGGCAGTACGGTGCCCTCGCCCGTCTGAAGAAGGGCGAGACGATCGACAAGCTGCTCGTGGGCGGTTACTCCACCATTAGTCTGGGTTATGCCGGCCTGTATGAGTGCGTCAAGTACATGACGGGCCACAGCCACACCGAGAAGGAGGGCACGCCCTTTGCCATGGCCGTCATGCAGCGCATGAACGACAAGTGCGCCGAGTGGAAGGCCGAAAGCGATATTGACTTCTCGCTGTACGGTACCCCGCTTGAGTCGACGACCTACAAGTTCGCCAAGTGCCTGCAGCGTCGTTTTGGCATCATCCCGGGCGTGACGGACAAGGGCTACATCACCAACAGCTACCACGTCCACGTGTCCGAGGAGATCGACGCATTCGATAAGCTTAAGTTTGAGGGCATGTTCCAGCAGCTTTCGCCGGGCGGTGCCATCTCCTACGTCGAGGTTCCCAACATGCAGGACAACCTCAAGGCTGTCATTCGCGTGATGCAGTACATCTACGACAACATCATGTACGCCGAGCTCAACACCAAGAGCGACTACTGCCAGGTGTGCGGCTACGACGGTGAGATCAAGATTGTCGAGGATGACGGCAAGCTGGTGTGGGAGTGCCCCAACTGTGGCAACCGCGATCAGGAGAAGATGAACGTCGCCCGTCGTACGTGCGGCTACATCGGTACCCAATTCTGGAACCAGGGCCGAACCGAGGAGATCCGCGACCGCGTGTTGCATCTCTAATACCGCTCCGGGGCTGAACCGAGAGGGCCGCTTGGGCATTTGCTCGCTATTTCGGACAGTCCTGCGCAAGACGAAGGCCACATTAAGTGGCCTTCTTTGCGTGCGGAACTCATATCGAGCAAAAGCCCAAGCGGCCCTCCCGGCTCAGCCAAGTTGACGTAGCTGAGATGCGGCTCGCAGCCTGCTCACCCCTCGAAGTTCTGAGCGGAAATGAGTTTGCTTGCAACAACGGTTTGCTTGCGACGACGGTTGAGCTGCAACAGAGTTTTTATTAGACCTCGAACCCTATACTCGATGTTCGCTACGTTCATTGAGTATCGCTCGCGAGGGGTCTGGAGTATATCGTCCCGCCCGCAGTTTCGCAGGCCGAAGGCCGAGAATGTCTGAGGACGGGATGATATACTCCAGACCCCCAGGAAGGTTACCTATGAACTACGCGAACATTAAGTATTTCGACATTGCTGATGGGGAAGGCGTTCGTACTTCTCTGTTTGTGAGCGGGTGCCGTCGTGGGTGCAAGAACTGCTTTAACTCTGTCGCGTGGGACTTTGCTGCGGGCGAGCCGTTCGATCGCGCCGTCGAGGATAAGATTATCGAGAGTCTCGACCATCCCTTTATTGATGGCCTGACGATTCTGGGCGGGGAGCCTATGGAACCCGAGAACCAGGCGGGACTCGTTGATTTCCTTGAGCGTGTTCGTGCCACTTATCCTGTGGATTCGGGGAAGACCATTTGGTGCTTTACCGGCGACGTGCTTGAGGAACTTATGCCGGGCGGTCGTCATCATACCGAGGTGACGGACCGCATTCTCGCCTGCCTCGACATGTTGGTGGACGGCCCGTTCGTTCAGGATTTGTATGATATCTCGTTGCGCTTTAGGGGCTCGAGCAATCAGCGCGTGATTGATATGAACGCCACGCGTGCCCGTGCCGAGCGTGAGAACGTTGCGCTTTGCGACGCCGTGGAGCTTTGGCGAGACGATCCGGTTTATTCGACCCATACTATGTAGCTTGTGGCCGATGCCAAAGGGCGTGGTACCATAGCGCGAACGCGAAATCGAAAAAAGTGAGGCCCAGATGGTCGATCAGGAAAAAGTCGAGACTGCCATTAAGCTGCTACTTGAAGGTATAGGCGAGGACCCAACTCGTGAGGGCCTGCTGGAGACCCCGGCGCGCGTTGCCCGTATGTATGGTGAGATCGCCGGCGGTATGGACCAGAGTGCCGAGGAGCACCTGTCCAAAACCTTTGCCGTCGCTTCGAACGATTTGGTTATCGAGCGCGACATCACGTTCTACTCGCTGTGCGAGCACCATCTGCTGCCGTTTTATGGCAAGGCCGCCATTGGCTATATTCCTAACGGTCGGGTGGCTGGGCTTTCCAAGCTCGCCCGTACGGTCGAGGTTTATGCCCGCCGTCTGCAGCTGCAGGAGCAGCTGTGTGCACAGGTTGCCGATGCCCTTATGGATTATCTTGCTCCCCAAGGAGCGATTGTGCTCATGGAAGCCGAGCATATGTGCATGACCATGCGCGGCGTGCAAAAACCCGGTACCAAGACCGTAACGCTTGCTCGTCGCGGCGTCTTTGAGACCGATCCGTCGCTCGAGGAGCGATTCTTTAGGATGCTGGGTCGCTAACCATGAGAGTCGTCAACGACTTTGCATCGAAGACCGATGAGGGAACGCCTCGTCGCGGCTTTATGGCTTCGGGCCTGACTCCCTTTGGTGCCATGCCTCGCATTGATTACATCTGTGCCAACGGACTGTTCCGGCGGCATCTGGGCAACATTGCACAGTTGGAATCGGGGCGCATCTTCTGCCGCCACGGTATTGACCACCTGCTGGATGTCGCTCGCATTATGTGGATCAAGAATCTCGAGGAACAGCTCGAATTTGACCGCGAGGTCATCTACGCCACGGCACTTCTTCACGATATCGGCAAAGATGAACAGTATGAATCGGGTATATCCCATGATGTTGCAAGCGAACGCGTCGCTGATGCGATTCTCGGCGGTATGCCCGATGACGTAGCGTTTGAGCCGGCCGATGCCGCAGCCATTAAGACGGCCATTCTGGGCCATCGAAAGCTGCGCGTGAACAGCCAGCCGCTCGAGCGTCTGCTCTATGCAGCCGACAAAGCGTCGCGCGCCTGCTTTGCATGCCCCGCGCGCAATGCTTGCAACTGGAGCGATGATAAAAAGAACCTGTCGATTCGCGTGTAGTTAGTTTGCGCGGTCGGGGTTCTAAACGAAGGAGACGATCGCGATGAGCAACAAGAAACTGCCCGAGAATGCAACCAAGACTGAAGGCGCCGAGCTCGCCCGCCGTGGAAGGGGCGAAATATCCACCGCAACGGCGGTTCCCCACGTGAGCTATGACGATCTGCGCCATGCTGACCGCATTACTATCGACGGTCTCGAGGTCTTTGCCAACCACGGCGTGTATCCCGAAGAGAACGCGCTGGGCCAGAAGTTCATCGTGTCCTTGGTGCTCTATGCCGACCTGCGTGCAGCGGGGGAGCACGATAACCTGGACGCTTCGATTGACTACGGCTCGGTGTGCCACGATGTCGATGGCTATCTGCGCGAGCATACGTTTAAACTCATCGAGGCGGCAGCCGAGGGTGTGGCCCAGATGCTGCTGCGTCGTTACCCCTTGCTGCTTGGCGTGCGTGTTAAGCTCGATAAGCCTTGGGCTCCCGTCGGTCTTCCCCTGGCAAGCTGCGGCGTCGAGATCGAGCGCGTGCGCTAGTCGACGCTAGAGCTTGTTGAGGGGCGGCTGCTTGAGCCACTGCGACAGAGCTCTATTGTTGGGGCAGTATGTGTCGAGCAGGACGTGGAACCGCTGGTTGTGGCTCGGCTCGAGCAGGTGGACGAGCTCGTGGGCGACAACCATGTCAAGGCACTCGACGGGGTAGGCGGCAAGTTCTCGTGCGATGCGAATGGCGCCGGTTTTGGGCGTGCATGATCCCCAGCGCGTTTTCATGCTGCGCACGGAAACGCGGGAAACGGCGACACCCATTGCGATTTCGTATGCGTGCACCATATCCCGCAGCGCCGATGTGACTTCGGACGTATAGAGCTGGTCAATATGGGCTTGGATCTCACTGGGCGTTAAGCCGTCGAGGGGCGCGTTCCACTTGGCCTGCGGACGTTCGTCTGGCTCGTCGGTACCCATAAAGCTTGCGAACGTGGCTTGTTTGGGCCGCGGTGCGGGGGGATCAAAGTTGTGGTCGAGTGCATCCTGTACCGTGATGGGCTTGCCCCAAAGTGCAATGATGGACGAGGGGCTGAGCGACTCCTGTGCCGTCGTCTGACGTTGCTCGCGCTGGGCAAGTCGGCTGATAATCCAGGCGCTGTTGCGCTTCACAAACGCTTCGATATGCTCGCGGCTGGCGCCGAGCGGTGCGCTGGCGTGGACCTTGCCGCTCGATGTGACGCGTAGGTTGAAGTTCTTGACGCGCTTTTTGGTAACGACGACGGGGATGGGCGTCCCATCCGGTCGGGATACGGAAATCGTAAACTGCTGCGTCAAAAGCGGTCCTTCAGATTGGGGACGGGCCGGCATGCCGACCGTTCGGCATGCCGGCCCGCTCAAGGGATGCGAAATTAATAACGCTCAAAGAAGGCAAGCGCGTTGTCGCTGCAGAGCTTTTGCATCACGGTCTTGCCAAAGTGCTTGGAGAGCATGTTCTGGAACTCGGGCATCATGCTGGCATCGGAGAGGAAGGCGGGCACCGTGGCACCGTCCCAGTCGCCGCCGAGCGCGATGACGTCCTCGCCGCCCAGGTCGAGCCAGTGCTCGATATGTGCCGCCAGCTGGTCGAAGGTGACGTCTGCGGCGGTCTTGTCGGTTGCGTCGTTGGAAAGGAACTCGCTGCAGTAGTTGAGGCCGACGATACCGCCCATGTCGCGAATGGTGCGGAACTGGTCGTCGGTGAGGTTGCGCTTGGCGCCGCAAACCGCACGGGAGTTGGAGTGGCTGGCGACGAAGGGACGCGTGGCGTGGGCGACAACCTCGTCAAAGCACTCGTCGTTGAGGTGGGAGACATCGAGTACCATGCCGGCGTGCTCCATCTGCGTAAGTGCCTCGATGCCGGCGGCGGTGAGGCCGGCGTGGGTATCGTGTCCGCTCGCGAGCGGTCCCTGCGCATTCCAGCTGAGCGATGACATGAGTACGCCCAAGCTCTTGAGCACCTCGATCAGCGCGGGGTCCTCGGCAAAGAACGTGGCGTTTTCGATGGTGTGGATGCAGGCGACCTTGCCGTCCTTGAGCGCGGGGCGAATGTCTGCGGCGCTGCGCACGTTGACCATGCGGTCGTGGTTGAGCATTGCCTGGCCGCTCATATGCGCCATGATCTGCGCCTGGAAGCGCGCGGCGTGGGCGGTGGGAATCTCGTCGGGGACAAACGTGGCGAAGCACTGTGCCCATGGCGTGTTGCCGATCTTTGCGAGCGAGATGGCGCAGGCGTTGCCCTCGATGAGGTCGAAATCTTGCGGATGCGTTTCGTCGCCGGGGAAATAACCGTCGGTGCCGGCGGTAAAGCGCAGGTCGAGATCGAGCGTGGCCCAGCCGATGCGGTCGGCGGTGTCGCAATGTAGGTCAAATACGGGATATGCCATGGTTCCTCCGGATGCAGCGTTTCTTTGCAAACTGTCCTTGAATTGTATGACTAGGGTATAGTTAGCGCCATATGTTCACGGCGGCCCGCGTTGTGCGCCGCCCTTATCACGGAGGTTACCATGTCCAACCAGGGCAAGAAGGTCAAGACCCATTATCGCGGCACGCTCGATGACGGCACGCAGTTCGATAGCTCCTACGATCGCGGCGAGCCGCTGGAGTTCACCTGCGGCGCCGGTCAGATGATCAAGGGCTTCGACGCCGCTGTTGTCGACATGCAGGTGGGCGAGAAGAAGACCGTGCACATTCCTGCTGCCGATGCCTACGGCGAGCACAATCCCGAGATGGTTATTACCTTCCCGGCCGAACAGGTTCCCAACATCGAGCAGATCGAGAAGGGCATGAAGCTTTTCCTGTCCACGCCGAGCGGTATGCCCGTTCCCGCCGTGGTCATCGACGTAACGCCCGAGGCTGTGACACTCGACGCCAACCACGAGCTGGCCGGCAAGGACCTCAACTTTGATATCGAGCTCGTCGAGGTCGAGGGTTAGAGTATGCCTGAACGCTTGGTTTCGACGACATGCTTGGGAAATCTCAACGATCCGTCCTATGAACTCCTGCTTCGCCGGAAGCTGGGCGGCGTCTTTGAAGTTGACGATCTGCTGCTCGATTGGGACCAGGCTGATGTATGCGCGTTTGTGGGCGTGACGGAGCTGGGGCGCACGGTCGATGTTCGGCTGGATACTGCCGACGGCGGTCGTCTTGTCGACGGCGACGTGCTCGCCATTGACCGTTCGGGCGTGGTGCCCGTGGCGGTTGTCGTGCGCCTGCGCAGCGCCGAGGTTTATTTGGTCGAAGTTGACCGCATGGACCCGATTGCGCTCGCGCATGCGTGCTGGGAGATCGGCAATATGCATGCGCCGCTTTTTCGAGGCGATTCGGACGAGTATACCGTGCGCATGTATACGCCGGTGCAGCCTGTTTTGGGCCGCATGCTCCGGGGCGTCGAGGGCGTTCGGCTCTCGACGGTTACCCGTGAACTCGATTCGGACCAGCGCTTTGCGTCGAGTGCGGCGGATGCCGTTGTGAGTATGGCTCCAGACTTTACGATCGTAAAGAAGGCGCGCGGTTAACGTGCGTATAAGTAAGGCGGACTTTGAGAGACAACTATTCAAAGTCCGCCTTTCTGTTGATGAGATGCTGTGGGGGAACATATGGGTCTTGAAGGAATCAAGCTGATTGCATGCGATTTGGACGGCACGTTGCTGCATCCGGGGGAGCGCGAGCCGCGTTCCGAGGCCTTTGAACTCATCGATGAACTGCATCGTCGCGGTATCGTGTTTATGCCGGCGAGCGGCCGTCAATATGCGAGCTTGCGCTATCTGTTTGCCCCGGTGGCCGATGAGCTCGCCTATGTATGCGAAAACGGAGCCCTGGTGATGAGCGAGGGACGTGCCGTTGTCAAACGTTCCATGGAGCGTAGCCTTGCTATGGATATCGCGAATGCCGTGGTTGCATATCCCCATGCCGACGTGACCCTTTCGTGTGAGGGACACCTCTACACCATGAGCGGCAACGATGCGTTCGTCGATCATTTGCGCTATGAGGTCCACTGCGATGTGGCGGTGGTTGACCGTCCCGAGGACATCGACGAGGACGTCATTAAGATTGCCTTCCAGACGCCCGAGGTGGATCAGCTGGCGGCGCTGGAGCATTTTGAGCGCCTCTTTAGCGACCGTGTCGACGTGATGACGTCGGGAACCGAATGGACGGACTTTATCGGTTTCGGTTCGGGCAAGGGCTCCGCACTTGCCGATTACGGTCGTGCCCTGGGTATTTCGCCCGATGAGATGATGGCGTTTGGCGACAATGAGAACGATCGCGACATGCTCAACGTCGTGGGCCATCCCTATCTGATGGAGAGCTGCAACCCTTCTATGCGTGGCGTCAACGACCGCGTCCGCTACGTGCGCACGGTCGAAGGAGAACTGCGCCGCCTGCTCGCCGAGTAGGTTTTCGGGATATGCCTAGAAATGTGCTGCTTGCTGTAGCGGATGGGCAAGTAGATTTGCGGGCATGTCCCAAACATTTACCGGCAGTCGGGGCAGAGACCCTCGAAGATGGTGTAGTGCGACGTGACGTGCCAGCCGATTTGCTCGGACGCCTTGGCGTCAAGCTGGGCATCGAAGGGGAGCGGTACGTCGATGACGCGGCTGCACGAGGTGCAGATGATATGTGCGTGCGGCTCGATGGTGCGATCGAAGCGACTCCCGCCCGGCGTCTTGATGGAGAGGATCTCGCCGGCATCTGCCAAGAGATTGAGGTTGCGGTAGACCGTACCGCGGCTGATTTTGTCATCCTGCGCGCGCACGACGTTGTAGATTTCGTCGGCGGTGGGATGGTTATAGCTTTGGCGCACGGCGTCAAGAACCAGCTTTCGCTGCTTGGTATTCCTTCTTTGCACCGCCATGCGCCTCGCCTCTTTTCTATCAATGGTCGTAGGTAAATGATACCGTATTTAGCACACAATACTAATAATGAGGACTGAAACCGTCTTCATTGGCAAGTGGGGCTCGGGCCTGGGCATCTATGAGGCGAAAACGCGTTCCCATGCGCTCGTAGGAGGCATGAAGTGCCTCGAGATGAGATAGGATGCTTGCCGGAGCTCCCTGTATCTCCATCTCGACTGAGCCGTCTTCCATGTTACGCACCCAGCCGGTGAGTGCGCGTTCCTGCGCGAGGTTGGTGTTGGTAAAGCGAAAACCAACGCCTTGGACTTGCCCCGCCCAGTGCAGGAAATAGCGCAGGGGAGTGTCTTGAGTGGCCTCGTCGCTTGCGAGTACGGTAAGCCTGCGGCGCAACTCGAGCTCGACGCCAGAGGGCTTTTGGGGTTCGCGGCTGCCGCCGGTGACGCCCGAGAAAAGCTTGTCGAAGAAGCCCATCGCTATGCCTGCTTGCCTGCGTCGGCCGGGAAGGTTATGCCGGCCTGCTGGCGCACGGCATCCATGATACGCAGTGAGACGAGCGTGACATCGCGGTAGTGGCCAAGCTCGTGACGTCCCGCCGGGGTCTCCCAAATCTCTTCCTTGACGTTATCGATGCCGTCGATGGCGGTGATAAAGTCTGTGAGTTCGTATTCCATAGTGTTGCTCGATTTGGGTAGGTCGAGAACGAGGCTGTTGTCGCCCTGTTCGCGTGGTGCCTCGGTCGCCGAGCCGCGTACGACATCGCCGCGATAGTCGATGCGGACGTTGCGGGGCGTGGACAGATGGTCGATCTGGATAGTGCCACGCTCGCCTTCGATCTGTGAGGGCAGCAGGTCATTCGTAATTTTGGAGTGCGCGAGCTCGACGGAGATACGGCCACCGCCGTAGCTGGCGAGGATGGAACCGCAGCCGTCGATGGGGCCGTGCGTGAGCTGTTGCGTGGTGGGGTCGAGCAGAGTAGCCATGCTCGTAAGGCCGGAGGGCATGCCGAAAATCTCGACCATGGGCTCGACGGTGTAGACGCCAATATCCATGAGGGAACCCGATGCCATATTGCAGTCGAAGATATTGGTGGCGCGTCCCGCGAGAATCTCGTTGTAGCGCGAGGAATATTTGCCAAAGCGCAATGAGGCGCGGCGGATGGGGACGATCTCGCCCAGGGCGTCCTCGATGGCGTGGAAGGCGGGATCGTGGAGGGGACGCATAGCCTCGAGGGCTACGACGCCCGCCGCCTCGGCTGCGCGAAAGACCTCGAGCGCCTGCGCCTCGGTGGCGCAGAAGGGCTTCTCGACGATGACGTGCTTGCCACCGGCGATGCAGGCAAGGGCCTGCTCGTAGTGAAGTGCGTTGGGGCTGCCGATATAGACGGCGTCGACGTCGGCGGCTGCCGCGAGCTCATCGAGTGAAGTAAAGTTTCGCTCGCCACCGCGCTCGGCGGTAAAGGCAGCACCGCGATTGGCATCGCGCGAGAGCGTGCCCACAAACGCGGCTTGGTCGTTGGCGTTGACGACCTGGATAAAGTCGTCGGTGATCATGGATGTGCCGATGGTCGCGATGCGCAGCATACGTCCCCCTTGCGTTGTTTGGTCTACAGGATGAGTGTAGCGCGTGGGGATATAAAGCTGCGCGAAAATGCTATTACAGGTCGTTCTCGTTAAAGCCGGTGTCGATATCGAGGTTGGCTCCGTCGGCCGCGGTGGTGGCGAGCTCGTCGCAGCGCTCATTGAGCTCATGGCCGGCGTGACCCTTAACCCAGATGAACTCAACCTTGTGCTTGCTTTTGGCGGTGAGTAGGCGCTCCCACAGATCGCGGTTCTTGACAGGCTGCTTGTTGGCGGTCTTCCAGCCGCGTTTTTTCCATCCGTCAATCCAGTGCTTGTTGAAGGCGTTGACGACGTACTGCGAATCGGAATGGACTTCGACGTCGCAGGGGCGGTTGAGTGCCTCGAGCGCCACGATAACGGCCATGAGCTCCATGCGGTTGTTGGTGGTCTTGGCGTAGCCGCGCGAAAGCTCGGAGGTGAAGGTCTTGCCGGCGGGGTTGGTGTATTTGAGCACGGCGCCGTAGCCGCCGCGTCCCGGATTTGATCGGGCCGAGCCGTCGGTATAGATGATGACCTTCACATGGTTCCTTTCGTTGGGTATGTTTCGTGCGAGTGACCATTGTAGCGCCATGCCCGCCGGGGGCTAGCAATTTACGATTTCTACCCCGTCTTCCGACAGTTGGTTGGCATAGATGATGCGGTTGAGCTCGTCGAGGTATTGCTGCAAGAGGGGAGAGGGCTTGCGGTCGTCATGCATGATGTAGCCCACATGCATCGTCGGGGCGTCTGCCAAGGGGATCGAGGCCATGCCCCACTGCATTTCGCTGGAGAGTACGCCGGTCGACAGCGCATAGCCGTTCGAGGTGATAAGCAGGTTGGTGAGCGTCCCGCGGTCGGATACGCGGATATTGCGGTTGCAGGGAATATAGCTAAACGGTTCCTCGGCGTAATAGAAGGAGTTCGAGGTGCCCTGCTCAAAGCTGTAGCGCGTATAGGGCGTGAGGTCGGCAAGGGACAGCTGCGAGCGGCGTGCAAGCGGGTGGCGTTCGCTGACGAACACGTGGACTTTTGCATCAAAGAGGGGATGAAAGCTCGCCCGGGCATCGGTAAAGGCCTTCTGCAAGACACGGGTATTAAAGTCGTCCAGATAGAGGATGCCGATGTCGCTGCGAAACGCGCGCACGTCGTCGATAATCTGCGCTGTGGTGGTCTCGCGCATAATGAACTCGAACTTGCTGTCGCGGCAGCGCTCGACGACGTTGACAAAGGCCTCGACCGAAAACGCGTAGTGTTGGGCCGAGATGGCAAGGCGGGCCTGAGGTGTACCGCCGTCCTCGTAGCGGGCCTCGAGCATGTCGGCCTGCTCTACGACCTGGCGCGCATAACCCAAGAGCTCGGTGCCGTCGTTGGTGAGTGCAACACCGCGGCTAGAGCGCGTAAAGATTTCGATATGAAGTTCCTGCTCTAGGCTTTTGACGGCATTGGAGATATTGGACTGTGCCGTATAGAGGCGCTGGGCTGCGGCGTTGATCGAACCTGACTCTGCCACGGCGATCAAAAAGCGAAGCTGCTGGAGGGTCATCGGCGCCCGTCCTTTCGAGTGTTATCTATAAAACCGATAACAAGTTAGCGCTTTTAAGTGATTGACCGAGGGAAACAATGCTCGTACTATTCAAAACACACAAAGGCGGTAGGTAATTAAGCCGACCACGGAACCGGGATGCGAAAGGAGGCCCGCATATGAATTGCTTACCAAGACGAATGCCGGGCTCCTGTTTGCGCCCGTCGGCGTAATCAGGAGACAGCCACTTACTTCTCTTGCTCTTATTACTTTTATTCGATCAAGGAGATCATCATGAGTCAGTTCATCAACAACCCCGAGCACACCTTTGGTTTCGACACCCTGCAGCTGCACGTTGGCCAGGAGAGCGCCGATCCTGCATCCGACTCCCGTGCCGTGCCTATCTACCAGACCACGAGCTATGTTTTCCGCAACTCCCAGCACGCCGCCGACCGCTTTGGTCTTGCCGACGCCGGTAACATCTACGGCCGTCTGACCAACTCCACCCAGGGCGTCTTCGAGGACCGTATCGCCGCCCTCGAGGGTGGCGTGGCAGGTCTTGCCGTCGCCTCTGGCGCCGCTGCCATCACCTATACCCTGCAGGCTCTTGCCCAGGCCGGTGACCACGTGGTGGCTCAGAAGACCATCTACGGTGGTTCCTACAACCTGCTGGAGCATACGCTCTCCCAGTTTGGCGTCGAGACCACGTTTGTCGATGCCCATAACCTGGAAGAGGTCGAGGGTGCCATCAAGGACAACACCACGGTCATCTATCTCGAGACGCTCGGCAACCCCAACTCCGACATCCCCAACATCGACGCCATCTCCGAGATCGCCAAGAAGCACGGTCTGCCGGTTGTCGTCGACAACACCTTCGGCACCCCGTATCTGTTCCGTCCGTTGGAGCATGGTGCCAACATCGTCGTCCACTCTGCAACCAAGTTCATCGGCGGCCACGGCACCTCGCTGGGCGGTGTGATCGTCGACGGCGGTAACTTCGACTGGAAGGCGAGCGGAAAGTACGCCCAGATTGCTGAGCCCAACCCCTCCTACCACGGTGTCTCGTTTGCCGAGGCTGCCGGTCCCGCCGCCTTCGCAACCTATGTCCGCGCTATCCTGCTGCGTGACGAGGGCGCTTGCATCAGTCCGTTCAACGCCTGGGTCCTGCTCCAGGGCACCGAGACTCTGTCGCTGCGCGTTGACCGCCATGTCGAGAACACCAAGAAGGTCGTTGAGTTCCTGGCTGGTGACGGCCACGTCGCCAAGGTGAACCACCCGAGCCTGCCTGAGCACCCCGATCACGAGCTCTATCAGAAGTACTTCCCCCGTGGCGGTGCCTCGATCTTTACCTTTGAGATTAAAGGTGGCCAGGAGGCAGCTTGGAAGTTCATCGATCATCTGCAGGTGTTCTCGCTGCTCGCCAACGTGGCCGACGTCAAGTCGCTCGTCGTGCACCCGGCTACCACCACGCACTCCCAGCTCTCTGCCGAGGAGCTCGCCGAGCAGAACATCACGCCCTCCACGATCCGTCTTTCCATCGGTACCGAGAACGCCGAGGATATCATTTGGGATCTGAAGCAGGCCTTCGCCGCGCTGGACGAGTAAGGCGACTTGTGCAAGGACCCCTTGCGACTCGATAGGTATAACTGCATAAAATGCCTGCTCAAGGCGCCTGTGCGAACAATGGTTGCACAGGCGCCTTATTTGCATAGAGAGGGTGCAAAAACAGGGTTTTCGACACGCTTTATGCATTTGAGTTGTGGAAAACTCCTGTTGAGAGGATGTGAGTTTTACGCAATTGACGTGTGCCTTTTGAG
The DNA here is from genome assembly GCA_958429345.1 of uncultured Collinsella sp. Classification (GTDB taxonomy): domain Bacteria; phylum Actinomycetota; class Coriobacteriia; order Coriobacteriales; family Coriobacteriaceae; genus Collinsella. The sequence goes on along the minus strand of CAUAJK010000026.1, from coordinate 14,173 downwards.
TAAAACCGCAGGTCGCGATTTGCTCGGGGTACTATGCAGCGCGATCGAATCACACGCAGCTCAAACGCAGCAAAAACACACTACGGAGGTTTCCAGCTACATGAGGATCGATTCACGAAAACCGAAAGTCGCCGCCCTTTCCGCCGCTCTGACCGTGGCACTTTTGGCGGGCGCCGGCGCAACCGATGCCCACGCGGCAACACTGTCCGATACAGTCGGATCAACGCCCTCCGAGGCCACGTTGATGCAGCCCGTCGACTACCGCGGCGACGGTTATGGCTCTATGCAGGAGTGGAATGCCTCGATGGGGGCAAAGCGCGACTCCCTGGAGATGCGCGCTCAGATCATTATGAATATGTATGGCGACTATGCTACCGATGGCGAGCGCGCTGTGCTGCAGGGTTGCATCGACGGTGCGGGTAGCCTGTTGACGATGGGGGAGGTCGACGCCAAGTCGACCGAGCTCGATGAGCTGCGCACTGCGCTTGAGGATGCCAAGCGCGAAGCGCTCGAGGCTGCCGCCGAGGCGGAGGCTGCCGAGGTCGCCCAGGCTTCGTACTACAACGCCGGTTACACTCCGTCCTACGCGTCTGCCGCGTCCTACGCGAACGGATCGGGCCTGACGCGCTCTGCGGGTGTCAATAACTACAACGGGCGCCGCGAGACCTATTACAGCAGCAATGTGCTTTATCACTATCGCACGGGCGAATGGACTCAGGATTCTGAGGGCTTCTGGCGCGATTCCGACGGCTATTACGTTGTTGCCGCGGGCGATATGGCCCAGGGCTCGACCTTTACGGGCTCCAAGGGCGATTGCAAGGTCTATGACTCCGGCTGCGCTGCCGGAACCACCGACTACTACACCGGTTGGTAATTTTTCTGCATCACGGATATTTGGCGGACGGGCGTCTTTACCGAGCTTTAGGGCAACGTAAGGACGCCCGTTCTATGTGCGCGCTTGAGCTAACAGAGCCGTCTCTTGTCGCGACGATGAGGACCAGGTGTCGGAGTCGCAGCTCTAACCGTCGGGACATCGACTACTGGTTATAGATGAAGATGAAAGCCGCCGTAAGGGGAGTGCTCCTTGCGGCGGCTTTGCTGTTAAGGCTGTTGAATGCGGCGCGTCGGCGCTACCAACTTTTCTCGATATCGCGGATGCGTCGATAGAGCCAATCGTTTTGCGGCACTTGGATATCGTGTTTGGCGGCCAGGCGGCAAATGGTGCCCGCGAACTCCTCGACTTCGGTTTTTCGTTGTGCGATGCGGTCCTGCGCCATCGAGGGCATGCCGGCGGGGTCGATTCCCTCGATGAGGTGCACCATCTGCGTCAGGTCTGCCTCGGTCAGCTCAACGCCCTCGGCGTTGGCGACCGCAAGCGTTTCGCGCATGGCGGAAACAAAGCAGCGACGCTGCTCGGAGCCCAGCTCCGTGGCGCTTCCGTAGGTCCCGCCGTAGGCCATACAGGTCTGGTTGATGCCGTCGTTGAGCATGAGTTTGGCCCACATGCGGTGGGCGATGTCGTCCTCGACGGTATGGGCGATGCCGCAGCGCGTATAGAGCTCGTCGATCGCGGTGATGGTTGCGGGGTCCGTGCCGGCCGCCGCGCCAAAGCGGATTTCGCCCGCATTGGTAAAGGTGAGCGCGCCGTTGAGGAACACGGCGTCCATGCCCTGGCAGATACCAAGAACGGTATGCTCCCAGCCAAAGCGTTCGGCAATCTTTTGCTCGCTCGTAATGCCGTTGCACAGCGAGGCGATGAGCGTGTTGGGTCCCACGACACGCTCCATAGTCTTGAGTGCTTGGTCGAGACCGGTGGTCTTGACCGTCAGGATGACCAGATCGGCAGGCGCTGCCTCGCTGGCGCGGACGGACGTGAGATCGCAAGGCTTTCCGTTGACGGTGAGCGCATCGCCCGCGTGACGCTCAAAACGGGCGTCATCCATAACGTATTCGACGGCGTCATTGCCGAGGGCCTTGGCAATCATGCTGCCGTAGAGCAGGCCGACGCCGCCCTTGCCGATAAAGGCGACCTTGTTGATCTGCATGTGAATCATCTCCCCATATAAAAGGCGCCCGCGTAAGGGGCGCCTGATGGATTGTATGCTGCCGGGGTGATTGATGGGTGCGCGGGGTGGCTGTTATAAAAAAGAAACGTTTGCCTGGACGTTACGCTGCGGGGCAGACCGCAAAGACACGCGCGGGGTATCCGACACCATCACGGACCTTGGGGAAGGTGCAGAAGATGACGGCGCCTGTGGCGGGAAGCTCGTCCAGATGGTCCATGACCTCGATCTGATAGCGGTCGACCGAGAGGATGTATTGCTCGCCGGGGTAGGGGTAGGCGTCCTCGCGCGTGGTCATGCCCGGCTCCTTTCATCGGGCTTTTTGCTGATGTTAAAGCGGTGCCGTGACAGCTCGATTTCTGCTGCGTTACGATACGTTCTCGATTGCGATTCCACGATGTTTCGGCTGCGTGACCATTGTGTTTCGCCTTGCCGGGGCGCTGATGGCGAAGGGAGGGGCCGTGCAATATCGCGTTGACCCCAAAAGCGGCAACCGTATCTCGGCGTTGGGTCTGGGCTGCATGAGGTTTCCCGGTGCGCCGGGACGTCCGGATGCGAAGACAGCCGATGCCATCATTTCCCGTGCGGTGGAGCAGGGGATTAATTATCTGGACACCGCGTATCTCTATCCCGGTAACGAGGCGTGCGTGGGCGCCTCGCTTGAGCGCTTGGGGCTGCGTGACCGGGTGTTGCTGGCGACCAAGTTGCCGCATGCTTCGTGCAAGTGCGCGGAGGATTTCGACCGGTTCTTCGATGAGCAACTGCGGCGCCTGCGGACCGACCATATCGACTATTACCTCATGCATAACATTACCTCGCCCGCCCAGTGGGAACGTGCGGTGGCGTTGGGCATTGAGGACTGGATCGCGTGTCAAAAGGCGGCGGGGCGCATTCGCCAGATTGGTTTTTCGTACCACGGCAGCGCGGTGGATTTCCTGACGATGCTTGACGCATATGACTGGGATTTTTGCCAGATACAGTACAACTATGCCGGCGAGCGTTACCAAGCGGGAACGGCAGGACTCATGGCGGCTGCGGAGCGCGGGCTCGCGGTGTTTGTGATGGAGCCGCTGCTGGGCGGGCGTTTAGCGGGCAAGCTGCCGCCACGGGCCCGCGCTGTGCTCGATAGTGCCCGTGACCCGCATTTGCGCACTCCTGCCGCCTGGGGTCTTTCGTGGGTGTGGAATCATCCTCAGGTGACGATGCTGCTTTCGGGTATGACCGATATCGCGCAGGTGGATGAGAATTCGTCACTGGCAGACCTCGCGTTGCCGAATTCGATGACTGCCAACCAGCTCGACACGATTGCGCGCGTGTTGATGGAGTTTGAGAAATCGAACCGTGTGCCCTGCACGGGATGCGGCTACTGCATGCCATGCCCCAAGGGTATCAACATTCCCGGCTGCTTTGCCGCCTATAACGCGAGCTATGCGCACAGCTGGTTTACGGGGCTGTCGCAATACATTACGGCGAGTGCGGTGCGCACGAGCGAGCCCAAGCTCGTGAGCAATTGCGTCAAGTGCGGCAAATGCGCGCGCCACTGCCCACAGCACATCGATATTCCCGAGCGTCTCGACGATGTGCGCCGACGTTTCCAGCCTGGTCCCGTGACGGCGGTGCTTAAGGCCTTCGGCAAAACGCGCTCCTCATGACCCTTTTATAACTTGCGGTGGAATAGTTCCTGTTTGCGGCAGAATAGGGGCCAAACAGGAACTATTTCACCGCAACTGAAGGGGGCTGTCGTGGGTCATCGGGATTCATGTGATGATTTGCGTGAGGTTTGTTGGGGCGTTTTGGGCGCTGGACACATTTCGCATCGATTTGCATCGTCGCTCAAGGAGGTGGACGGGGCACGGCTTGTGGCTGCCGCCGGCCGCACTCCTTCGCATGTTGAGGAGTTTTGCAGGGCGTTTTCGATTGATGCCGCGCACAGTTATGCCACGGCTGACGATAGCGGCGATGTGGCTTATGATGCGCTGATTGCCGACCCCGATGTCGACGCAATCTACTTGGCTCTTCCACATGGCATGCATGCGCATTGGGTCTGTCGGGCACTGCGCGCGGGAAAGGCCGTGCTGTGCGAAAAGCCGGCCGTTTTGAGTGAGGAAGAGGCTCTCTCGATTGCCTCCACCTCTCGTGAGCGCGGCGTGCTGTTTATGGAGGCGATGAAGAATCGGTTTTGCCCGATGCGCACTCGCGTGAAGGACTTGCTTGCGTCGGGTGAGCTTGGCCGTATTGTCTCGATTGAAAGCGTGCAAAAGCTCGATTACGGCGAGCCTCCTTCGGGCTATCTGCTTGATTCGTTGCAGGGCGGCTGTCTATATGACATGGGCTGCTATGCGGTCGGTTGGTTTGAGGATTTGCTCGCGGGCGCGTGCGAGGTTTCATCCCGTGAAGTTCGCTGGCGTGACGTATCAGGCGGCCGCGTCGATTGGGCCGACGAGATCCGTATGAGCGTCGGCGGTATACCCATTCATATGGTGTGCGACGGCAAAGCAACATATGAAAGCCGCTTAACGATTGTCTGTGAGCGAGGCTCGTTGGAAATCGAGCGTCTCCATCGCCCCGAGCTCGCCCATGTGAAGTATTCCGACGGTCGAACGCTCGAAATAAATGCCCCGTTTGAGATCGATGATTTCTACGGCGAAATCCAGCATGCGACCCAGCTCATCCGGGCGGGGAAACTCGAGAGTCCCGTCATGCCCCTTGCCGCCACGCAGCGCTGCGCGCGCATTATCGATGCGATTCGCTTGAAACTTTAGTGCGTGGGGGCATGGCGCCAGCGCCTGGAATGCCTTGGAGGCCTTTGCCCCTGATGCCCCTTTTATAACTTGCGGTGGAATACGGTCTGTTTGCGCCAAAATAGGGCACCAATAGACCGTATTTCACCGCAACTGATGAGGAGGGAGCTGGAGATGCTGACGATCGGGTGCCATCTTTCGACGACGAATGGCTATCGGGCAATGGGGGAGACAGCGTTGTCCATTGGCGCCAATACCTTTGCATTCTTTACGCGCAACCCGCGCGGCGGCAAGGCGAAAGACCTTGACATGGATGACGTGGCGGCCCTGCGCGAGCTTATGGAGCAAAACGACTTTGGCCCGCTCGTGGCTCATGCCCCGTATACCTATAACCCCTGCTCAGCCAAAGAGCGGGCGCGCGAGTTTGCCCTGGAGGCCATGGCAGAGGACCTGCGGCGCATGGAGGCGCTGCCCGGCAACTACTACAACTTCCATCCCGGTGCGCATGTGGGGCAGGGCTCCGACGCCGGCATTCAGATGATTGTCGACACCCTGTGCCAGGTGATGTTTGAGGGCCAGCAGACGACGGTGCTGCTCGAGACCATGGCCGGCAAGGGTACCGAGGTGGGCCGCAGCTTTGAGGAGCTGGCGTGCATTATCGAGGGCGTTGCCGCCAAGTGCCCAGAGCTGTCCGATAAGCTGGGCGTTTGTTTGGACACCTGCCATGTGAGCGATGCCGGCTACGACATCATCCATGATCTGGACGGCGTACTCGACGAGTTCGACCGCGTGGTGGGTATCGATCGCTTGCATGCCGTACACATCAACGATTCGAAGAACCCTTGTGGCGCCCATAAAGATCGTCACGAGTGCATCGGCAAGGGATACCTTGGCAGCGAGGAATTTGGTGGCGGTATGCAGGCTATGCAGAATATTGTATCGAATGGCCACTTGCGTTCGCTGCCGTTTATTTTGGAGACTCCGAACGAACTTGCAGGTTATGCAGCTGAAATTAGACTATTAAGGTCATTGCAGCAGTAATGACTGTCACAAAGTAGAGTATTCCATTCACGTTATGGGTTTGTTTCAATCAGTTTTCTCATTGCAGATTCGTAATTCCGGGTGCATAATAGCCAACAGTTTTTGCAGACCTCTGAATCAAACGAGGTCACCGGAAGGAGACTGATTATGAAGCTGAAGAAGCTTGGCGCATTTGCCGCCACGGGTGCTATGGCACTCGCCCTTGCTCTGACGGGCTGCGGTTCGTCCAACGCCACCTCTGGTTCTGATGCCGGTTCCAGCAGCTCTGACGACGCTAAGGTCGAGAAGGTCGACGGCTCCAAGGAGTACGCGCTCGTCAAGGACGGCACGCTGACCGTCGGCACCTCTGCCGAGTACGCGCCGTTTGAGTACAAGGATGACAACGGCGACTACCAGGGCTTTGACCTTGAGCTCATCAAGGCTATCGGTGACAAGCTGGGTCTGGATGTCGAGTACGTCAACAATGACTTTGACACGCTGGTTCCGGGCGTCGCTTCGGGCGCCAAGTACGACGTCTCCATCGCGGCTATCACCGACACGCCCGAGCGTGAGAAGGAAGTCACTTTCTCTGATTCCTACTACATGGACGATCAGGCTATCGTGACCAAGGTCGATAACACCGACATCACGGCCGACAACTACAGCGAGAAGCTCAACAACGCCGACGCTACCATCATCGTCCAGTCTGGCTCGACCGCCGAGGCCTTTGCCCAGGAGAACTTCCCCAAGGCCAAGATCGTCCCCTACAAGGACGCCACCGAGTGCTTCAGCGCCCTGCAGTCCGATAAGGGCGACGCCGTAGTCACCAACCGCTCCGTTGCGAGCCAGCTGACCGCCGAGCAGTTCAACACCTGCCAGACCATCAAGCAGATCAGCACCGGCGAGGAGTACGCCATCGCCATCAACCAGGGCAACACCAAGCTCAAGGACGACATCAACCAGGCCATCAAGGACCTGACCGATGACGGTACCGTTGACGCCCTCATGGCTAAGTACAACATCAAGTAAAATAGCTACTTGATTGCTCGCGGGCCCTTTCCGCTTTGGCGGAGAGGGCCTTTGCGCTTCTCTTGACGGAGAGCATTTCCGTCTCGTTTTGCCGACAACTTCTACGATAGGAGCCACCTTGTCTCGACTGAACAAAGGGGCTGCGGAGCAGCGTTTTCCACTGCCCACCTTGCTCCAAAAGCTAGTCTGCGTCATGGCCGTGGCGCTCGCGCTGGTGTGTGTGGGGACATATGCGCCCACGACCGCCCAGGCGCTTGAGACCGCAAAGATTACCGCTCGACCCAACACCGGTTCGAGCAGCGCTGTGGTCGGCGGTACCGAGACGCGCATTACCTGGGAGGTCCAGGCCGATGCCGATGAGGAGCTGAGCGGTCTTTCTTTGACGTTTGTCGACGGCACGACGTTTGGTACCGATGACACGCGATTGACGATGCTCTCGGGCGAGGACCTCATGGATCGTACGCCCATGAAACCCACGTGCAAGGCTGATGGCCAGACGCTCAAGATTGACTTTGGCGAGACGGCGCCTGCCGGCGGCTTTTTCCGTGTCGAGGTTTACGGCGTGACCTTCCCCGTCGAGGGCGGCGATGAGGCCTTTAGCGGCACCTACACTTTGGCCGATGGCTCGACCAAGAAGATCTCCAAGATTCCGTCGGTGGAGATCAAGGGCGTGACGGCCTTCGATAACTTCCTGGCCGATCTTAAGGAGCAGCCGTGGGTCGAGGCCTGGAACTCCAATATGTTCCTGCGCCTGTTCTTGAACCCGGTCATTTTGGTCCAGAGCCTGCCGATCGTCTTTAAGGGCTTCCTCATGTCGCTCTCGATCGTGCTTGTGGCGTTTCCGCTGGCAATTCCCTTCGGTTTCGCCCTATCGCTTATGCGCATTTCCAAGTCGCGCATCCTGCGCTGCCTTGCCGGTATCTACGTGAATATCATTCGCGGTACGCCGGCGTTCCTGCAGATCTATATCGCGTTCTTCGGTCTGCCGTTGGCCGGCGTCAAGGTTGATGACTACGTGCTCGGCGTCATCGTCATGGCCATGAACTCGTCTGCGTACCTGTGCGAGATCTTCCGTGCCGGTATTCAATCGATCCCCAAGGGCCAGAACGAGGCTGCTCGCTCGCTGGGCATGAATGCCTTCCAGACGCTGCTCTACGTTATGATTCCGCAGACGTTCCGCAATGTTTTGCCTACGCTGACCAGCGAGTTTATCTTGCTTTACAAGGATACGTCGCTGCTTGCCGCCGTGGGTGTGGTCGAGATCGTCATGAACGCCCGTACCATCGTGGCCACGACGGGCTCCATCACGCCGTATGTGGTTGCCGCCCTGTTCTATCTGGTCATCACCCTGCCGCTCGCTCGCTTGGTGAGCGGTCTTGAGGCGAGGCTTTTGGGCACGACCGAGACCAAGAAGAAGCGTCCCGCCAAGAGCGCCGGACAGGTTGTCGCGACGCCTGCCGATCACATCGCCGGTCTGTAAGGAGGTCCTATCATGAGCGAAACCAATAACTCGAACGAGGTCGTCGTCAGTATCAAGAACCTCCAGAAGGCCTTTGGCGATAACGTGGTCCTGCGCGATATCGATCTAGATGTGCACAAGGGCGAGGTCGTCGTAGTCCTGGGCCCTTCGGGCTCGGGCAAGTCGACGATGCTTCGCTGCATCAATCGTCTGGAGCATCCCACGAGCGGCTCGATCATCGTTGAGGGCGTGGATGTGTGCGCCAAGGGTGTCGACCTCAACAAAGTGCGCACGCACCTGGGCATGGTGTTTCAGCAGTTCAACCTGTTCCCGCACCTGTCGGTCAAAAAGAACGTCATGCTTGCGCAGCAAAAGGTGCTCAAGCGCAGCAAGGAAGAGGCCGAGAAGATTGCCATCGAGGAGCTGACCAAGGTCGGCCTGGCCGAGCGCATCGACTTTATGCCGAGCCAGCTCTCGGGCGGTCAGCAGCAGCGCGTGGCGATCGCCCGCGCCCTGTCGATGAACCCACACGTCATGCTCTTTGACGAGGCTACCTCGGCGCTCGACCCCGAGCTTGTCCGCGACGTTCTTGGCGTCATGCGCGATCTTGCACGTGACGGTATGACCATGATCGTGGTGACGCACGAGATGGGCTTTGCCCGCGATGTCGCCGACCGCGTGGTCTTTATGGACGGCGGCGTTATCGTGGAAGAGGGCACGCCGAGCGAGGTCTTCGACCATCCCAAGAGCGAACGCACCAAGGCGTTCTTGGGCAATATCTCGTAGCCGGTTGATGTAACTGCCGTTACAAAAGAGCGGGGGCTGGACTTGAATCCAGCCCCCGCTCTTTTGTAGGGATGGGGATGTGCTTTGATGCAGGCTCTTTTGGAGGCCCTGGGTTCGTTACGCGAGCTCGGCTCCGAGGGCCTTGCAAGCGGTCTCGCCCTCGTCGTCGGGCGCGTCGTAGCAGATGGTGGAGTCCACGACGTTGACGCCGGCCTCGTCGGCGTCGGCCTTCCAGTTGTCCATCCACTCGCCCTCGGCCCACGAATAGGAGCCAAAGAGGACGACCTTCTTGTCGCCGAGAGCCTCCTTGACCTCGTCCCACATCGGCTGGAACTCATCGTACTCGAGTTCCTCGGAGCCCATGGCGGGGCAGCCGAAGGCGAAGGCATCATATTCGGTGGCCTTGTCGGCAGAGAAGTCGGCGCAGGAGATGACCTCTGCCTCGGCGCCGGCATCGGTTGCACCTTCGGCAACGAAGTTTGCCATGGCCTCGGTGTTGCCCGTGCCGCTCCAGTAGACGACGGCGATCTTGCTCATGTTGAGTCCTTTCAGTTGTGCGGCAGGTTGCCGCGGCTTCTATGTTCTATCGGGTTGCCTGGGCAAGTTGCGCCAAGCTGCAGCCCTGCTGATAGACAAAGGTGAGGTATTGAGTGCAAGCGCGGTAGGCGTCAAACATCGCAAGCGCTTGCTCGACATTCGTGTAGACCTTCCAAGCTCCAAAGACCTTGTAGTTCTCGCCGCGCTGGACGATAAACTCGTGCACGTCGTCGTAGGGATATCCGAGGAAGTAGCCTATTTCGTGCGGAAACTCGCAGGTACAGTCGTTGCTGCAGCTAGCTTGCTGGGGTAGTGCGCATCGAGTCTGGCTACAGGCGCATTCCGCGACGTTATTGCTCGCGAGCGTGATGCGTGATGCCACATGCACAAGGCATGTCGAAAGGTCTCTTGTGTCGTAGCCTTCCGAGGCGAGCGCCGTTTGGGCGCGAGGGTCTGCGAAATAGGTGGTGAGGCTTTTGGCTCGGTACATATACACGAGCGCTCCGCAGGGCCGCCAGACCAAAACACTCAGGTGGATACCGAACGGGTCAAGCTCGCGATTGCACTGGGCGATAACGTTGAGCAGGCGTGCTCGGCGTTCTGCGATGGTTTCGGTTGCGGTCGAGCCGTCCCCGTGGGCATAGGTGCCTGGATAGGTAAAGAGCGATGCCGGCTTGATGCCCGCGAGCGTGGGAGAGCAGTTGCGCACGACTGCTGCCTGAAACGTTGGGATGTCTATGGTTCGAGTCACGGCGCTCCTTACGGATCTAAACTGTTAGCCTAGGAAAACTTATACACGAAAGTAAGCCATGGTCAACAAAAAAGTTTGAAGCGGGAAACTAATTGACCGAACGGACATGATTTTGGGTTAAGATGGGGACACCCCATGGGGGTATCTAGATAGGGCTACTTGAAAGGGGAACGCATGAGTGACTTGCTCAACCCTGCGAATCTCATCGTGCTGGCCGTCATTGCCGTCGGCATGTTTTTTGGACTGCGTCGTATTGCCGCTTCGACACACGGGAAGAGTTGCTGCAGCGATGGCGCGAGCGGTAAGAAGGCCAAAAAGGTTGTTGTGGTGGATACCGATGCGTCACACTACCCCTATAGCGATGAGCTGCTCATCGGCGGCATGAGCTGTGACGGCTGCGCTCAGAACGTAGCCAATGCCCTCAATGCGCTGGATGGCGTGTGGGCAACGGTGACGTTTGCGGACCACACGGCACGCGTGCGCTCTAAGCAGCCGGTTGATCGCGGTGTCCTCGAGACGGCCGTGAAAGACGCGGGCTACTACGTCATGACGCTGTAAGCGCCGTCTTGGATGCATTTCCTTGTCTAGGCTCGTCCGCGCAGTTCGATGTCTTGGATGTCGTCGAAGTCGATGGCTATGTCTCGGAGCTTGAGGAGCTTGAAGGCGGGGAGCGCCTCGTCGAGGATGCCGGTGCGGGAGCGATAGCCGTACGTATCGTAATAGGTGACACGAACCAAGTCGCCACGTTTGAGACCCTCGAGCTTTTTAGAAAGTACGAGGGCTTTTTCTTCCGTGAGCTCACGTTTTGGCTCGACGGTGATTTCCTGCTTGCGCACGAGTTCGTAGTATCCCGTGAGGGCGGCAAAGGGCATAAACTGTGCGGCGCGGTTGGCGCGCACGGCACCGTTGGCAGTGAGGTTGGGGTCGGCGACGCGGCGTCTGCCCTCGGGGTCCGCCAGGCGCTCGAAGGCGGTCGGCGGGCGCACGGGCTGTTGTTTGGGCTTAGGCACGGTGTCCTCCAACTTGGTCGTTGCGTTCGCGCGCGGTGGCGCCGGCGGTAAAGCTTAATCCCTTGACGAGCGCGTTCTTGCCGTACTTGCCTTTCACAGCCAGGACGGCGCGCGCCAGGTCGCGCTCGCGCTCATCGGCCTCGACATCGCTGAACAGATCGATGGTGGCAAATTCCTCGGGCATGAGGTTGCCAAATCCCAGATTGATACGCTTGACCGGTCGCTTGGGGTCGACAGTCTGCGCCCAAAGGTCATCGAAATACCCCATGATCTTCTTAAACGAATTGGTGCGCTCGGGCAGCTTGCGCGAGGCGTTGGAGTGCGCAAAGAGCGCGGCATAGCCACCACGCGGTTTGCCGCCATGCTCTCCCACAAAGATGCCATCGATTGCCTGCGCCTCGCGCACCAGGCGACGCCTTTCGTCATCGCGCTGGACGGGCTTGGGCGCACGGGGTGCGAGTTCGGGGCCGGCGGTTGCGGTGGGTTCGATACTCGACGTGCTCGAGCGTAGGTGTCCGCATCCGTCCACATATTGCGCAGTACCGCTGGCGTCGAGGCGGCGTATGTCGGCTCGTTCGCTCGCATAACCCACAAAGAGCGAGATGCTGTCGCACACCACGTGCTTGTCGATTAAATCCAGCACGGCGGCATCGACCATTTCGCGCAAGACGGTGTAGGCCTGCTCGTAGGCATAGCCCTTCGATAGCACCTGCCCTGTGGTGGTCGAAGTTGCTTGCGGGCGATAGGCTTGGATATCGGCGATGGTTGTCGGCTCGCGCCCGAAGGCGTGGTCGATGAGATATTCGGCATTGACGCCGAGCTCGTCGTAAAGCAGGTTTTCGTCGAGCGCCGCGACGCCCATCAGGTCGTAGACGCCATACTTTTCGAGGCGGGCTGCCACGCCGGGGCCGATGCCCCAGATATCGGTGATGGGACGATGGGGCCAGATCTCCTTGCGAAAGGTTTCGTCGTCGAGTATGCCGATGCGGCTGGGTACGTGCTTGGCGGTAATGTCGAGCGCTACCTTGGCCTGGAATAGGTTGGGGCCGATGCCGACCGTCGCCGTGATGCCGGTGCGCGCGAGGACCTCGTCGCGCAGCATGCAGGCAAAGCCTTTGGCATTGGTATGGTAGAGGTCTAGATAGGGCGTCACGTCGATAAAGCATTCGTCGATTGAATAGACATGAATGTCTTGCGGGCTCACGTATTCCAGATAGATGCCGTAGATTTGCGCCGACACCTCCATGTAATGCCGCATGCGCGGTACGGCCTTGATGTAGTCGATGCCGTCGGGAATCTCGAACAGACGGCAGCGGTTGTGTATCCCGAGGTCCTTCATGGCCTGTGTGATGGCGAGGCAGATGGTCGTGCGCCCGCGCGATTCGTCGGCAACGACCAGACACGTAGTGAGTGGGTCGAGCCCACGATCGACGCACTCGACGCTGGCATAAAACGTCTTGAGGTCGATGCAGATGTAGGTGTGCTGCTCGTGCGCCATCCGAGCCTCCCATCAAACACATGTTCTTATCGAATATCTGTTCGATAATACCCGCTCATCCGGACATCGTCAAAACCTGCCAAAAAGGGACTGGTTTGTTTTGGTAGGTATGGCCGTGCGGCTGCATCGGGTTTTAACGCAGCTCTAAAGAGTTCGAAACAGCTCGGAAAACCTCGCTTCGTAGCATGGGCCTAACGATTGATACCGCCTATACGCACGGAAGGTTGTGGAAAAGATGGTCAATTATGGGTTTGGTATGCCGACGCGCCTTGTTGCGGATGGAGACGTGGCTCGCTGGTGCGGACGATTGGTCGCTCACTACGGCGGCACCAAGGCGCTGGTCGTGCTGGGCGGTGACAGGCATACGCGCGATGAGCTTGTTTCGGCGGCACTTGGCTCGCTTGATCGAGCCCTACTCGAGCGCGTACTTTTCCGCTGCGGCTCGTTTGAGGGCGACGGGGGAGACGAGCTGGTCGACGAAGCCGTGGCCCTGGCGACCGACGAAGGCGTGGACTTTGTCCTGGCGATTGGCGATGCCGATACTGCCGGCTTTGCGCGCGAGCTCGCGCGTCGCATGGCAGCGCTCGATACCGGCGAAGAAGGTTTTGTCCCTTATGGATGCATTCTCTCGGAGGGCAAGGTGCCTGCCGTCGTGGGAGCCGGCGAGGTTCCCGTTTTTGCCATTATCGCGCCCGAACTGCTTGAGGGCATTGGGTCTCCTCTGCGTGAGTTGCTCGGAAGCGTCTGCGCCGCGGCCTAATATTTGCCATAAAGGGATGGGTTATTATTGGTTGGTAAAGCGTTTGACCTGCCAAAATAAGCCTGTCCCTTTTTGATCGGTTGCCGTTTGGGGGCCGATTGGCAACGCTCGCTGATTATAGTCTTGACCTGCGCTAGAATAGTGGCATCTGAATGTCCGGGCGCATGGAGGCGTGCGCCCGTATGCTGAGGAGGACTCTATGGCAACTGTTGCCGCACCTATCGATGCTACGTCGACTGCCGCTTGGAAGGCGCTCGAGGCTCATCAGGAGAAGCTCGAGGCCGAAGGTATCGACCTCAAGGCCTGGTTCGCTGCTGACGCCGACCGCGTGAACAAGCTGAGCTTTGACGCCGGTGACCTGCACTTCGATCTGTCGAAGAACCTGGTGACCGATGAGACCGTCAAGCTGCTGTGCGATCTTGCCCGCGAGGTGAAGCTCGAGGAGCGCCGCGACGCCATGTTCTCCGGCGAGCACATCAACACCACCGAGGACCGCGCCGTCCTGCACACCGCGCTGCG